>JABMDL010000043.1 GCA_015903945.1 Nitrospira sp. | reverse complement strand
CCGATGGGATCCGCATCAAGGCCGGTGCGATGCCGCTCGATCGCTTCGCGCACCGGGGTGGGGTGGGAGGCAAGAAAGAATGCCGCGAGATGGATGAGCCGCGGAGAGAGCTTGAACTGCGCCCGAAGATCACCCCAATCGTTGAACCGACTTTGCGCGGGCTGCTCATCGGCTAACGCGCGAGGACACGCCTGTGCCCACACCGCAACCCCCAAGGCCAAACCCGTACGCACCAAGAAGTCTCGGCGTCCGATGTCGGTCATAGGGCCTCCTCGTGAAGCGTCGTTCGTGAAGCGTGAAGCGCGAAAAGGTCATTGGTCAATGGGCGGAGGAGCTTCCAATGATTGGTGACCAGTGAGTCATAGCTCAGGTTTGTGAGATACGAGATACGCTTCACGAGGAACGGTTGCGCAAGTGATGTCACGACAAGCCGTTATGGGTCATGCGGATTACGACTGATAGCTTTCGATCGGCGGACAACTGCAGACGAGATGACGGTCGCCGTAGGCTTCGTCGATGCGGCTGACGCTCGGCCAGAATTTACTGCTGCCGATCCACGGTGCGGGAAAGGCTGCCTGCTCGCGGCTGTAGGGGCGGTTCCACTCCGTGCCGGTCACGAGGGATGCTGTGTGGGGCGCGTTCTTCAAGAGATTGTTCGTGCGCGGCTGGCGGCCGTCGATGATCTCTTGGATCTCGGCGCGGATGCGGACGAGCGCGTCGCACAGCCGGTCGATCTCCGACTTGGTTTCGCTTTCCGTCGGCTCGATCATCAGCGTACCGGGGACCGGGAACGAGACGGTCGGTGCATGGAAACCGTAGTCCATCAGCCGCTTCGCAACGTCCATTGCCTCGACCCCGGCGCGGTCCTTGAACTCCCGCAGATCCAGAATGAACTCGTGCGCGACCAGTCCGGCGTCGCCTGCATAAAGAATTGCGTAATGCTTTTCCAGCCGCTTGGCCATGTAATTGGCGTTGAGGATGGCCACCTGCGTGGCTTTAGTCAGCCCGTCGCGCCCCATCATGGCGATGTACACCCAGGAAATCGGCAGGATGCCGGCGCTGCCGAAGGGGGCCGCCGACACGGGCCCGATGGCGTCCGGCCCTCCGAGCTTCGTGACGGGATGTCCCGGTAGAAACGGGGCGAGGTGCTGCGCCGCGCCGATCGGGCCCACGCCTGGGCCGCCGCCGCCGTGCGGAATGCAGAACGTCTTGTGGAGATTGAGATGGCAGATATCCGCGCCGATATCGCCGGGACGGCAGAGGCCGACCATGGCGTTCATGTTCGCGCCGTCCATGTAGACCTGGCCGCCATGGGTATGGACGATCTGGCAGACCCGCCGGACACCTGCCTCAAAGACACCGTGGGTAGATGGATAGGTAAGCATCACCGCGGCCAGCCTGTCTCGGTGTTCAGCTGCCTTGGCTTCCAGGTCGGAGAGATCGACGTTGCCATGTGTGTCGCAGGCGACGACGACGACCGTCATACCGGCCATCGCAGCGCTGGCGGGATTCGTCCCATGGGCCGACACGGGGATCAAACAGACGTCCCGATGAGTTTCTCCTCTGGACCGATGGTAAGCCCGAATCACCATCAGGCCCGCATATTCCCCTTGCGAGCCGGCATTCGGTTGCATCGAGAAGGCGGCAAATCCCGCGATCTCCGCCAGCCATGCGGCGAGTTGGTCAATCATCTCCCGATAGCCGAGGGTTTGCTCCTCAGGGGCGAATGGGTGCAGTTGGGCGAACTCCGGCCAGGTGACCGGCAGCATTTCGGAGGTCGCATTCAGCTTCATCGTGCAGGAGCCCAGCGGAATCATGGAATGTACCAACGAGAGGTCCTTCGCCTGCAAGCGATGGAGGTACCGGAGCATCTCATGCTCGGAGTGATAACGGTTGAAGATTTCATGCGTCAGATACTTGCTCGTTCTGGCCAAGGATTCGGGATAGGCCAGGTCGACACTCGCCACGAGCTCCGAGAGCGTGAAGGGCAGCCGGTCATGCCCCACGAAGATCTCCAGCAGGTGGCGGACTTCTTCTTCCGAGCTGACTTCGTCGAGCGACAGCCCGATCGAGCCGTCGTCATAGCGCCGGAGATTGATGCTCTGCTCTTTCGCCCGCGCCGCAATCTGATCCGAGTGGTTCCGGGCCAGGGGGACACGAATCGTATCAAAGAAAACTTTCGGCAAGACGTCGAATCCAAGCCGCCGCAACCCTTCTGCGAGCATCAGCGTGAGCCCGCGCACGCGCGTCGCAATACGTCGCAGCCCCTCAGGGCCGTGGTACACCGCATACATGCCGGCCATGACGGCGAGTAACACTTGGGCCGTGCAGATGTTGCTTGTCGCTTTCTCCCGCCGGATGTGCTGTTCTCGCGTCTGGAGCGAGAGCCGGATGGCCGGTTTCCCCGTCACGTCTTTCGAGACGCCGACGAGGCGTCCCGGCATCTGGCGTTTGTACTCTTCCTTGGTGGCCAGAAAGGCGGCATGCGGCCCGCCGAATCCGACCGGCACGCCGAACCGTTGCGTGGACCCGACGGCGATATCGGCGTCGAACTCGCCGGGAGAACGGAGTAGCGTCAGGGCGAGGAGATCGGTCGCCACGACGACGAGCACGCCGGCCGCATGAGCCTTCGCCACGATGTCACCGAAGTCGCCCACGTAGCCGTCCGTGGCCGGGTATTGCAGGAGCAGGCCGCAGAGCCGGCTGTCCGTGCAATCAGCGGCGGTCGTCACGCCGGTGCGAATCGTGATGCCGAACGGTTCGGCCCTCGTCCGCAACACTGCAATCGTGTGAGGATGGCAATCGCGCGACACGAAGAATTCCTTCCGCTCCCGGCCTGCGGCTCGGGCGATCACGTAGCACATGGCCATCGCTTCCGCCGCTGCTGTGGCTTCATCCAGCAAGGAGGCATTCGCCAGCGGCAGACCGGTCAGGTCCCCGACCATCGTTTGGAAGTTGACCAGGGCTTCCAATCGTCCTTGGGCGATCTCGGCCTGATAGGGGGTGTACTGCGTGTACCAGGCGGGATTCTCCAGAATGTTGCGTTGGATCACGCCGGGCGTCACGCATTCGTAGTAGCCCATGCCGATCAGCGACCGGCACACTTTGTTCTTCGACGCCAGCGCTCTGAGTTGGGCCAGCACGGTTTGTTCGCCGCGATTCGTCGGGAGCGACAACGGCCTGCGGAGGCGAATATCTTCGGGCACCGTCGCATCCGCCAGGGCTTCCAGGGATTGAAGCCCCAATGTCGCCAGCATTTCCTGGATGTCGGCGTCGGTCGGGCCAAGATGTCGGTGAATGAAGCGGTCGGTCGGTTCAAGAAAAGACGGTGTGGCCATGGGAGTCGATGTACCTTTGTTCAGTGGGATGAGCGGCGGCAATTCATACTGAGTGGCAGCCTACCATGGCACTTTTCCTTTTCCAAGATGGTTTTTTGAGGTAATCCGAACCCATCATGGAGTCCCGCTCTCGTTCGTCCTGCGATCCTTTTCTTCTGGCACAGGCCCTGGTACTCTGCCGGCATGACGTGGGATCGTGAACTGCGCATCGTAACCGAGGCGATCACAACGGCGGGCGCCGAGGCGCTCCGGCTTTTGTCTCAGGGCTTCGAGATTCATATCAAGCCGGACGGGTCCCCGGTGACGTCTGCAGATCTGGCGGTCAATGGGATTCTTCAAGACCGTTTGCTGGAATTGTTTCCCGACGATGGATGGCTGTCGGAGGAATCACCGGACGATCCGGCTCGCCTTGAAAAAGCACGGGTGTGGGTGATCGATCCGATCGACGGAACCAAGGCGTATATCAACCGGGAGCCGGAGTTTTGCATCTCCGTGGCACTCGTTGAACGAGGCCGCCCGGTCGTAGCGGCGATTTTCAATCCCTCGACGAACGAATTATTCTCCGCGAGGCGAGGCGGAGGAATCCTCTTGAACGATGAACCGGGATTGTGGCAGGAGCAGCTGACCGGCGGGCACCCAGTGGTTGCCCTTAGTCCATGGGAGCACAACATCGGACGATTCAAGTCTCTGGAGGCCCATGCAGCCGGCCGTCCCATGCGGTCCATTGCCTGGGCTCTCGCCCTTGCCGCCAGCGGCCGGATCCATGCGGTTGCCACCTGCGAACCGGAGAACGAATGGGATGTTGCGGCGGGAGCGCTGCTGATCGAAGAGACGGGAGGAACGATGTCTGACGGGAGCGGACAGATGCTCGAGTTTAACCGGCCCGACCCACGCTATCGCGGCATTGTTGCGACCCATCCGGCTTGTCCGGGTCCTGTTCGCCGGCAACTCCAAGCTCTTTCAGGTACGAGCGGATGAGGGAACTCCAGCCGATCGCCGAGTGCGTGTGAGCGACGCAGCGAAAGCCGAATCAAGGGGTCGGAAGCCGGTCATCGCCGCGCTTGGTGAGGGTGGCTTTCTTACTGAGACGGAACGTGCCGCCTTTTTGGCTGGGCCTCCGGTCGGCGCCGATCCGAATGTACCACCAGGTTCCCTGACCTTCCGAATAGTCTTCGGATAATTTCACGGAGAAGCCACCCTCGCGGTCGTTTTCCTTTTGAGACCATGTTCCGACCCAGGTGTGGTCGACAAGCCGGGACGTTTCAAACCGCCCGTCTTTGAATGGATAGGTACCGTTGCCCTGGTTATCCAGCCGGAGCATGACCGTCGCGCCGTCTTCGTACTCCCATTCCCCCGCCAGAACGGACCGAGCGTCCTTCTGAAAGTCGGCCGTCACCGACGACTGAACGGGCGGCTGGGTGGCGCATCCTGCGGCCGCCAGCAACGCAATGACGGCGACGGCCACTACGGTGGAATACTTCATGGGAGAAACTCATAGCATGGGACAATAATCCAGGCAAGAAAAGAGCCGCCTTCGGCACTACCGCTACAAGAAGGACCAGTGCCCAAACGTCGCAGCCTGGCCGATGCGCTGGCCTGATGGATCCAACACATTCCAGACCGTGGCATCTTCGACGAGGAATCGACGCCCCGTCGACGCGATTCTCACGCCGCGATAGCCCTCGAAGTAGCCGTGCTGACCCGCAATCCGCAGCATCGCCGCTCGTTCCTCTTGATTCAAAGGCTCGGCTGTGTGCCGTGAAGGCGTCTGCGTGAACTGCTCCCACCCCATTTCCCAGAGATCGAGCGCCGCCTGATTACCGTAATTTAAGATCGGGTCTGGGTCCGTCCCATGCGATACGACGACGAACGGCGCTCCGAATAGGGCGTGCGCCTGGTCTTCCATCGATCCAGATCTGCCAATCAACTCACGGCCGGTCCAATGGTGAAAACTATCGAGCAGACGCTGGGTCCAGACGATCACCGATGGTTGAGCCCAAATCAGGGAGGCCACGGTACCTGCAATGTGTTGGATGGGTGCACCGAACAGTCCTGACGGCCATTCTGCTAACACGGACCATCATTGGATGCAAGGAACAAGCAGCGACGGAGGGTCAGCGAGTGCGCCCATCGCTGAGCTGTGGATATTCTCCCGGCAGGATGCGATAGTCCACGACGCGGCAACAGCAGAACACCACTTGCCTGGAGTCGGTCGTCACGCAGACGATGATCGACCGGCAATAGATACAGCCGATCGACCGCATGTCGCGTTTGATGGTCCAACGGGGGATGGTGATCGAATCAGGGGTGAGCGTCGGTCTCTCCATCGTTTACTTATCGGCAGGGCGGGGCCGATGCTGAAGTCTCCATCACATGGCAACCGGCTCAGCCTGCCCTGGCATGCCGGCGACCGCCTATGTATAATGAGCGCCCTCAGTTTTTTGCGGCGCAGATCGGGGAGGAGTGAGGGGCATGGCGGGCACCACGTTGTTCGACAAGATTTGGGAATCCCACGTCGTTCGAGAAGAGCCGGACGGCACCACACTCCTCTATATTGACCGGCAATTGGTCCACGAAGTCACGTCCCCGCAGGCGTTTGAAGGATTGAAACTAGCCGGGCGACGGCCTCGCCGGCCTGCTGCGACGCTGGCGGTGCCCGACCACAACGTTCCGACGACCGACCGGACGCTGCCGATCGCCGACCAGATTAGTGCCAAGCAGATCCAGACCCTCGAGGATAATTGCCGGGATTTCGGGATTACCCTGTTCGGTATGAACGACATCAGGCAGGGAGTCGTGCATGTGATCGGTCCTGAGCAAGGGTTCACGTTGCCGGGCACCACGATCGTCTGCGGAGATTCTCACACCTCGACCCACGGCGCGTTCGGCGCGCTGGCGTTCGGCATCGGCACCAGCGAAGTGGAGCATGTGCTCGCCACGCAATGTTTGGTGCAAAAGCGGCCCAAGACGATGGAAATCCGCGTCGACGGTACCCTGGCAGATCGCTGTTCGGCCAAGGACATCATCCTCGCCATCATCGGAAAAATCGGCACCGCCGGGGGTACGGGGTACGTCATCGAATACACCGGTGTGGCCATTCGCGCCTTGAGCATGGAAGGCCGCATGACCCTTTGCAATATGTCGATCGAGGGCGGCGCCCGCGCCGGCATGGTGGCGCCGGATGACAAGACCATCGCGTACATCACGGGTCGGCCGCTTGCGCCGAAGGGCGACCTTCTCAAGCAGGCGGTGAACAGCTGGCAGCAGCTGAAGACCGATGCGAACGCCAAGTACGACATGACTGTCACCCTGCGGGCGGAAGACATCGCCCCGCAAGTCAGTTGGGGCACGAGCCCCGGCATGGTGGCCGGCGTGGATCAACGGGTGCCGGATCCGAAGGGCATGCCTGATGAAAAGACGAGACATGCGACGGAGCGGGCCTTGGAATATATGGGCCTGACTCCCAATATGCCGATTACGGAGATTACAATCGACAAGGTCTTTATCGGCTCTTGCACGAACTCAAGAATCGAGGATCTCCGTCTTGCCGCCGCGTTTGCCAAGGGAAAGAAAGTGGCCAAGACGGTGCATGCCATGGTGGTCCCTGGATCGGGACTCGTCAAGCAGCAAGCCGAGGCCGAAGGGCTCGACCGGGTCTTCCGCGAGGCCGGATTCGAATGGCGCGAGGCCGGCTGCAGCATGTGTCTGGCGATGAATGCGGACGTGCTCCAACCGGGTGAGCGCTGCGCCTCCACCAGTAATCGAAATTTTGAGGGGCGTCAGGGAGCCGGCGGCCGGACCCATCTCGTGTCACCTGCCATGGCGGTGGCCGCCGCGGTCGAAGGGCATTTCGTCGATATCAGGACGTGGGGGTAACCGGTATGCAAGCCTTCACACAACTGACCGGTCTCGTCGCGCCGCTTGATCGCGTAAACGTCGATACGGACCAGATCATTCCGAAACAGTTTCTGAAGACGATCAAGCGGACCGGCCTCCGTGACGGCCTGTTTTTCGATTGGCGGAAGAGAAAAGACGGTTCGCCCGATCCCGAGTTTTTCTTGAATCAAGCCCGCTATCAGGGCGCTACGATCTTGTTGACCCGAGACAATTTCGGCTGCGGGTCGTCCCGCGAGCATGCACCCTGGGCCTTGCTCGATCAGGGGTTTCGTTGCGTGATCGCGCCGAGTTTTGCCGACATTTTCTACAACAACTGTTTCCAGAACGGGATCTTGCCGGTGGTGCTGAAGGGGGACGAGGTGCTGTCCCTCTTGAGCGAGGCCGCCGGCACAATGGGGTATACACTCACGGTGGATCTCGGTCAGCAAACGGTCACGACTCCGAGGGGAACGGTGTATCGATTCGAGATCGATCCCTTCCGCAAAGATTGCCTGTATCGCGGGCTGGACTCGATCGGCCTCACGCTGCAGCACGGGGCCGCGATCACCGCCTATGAGCAACGCCGGAAAGCGGAAACCCCGTGGCTCTTCGCGGATCTCCGGTAATTGGCTAACGGGTTGTGGAAAAACAATTTTGACCAGCTTGAGAAACGCGACCAGGGAGAGTCTCGGCCTGATGGAAAGCCCGCAGGATGGTCAAAAAGGCCGTCCGGCAAGGCCGCAGCGAGCGAAGGGGCGAATCGTACTGTGCTCCGTACGTTGAGCCTCTGAGCGACGCGAGAACGACGCTGGCGGACTTTTTCACCATCCTGCTAAGGATCGACGATGAAGTGGGTCATAACCGTAGCCGTCCTCCTGGCCGCAGCCTATCTTACCGTGGCGTTCAATTGGACGTATTCTGACGGAAATCGCGCCGGGTACATCCAGAAATTTTCGAGGAAAGGCTGGGTGTGCAAGACACACGAAGGCGAATTGGCCATGACGACGGTTCCCGGCGTGGCGCCCGTCCTGTGGGGATTCACCGTGTGGGACGACCGCGTCGCCGACGAACTGTCACGCGTGCTCGGCAAGCGCGTCATTCTGCATTACAAAGAGTACCGCTACCTCCCGACCACGTGCTTCGGCGAAACGACGTACTTCGTCGATCGGGTGGAAGTCCAAGAAGAGTAGATCACTCGGCTTCCATCTACAGCCACTTGCGACGCCGGAAGCCGATCAGCATGCCCGCCGCCACCAGGCCCATTGCGCCCAGCACGAACGGATAGCCCCATTCCCACTTCAGTTCCGGCATGTGCTCGAAGTTCATGCCATAGATACTCGCGATGAAACTCAGCGGCATGAAGATCGTGGTGATGACCGTGAGCACTCGCATCACGGCGTTCAGACGATAGCTGACGCTCGACAGATAGATGTCCAGGCTCGCCGACAGCATTTCGCGAAAGGTCTCAATGGTATCGACGATCTGGACGACGTGATCGTAGATGTCGCGGAAAAAGACCTTTGTGGGTTCATGCAGGTATGGGCAGTCCGAGCGGGACAAACTGTTGGTCACCTCCCGCAACGGCCAGACGGCCCGCCGAACGAACAGTAGTTGCCGTTTCAGCGCGTGGATGTCCCTGAGGATATCGGGCTTCGGGTCGGCCATCACCCGTTCTTGCAGTGTTTCGATCTTTTCGCCGAGTGACTCCAGCACGGCAAAATACTGATCGACGACCGCGTCCACCAGCGCATAGAGCAGATAGTCCGAGCCGTTGTGGCGGAGGCGACCTTTGCCGGCGCGCAGTCGATCGCGTACCGGATGAAAGACATCGATCCCGTTTTCTTGAAACGAGAGCACGTAATTGCGTCCGAGCACGAAACTCACCTGTTCGACAAGAATGCCTCCCCGGTCGGTCACCGCCAGCATCTTCACCACCAGAAACACATAGGTCTCGTAATCGTCGAGCTTGGGCCGCTGGTCCGTATTGGCGATATCCTCCAGGAGCAACGGATGGAGGCCGAACTGCTTTCCGAAGGCCTCCAGTAGGTCGAGCTTGTGGACGCCTCCGACGTTGATCCACGTCACCGTTTCGTCCGCGGGCGGCTGCAGATCGTTTGGATTTGTGACCGTGCGCTCGTCGCACTGCGCGCCGGCGTAGTTGAACAGCGTGATCTCAACCGTCTCGGTCCGGTTCTCGCCGATATGAACCAGCGTACCCGGCGACAGGCCCGTCTTCTTCGATCGTTTCTGGACCAGCTTCATAGCCACCTGCTTGTACGCAGATTCGAGGAGGAGGTCAAGCCAGCCCGGTGTCGTGAGCGTTGAAAACAGGCGGATTGCGCCGTGCACGTCACGAGGACTGGTCCCGGACAGGTGGAGAATGGACGAGGAAATCCGAGGCAGCTGGGCCTATGAGCGGCTCAACGACGTCAACTGGTGGAAGGTCTCTTGCGCACGGTGAAGTTCTTCTCTTGTGAGAGGCACGCGACCGAAACGTGCGCGGCAATAGAGTTCCGTAATGGACGCCACGGCTGTGCCCGCGGTACTCCACTGTGCTTGGATGATACGAATGAATTGGAGCGGAGGCATGGCGGCGGGCTTGCGTATCCCCCTCCGCTCGAGTTGTCGAAGCATCCGACGGTAGAGCTGGACGATCGCCTGTTCGTTACCGGCTGCACCCGTTGACCGGCGTGGCCAATTCCACGGCCGTGCCCAGACAAGCCAGGCAACGCCGCCGCATCCGGCCAACAGGATTGCGACGACCTTCACGACATGAGGTAGGCCCCCGTTGGTCATGGAGTCGATGCCTGTCTCAAACGCGTCCGTCAGAGGTCTCAAGAACGCAGCCAGGGAATCCAGTGTCCGGAGACGGACGGAAGCGCTGCCGGTCTGTAGGTCACGCATGACGGCAAGCTGGTCGGTCGCACTGTATTGCACGAAGAAACGGTTCCAGCGAAGCCGGACGCTGTCCAGCATGCTCTGCACCGTGTGCCATGCCGGGAGGGTCCCGCCGGGGCTGTCGCCATCGGCCGGCGTTGGGTCCATCATGACCCAACCGGAATGCGGCAGATGCACCTCCACCCAGGCATGGGCATCCTGCTGCCTCACGACATAGTAATTCCCATACTCGTTCCATTCGGTCGCCAAGAAGCCTGTGACGAGGCGAGCGGGAATGCCGATCGCCCGCAACATCATCACCATGGCCGTCGCATAGTGCTCGCAGTAGCCGGTTTTCCTGTCGAAGAGAAACTCCTCGAGCGGATGCGCTTGTGCGGCAAGCGGGGCATCGAGGCTGTACCGGTAATGGCTCGAGAGATGGTCCTGAATCGCGACGGCCTTTTCATATATGGTCTGTTTGGATTCGGCCACGTCGCGCGCCAGCGCAGCGATGCGTTCCGATTGCACAGGCATTTGCAGGAAATGCCTGATAAACAACTCGGGATACGCGGCTGGCTGGGGCTGCAAATCGGCCGGCGCTACCGTGTTCGATCGAGAGACGGCGGAGTATTCAATACGCGTCGAACTCGGAAACGGTAAATACAGGGCGCCGGTGACATCTGCTTGGATAGCCGGGAACCTGCCGTTGATGGATTCCGCAAAGGGTGCCGCGAAGAGCACAGGAGTATCCAGGGGCTCCAACTGAATATGCTGGCGGAGCGCAGGTCCGTGGGGAGACGGCTTGTGCGACTGACTCCCGCGCAGAGTAAACGTCTCCGGTGAATCTTCGCTCAGGCTCCGGCGGTGGCTCAATTGATTCGCCCACGATCTCCCGTCGTAACGATCGAACGCCAGGCCCCGCAAATAGAATCGTCCCACTTCATGCGCCTGGCGGTCCGGCAGCTCGACACGCATCACCACACTGCGGTCACGTTTGATTGGTCCGATGGATCCCAAGTCCACCGTATTTGAGAACCCTGAGGTGCGGATGTTCTCGCCATACCCCTTCTGATAAAACCCGGCGCTCACACGGGGGATCACGAAGAAGATGACGAGGGTCAATCCAAAGGTCGCGGCGGCGAGCCCATTGGCCAGCCAGAACAATTTAGGAGTGACATCGCGATTCGATTCCAACGGTTCAGGTTCCCGTCGCATGGCAGCCGACGGAACGGCGGCGTCTTTGGTCAGCTGGAAGAGCAGCAGGGTCCAGACCCCGGCCAACATATAGGCGAGAAAGATGGGGAAATACCAGAGCTCCGACGTTAACGACGCAGCCGCTAAAATCGCGACCAGGCTTATGGCAAAGAGATGCACATAGTCCCGCCGGTGCTGCAGATTGAACAATTTAATGATCATCAGGACCAAGAGAAAATGAATCCCGGATGTCAGGAGGTCGCCAGAAATCCACAGGCTGTCGATCCAGAATCCGAGGAAACCACTCAAGACAAGGACATTCCAGGTTGTTGGCGATAAGGTCACAAGCCGGACCACAGAGGTGATGGCGGTCACATTTCCGGTTCGCGACAGTGCAACGAGCAGAGCCGATGCGGTCAGAAAAATCAGCCAGCCAGGCAGACTTGCACCAAGGACTAATCCGACGAACGATGCTGATGCCAGCACGATCGAGGTGAGCCGAAGGGCCTGGTCACATGGCATGTGACGCTCCAAGGAATGTCTCGGCGTCGACCAGCAGCGCGGGAACAGGCATGCTTGGAACCTCCGCCCCCCGCCACGGCCGCACGACAATCAGTGCGCCACTGTCTACTCTGTCAGGCGGCTCCATGAACCGATCGGTGTCGGACCTCATCTCGGCATGCGGAGCGCGCCGTTCGCAGAGGGCCAGCATGCGCAGAAGGTCGAGAAGATGGGCTTCACCTTGTCCGAAGGAGGAACGAGACGCCCCAGCCGTCAATTGCAGATGATAGCCACGGGCTGCCAAGTGATGGACCAGAGAAGCCGTATATGCGACGGCCTCCTCGAACTCCGTATCGAGGTTGTCAGGAGCCAGCAGCGACAGATAAATCGAGGCCCGGCGTTGACTCTCCGCTTCAGTTTCTCGGACGGTCAGTTTTGACGTTCTGGCCGTTGTCACCCAATGGATCGCTCTCGAGTCGTCTCCGGCCTGGTAGAGGCGCAGATTGTACAGGTCGCTCCCGGAGCCTTTTCGATGAGCCGTGTGTTCCTGTCCGGCGGCCAGCAAGTCTTGTAGCGCTTCATCCGCGAGCGGCTTGATTTCGGGGCAGATGATCGCCTCTCCGGCGACGGGATAATAGGCTTTCTTGAGAAAGAGGCCGAACGGAAATGACGTGATCACTCGGACTCCATCCAGCCGCAGCCGGCCTCGGCGGGCAGCGACCAGGGGATAAGACAGCAGCTTGCTGGCGCCGGGAGGCAGCTCGCGGATCACCAGGCCTCGATCGATATCCTGCCCGTCGCAGACATCGAATAGAGTCAGCGAGAAGCTGGGGAACCGGGATTTCCGGTTCTTAACCACGAGGGTCGCCGTCGCCAGCTCATTGGTGAACAGCAGGTCCGGCAGGTGACGGTGGAATTCCAAACGCCGCAGGCAGTGCTCCGCGACGATCCCCGAGACCAAGATGATGCTCAACATCATCGACAGCAACAGATAGAAGAGGTTGTTGCCGGTATTGATCGCGGCGATGCCCACAGCCAGGGTGAAGAACAAGAATTGAAGACCTTCGGACGTCAGGCGGGTTGAGCGGTGATACGTAAACCGCTGAACGATCGCGCGGAGTCGGGTCAGCATGTGTCACCAGCTCGTCATTCTGCCTGCCGAAAATAGTTGTTCCGCAACCTGTGAGAGGAGGAGCGGCTATACGGGAACAGGAACCGATTCCACGAGATCTTGAATAATCCGCTCGGCCTGCTCGAAGCTTCGCTGGCGGAGGCCTTGTGTGCGGGCCACCATGATGCGGTGAGAGAGAACCGTCGGGGCAAGCTCCTTGATGTCGTCCGGAAGACAGTAGTTTCGGCCACGCACCAGTGCCAGGGCCTTGACCGCCCGACTCAAGGCCAATGCGCCGCGGGTGCTCACTCCCAACGAGACGAGTTCGGACTGTCTCGTGGCCTGCACGATCGACAAGAGATACTCCGTCAGGCTTTCTTCCATGAAGACTTTATCGACTTGAGCTTGAAGATCCAGTACGTCTTGCGCGGCGAGCACCGGCTGAAGGTCCTCGGCCGGATGCAGGGACTGGGGTCGATCGAGCACCTTCTTTTCCTCGTCAGGCGACGGATAGCCGATACGCAGCCGCATCAGAAACCGATCCAGCTGGGATTCGGGAAGCGGAAAGGTGCCGTGGTATTCCGCGGGGTTCTGGGTGGCAATGACCATGAACGGTTGGTTCAGCGGATACGTTTGATTATCCACGGAAATCTGCGCTTCGCTCATGGCCTCCAAGAGACTGCTTTGTGTTTTGGGGGTCGTCCGATTGATCTCGTCAGCCAGCACGATATTGGCGAAGATGGGGCCGGGCATGAACTCGAATGCTTGCTTCTGACGATTGAAGATCGATACGCCGACGATGTCGGATGGCAACAGGTCGCTCGTAAACTGAATGCGCTTGAACGAACAGTCCAACGATCGCGCAAGACTATGGGCCAGCGTGGTTTTTCCTACCCCCGGCACGTCTTCAAGTAGAAGATGGCCGCGGGCCAGCAACGCCACGAGGGTCAGTTCGATGACCTGCGGCTTCCCTTTGATCACCCGTGAAATATTCTCGTGAATCGCTCGAATCGGTTGTGTGGAATTCATCATGGAAGCCTTATCTGGCCAGGGGATTGGATTCGCCGGTAGGACACCGTCGAAGTCTAACAAAGGGTCCTGGGGTGGTCAATTTTTATGGCTTTTTATGCCTTGAGGGAGCTGTTACGCGGGGATCAGGGTCAGGAACCACGGTGCGACCTCTTCCGCCATGGCGGAGAATTGTCTCGCTGTGTTGCTCGCAGGAATGCCTGGGAAGGTTGCTCCTCGGCTAATCCGAACATACCGAAATGTGCCGAGTGTATGGTTCGGCGAGGAGGAAGATGTGTCCGTAGGAAGTGGCTGTCGGAGAGTCCCCAGTTCCGAAAGCTCCACGGAGTCGCCGATCGGGAGGCGAGCAAGTGCGACATAGAGGTCGCCGAAGATCTCCGGAATAGTGGCAGCGGTAAAGGGCCGATCTCGCGGGCGGTAGCGTGGGTCCTCGAGCAATTGGGCCAAGAGTTCCCAAAACACTTGGTTATCGACCGCACCGAGGACACACAGCAGGCCTCGAGTCGCGAGGAGATTGAGAAGCGCTCGAGGGCCGACGATCTCAAACTTCCAGGGTGGAAAGAGGAGGGCACGATCTCCGTGCAGCACTTCGAGCGCCCGCTCACCTTGGTACCGGATCTGTCTGGACGCACCCATGGTCCGGCGCAGCTCCTCTTCAATGATTGGCCGGGCAAGCCTCCCCGGATCGTACGCAAACGTCGGTGTGGCCGGCGCCCAGCAGGTGGCAATCGCGTATCGCTTCGCGAGCAAGCCACGTTCCTCCAATGAACGGAGATCAAACATATCTTGATTCCCATAGAAGGCAAAGGAGACACCGTCGGTCTGCTGAAGTGTTCGCAGCCTTTCCTGACTGGGGTGGAGAGGAGCGCCCAGCTGTGAACCGGGATCGAGCCGGTCGATGCAATGAAGGAGCAGCTGCCTGCGCTGCCGACGGAGTTCCGGACCATAGTACTCAACCAATTCGCCGGCGAAAGAAAGATCGCCAGCGCCGAGGTCCAACAGGGACGCCGGTTCGACGACGTGCAGAAGATCGAACGGATTGGCCCGACGGCGGATCAGGAGCTCTACTTCTTCACTGGCGATTGCAGGGATTGCCCACTGCGAGCCGGGTGTGGCAACGAGATCAAAGAATATACAGAGGGCGCGCAGGGCTTTGGCCGGCGGAAACCCCGTCAGGGTTTTGAGCCATTCGCCGTTCAAGTCCTGGACCCGCTGTGCCTGTGGCCTATCAAATACTTTGAGCAGCGGTTCTTTAACGGTGGCCGGAAGGTCTCGCTGCTGAACCAGCTGGAGGAGCCGGGAAACGGTTGCGGCAAACTTCTGTCGTTCGATCAGTTGCCTTGAGGCTTCCCACTGGGTAGAAAATTGTCGGGCCCGCTCGCTGACGAGGCGGCGGAACTCGGCGAGGGAGGAGGGCTCGGCACTCATCAGACTATCCGGAGGTTGGCGGCCAGTCGCAGGTACGTTCAATGTCTTTGGAGAATAGTGGCCTGTGAACGCCGTCGTCAAGGCAGCTTGTCCGTCTCTCGGCAGTGTGATAGGAGTTGGCCATGTCCATGGAAACCCTGCTCAGGATGATCACTCGCCGCCATTCAACCGTCCGGCTTGCTATCCGGCTGGGAATGGCCGCGTGTCTGCTCATGCTGAGTTTCGGGTGCGTCCTGGAACAGCGGCAACTCCTCGATTCCAGTGAGGAGTCCGGGTGGCAGCCATGGCAGGTGGTGGACACGCAAACCGGCCGGGTGCTCTCATCGTCTGAGTGGCTGAACGAGCTGGCGGCGTATGAAATTGTCTATTTGGGGGAAGAGCACCACAATCGCTATCATGTCGAAGCCGCCCTGAAAGTCCTGGACTGGCTGCTGGCCCATGGTCTTCAGCCTACAATCGGAATAGAGATATTCGGATGGGACGGCCAGCCGGCCCTAGACGACTATGTCTTGAACGATCGGCTGGGGCGAAGCCAATTCCTCGAACAGGTCAAATGGACACAGAACTGGGGTGGCGCGTTTGAAGACTATGAGCCGCTGGTGGCATTTGCCCGTGCCCGGCGCCTGTCCCTCCTCTCCATGAATCCCCCGAGGCCTCTGATCCGGCGGGTCGTGAAAACCGGCCTGGAGCAGGTCCGGCAAGAGCAGGAATGGACGCAATGGGGGCTGGATCATGAGGAGATCGTCGATGATCCTGCCTATCGTGCGCGCATCATCGATCAGCTTCAGCAATGCCATGGAGGAGGTACCGAGGAACATTTCCGGACGATGTACGAGGCTTCAATGGTCCGCGACGAAGGCATGGCCAAGACGCTGACTGCGGGGTTGGAAGCCTTGCGCCGAGAGACGAGCGGGTCCCGCGGTATCATGGTGAGCTATACGGGCGGGGGGCATATCCAATACGGTCTCCCGGTGCCGATGCGGGTTGCCAGACGGCTGTCAGGCCATGTGAAGCAGACCACGGTCTATATGACCTCGTTCGACAGGAGCCGGATCGAGGAGGTCCGTGAATTGGTACGGGAGAAGATCGCGGACTATGTCTGGCTGACTCCGATGAGTCAGAAGGGCCCACCAAAACGCTGCCGATAAATCCGTTCGTCACGTAGTCATTGTGGGTGGTTCTCCCCCCTTTCTGTATAGGGGTATTATGCAGGTCTGGACTTGACTGTCTCGAAGCGGAGGGGCACACTTGAAGAATAGCTTATCAAGCTGGAGCCCATGATGATGAAAAACAAAATTGCCTGCAGCGCTGAACGGTTGGGGTTGTTAGATCCACAGATGATTCAATCGGTGGTCGAAACCAACGCCTTCAGGATCGGCCGCCAGTATGTGGCGGAAAACCGTGTGCGCATCGTGGAAGCGGATGATTCACAAATCACGTCGGCCGTCATCGGCAATTCCGGCCTCTATGAACAGACTGTCCGTTTAAAAGACGGTCATCTCATTTCGAAGTGTTCGTGCACGCTCTCGGAAGATCCGATGTGCCGCCATTCTATTGCGGTCTTGCTGGAGTACCACCGATGGGTCCAGCCCCAGCAGGCGAAAAAGGCCCAGGCTGCCAAGGCGGCTCAGGCATCGTCGGCAGACTCCTCGGCTAATGGAAAGCCAGCGGCATCCCCGTCATCTCCTCCTGATGTGAAGCTCGGCGAGGTGATGCTATTCGTGGAATGGTTGGGGCCGGCCATGAAGGCCATCGAAAAGGGAACCGAGATCCCCGAGTCTCCCCCCTTGGGTCCCGGGGACGTGTCAACATGGATTCACGCGATCAAAGGCATGGAAGATCGGCTCCGTCAAAGTGAAGAAGCCCACGCCACTCTGGAGTCGGAGATGAGGGATCGCGAAGCGTATACGGCGCGTCTGACTCAACAGCTCCAGTCCTCTATCCAAGAGACCAAGGCCGCCCAAGAGGCGGCGCAAGAGCAGCAGCGTGAAATCACCGCCTATGCGGGACTGTTGAACAATGCCGCCGGGCTCGCCGGTGAAGTCATCAAGTTCGACGGGCAGCTCCGGGCAGTGGCGAGCGAGATCCTCAAGAAAGGCACCCATCTCGACAAGCTTGCAGGGTCCTTTAAGGAAGTAACCGACGCACTTAATACCCTCACCAAGAAGTTCCCGTCCAAGTAATCGACAGGTCCTCTAAGCAGCAGGGGCCTCTTGCGCCCAGCCTACCAATTTCAGTAGAATGCCACCTTCGTTTTCTGGAGTTGCTTCAAGGAGGAACGGTCATGAAGAAGCTCGGTCTGCTGACAGGAATCACCGTACTCGCTGGAGTGTTGCCGGCATTCGCCAATGCTCCTGCCGAGGGAGGGCCCCCGGATTACAGCGGGATCACCGGTCTGTACTATACGCTGATCGCAGTGATCCTCGGCTACGGTGTCTACGACACATTCTTCAAGAAGTCGTAACCGTCCGATCCCTTTTGACCCCACTGCCAGCCGTACGGTCTTTCTCCCGGTGGTTTCGGCGGGAGGGGGAGGCTGTCAACTACCTCCATGAGGAGCCCGGGATTTTCTGGATCGGGCTTGCAGCACCGGAGTCAACGCTTTAAGCACCTGTTCGACGACGATCCGGTAGCCTTCCCTAGTTGGATGGATGCCATCGGCCTGGTTCAAGGCCGGTGACGCAGCCACACCTTCGAGGAAAAACGGGATGAACGCCAGATCATAGTGCCTGGCGAGGTCCCGGTAGATGACCTCGAAGCCTCTGATATAGTCCTGCCCATAATTCGGCGGCAGTTTCATCCCGGCCAGGATGATTGTGGCTCCGGCCTGCCGCAATTGCTCAATGATCCGGGTGAGGTTGTGTTTCGTTTGTTCGAGGCTGAGCCCTCTGAGCCCGTCATTTCCGCCAAGCTCAAGAATGACCACATCAGGTTTGCTGCCGAGCACCCAGGGAACACGGCGGAGGCCGCCGGCCGTGGTCTCGCCGCTGACACCGGCGTTGATCACCTGATACCGATAATCGAGCTCGTCCAGCCGACGCTGAAGTTGGGCCGGATAAGCGTCGTCCCTGTTGACGCCAAGCCCCGCCGTGAGACTGTCGCCGAAGGCCACGATGCGAGGCCTGGTTTGTGGTGGGTCGGATGAATCGTTTGCGACGGCCGTGTGGAAGCAGAAAACAGTCAGAGTCACCGATAAGAAATGAGACAGACAGTGATGTCGTAGCCCGGCGCGCCGCAAATTCGCTTGCCCCTTTCCTCGGTACAGTATAATACCATTCGAGGTGTCGCTCTGTCGGTACGAGTCAATTGTCCATGATCCAATTGAAAGACGTGTCAATGATTCTCGCGGCGGCCGGCCGTTCCGTGAGAATTCTCGAGGGAATTTCTTTGTCGATTCCCGCCAAACAGACGGTGGCCGTCGTCGGCCCGTCGGGAAGCGGCAAATCGACTTTGCTGGGGCTGATGGCCGGACTCGATCGTCCGACAGCCGGATCGATCACGCTCGACGGGACGGAGATTACGACGCTATCGGAAAGCGGCACGTGAAAAGGTAGGGTATGTCTTCCAATCGTTTCATCTGATCCCCACCCTCACGGCGGTTGAAAACGTCGCAGTTCCGCTGGAACTGAGCGGCGAGCGGAAGGCCGGTGTGCGGGCTGCGGAATTGCTGGCGGCGGTGGGACTGTCCGATCGCATGGGGCATTACCCCGTGCAGCTGTCCGGAGGAGAACAGCAACGCGTCGCGGTCGCGCGCGCCTTTGCCTGCCGTCCGCCGATCCTGTTAGCCGATGAGCCCACGGGTAATCTCGACAGCACGACCGGCGCATCCGTCATTGATCTCCTACTCCGGGACGACCCTGGTGCTGGTCACGCATGATACGACTCTGGCGGCTTCGATGCAGCGGGTGGTGTCGATGCGCGACGGACGCCTGGAATCTGATAGCCTGCCCTCCTATTCCGGAGTCGTCGACGAGCGTCCGACAGCCGTGTCACGCCCGGACCGGGTCCTCTCCCGCGATCGGACATCTTCAGATTCCACCCCCAATTCCCGCTCATGATCTCCTTTACACTCCATATGGCGTGGCGGGAGACACGCGCGGCATGGCGGCACTTTCTCTATTTCCTGGTCTGCATTGCCATCGGCGTCGGCGCCTTAACGGGCGTCTCGCTCTTCGGAGCACAGGTCGAGCAGACGGTCACCAAAGAAGCGCGTAGCCTCCTGGGCGGGGATCTTGAAATCCGGCTGTCCTGGCAGGTGAGTCCCACCGGTCAAGCCGTCCTGGATTCGCTAAGAGATCGCGACGTGGCATCGACTCATATCAGCGAGCTGGTCGCCATGGCGGCGAAGGCTGCATCATCTCCGACCGGGCAGCCGACGCAAATCATTGAGCTCAAAGCCGTCGAGCCGCAATACCCGTTGTATGGTTCACTTCGACTGGAACCCGACGTCGGCTTGACGGAACTCCTTCGCCGGCAGACCGGAAACTGCCCGGAACGGCTGTGTTTTGGAGTGGTCGTCCAGGAGTCTCTTTTGATCAGAATGGGGCTCGCTGTCGGAGATCGGCTCAAGATCGGTCAAGGGCAGTTCGTCATCACCGGCGTCGTCAGGACAGAGCCGGACCGCATGGCCAATGCCTTTAGCCTTGGTCCCCGGGTATTCATGTCACAGGAAGGGCTTCACGCGGCTGACCTGATCAAATTGGGCAGCAGGGTTCGTGAACGATATCTGCTGAAAATCCCGAGCGCCATGGTCCCGGAGCCGCTGCTCTATGAGTTGAGAGGACGACTTGCCTCTGATTCAGCCCGTGTGTCGGGATACCGTGACGCGCAACCGCAACTGAAGCAGTCCCTGGAACAGCTGACCCGTTATTTGGGCCTGATCGGTTTGACGGCGCTGTTCGTGGGAGGACTGGGAGTCGCCACCTCGGTTCATGCCTTTATGCGGGAAAAGCTGAATACCATCGCGATTCTGAAGACGGTCGGGGCGGATTCCCCGACGATCATTTGGACCTATGTGCTGCAGGCGATGATCCTCGGGCTGGTGGGAAGCCTCGTCGGGCTGATCATCGGTGTGCTCCTCCACCAGGGGCTGCCCTGGATGATCGCGGCACTGATGGCATCGGATCTGCTCGATCAATTGGGATTTGCGAAGGGCGGGATGGATGTGTCCTTCGCTCCCCTGGCAAAGGGATTGGCATTGGGCCTGTTGTCCACGCTGCTCTTTACGCTGTGGCCGTTGCTGACGATCCGTGAAGTCAAACCGGCTCGTATTTTTCGCCAAGATGTCGCTCCGCTGACGTCCTCCGGCGATTCCGAGAGGACCCGATGGGGGAGATTCTGGCAAGGAATGGACCGGGTCAAAGCCCTCACATCAATCGTCATCGGTGTGGGATTGACCCTCCTCTCCATGTGGCAGGCCGGATCATGGAAAGTCGGGGCTCTCTTCATTCTTTCATTTGCGGTTGCCGTGCTGCTGTTGGGCCTGTCAGCCCGTTTCGCACTCTCGGCTCTCAAGCAATGGCCGCGCCCGGAGCATCTCGTGCTTCGCCAGGCACTGGGTAACGTCGTGCGGCCGGGAAGTCAGGTCGTGGGCATCACGATTGCCATCGGAATCGGAGTGATGGTCGTGACGACGGTCTCGCTTGTCGAACGGTCGTTGCTCACGCAGGTCGGCGAGAAGCGGCCGACCGACGCCCCGACTTTCTTCTTCATCGATATCCAACCCGATCAGTCTGAAGAATTTGTCGCGCTCCTCCGCCGGCGATCGAACGATCCGGCCCCCAAGTTGACCCCGCTGATTCGATCACGCCTCTCCGCGCTCAAGGGCCGCGCCATCAAAATTGAACCGACGTCCGAGGAGGAAGAGCAACGGGAGAAGACCGCAGAGAAAGAAGAACGGCGGAAGAAATGGTACCTGACCCGCGAGTACGTCTTGACGTTTCTTCAAGACCTTCCCAAAGACAACAAGGTTATTCAGGGCGCCTGGTGGAAACCGGGGCAGGTCTTCACCAAACCGCTGATCTCGATCGAGGAAGATGCGGCCAGGCAACTCGGCCTCACCGTTGGAGATACCGTCGAGCTTGATATCCAGGGCGCGCCCATCACGGGAGAAATCAGCAGCATTCGACAAGTGGAGTGGGGGAACTTCTCGACCAACTTCTACATGATCTTTTCGCCCGGGGCGCTGGACGGAGCCCCACAAACCTATGTCGCCACTGTTCGTATACATCCATCGGAAGAGGTGGCGCTCCAACAGGCAGTGGTGGCCTCATTTCCCAATGTGACGGCCATCAATATCGGCGACGTCCTCGACAGTTTTGCGCGAGTCCTCGATCGCCTGTCCCTGGCCATTCGTGCGGTAGCGCTGTTCTGTGTCCTGTCCGCCGGTCTCGTCATGGCGGCGGCACTGGCCGCAACCCGCTACCGCCGTCTGTACGAATCGGTGATTTTCAAAGCCCTTGGAGCCACGCGTGGAGTGATCGCGCAAACGTTTGCCGTGGAGTACGCATTGCTGGGGGCCCTGGGGGGGCTGCTCGGCAGCGCCCTGGCGAGCGCCTTGTCCTGGGCAATTCTTTCGACCGTGTTCGACCTGGCCTGGAGCCTTCAACCGGCCGTGCTCGCCACGGGCTTCGTCGCGACGATCACGCTCACCCTGCTGGTGGGCTTTCTCAGCACCTACCGCATTCTCGGCCAGCCTCCGCTCTCGGTGCTCCGGCACGAATAGAGGACTCTCGACCGTTAATTCGGAACAATCTTGAAGAGACTCCCGCCCTGAGTCATGAGATAGAGTTCGCCTTGGGCATCTTCGCCGAAGCTCGTGATGCCCTGTCGGCTGAGAAGCGGCCACTTGAATTGATCCGTGGCTTGGCCGTTCTGGTAGCGGAAGCTCCGTACAAAGCCATTGCAAAAATCGGCATAGAAATACGTGCCCTGCTGCGCTGGCGCGGCGGAACCTCGATACACATAACCACCGGTGACGGAGCAGGCTTCTTCTGCATGGGGATAGTCGAGGACCGGCAGTGTCAGGCCGCCTTGGTTGCAGTTCGTGGCAGGATTGAAACAGAGAAACCCTTCCATCAATCGCCACCCGTAATTCAAGCTTCGACCTGCGTTTGGACCAAGCGAGACGTTAATCTCCTCCCGCGCTCCCTGACCGACATCCGCGATATACAGGTCATTGGTCACCCGATCGAAGGAGAACCGCCAGGAGTTCCTGAGGCCAAAGCCCCAAACGTCGGGGGCCCCGCTCAGAAAGAAAGGGTTCGTCGCGATGTTGCAGGTACTTCCCGTGTAAGGATTGAGCCGAAGGATTTTCCCAAGCCGGGACGTCACCGTCTGTGCGTTGTTGCTCTGATCGCCACTTCCGCCTCCATCTCCGACACTCGCATAGAGACAGCCATCGGCTCCAAAAACCAGCATGCCGCCGTTGTGATTGGACTCAGCTGAATGCTCGATGGTGAGAAGCGTTGTGCCGGCTGGGTCGGCAACATTGGCATTTGCCGCATTCCTGAGATAGCGGGCAATGACGATGTCTCCGGTCTGGTCGGTATAGAAGACATAGAACTGGCGGTTGGCCGCGTATTGAGCATCAAACGCAATGCCCAGCAGCCCTCGCTCTCCAGCCGTCGAAATCTGGCCGCTCAGACTAAGGAATGGCGCTTGAAGCAGCGCACCGGTCCCCACATTGAAGATTCGAATTAATCCATTCTTTTCGACGACGAACAGGCGAGTGCTGTCACCGGGGGCGGCAGTCATGAAAACCGGGAAAGTGAGATTCGCCGTGACGAGCTGTAGGGTTAAGGAGTTGTTGGTGGGAAGGTCCGGCAGCGACTCAGAAGATTCCTTACTCTCTCCGCAGCCGGCGAGCCCGGAACCTGCCAGGCAGAGAAGAATCAAGAGTCTCAGGAAACAAGCTGGACTCATAGGCAGCCGCTCGCAGTGTGTTGCAGTGGGGAGCTGACGTCAGTTTACAGCGAGAGCGGATAGGTCTCAAGTCCGTACGGGTGGCATGTTTTGGGCGAGATGGTAGTTCAACCGCGGACCTTCTCGCTCCCGAAAGGCCACCGCGATGCGCAGCTGTTCGAGATATTGCTCCAGCGTCTTGCCCCCCAGGTCGATCTTGCGTGAGGCGAAAAATGCCCGCACGTCTTGTTCCAACTCAGGAGTAGCAAGACCGGCGATACCGCCGCACATACGGCGCACGCCTTGTTTTGGGAACAGACGGTCCATCTGGTCCCAATTCTTTTTGACAAACTCCCAGGCCGACTCGCGTCCGTACACATTACCCAGTCCGGCACTGACGACGAAGGGGGCGTCCTGCGTGCGGATTTCTCCGTCGATCGTGCGGGCCAAGGTGCGCGTGAGCAACGAAGGAGACTGAAAGGCGGCAAGTGAAAAGAGGTAGCGCCGCTCCTCTTGCGGAGTCGCTGCCTTTTTATAGCGTTCGGAGAACTCATTGTAGCGCGCCTCGTCGCCGGTATGGGCTAGGACGGCCACAAGCGCCGGCACGATGTTGGGATCGACGCTTGCCGGGTCCTTTCGGTATTGTTGATAGTACACGGAGGCCTGGTCTTGAGTCGCAGGATCGTTGCCTAACTTCCCCAATGCGCCGAGCAGTTCCCCCCGCAATTGCCGCACAAGATCGGTTTCATTCGACCGCGGCACCCATCCCAATTCCTGGACAGCCGGAGCGACAAGGGTCCTGACGAAGGCTTCCAATGCAGGCCGGTCTCCAGTTGCGATAATCCGGTTCAAGAATGAGAATGAGTCGAGCAATACCGCCCAGACGTTCTTATCTCGTTCCTGCATGAAATGTCGAGTGAGATGAAGATAGTCGGGAAGCGGCATCGCGCCTGAGAGAGTCGTCGCCCAGGCGTCACTGACAAGATTGAACCGCTCGGTCGGCGCGAGGCGATCTAACCCCGTCCCCAATAAACGTTTTAACAACGGGGCGTCGTACCGAACCCGGTAGAACCCGTGTCCCCCCTCGTTGATCAGCACCTGCCGGGTATCCGACGGAAGTGGCATGCGCGTCTCGCGCCCTGTGAGAAGGACTGTTCGATGCTCAGTCTTCTCACTCGTCTCAATGCGAATCTGAATAGGAATCTGCCAGCTCTGTTTGGGAGATTCTCCTGTTGGGAGATAGGTAAATCGCTGCTGGGTGAGGGTCAGTTCAGACCCTCCGGCCGATTGAGCACTCACAAGCGGGTAGCCGGGCTGGAAAATCCACCCGTCCATGAGCTCAGGCACCGGCTGTTTGGCGGCCTTCCCGAGTGACACCCAGAGATCTTTCGTGTCGGCGTTGCCATAGGCATGGGCACTGAGATAGTCGCGCACACCGTCGCGAAAGACGTCCGGCCCGATATGCTGTTCGAGCATGCGGAGGACCGACGCGCCCTTTTCGTATGTCAGCACATCGAACATCGCGTCGGCGTCCTTGGGCGCGCGAACGGGATATTCGATCGGTCTCGTGCTCCACAGTCCATCGACGGAAAAAGCCGCAGCCCGTGACACGCCGAACGTGTCCCAGCGCTTCCATTCCGGCTTCCAGGCGTCGACGGCCAGCATTTCCATGAAGGTGGCAAAGGCCTCGTTGAGCCACAAACCGTTCCACCAGGACATCGTGACCAGGTCGCCGAACCACATGTGTGCGTTCTCGTGAGCGACCACGTCGGCGACCCGCTCCAGTTCACCATGGGTCCCGGCATGGAGGTCGACCAGGAGCGCCGTTTCCCGAAAGGTGATGGCGCCGAGGTTCTCCATGGCGCCGGAGGCGAAGTCGGGAATGGCGAGCAGATCAAGCTTGTCGCCCGGATAGGGAATGGCGTAGTACCGTTCGAAAAAATCAAGCGAGGCCGCTGCGATGTCATGACCGAACTCGGTGAGTGGTTGCTTGCCGGGTACGGTCCAGAGCCGGATCGGTGTCTTGCCGACGAATCTCGGCTCGGTTGCTTCCAGACGTCCAACGACGAATGCGACCAGGTAGGTCGACATCTTTATGCTGTCGGCGAAGCGCAGGACCTTCTTTCCCCCCTCGATGGAGGCTGAAACGACGGACGTGTTTGATACCGCGGTGAGGTTGGGATCGACGGCGAGTGTGATCGCAAAGACGGCCTTGAAATCCGGTTCATCCCAACAGGGAAAGGCCCGCCGCGCGTCCGTTGCCTCGAATTGCGTGGCGGCCATCGTCTGGGTCGTTCCCGAGGTGTCTTTGTAGGTGCTGCGATAGAAGCCGCGCAACTTGTCATTGAGGATGCCGTGAAACGCGATGACGACACGCCATACGCCCGGAGTCACGGTCTGTGCAAAGGTCAGCCGACAACGTTGCAACGGATCGTCCAAGTCAATGGACGCATCCAGCCGTTGCTTCCGATCGTTCTCCAAGTAGGCCTGGCTGACCGACAGTTCCGCCGCGTTCATCACGATGGCTCTTGTCGGCTCCACGACGGTCACGGTCACGGTTTCCTGGCCGTGAAACAGCGCGTTGCCCAAATCCGGCTCAAGCCGGATCTCGTATCGGTTGGGAATGACGCGGCGGGGAAGCCGGTAGAGATCGTCGGTGCCCGTCATATATTTTTCGCACGGAGCGTTTCCGTGCCGCTGGCCTTGCCGACGATCAGGATATCGGTCCGTCCGACAAAGAGGCCCGTTTCGACGATCCCGGGAATTTGATTCAAGGCGATTTCCAGATCAGCCGGTTGCTCGATGCGAGCCAGATGCACGTCGACGATGAGGTTGCCTGCTTCCGTCTTGAACGGCGTGCCGTTCCGCTCGCGGAGGACAACAGGGCTCCGGGTGAGCGTTTCAATCTCCCGCGCAGTACTGCCCCAGCCAAAGGGAATGATTTCGATCGGCAGAGGAAAGGCCCCCCCAAGCACCTTCACGCGTTTCGTCTCGTCGACCACCACCACGAATTGCCTGGCCGAGGCGGCGACGATCTTCTCTTTCAAGAGCGCGCCTCCTCCACCTTTGATCAGGTTGAAGCCCGGATCGACTTGGTCGGCCCCGTCAATGGCGATATCGATGTCCCAGCGGTTATCTGTGTCGATCAGGGTAATGCCGGACTGTCTGGCCAGTGCGGCGGTTTCTTGCGAAGTCGGTACGGCACGCAGGGTCATGCCCGCGCGGACTTTTTCACCCAACGCGATGACCATGTGCTTCGCAGTCGATCCGGTCCCCAATCCCACGACCATGCCGTCGCGGATAAACTCCACGGCCTTCAAGGCGGCGGCTTTCTTGAAACTGTCGAGATCGGGCGGTGTCATACGGCAGATGCGTGAGACAGGGCTCCGGCCACGGAGGCCGCGCCGAGGAGGGCGGTGTGTTGGTTCATGACGACTTTCACGGGCATGTCGGCCATCAGACGTTTGTACCGCCCTTTGTTGGTGAAGGCCTTCATGAACGTGCCGTCGCGGAGTTTCTGAATGAGCTTGGGCGCGATCCCGCCGCCAATATAGAGGCCGTCCAACGAAAGCGCTTTTAATGCCAGGTTGCCCGCCTCTGCTCCGTAAATCGACGCAAAAAGATCCAAGGCCTGTTTCGCGATCTCGGCTTGTCCCGTCAAACCGGCTTCAGCGATTTCCGCCGCAGGATTGCCGGCCTTGACCTTCTCCGCGAGCCATGTCGGCTCGTTTTTCTTCGTGTCGCGGAGATATTCGTAGATGGCGTGCAACCCCGGTCCGGACAGCACGCGTTCGTAGCTGACATGAAGATACTGGCCGCGCAGGTAGCGAAGCAACTCGATTTCCTGATCGTTATTCGGAGCGAAATCCGAATGGCCGCCTTCCGATGGCATGGGGCGGTACGACTTCCCGTCCCAAAACAGAATCGCTTCGCCCAATCCCGTTCCGGCGGCGATCAGCGCCAGTGCCTGCCGCTTCTTCGGTGGCTTGCCCGGATTGAGAACTTCCAACTCGTCGGGCCGCAGCCACAGAATGCCATAGGCCGTCGCTTCGAGATCATTGAGCAACTGGACGCGGGGAATATCGAACTGCTTGGCAATCTTCGCACCATCGACAATCCACGGCAGATTGGTGGTCTGACTATGATTGTCGATGACCGGTCCGGCGATGCCAAAACAGGCGGCAGCAAGCGGGATACGCTTCGTCGATTGCTTCGTGTCGTGCGCGGGGCCGGTTTCCGCAGTCACCGTGCCGTCCAGCGCAGTGGGCGGTGTAGGAGGCTCCAGAAATTCCTGGAGAATGTCTTCAAGAGAGGTGTAGTCGCGGCTATGAAAGGATTCCAGGCGAATCGCCTCTGCCCGCTCCGTGGTCCACTCATAGAGGGCCAGAT
This sequence comes from Nitrospira sp., assembly GCA_015903945.1. GTDB lineage: Bacteria > Nitrospirota > Nitrospiria > Nitrospirales > Nitrospiraceae > Nitrospira_D. The sequence goes on along the minus strand of JABMDL010000043.1, from coordinate 9,199 downwards.
TGGTCTTGGTTCCGCCGATGTCGCCCGCGAGAATCATGAAGCCTTTGAGCGTGGATTATTCAATGCCGAGTAGTCAGTTGCGCCGCTGCGGAACGATCCAGCATCCAAATCAGCCGGCCGTCCGTCGGCGCCACCAGGGAGGCCGGCAATGTCCGACCTGCCTCGCTCCTGGGCTCAAGGATCGCCTGCACGATCGGCGCCTTTCCCGATCCGGAAACAGTACCACAGTCGCCCGGTTGAGCACACCAAGAGTTAGGGTGAGACGGGACGGGACCCCGGTGGGCGCCGTTCCGACCGTGACGGCCCGTGATTGTTCCTGAATTGCTGTGGTCCCAGGGAACAATGACGCCGTGTGGCCGTCGTCTCCAAGGCCGAGCAGAATCACATCGAGCCGGGGCATATCCGAATGGCCGCACTGCGTGAGTCGGCGCAGCGTTTCTTCGTAGTCTTGCGCGGCAGCCTGGGGATCCGGGAGTTCGCCTTTCATCCGATAGACGTGATCGGGAGGAATCGCCAGTGGCCGAAACAGCGCGGCTTGGGCCATGGCAAAATTACTCTGCGGATGGTCCGGTGGCACACAACGTTCGTCACCGAACAGGAAAAATATCCGAGACCAATTGAATCGGGCTTTCCATTCGGGCGAGGCCAGTGTTTGATAAAAGGTTTTCGGAGTAGATCCGCCCGACAACGCCAGGAGAAGCCGGCCGTTGGACGCAATGGCCTCTTCGCTGATGGCATGGACGAGGGCCGCCGCATTGTGAGCCCAGTCCGGACCATCGCGGGCAATGCGGATGTCAGGTGCGGCGGGCATGGGTGCTGTGAGAGGTCCGGCGGTGTTTCCGTGCGGTGGCTCGTCGGCGAGATGACCGAGCCGGCGCAATCGCCGCGGTGATCGCCTCCACCGTCGCTGCTTGATTTGCCCCTAATTGAACGCGGATGGCATGGCGCTGGTGGGCACGCAGTGATTCCCAATCCCCGGCAGCCTGTGCCTGGGCCAATGTTCCGAATGAAAAGGGCTTGTCGGGAATCGCTAGGTCCGGGGTCATGCGATCGACCAGCTCCAGAAAGACACCGGTGTTGGGGCCCCCTTTATGCAGTTGCCCGGTGGAATGCAAATAGCGTGGACCGTATCCGAATGTCGTGGTTACATGGTGCCGCAACAAGAGGGCTTGGCGGAGACGGCGCACGGCGGCCTCGAAGGGGCGCGAGGGTGTCGTATAGGCCAGGATGGAAACATAGGTGCCGGATCTCAAACGACCGGAGAGGTCCTGCACAGCTTGTGCGGGACTGCTGTTCGGCAGTTCCGGCAAACGTCCGGTTGATTGGAAGTCGCCGAGCACGCGATTTGTGTTGTCTTTGCTCTCCTGAACATTCGGCTGGTCAAAAGGATGAATGCCCAGCAGGTGCCCGGCCACGGCAGTGGCAAATTCCCATCGAAAGAACTCGGCTCCGAGGTCATACCGATCACGCAGATCGAATTGGAGCACCGGATGGTGAGCCTTGGCGAGAGCCTGACCTGCCGGTCGAGCGCCGTGTTGGTATCGCCTTTCAGGCGAAGATAGACGAATACCCGGTCGATTCCATAGGCCGCAGGATGCAGCACCGGCTCTTGTGCGACGGGAATGATGCCGGTTCCCTCTTTCCCCGTGCTCTCGGCAAGGAGCTGCTCCACCCACAACCCGAAGGTAGCCAGTGCAGGCGAGGCGATAATCGTCACCTTGTCTCGTCCCGTCTTGGCCAGACTCCCCATCACCGCGCCGAGGTAGGCGCCCGGATTCGATTCGACGGGCGTCTGCCCCTTGCATCGCTCCGCCATGCCGGCCGCACGGTCTAACAACCGAGGCACGTCAAGCCCTAGCAGCGCGGCGGGAACGAGGCCGAACAGAGAGAGCACGGAATAGCGGCCTCCGATGTCGGCGGGGTTGGTAAAGATCTGTCCGAATCCATGGTCCCGAGCCATTTTGTCCAGACCGGTCCCGGGATCGGTGATGGCGATGAATTGATCGCTGCCTCGGTTCATTTTTGCCTTGGCGACCAGGTTCCGAAAATGAGCGAAGAGCGAAAGGACTTCGATGGTTCCGCCGGACTTGCTCGCGACGAGGAAGAGCGTTCGAGCGGGGGTGATGGCCTTGGTCACTGCCCGTACCCAGCCGGGCACGGTCGAGTCGAGCACCCAGAATCGAGGGGACGGTTTACGCGGGGGGAACGACGTGCGGAGGACTTCCGGCCCCAGACTGCTGCCGCCCATTCCGAGCAACACGACATCCGTCACCTTCATTGCCTTGGCTGTGGCCACGCTAGCTGTTCCCGCATCAGGTCATGCACGGTCAACCAGCCGAGCCGGTCGGTAATTTCCTTGGGGTCCGGCTTCCACAGTCGATAGTCTTTGGCCCACAGACGCGGGACGACATGATCGGTGGCTAACGCCTCAAGCGCCGAATCAACGGTGGATTGGAACAGAGGCGAGGCCAGTGTGTCGCGCAATGAGAAGGTCGGCATGGAGTCCCCCCTTAACGGGTCGGCGTGGAACGTGACCGTATCTTATGAGTCAGGTGGCTAAAAGGCAACAATGGTCTCGCGGGCTCTCACCTCTTATCGGTGGGCCTGCGAATGACTAAAGCCATGCCGTCGACCAGTGACCAAGCCAAGGACTGCGCCTGCTCAGCGGAAACCTCCAGACGGAGGTAAGGGTTCTGCGTGGCCGGGCGGTTCGTGGACCACGAGTCTTGGAGGTCCCGCCACCAGGTTTGTCCCCTTGCCCTGATCCACCGAAACGGGCTCTCTTCCGCGGTCGGCATCACGTCGACGGACAGCGGCGGGGTGAACGACAGTGTGTAATCGACCGGCATGTCAGCAAGGGAGATCGGTTCTTGCTCGACCGACGCAGTCGGATCGATTTTTCGCCTCAGGACCGGAGGGCGCCCAATCAAGCGGTGGCTACCCTTCAACTCGTGGAGAGCCCTGGCGGACCATGTGGTGATCGCCATGTGATGGAGCTCGACCCCACGGCCTTTGATGTGAATCGTGCGTGTGACGAGATCGAGCAGCAGATAGGTCTGCGGGCGGGATGCCAGCTTCACTTCTTCTTCAAGTACACGGGTCGCTTCCTGGATAGCAGCCGGGTTGTTGAGGTCGAGGCCGGGAAAGGAGTCGGTCTCCCCCGCCTGACCGGGGATACTGGAAGCCAGAAGCAGGACAAGAACTGCGCAGAGGATCATGAATGGGTTCTGCGCCCTCTGGCAATTAGAAGATAATAATTGGAGTCCCGACGCGGGCGAACTGATAGACGCTCTTGAGATCGCCGTCATTTAACCGGATACAGCCGTGCGTGACATTTTTCCCAAGCATACGCGTGTACAGGGTGCCGTGGATAAAATAGCCTTTCCCGAACCCCAGCGCATATTCTCCCAGCACGCCCTGCTCGACACGGTCGGTTGGGTTCTTGGGAACCTCTAAGCCTTCTTCGATAAAGGCCCAATCGGGCTTGACCCACGCCGGATTGGTCAGTTTCGATTGCACAAAAAACTCACCGCGCGGCGTATCGAAGACCCATTGGTCATGACCTTCGCCGGGCTTGTCCAGAATCGTTCCGCTTCCGGTCGAGGCAATAGCGTCGAGGACGATCTCGTCCTGTCGTTTGACATACAGATGATTCCTGGCTGTGTCCACGAGGATATACGGCTGGTGCGGCTTGAGCTTGGACAGTTGCGCGGCGAGGGATCGATATTTCGCCTGCAGGCTGTGCAGGCGACGGTCCTGTCCTTCGTCTGGCGTCGGAGACGAGAATGTGTCGGAGACCGGGAACGCGGTATGACTGCTCTGTGGAACGGTCGTCACCAGGAGTCCGGCGAGAATCAGGGTCAAGAACGAAACAGAAGTTTTCGCCATCATCGTCAGATCACAGGTCTGCGTTGTGGTCGCCCAATTGTGCCAAGGCCTTCGCCACGGCGTTCTCTCTGGTCAATGCCCCGACGATTGTGACCGGTGTGCCGATGGAAACCTGCGCGAAGAGGGCGGCCATGTCGGCATTGTCGAGCATGATGCACCCCAGCGTTTGGGCCATGAGCTCGTTCTCTCTGCCGTGAATTTCGATTTGGCCACCAATGCGACTGGTCGGGGTAATCGTTCCAGACTTTTGGGCCAAACGAAATCGCCAGCGGTCCTCTGCATTCGGGTAATCCAAAACGAGCGCGCGGTAGAACTGCGTCTGCCCCGCGCCGCGCAGATCGGTGATTCGGTACCGGCCTTCCGGTGTCGCTCCGTCCCCTTGGAATCGCTTCGCCCTGATGCCGTTAAACCCCAACCGCACGGGGTATGATAACACTTTGCGCCCGTTCTTGTAGAGGGTCAGTTCCCGCTCCGCCTTACTGACGAGAATTGCGGTGGACTGGTGTGTTCGTGACCAATTTACCGTCTGTTTGGCGATGGCCTGCCATGAGGTGATCTGTTGATGGTCGGCGTACCGACCCAGTTCTTGGGTCAATGCCGCTGTCTGGGCTGCAAGGGCGTGGCTGGCCTGCTCGGCGGTATGAATGGCTCTCGCGTAGTCTTTCTGGTCGAAGAAGGAGCGAGCTTGTTTGAGCAGCAAGTCTGTGTGGACAGGTTTGCCTCCCAGCGCAATGCGTCCCTCGATTGAGTCAACATGTGAGGTGATCGAAAGAAACCGTGCCTCCAGGCGGCCGAGCGCCGACTCTGCTTGCTGCCGCTGGGCAGCCTGCCGACGATTCAGCTTGGAAACAGTGCTCCACCCCTCGCCATGGAGCTGCCGGAGTTCGTTTTCAAGCTCGTTCGATTCCCAGGGCCAACGGATCAGATCGTCGTCGGTCTGGACACGGGCTTTGAGGGACACCCACTGTCTTGCAAAGCGGGTATAGTCCTCCGGCGCGGCTTCCGGCGCCCGTAATGCGACTAAATCCTGATCAATAGCTTCAATCTCGGCAATCAGGTCCGGCGGTACGGCGGGCACACATCCGGCCACCAGCAGGATGCAGATGCCCCCAGCCATCCATGTTCGAATCGTGAGTCTTGTAGCCACGCGGACATTCTACCTTAACTACTTCTTGGAGGCAGAGGACTTTCGTTTTCCGACCTTTGCTAGCGCGCCCTGAATTTCAGCGGATACAGCCTGGCTCTTCTCGTGAATCGCTTTAGCCTGACTCTGTGCGGCCGGATAATCCTCTCGGTCGATCGACGTCTGAATCTGATTGAGTGACGCCTTCAGCGTTTCCACATCCATCTTGATGGCCTCGAGCGCCGCCCGATCTTTGCCGACCGGCGCCTTTCCGACCAGCGCCAGGGTGGAGTTCACCGCTTCTTGGGCGACTTGCTGAGCCTGCAATGCCGCTGCTTTGGCCTCGTCTTTCTTCTTCACCGCGTCGGTCCGGACACGTTCACCTTCAGTCTTAGCAGCGGAGGCAAGCTGTTCGACCTTCCCGTAGTCCCGAAAGAGCGCGAGCTTTCCATCCTGCTCGCTCACTTCCTTTCTCAAGGCCGTCAGGCTGCCTTCCAGCTTCGCGTATTCTTCCGCGCTGTAGGTGGCTGCGCCACTTTGTTGCGCCTCTTTGAGGGCCTTCTCAGCCGCTTCGATTTGCTCTGAAGGCGGTTTGGCACATCCGACCGTCAAAAGGATGACCAGAGATAAGGGTACAGTGATCAGTCTAAGGTGCATTGTGAGTCCTCCATAACGATTCATTGTGGTCGCGGCATCAAGAACTACGCATCGACGATGGGAAAACTTAAGGACAAAAGCAAACTCAATGCCAGAGAATATCCGGCATTCTATTCAAAAGGGACTCAGCATTTTAAGTCTTTACGATTCGTGATTCCAATATGAATTCTGAAACTCTGTGGCGATCTAGTGTTGAAAGGGCAAAAGTGCCTCAAACACGAGAAGAGTCCAATGTGCCCGATCTTTATGACCTCTCCCGATCAAGATTGAGGAAGGCCAGCAAATTGACAGGCTGTCATACCCCCCCTATAATGCACCGTTCTGGTGGGATTGGATCATTTCTTGTGGGAGGCATACCGTGTCATTTACGTATCAACAGCCGTCGAACTTAAAAAAGAAACGCGAGCACGGGTTCCGAAAACGTATGAGCACCAAGAACGGGCGCCGGGTCTTAGCCCGCCGGCGAGCCAAAGGGCGTGCGCGGTTGACGGTTTAACCCATCAGGCCGACACTCCGACCGTTTTCAATGCGCCTTCCGGTGTCGTTTCGCTGCCTTGGGATTGCTTCCACCTGATATGAGCGTTCGCTCCTGGGGCCAAGGACGAAGGGCTGCTATAGGATGGCGGTCTTTTCGGTGATGTCAAAGCTCCAAAAGAAGCCGACCATCTTCTTACGGACCAGCCGGGACATTGAAACGGTCAAACGCCATGGGCGGCGGATGTCAACGGCACTGTTCAATCTGTTGGCCTATAGGATGGATGACGCGCCCAGCCGCGTCGGGATCGTAGTGGGTAAACGGTTCGGTGATGCGGTTCGGCGAAATCGCGCCAAGCGGGTATTTCGCGAGTTGGTACGGCAGGTGCACCGGGATTTGGTTCCTGGTCAGGCTCTTCTCGTGTTTCCAAAACGAGAAGCGATGGCTCAACCGCACGCAACACTGAAACAGGTGTGGGAGACCTCGTTGAACCGCGGCCATCTTCTGCGTCCCAGGTCAGGTTGAGATGCGGCATCTCTGTCTGTGGCTCATTCATGGATACCGTTTCATAATTTCCCCGATGTTCGGGCGTGTCTGCCGATTTGAGCCGACGTGTTCGCAGTACGCGCTGGATGCCATTTCACGATACGGGGCATGGCAAGGACTCGGCCTGTCGATGGTCCGTCTTCTGAAGTGTCATCCCTTCCATCCAGGGGGAGAAGACCCGGTGAAGTAAGCAGGTATCGATCTTAACGAAAGCATGTCGTTCGTATGATGGAAAAGCGCGTTATCATATTTCTGGTCCTCTCGCTCACGATTATCTTCGGGTATGAGTACCTGCTCAAGGAACTGGGGTTGCTTCCTGAGCAACCAGCGTCCACGGAGTCGGCACCTGCTTCGACCAGCCAGCCGGTTGTCCCTCCGCCATCGGCGGCGACTTCCAAGAATACTCCATCAGGCACCCCCGACTCCTCGGCCAGCGGATCCAATGAACGTACGTCGTCTCGGGATTCGGCTAAATCAGCGGCTGAAATTATCGAGGTGGATACGGCTCTGTACCATGCCAAGCTTTCGTCTCGTGGGGCGGTCCTGACGAATTGGGAGCTCAAGCGGTATCGGGAGAGTTCGGATGAACGTCCCGCGGTTGAGCTTGTCCGGCAAGGGGGAAAGTTTTCCGGGCCGTTGACGGTCATGACCGATGACGCAGATGTGACTAAGGAACTCAGTGAAGCGGTCTATCGTGTCGAGAAGGGTTTCACGACCCTGGATGATACCCAGCCTACTGGTCACGTCACCTTTGTCTACGAAAGTCCGGCGGCAGGGGTGCGGATCGAGAAGCAGCTGACCTTCCACGCGCACAGCTACATTGTGGATGTCGCCGTGAAGTCGACCGGGCTTACCGGATCGGTGAGAGTCGGAACGGGGACGAATTTTGGCATCGTGGAATGGGGAGAAGGGTTCATCGGTTCGGTCGGACCCGCCTCCCGTGTCGATGACAAGATTGAGAAGGAGGTGCCGGACTCCGAAGTCGAGCGCAAGGGGGCCGTCCAATGGGGCGGCTTGCAGGACAAGTATTTCATGTCCGTGATCATTCCCAAAGGGGCCTTGGGTGTGGTGGCGAGAAAAGAAGGCGAGAAGCTGGTCTCTGCGGCTGTCCGTATGCCGGTTGATCCCGCTGGATCACCGATCGCCTTCCAGCTCTTCGCCGGCCCGAAGGAGTATGACACCCTTCAGAGCTTGGGGATTGGATTGGAAGATACGATCGATTTCGGCTGGTTCCTGTTTGGAAGCTGGGACACGGTCAGGGCGGTCGCCAAGCCGATATTTTCTGTGCTCCGGTCGATCAACGAGTATACGCACAACTACGGAGTCACGATCATTCTCTTGACCGTGGCGATCAAGCTGCTGTTCATCCCCTTGCAGTACAAGAGCTACAAGTCGATGAAGCAGATGCAGGAAATTCAACCGAAGGTGTTGGCGCTGCAGGAGAAGTTCAAAGACGATCGAGAACGCCTGAACAAGGAGCTCATCAAGGTCTATCGGGATAATAAAGTGAATCCGGTGGGGGGCTGCCTGCCGATGGTGTTGCAGATGCCCGTATTCGTGGCGCTGTTCAACATCCTGTACATGACGATCGATTTGCGCCAGGCGCCGCTGGGACTCTGGATTACCGATCTGTCCGTCCAGGACCCATACTACATTCTGCCGATCATCATGGGGGTCAGCATGCTGATCATGCAGAAGATCCAGCCCACCACTATGGATCCAGCCCAGGCGAAAATCATGCTGCTGCTCCCGGCTTTGATGACCTTCCTGTTCATCAATTTTCCGGCCGGGTTGGTATTGTATTGGTTGACCAATAACGTGTTGAGCATCGGGCAGCAACTCGCCACCGACCGGCTCATCTTTCGCAATCGCCGGCCACAGCCAGCTTCTGAAGAGGCTGAGAAAAGTTCGTAGACGTGCGCCCACGGACGTGTCGGTTGGCGCCGGCCGCCGCAACACGGCGTGTCATCGCTATGGATGGAGCCATTGAAGACACGATTTGTGCGGTGGCAACTCCCGCCGGAGAAGGCGGCATCGGCATTGTGCGGCTCAGCGGTCGGCACGCCCTTTCTATTGCGGGACAGATTGTGCGTCTCCGTTCGAATCAGCCGTTGGACGGAGTAGCCTCCCATACCCTTCATCTCGCCGATATCTATTTCCCCAACCGGTCATGTGACTCAGGCGACTCCGGCTCCAACGGGCCCCTGTCAGCGGGGGAGATTATTGACGAAGGCCTCGTTGTATATATGAAGGGGCCTCGGTCGTTTACGTCAGAGGATAGCGTAGAAATTCAATGCCATGGCGGGAGTGTGGTGTTGGGCCTGGTGTGTCAAGCGTGCCTGGGTGCCGGCGCCCGTTTAGCTCAGCCGGGAGAATTTACGAAGCGAGCCTTTCTCAACGGGCGTTTGGACTTGTCACAGGCCGAGGCGGTTCTGGATACGATCCGGTCCAAGTCCGAGGTCGCGCTGAAACTGGCGCAACGTCACCTCAGGGGAGAGCTGGGCCGGCAT
>JABMDL010000079.1 GCA_015903945.1 Nitrospira sp. | reverse complement strand
GATTCCGTCGCCCAACATCTCTTCCCCGCCATGGCGAAGGCCAATTGCGGTGCCATGATGTTCGGCATCGAGAGCGGCAGCCAGAAGATTCTCGATCGGCTGAAGAAGGAACAGACGCTGGACCAGGTCACGACGGCCGTCAAGAACGCGAAAAAGGCCGGCGTGGAGATCGTGCATGGATTTTTCACGGTGGGCAATCCGGACGAGACGATTGAGGATATGGAGGCCACCTTCGACTTTGCGTCAAGGCTTCCGCTCGATACCTTCGGGTTCAACCGGCTCTGCGTCTATCGGGGCACCCCCTTGTGGCAGGAATACGTCAAACGCGGGTTGGTGAACGAAACCACGGATTGGTATAAATATTTCAAATGTTCTGAAATCGACCCGACCTGCCTCTCAGGAGAAACCATCAACCGTGTGCGGCAGGCCGGGATTAAAAAGCTCTTCCTCTATAAGCTCCTCCATTACCCCCGCCAGACCTTTCAACTCCTTCGCCGCTTCTTTCGGTATATGCCGGCCCGAGATGTAGTCTATCTCCTCCTCAAACCGTTCATGGGCCAGAAGAAAGGCGCAACGAAAGCCGAAGTGATCTCGCGTGCGGTCGAGCACACAGACATGAAAGATGCGGCAGCGCAGCTGACCCAGGTGGCGGACGACTTGCTCCACAATGTGTTTGAAACCTCGCGGCTCGAACGTCTCCGGATTCAGCAAGCCGCAGAAAGTTCGCGCGAACTCCCGATGATCCACACCAGGTAGTTGGCGCCGTGCACGGGCCAGGGAACGGATCGGAGCAACCTCATCACGACGGAAGCATGGTTGACGACTGTGTAGACAATTGTCTTGACTTTGCCGCCGCAGGATCGTAAAAATCCGCGCAAGGGGAAACTAGGGTTCCGGCTTCTTTTGCTGGAAGCGTCTGGGCCGAGAGTTTCCGGTCTCGCATAACGAGGCTCCACGGAGGGATAAAAGCCCGGGAGATCATGTACTGAGGTACATGGCCCTTTCGGAATTTAGCCCGCTCGGTAAGGAGGCTTCGTTATGTATCTCCGTTCCGTATCTCCATTTCATAGCTCGATCCGTACCGGACAGTCAGACCTGCTGCCAAGCGGGAGAGGTCTGCCATGTTAATGAAAGATGGTCCGGAGACGCTTGCTCCCGCTGCCGCAGCGAGTACTCCCGGGACACTCCACCGCAGCCTCAGTCTCTGGAACAGCCTCACCATCGGCTTTGCGACAGTCTCTCCGGTGGCCGGGCTGTACGCCATCATCGGCGTACAGACAGTCGTCACAGGCGGCGGCTGGTTCGCGGCGCTGGCGCTTTGTCTGGTGATGCAAATGCTGGTGGCGACGGTCTATGCGGAACTGTCCTCGCAGATTCCGATTGCGGGAGGCGCATACAAATGGGCGAGACAGCTCGGGGGCGCCACCACCGGCACCTATGCAGGAGCCATCTACGTCACCTCCACGATCGCGATGCTCACCACGACCGCCTACACCGGTGGTGTCTGGCTGGCGATTTTCTTCGGATCAGGAGGCGGAACCGGAGTCAGCCTCGTGATCTGGGGCGCAGTATTTATGCTGGTCTGCACCGTCCTCAACCTGGTCCATGTCTCTGTTTTTAAGTTCCTGATTTCCCTGGGCGTCTACGCGGAAATCGTCGGCTCGTTCGGTGTCGCGCTGCTGCTGTTCTTTTTTTTCCGGCAGCACGGATTGTCCGAACTGTTCGCGCATCTCGGAACGGGAACCGCCCCCAGCCAGACCGCGGCGTTTCTAGCGGCGCTGGCTATTTCCGGATGGGCGTTCATCGGTTTCGATGCCTGCTCGACCATCGCCGAAGAAACTCACGAGCCCAAACGGATGGTGCCTCGCGCGATCTTTTTATCCCTCTGCATGGTGGGAAGCGTGGTGCTCTTCAACTCGGCCGCGCTCACCCTGAGCTTCAACCGTGACACCTTGCGCCAGACGAGCGCCGCGTCCGATCCTGTCACGCCCGTGATCGTCGACAACTTTGGCGCCTGGGCGGAAACCCCTTTTCTGGCGATCATCATGATCGCATTCCTGGCGTGCGGGTCGTCGATGCTGCAGTACACATCCCGTATCGTATTTTCCATGGCTCGTGAAGGCAGTCTGCCCGCCGTCCTCAGTCGGGTGACCGCGGCCGGCGCTCCGCACAATGCCGTGCTGTTCACGGTGCTGCTGGCCACGCTCGGATTGTTCTTCGGACTCAACGATGAAGCGGTTGCCACGGTCCTGGCATTCGGGACAGGCGGGTTGTACGCCATGTTTGCGATGACCACGGGAGTCGGACTCTACACCCGTCTCACCGGGCGCTGGGACCCCTCATTGGGTGAATTGAAGCTGGGTGCCTGGGGATTACTGATCAATACGGCAGCCTTTCTCTGGTCGGTGTTTGAATTCGTCAATATCGCCTGGCCGCGCCCGTATGCGGTGTCGCCCGACGCCCCCTGGTGGCAGTTGTGGGCCGTCCCCCTGGTGCTGGGTAGCATTCTCGTTTTGACTACTCTTCATGTCATCGTTGGCAAAAACGAAGCCCCGGTTCATCCGGAAAAGACTGAACCAAGCTAACAATGAGGGAAGGCAGTGCGAGAAGCCCCGTGTTGAAGGAGCGTTGTACACAAGGTTGGAATTCATTCATCGTGTAGAAAGGAGCCCTCATGGCGAAGAAGAAAACATATCAAGGCAAGGTTCCCCTGCATGACAAATACGGGCCGGAGGCGAAGTTCGCGGTCGAAGCGGAGGCGCTGCTGCCGACTACGAAATATGAGGAAGAAATCGCCCGGGGCCTTGAATTGGGCCTGCCCGGCGCCGATTCCATCAAAGATCGCCGCATTCCCACATTCAGCCGTGGAGAACTTCCACATTTCGCCGGCATCAACACCTTTATCAAGGCTCCGTATGTTGAAGATGTTCGCAAGTGCGGCCAGTACGACGTCGCGATTCTTGGCGCACCGTTCGATGGCGGGACAACCTATCGGGCCGGCACCAGGTTCGGGCCTCAGGGGATCCGCAAGATTTCGGCGTTATACGGGACGTACAGCTTCGAGCTCGGCGTGGATCTGCGGGAATCCGTGTCCATCTGCGATGTCGGCGACGTCTTTACAATTCCCGGCAACATCGAAAAGACTTTCGATCAAGTCACCAAGGGTGTCGGGCATGTCTATGCCAGCGGCGCGTTTCCGGTCGTGCTCGGCGGAGACCATTCCCTGGGCTTCGCGACCGTACGGGGCGTGGCTCAGAATATGAATGGCAAAAAGCTCGGCATCCTGCACTTCGACCGGCATGTGGACACGCAGGAGACCGATCTCGATGAACGCATGCACACGACCCCCTGGTTTCACGCGACGAACATTCCCAACGTGCCGGCCAAGAATCTGGTGCAGATCGGCATCGGCGGCTGGCAAGCGCCGCGGCCCGGTGTGAAGTCCGGCCGTGAACGGCAGACCACCATCATGACCGTGACCGATTGCGTGGAAATGGGCATCGAGAATGCCGCGAAGCAGGCGCTCGAAGTGGCGTTTGCCGGTGTGGATGCCGTGTGGTTGAGTTTCGACGTCGATTGCCTGGATGCCGCCTTCGTGCCGGGCACCGGCTGGCCGGAGCCGGGCGGGTTCTTGCCGCGTGAAGTGCTGAAGTTCCTCCAGATCATCGCCGACACGAAACCGCTGGCCGGCATGGAAATCGTGGAATGTTCGCCGCCCTACGACGCGGCGGAGATTACCAGTCTCATGGCCACACGGGTGATCTGCGATGTGCTCGCCTGCCAGGTGCGATCCGGCAACCTGCTCAACCGAAAGAAACAGTGACATACAGCGGGGACTTCCTGAGCCAAAAATACGGAGGCCTTCGGTCAAGAACCGAAGGCCTTCTCAGTAGGCTCTAAGCAGCCCCGTCACCCATTTTCGACGATCCTCATGGTCTCATTTCGGGCCTCTAGCGCCTCACAACCATGTGAAAAAAGAACGCTTCCCGGTCAGCTCCTGTGGTGGATTCCTCCCCCCTCTTGACTTCAAAGTCGCTGTAATTATCTCTCCGATCGTTGCTGATACCTAACAGCGGGATTGGTGCAAGGCCCAACACTGTTGGAGTAACGGCGGCAGAAATGCCCCGCCCCCTGGTAGGCCTTCCCCCCGCTTTAACTGTTAACCCATAACAAGACCTCTCGTGGAGAGGAGGAGGGATCGTTATGAACAGCTATGTACCGAGTGCCATGTCGTCTATTCGAACCGATGGCTTTGATCAGCAAATTGACCGGCTTCTCGACGAAGCCTTGCGTGCCTTTGGCGCATCTAACAACCAGTGGGCTCCGGCTTGCAATGTCTGGGAGAACGAGAACGGCTTTTACCTCCAGATGGCGCTGCCCGGTTGGGAGCCTAAAGACATCACCTTAGAAGTGACCAATCAGGTGCTCGCTGTAAAAGGCGAGCACGCCGTAGAAACTTCAGAGTCACAGAACTACCACCTGCGTGAGATCGCCGAAGGGCAGTTCACGAGGCTCTTCCGGCTGCCGACTTTCGTCGATCAGGGCAAGGCTTCTGCCACACACAAGCACGGTCTGCTGACCATTTCGTTCCCCAAGCGAGAAGAGGCGAAGCCTCGGCAAATTATGATCGAAGGATCGTAATCGCTGTCCTGCCGTCCTCAGCCTGACTTCATGAGAGGGCCTTACCGCCACCACCAAATGGTGAGGCCCTCTCATCGCCGGTGCATCAAGGGCGAGCGCAGCTTCCGAAGGCGGCTTAAGTTCGATTGCTATCTCAGACCATCGATGCGAGCGGGGGGACGAGAGATTTCCCCGCCCGCGTCGTATCTCTATCCGGACTCACGCTCTTACCCATACACCATAGACTCTTCGCCTTGAACGCCATAGTTAACGCTTGTCAGTCTTGTCTTTTTTATCCTGGATGTTATCTCTAATCCTGTCGCGACATGGCAATGTACAGACGCACCCAAGAGGGTTGCGCACTCCGTGTTGCGGAGACTTAACGCGGATGGAATTCGATCATGGAATGGCACCGTCCGGCTCGACAACATGCCGAAGCACACGCGACGAGTTCTCAGAGCCGGCTTTGTGCTCAACCACAATTTCGGCAGAAATCTGATGGCTATGAGTTCGGGCATCCCGCGGTGTTTCGTAATGTTCCACCTCCTACGGTGACCGTTGCCAAGCCACTCCGATGGTACTCGTTGAATCGTGCTACGCGTCGGGCCATGACCCTACGCCTCCGCGATCGCTTCCAGGAATCGATTCTGCGAGCGGCGCGCCAGCCCAACAAAGGATCTGAACCCAAGCGAGAGGACAAGGTCATATCCTCATGCCCCTATCAGCCTCATCAGTAAGGAGGTGCGAGACATGGCTGAGGCGTTCGCGACGCTGGCTATACTAGGGATTGTCGTAGCAGTGGCTACCGGTGTGGCATGCCTGGCAATCTATTTCAATCGGGAATGAGCCTGCGCTCAAGCTATCAAAGATGCTGCCTGTCGGAGCTGATGCGTGGCAGCTCCGCCGGAACTCTTATTGATAACTGTCGTGGTCTCACAGCATCAGATGAAGGTGTTGATCCCGGCGAAGTGAGGCAACTCGCTACGCCATGCGTGCGCCTCCAAAAAAAAGAAAGGCCTTCGGTCAAAAACCGAAGGCCCTCTCAAATGAACGCTGAACAATCCGTTATCCGCCGAGCGTATCGAGGGTTTCCTTGAGGCTCTTGCGGATGCAGGTGAAGATCGGCGTGTCCCGCAAGGTATAGCGCGAGCCTTCCGTTTCCCGCA
>JABMDL010000042.1 GCA_015903945.1 Nitrospira sp. | reverse complement strand
CACGCGATAGGCGTCGAACAGCTCGGGAAACGTGCGTTTCATGACCTGTCTGGCCTCCAACACATAGGCCACTCCGGACGGGCAACGGGTGTTGTCTTCCAGGACATAATACTGTCCATCGCTGATTCGGACCAGATCGATCCCGGCAATGTGGCACCAGATTCGTCGTGGCGGGTTGAGACCCATGCAGGGCTGCAAGAAACCTTTGCCGGAATAAATCAGTTCGCCGGGGATTACCCCGTCCTTGAGGATTTTCTGATCGTGGTACACATCGTCGATAAACAAATTCAACGCACGCATGCGCTGTCGAAGCCCGGAATCGATATGGTCCCAATCCGATGCCGGGACAATCCTCGGCACGATATCGAAAGGAAAGATCTGCTCATGTCCGTCATCGCTTCCATAGACGCCAAACGTCATCCCCATATTGAGGATCACACGCTCTGCTGCCTGCTGCCGGTTTTTGAGCTCCCCTTCAGGTAGTGAGGCAAGCTTCCTCAGCAAAAGGGTGCTTCCCGGGCGTGGTTGGCCTTTCCCCTCGTACAGCTCGTCGTAAAACTCGCCCGGGTCATATTGTGAGAATTTCATGGTTCGGTTCTGGTGGAATGGGGGTGGTCACCACGAACACATTCGTGGCACATACAACAAGAGAATAGTTCACCGACAGTCACTGGAGCAGGGAGCCTGCGGCTCATGACGATGCCATCCTGTATGAGCGTGGATGAGCTGTGACCCGTAGCATAACCCTCTCTCCCTGCAGGAGGCAAACCCCCGGGTATTTGCGATTGCATTTGACTGAAACCCTTTAGTAGTTTGGGCCACATATGATCACGGAATTTCTCATCACGGCAGGTGAACAGCCGAAACGGCTGGATGTCTTTCTCGTCAACCGTGAACGGGATATGTCACGGTCTGCACTCCAGCGGCTGATCGAACTGGGCCGTATTCGTCTCAACGATGCCATCGTGAAGCCCAGTCAGAAAATCAGGCCCGGTGACAAAATTACGATGGATGTGCCGAAGCCGGAGCCGCTTGCCCTAAAGGGAGAGGCCATCCCGCTCGAGGTGCTGTTCGAGGATGACCACCTCTTGGTCTTGAACAAGCCGGCGGGAATTGTCGTGCATCCGGCGCCGGGCAATTGGACCGGCACGTTGGTCAATGCCTTGCTTCACCACTTCCAAACCTCGGGGGGAACAGTCTCGACGATCGGGGGAAAGGAACGCCCCGGTCTGGTTCACCGCCTGGATAAGGACACGTCCGGCGTCATGGTCATTGCCAAGACAGACCAGACGCATCGTCATTTGGCGGCGCAATTCAAACACCATACGATTACTCGTGTGTATGAGGCCGTGGTCTTCGGCGTACCCAAAAAAGGCCGGGGTGTCATCGAATTGGCGATCGGACGGGATTCGAAAGAGCGCAAAAAGTTCTCGGCCAGAACGTCTCGACCCAAGGAGTCTGTGACGGAGTATCACGTCGATCGGCGATACGGCAAATTGGCGGCGCATGTCCTGCTCTACCCGCGCACTGGCCGCACGCATCAATTGCGGGTTCATCTCACGTCACTGGGCCATCCCATACTTGGAGATCAGACCTACGGAGGCCGAAAAGTGTGCGCCATCGAGACGATCGAGATTCCACGAGTGATGCTTCACGCACGAACGTTGGGCTTTCAGCATCCCATCACAAGTGAGGCGCAGGAATTTACCATGCCGCTTCCCTTCGACATGGAGCTGGTCTCCCGGACGTTGGAAGCCTTGACCCATGGCGGGTCCGAGTCAAGAACTCTCTGACGCAGTCCCAAGACGGTTGCTATGCAGACAGCAGATATTCTCGACGTGATCGGAGCGGTGGTCTCTCAGTTGAAACAATATGCCGCCACACTGCCTCCCGTTGTCCATCTGTCGGTTGTGCCGACCGGTGTCAAGCCTGCGCTTGAAGCCATCGATGCGTACGAAGAGTGTGTGTCCCGTATCCGGGCACAGAGCGCCGGGACTCGGTATAAGAATCTGAATGAAGCGCTGATCGAATCCCTCGAAGCCTTTGAGGCGGGCCGATTGCTGGGAGCGGTTCAACCCCTCCTGGCTCTGCTCGATCAATTGGAACGGATGAGCCTGGACAGGGAAATCGAGGTTGGAAGAATCGATGAGAAACGGATCGGGGAATACCGCACGGTGCTGCACAAGATTCTGCCGGGCAACAAGCCTGAACTAGACGGATCGGGGCAAGGTCTCTAATCGAGGCATCACGACTCGCTGTGATCAGTGCCCCATCTTCGGTCCGGTGGCATTCGGACCCTCCGTGACCAAGCCAAACCGGACGGTGGAACCACAGTGAGGGCATTGGGCGCGAACCGTGGTTGCGTCCACGGATTCGTACTGGTCGGGCTTCAGCCACATGAGCTGGAAGCATTTGGGGCAACTACGGACTTGTGTTGACATGATTTTCCTCGTACACTCCGCCCAGAGTTTCTCTGTGAACGAACAATAATCTAGTACAAGATGCCTCCCACGCTCAAGTCCGCCGTGACCTTTTCCGAAACGACCAATCTTGATGCGTCTCACCTTCTTCGGCTCTTTCATCAGGCTCCCTGGGCCAAGAATCGAACGGTGGACGATGCCACGGAGATGCTGCGCCATAGTGACGTGGTGCTCTGTGCCTGGGACGGCGATCGCCTGGTTGGGTTTGGTCGTGTGATCACGGATTTCGTGTATCGCGCCACGATCTGGGACGTGATCGTTGATCGGGCGTATCAAAAACAAGGCATCGGGACGGAACTCGTTCAACGCATTCTGAACCATCCCCAACTCAAGAAAGTCGAGCTCTTCTGGCTGTGCACCAGACGCCCAGGGTTTTACGAAAAGCTGGGGTTCAGCTCAAAGGAACAGACCGGCATGGTCTGGAGCCGGAGCAAGCAAGCCCGCACAGAATGACCGATTCTGCTCAGGCCTGCCTCACCCATGGATGACACAGGTGAGGCACGCACCCAGAGACCTAAAAAAACACCTTCGCACCAAACAAAAAGCCAAAGGACGAAGAATTCCAATCATTGTCGCGCTCGCCGTTGACCGTGACATGCCCGTCGTTCCGTTTGTACGCCCATTCAGTATTAAGGGCGAACCTTTCATTCAGCCTGTAATCAGCTCCCCAGCCCAACCGCCACGCAAAGGTGTTACTGGGACTGATGCGAAGGGCTGTTTCTTCCCCGAAGCTGTTGACATTCACGCCGAAGCTCATATTCACATACGGGGTGATCTGGCCCAATCTCACCGGGCGCAGCTCTATGGTAGGAAGTACTGAGACTGTATCCTGGTGTCCGAGATCCACGTCCGGCCGCTCCAGACTCACTCCATGCCGTTCCCATTCAACCATCAACCCGGCCAAGAACCAGGTGTTGAAGCTGTAGAGGCCTTGAACATTGACCAGCGGTCCGATCGATGTTGAGGTGTTGTCCGAAAGTTGTTGCGTCAGCGGCGCAAAACCGGCTCGAAATCCCAGCACCCACTTTCCGGCCTCAATGCCCCCGAACTGTGACTTCCTTTCTTCCGCGGACGCGACAGTCGAAAAGGTAGTGCCGACAAGGCACAGAACCAGTAGTGCCAGCAGACATGATCGTACGGATCGGTACGGCATAAAACTCCTCCTCCTTTAATAGTCCAAATATGAAATCATCATAGGGGAATACACCGTCTGGATCAATCGGCAGGTTTTCTGTTGTGAGGCGGGAACACGTTCGGAACTCATCTGAGCCTCCAGCCGATGGGAGGCCCGTCAGATGCCTAGTGTGAGTGTGCAGGAGAGGAACGGTTCATTCGTTTTGGTGAGAGAAACACCGCGCAAAAAAACAGCGCTGTGGCTAAGAGGACGATGGCCGGCCCCGAGGGAAGGTCACAGACTGCCGAGATGACCACGCCGCCTACGGCCGTTGCGACGCCGATTGCCATCGAGTAGAGGGTGAGTGTTTTGAGGCTGTGGGTCAGCTGATAGGCAGTCGAAGCCGGAATCAGGATCATGGCGAATACCAAGATCGCGCCGACGGTCTTCAACGACACGACCACCGTGAGGGCGACCAGCGTCAGCAGTAAAAAGAAGATCCCCCGGGCCGGGACACCTGACGCTTCGGCCATTTCTTGATCGAACGCGATGAAATACAGCTCCTTTGAGAACAACAGAAGGAGACCGAGAACGAGAATGCTCAGTCCGGCGATGATCTGCAGTTCTTCGCTGGTCACCGAGAGGACGCTCCCGAATAAGTACCCGTAGACCTCCGCGTTATAGCTCTTCATCAGACCGATGAACAGAATCGCGAGCGCCATCGTCGTGGTGTACAGGATGCCGATGGAGACATCCAGTTTCATCCGGCCCTTCTCCTCAACCCATCCGGTGGTCCACACCGTGGCGAGACCAAAAACGATCGCCAAGAACAGCGGTGGCCATCCTACCAGGTAGCCCAGCGCCACCCCGGCAAACGCAGCGTGGGACGTGCCGGCCCCGACGAAGGCAAGTCCGCGAAGCACGACGAAGACGCCGATCACCGAGCAGAGCCCCCCGACCATCGCCGCCGCGAGGAGGGACCGTTGCATGAAATCGTAGGTGAAAAGGTCAACCATGGAAACGAATCGCTCAGTCAATGGTGGTGATGATAGTCCTCGACGATGACCAGGTCCTTCTCGGTGATGACGAGATCTTTCCCGTAGACTTCGCGGAGGATCTCGGGCTTGAGCACCTCAGCCGGAGGCGCGGCGGCGTAGAGTTTGGTTTTGAGCAAAACCAGTCGATCTACGCGAGACCTGATCATATTGATGTCATGGGTGATGAGAAGTACGGTCAAGTTCAGCTCTTCGTGCAGGTGCTGCACCAATTCGATGACATTGTGCTGCGTCGTAATATCGAGTCCGGTAGTCGGTTCATCCAGCAAGAGGACTTTCGGCTGCTGCGCCAGTGCCCGCGCAATGAACACTCGCTGCTGCTGGCCTCCGGACAGGTGTCCCAGAGCGGTGTCCTTATGACCATCCATGGCCACATGGGCCAGCGCGTCCATCGCGATTTCCCGATCTTTGATCCCCGGGCGTCGAAACAGGCCTAGCGCGCCGTAACGGCCCATCATCACGGTTTCGAGGACCGTCACCGGGAAATTGCGATCGACGACGCCTTTCTGCGGGAGATAGCCGATCTTGGCGCGATGGTGGCATCGTAACTCTTCGCAGGCGCAGTCAAATATATGCAGATGGCCCTCAAGGGGTGCCATCAGTCCCAAGACTGCGCGACAGAGGGTGGTTTTCCCCGATCCATTGGGGCCGATGACCCCAACGAATTCACCGGCATGAATGGTGAGCGAAATATCCTGGAGTGCGATAACGCCAGGAAACCCAAACGAGGCGTGCTCAAACCGAATGATCGGTTCTTGTCTGGCTATGGACACGGTGTCGGCAATCCTTCTGGCTCTAACGAGACGGGCAGTACAGGGCTGTTACGTATGTCCCAAGGCTTCGGCCAATTGGAGCACATTATAGCGGAGCATGTCGAGGTAGGTCTCTGTTCCCGGCAGGCCTCCTGGCAAAGTAGTCAGGATGACGACCCGGGCGTGGGTTTCCTTTGCGAGGAGCGAAGGAAGCCTTTGGCTGAGCTGGATTTCCGAGACAATCACATTCACACGGTCCTTTTTGATCGTGGTGATCAACGACTGAAGATGAAGGGCCGACGGTTCTGCACCCGACTGGATCTGAATCGTTCCGGCGATCTCAAAGCCGAAGTGTCTCGCGAAATAGGGCCAGGCCGGATGGTGGGCAATGAAGCGACGATCCGGGAGCGATTGGACTCTCCGGGACAGGTCGGTCCGCAGCTGATCCAATTGTTGAAGATAGGCTGTTTGATTGTTGCGGTACTCATCGGTGTGGGCGGGATCAATCCGAATCAAGGCCTCGGTAATATGGCGCAACATGATGGTCACGTTTTCAGGGTCTAGCCAGATATGAGGGTTCCCGGCCCCTTCGGTATCGGTGTCCCCTTCGTGCGGCCCATGCCGATGGCCGGTGTCATCATGGATCACACCGATACCCTGGGACGTCGTGACCACTCTCAACGACGGGCTTCCAGCCGTCTTCACCAGTGAGGCGACCCACACCTCCAGTCCGATGCCGACCTCAAACAATAGTTGAGCCTTTCGTACCGCAACGAGGTCGGAGGGCTTCGGCGAATAGGTGTGCTCGTTTTCATAGCCGCTCAACAATGACTGCACGCGTACATGAGAACGCCCGACTTGCTCCGCAAGATCTTTCAAGACCGGAATGGTCACCACCACGTTGATCGGATCTCGAGCCTCCACCCGCGCGGGGTATAACGACAGGCCGGCGAGGATCGCCAGACACAGCGTGACAGCGACGTATTTTGCACAGAAGCCCTGAGGCATGGGCGCGGACCGTAACACTGCGAATCCAGGGAAGTCAACGTGAGCGCCGCAGCGACGGTCTCGTCGTCAGTTGTTGATCCGCTTGACCGGAAGCCCGACTTCGATTAGCGTAGCACACCCGAACACCCAGCCGCGTGGGTGGGAGCTGAAAGGATGGCGTCAGGATGAAAGTTATCGGGTTAATGTCGGGAACGTCCGGCGACGGCGTCGATGCGGCGCTGGTCGAGATTAAACGTCGCAAATCCCACGTGCACGTCGAAATGGTCGCCTTTCATCCGCTGCCGTATCCGCGTTCTCTCCAGCAGCGTATCCTATCCGCATCGGTGTCCGGAACGGTCGCCGAACTGTGCCACCTCAACGCCCTCCTGGGCGAGTGGTTTGCCAATGCTGCTCTGGGCGTGATTCGCGCTGCAAAATTGCATCCGAAGGATATCGATTTGATCGGTTCGCACGGCCAAACCGTGCATCATTTGCCGCATGGCATCAAGGATTCCGGCGTCGGCGCCATTCGTTCGACGCTTCAAATCGCCGAGCCGGCCGTCATCGCAGAACGGACTGGAATCACGACTATCGCTAACTTTCGCCCGCGTGACATCGCTGCAGGCGGGCAGGGGGCGCCGCTGACGCCCGGAGTCCATGCCCTTCTTTTCCGCCACCCGCGTCATGCACGGCTCATTGTGAACCTTGGTGGTATTAGCAACGTCACCTATCTGCCGAGAGGATCGGGAGTGGAGGGGCTGATCGCGTTTGACACGGGGCCAGCCAACATGGTGTTGGATGGATTGATGGCTCGGAGCACGAATGGGCGGATGGTGATGGATCGTGAGGGGCGGTCAGCGGGGCGCGGGAAGGTGGACGGGCGGTTGTTAGCCAAACTGCTCGCCCATCCATATTTGTCGCAAGCTCCGCCGAAATCAACGGGACGGGAAGCCTTCGGGGCCAAGATGCTCGACGAGTTGACGGTTATGCAGCAGGCCCAGCAGTTGACGATCGAGGATCTTCTGGCGACCTGCAGCCGATGGACGGCTGAAGCCGTGGGCACGGCCAGGCGGTGGATCCATGGTGGAATCGATGAAGTGATCGTCGGCGGCGGCGGCGTCCGGAATCGCGCCGTCATGCGGCATCTCACGGAGGTCTTTACGCCG
Source organism: Nitrospira sp. (assembly GCA_015903945.1). Classification (GTDB taxonomy): domain Bacteria; phylum Nitrospirota; class Nitrospiria; order Nitrospirales; family Nitrospiraceae; genus Nitrospira_D. The sequence goes on along the minus strand of JABMDL010000042.1, from coordinate 11,954 downwards.
GTGCCGGTGCGCACGTTCGAATCACATGGGTGGGACAGCAAGGCGCTTGAGGCTGTGGCCTTTGCCGTGTTGGCGTATCAAACCGCGATGGAACAGAGCGGCAGCGTCCCCTCCGTCACCGGCGCGTCTCACCCGTCGGTGTTGGGCTGTATCGTTCCGAGCGGTCCGGGGTGGGTTGCCAAGCTCCGTTCGCTTCATGGACGGAAGTAGAGCGTCTGATGGAAGCCGTGCTGATCATCGCGGCTGTGGTGCTGACAGCCCTGTGGTGGTTTCTTCCGGGGTTTCAGAGGAGATCCGGGCCATCGGCAGCCTTTTATCTTCCCCCCGATACCGTCGTCACATCGGCCCCTGTGTTCACAGAGACCGAACTCTCCCTTTACAATCTTTTGCAGATGGCGGTCCAAGACCGCTATCTGGTTCTGGCGCAGGTTCCCCTTTGGTCATGTGTGTCCGTTGAAACTCCGGGGAATGCTCGATCAAGACTGCTGAGCCATCTGGCGCTGAAACGAATTGACTTTGCGCTGGTCCATCCGGGAACGCGGCATGTGGAGCAAGTGGTACAGATTGACGACGCGTCGTCTGATCCCTCTCAGGTGGAGCGTCAGCGTGTCATCGAATCCATCTTAGATGCGGCAGGGATCAAGCTGGTGCAGGTGCGGTCGAAGAAGTCCTATACGGTTCCTGAACTCACGGCGCTCCTCGGTTTGGAATCGAACGAGTGAACCTCCTTCCGGGGAGCCGATCGCAGGCGTCGTCGCGGCCTAGTCCGATTGGCCGTAGCCCTGATCATCTCTTTCGGTCGCTAGTTCAATGGCCCTGCGGGCTAGATCCGCTTCAGAGGTCGCCGGGTATTGGTCGACGACTCGCTCAAACATGATGCGCGCATTATCGTGATCTCCCAATTTGGCGTAGGTTTGGCCAAGCTTCAGCGTGGACGCGGCCTGCTTCGGACTCAGAGGATAATTCATGACGACGTTATAGAACGAGTTGAGCGCATCCTTGTAGCGCCCCATACGGTATTGGCATTCTCCGATCCAGTACTGGGCATTGGCTGCCAGGGCGGATTGGCTGTGGAGTTCCATGAACAGGCGGAATCCCGCCAGCGCGGCTTCGTATTCGCGGTGCTTAAATTCTGTCATGACTCGATCATACAGTCTCCGAGACGTGTCGTGCATTTGGTTGGGAGCAGCGAAGGACATGCTTGTGAACAAGAGGGTCGAGAGAACAAGCACGATGCCGATTCCGTAACGTCTCATAGACGTGCCTCCGTAGCGATTAGGCAAAGAGTCCAGAGTCTATTCACGCAATCGCTGTGCCACAGGGGATGCGGCTCGACTCTAACAAGTCTATATAAAACAGTATGTTAGATGGAGGGCGAGCCTGTGCAGGTGAGGGATTTTACACACGCGTCAACGAGATGCAGACAGATTTGTACGACAAGGACCGGGCTGGAAGGTGAGAGCCCGTTCTTGTCCCATTCCGGTCGTTCCTACTTCAAGGCAGGCATGGGTTACTGACAAAATAAGGACTTGGGTTTGTACGATTGAAAGCGGTCGGGTCGCATTGGAGAGCATCACACAGTTGGGAGGAGAACGCGGTGGGAGAGGAAGTGGGATTGGGGCCGGAGAACCCCCGCGGGGGTCGCACCTTGATCGTCGATGCAGAGGATCCTCGGTGTTATCCGATCCCCAGCGCAGCGCTCAAGGATGCGGGCGAGCAGGACCAGGTCTACGTTCGCCCTGGGACTTATGAGGACAAAGTATTCGTGAGTGAGCGGCCAGTTTGGTTGGTCGGCGCAGGACGCGATGTCGTGCACATCTTCAGCCGGCGCGGAGGGCCGCTGTATTTGCAGCGGGTTTCAGCCGGTCGCATCTCCGGCATCACATTCCGCTATGTCGGCAGCGATCAGCACTCCGCAATCAATGTCCTCGATTCGACGTGTGTGATCACCCAGTGTCGAGCGATGGAGGGGATTCTATCCGGCGTTGTATTATACGGGCCAGAATGTCGGGTTGCCTTTGTGGAGAATGAGGTGTGCCGCAATCGAGAATCGGGTATCTTCATCTTCGCCGGTGCCCAGCCGCGCGTGGCCCAGAATCGCTGTAGTGAGAACCATCACTTCGGGATTGCCGTTCGCGATCCCGGCAGCCGTCCTGATATCGTCCGCAACCTCTGTGAAGCCAACATGCTCAGCGGGATGCTCTTGTTTCACCACGGTGGCGGGCTGGTTGTGGACAATGTCTGCAGGCATAATCAGCATTGGGGGGTGCTGATGACACCGGACTCACATCCAAACCCAATACCCGCTGAGCTGGCAGATGTGAATGACCTTACACAGAATCCGCGAGGTGCCCTTACGATCACTGAACAGCCACTTGCCGATATCGGCCGATAATGCGCGTATGCGGCGATGTCATGCTGTGCGGCGTGACCTGTTCAGGAAGACGAAACCGAGTGTCAGGGAACGGTCTGCCTTTTTTGGAATGGCCACGTTAGGATCGTTTGGAGAACAGCGTGGACGAAGCATGTTCAGGAAGGTGGAACTGGAAGGCATTCCCGCCCTGCTGTTTGGCCCGATACATGGCCGCATCTGCGTGCCGGAGGAGATCGTCAATCTCGTGATCATCAAGAGGATAGACCGTGATCCCAATGCTGACGCCGATTGAAACGCGTTGGTTCTCAAGAGGGAACGGCTCGGTCAAAGACTTGGTGATTCTCCGCGCGACCGTGGTGATATCATCTTCGTGCGAGAGCGCCTCCAGAATGATCGTAAATTCGTCTCCACCCATGCGTGCCACCGTGTCAACCTCGCGGACGCATTCCCGCAGTCGGTCTGCAACGGCTTTTAGAAGCTGATCGCCGGCGTCGTGCCCCATGGTATCGTTCACGGCCTTGAATCGATCGAGATCGAGCAGCATGAGTCCCATGGGTTGCTGAAGCCGCTTGCTTCTCGCCATGGCATGGATGAGCCGGTCGCGGAACAAGGTGCGATTAACGAGACCGGTCAATTGATCATATTGGGCAAGATGCGTCAGCCGTTCCTCGGCCCGTTTGCGTTCGATGGCATAGCGGATCGCGCGGGCCAGCAATTCCGGCTGGCCTTGCCCCTTGACCAGATAATCCTGTGCGCCGTTTTGCACGGCCTCCACCGCAAGCGATTGATCGCTGAACCCGCTCAGCACGATAATGGGGATGGTGGGACTGGCTGCTTGTATTTGCTTCAGAGTCATCAATCCGTACCCATCAGGGAGTGACAAGTCTAAGAGGATGGCATCAAATCTGGTCTTGGCAAGCTGGATGAATGCTTCGCTCAAGCGCGCGACTTGCACAACATCAAACTGCTCGAGGCTCCATTCCGCCAAGATATCTTGGGTCAAATGAGCATCGACCTCGTTGTCCTCGACTAGCAAGATCTTCAGCATGGTTTCATGCGAGTGATCGTTGGCCTAGCGGGCCAATCTGAAGTTGCACCATCCTGCCATAATGGCAAGTATAGCTTAAGCCGCTGTTTCAACAAGACAATTGCTGAAATGCAAGACCTGGTCCAAGGCCGAATTGCCGTGAAGTCTGTTGTAGGGGGAAGGGTTGCGGTGATGCAGGATGCTATACCCTGGTGAGGCGACCTTTCATGCCGCCTCACCAGAGGTAGCTGTCACGGCTGGTTAACTGCAATGTAATGCTTCGGCTCGCCGACGGACTTCTTCCGCTTTCTGCGATTGTCCGAGGTTTTCATAGAGAGAGGCGATATTTCCGTGTAGGTGGGAGAGCAGCTGCCCAAGTTGGGCTTCCTGCGCGATCACATTGGCTTCCATGGCCAGTTTCTTTTCCTCGCTTCGGCGGAAACGTTCTTCCAGTCGTTGTACCAATTGAATCCATCCGCGGACCTTGGCTGAATCCAAACTGGGTAGCGTGGGCAAAGACTCGGCACGATCAAGGGATTTTTCAGCCTGGTTCATCCAATTGATGAACATAAGAAAGTCGCCCAACGTAATTTCCAAAGCGGATGCTGCGCTGTCTTCGATCACAAGATCTTCCATTCTTGCTCCTTCGTCTTATTTGGGCACGTGGCAGTGGTGTCGATTACGTGAACGCTTGCCCAGCCTGTTGCGACTTCGGTCCACCGGTTCTATATCTAGTCAAATCATGTTCTGGCACGAAAGGAAGGTTCCACCAGATCGTCCGTCCCACCTCCTTTCGCATGTCTTGTAAGAAAAATAATCTCAGTGAGATGCCACAACAGGGTGGGGTATCGGACTAATACTCCACTACATTCAGTGATGTCAACAGGTCGAGGCAGGAAAGGGGAAATTTTTTCGAATTTGTCGTTCTTAATCCGTCGGCAGGGTAACAAACACGAAGTTCACCGGTTGGTTAGGATCAGAACCCCCTGAGCACGAGCTCTCTCCCATTGGGGTAGGCTCCCGTAGGCAACTGTTCCGGACCAATACCGGCTTCACAAGCATATCCCTGCTCAAAGGGCCATAGCAACGAGCGACCGGCAAAGTTGCCCCGTACATGGACGTATCGGAGCGTCACGCCGAGCCGAGCCGCATCTGCTTTGAGCCTTTCGGTACATGCGTCCGATGTATAGGCCCGGCGGGCAAGAAGTATGGGATCTCCTGATCCACTGTGGAACAATACAAACTCTTCGGCGCACCCGGTCATTAGCCCCAGCGAAATGAAGAGCACTGACACGATAGGTCGGAGGATGATTTTACGTAACACAGAACGTCCTTTCCCAAATGCCAACTCAAGGTATCGCGACTCGGAGTTTCGTGCCGCTTATTCTCTAAGAATACCACTCCACGAGACCTTCTCTCTAGCTAAGTGAATGCCCAGCCTAGGGTACGTTCTCAAACGAAAGGTGCTATGCAACAAAGTGCGGCTCATAGACAAACCGCGCCGCAAAGCCTTTCTCATCTCCCTACCAAAGTTGGGGCAGGGAAATTTATCTAACATATTGATATTATGCAGTAAATCAATCATTCCGTGGAACGGGTAGATGGCATGGAATCTGCGCATTCAGCTACACGAGCAGCGCATCTCCCGAGTGAGAACGGTGTCAAAGTACCAAAGACAAGTATCTGGATGGGGAAGGGGAAGATACATGGGATCAACACAAATGATAACAGCAAAGGTGGCAGGTGGATCCACAAAGCGGACGGTCCGCGTCCGTGGTGTGTTCCCACGGGGCATGAGCGCAGGTACGTGTCTGGCCCTGATCGTTCTTGCGGCGCCGATATCGCTTGCGCATGCAAGCGACTCCATCTATTACGGTATCAGCGCGAACGGAACCATTCGTCTGGCTGACACCCCGCCTGAGACGCTCGGTGGTCGACCCGTCATCTCACGGAACAGCAAGGGCCGATACCATGCATCAGTATCTGATCAAGAATTAGAAGAGGCAGTCACTCACTATGCGAAGGAGTATCGGCTGTCTCCGGCGTTGGTGATGGCGGTCATAAAGGCTGAGTCTGGCTTCAATCCCACCGTGATATCCAAGGCCGGTGCCGTGGGCCTCATGCAGCTTATTCCGGAGACGGCCATTCGACACGGGGTACAAAACTTGTACGACACGAGGGACAATATTGCAGGAGGAGCTCGGCATTTGCGGTATCTCCTCGATCGCTTCCATGGCAACGTTCGGCTGGCGCTGGCTGCATACAACGCCGGAGAGCGGAAGGTTGACCGCTATCGCCAGATCCCGCCGTACAAAGAGACCAGGAGTTATGTCAAGAAGGTCTTGGCATTCTATCGCGATTATCGGGGGATCTCGTTCCTGGGATCCGGGGAGCAAGTGGTGAGCCGGAACACGATGCAGTAGGTGCCAGGATCGGGACTGGGTCAACGCCTGTGATCAATCATCATGTGAAAGGTCGTGCGTGAGAGTTAGTCGGCATGGCGGGGAGGGAATCTGACACGCCGGCTCAATTCGATGAACTGGCTGACGGGCAGCGTTTCTGCACGAATGGTGGGCGCAAGTTCGAGCGTCCGTAGCGCCTCCAACGCCGATTGCGGATCATAGCCCTCGTCTCTCAATGAGTTCACCAGCGTCTTCCGTCGGTGGGCAAAGGCGGCTTTGACCAGTTGGGTCAACACCGGTTCGGCCTCTGGGCTGAGTTCACGCTCCTGCTTGATCCGCAACACGACGACGGCTGATCCAACCTCCGGTCGTGGCCGGAAACAATTCGCTGAGACCTTGAACGCTTTCGCGGTGTCGGCGACGTATTGTGCGAGGACTGAAAGAACACCGTAATCGCGGCTGCCGGGTTTGGCAGTCAACCGATTGGCCACTTCGTCTTGCAGCATCAGGACGAGTCGTGGAAATCGGTCGCGGTGATCCAGCAGGCGGAACAGCAACGGTGTCGAGATATAATAAGGCAAGTTGGCCACCACGACGGTTCCGATGGGAAGATTCTGAAGCGGATAGGTCATTGCATCACCAAGTACGAGCGTCAAATTCGGTAAGGCAGCATGGCGCTCCAAGAGCTGGGCATGGAGCCGTGGATCGATTTCGATCGCCGTGACGCGACCGGATGCGTGGCAAAGGGATTCCGTGAGGATGCCGCGTCCCGGTCCGATTTCCAGCACGGAATCGCGCGGGCCCAATTCAGCCGCTGCGAGGATCTTCCGAACGATATTGGGGTCGATCAGGAAATTCTGGCCGAGTCGTTTGATGGCTGAGGGTGGCTCAGAGCGGCTCACGGCGTTGCGCGTGACAGGTGTTTGGCCAACGCCACCAGCGGTGTCCGGTAGCAGTCGATCAAATCGTTAAACTCTTCGATCAGGTCGTTGGTAAAGCACGGCCCAGGACGGACCCCTGAGAACCGGTGCGCTTCCTGTTGTCCGACTGCGTGCGCCAGGATGGCTACGGTATCGACTTTCCATTTCTCAACCCGCTCCGTTCCCGCGACTGTATTGAGATCTTTCATCGTCTGTCCTGCGAGCTTGTCGAGCTCCTCAATCTGTAGCTGAACAGCGGCGAGTCCTTTGAGGGCATCCTGTGGCATGGCGGTGCGGTCCATTCAGCCGGCGGCTGGCCGGTTCTTGGCGATCCTCGCGGCCAGTTTCACCGCTTCGATCAAGCTACCGGGATCGGCGATGCCCTTCCCGACGATGTCGAAAGCGGTTCCGTGATCGACCGAGGTTCGGATGATCGGTAATCCCACGGTGACGTTCACACAGGTGCCGAAGGCCACGAGCTTCAGCGGAATCAGGCCTTGATCGTGGTACATGGCCACAACTCCGTCGTACTGTCCTTTGGCGGCTTTTCCGAACAACGTGTCAGCGGGCAGCGGATCGCTGGCGAGAATGCCTTGCGCCCGGGCGCTGCGCGCCGCAGGAAGAATCACACGGGTTTCTTCGTCGCCGAACAAGCCGTGTTCACCTGCATGAGGATTCAATGCCGCGACGCCGATCCTGGGTTTTTTGATGCCGAAGAGTGTGGTGAGTGCCACTTGCGCCAGTCGAATGCCTTTCTCGACTCGAGCCTGGGTAAGATGGACGGGAAGATCCTTGATCGACACATGCGTGGTGACAAACATGATACGAAGCGGCCCGCCTATGATCATCATGCCGGATTCTTTTGCGTGGGTCAGATCGGCTAACAGCTCCGTATGCCCCGGATGACGGCAGCCGGCCATGTTGATGGCTTCCTTGTTGATCGGCGCGGTGACGATTCCGTCGATACAACCGATCTGAGCCAGTTCAACCCCTTTTTTGATAAAGGCGACCGACGCAGCACCGGTTGCCGCCGCCGCCACTCCTTGTGTGAACCGTTTCAGCGGTTGCTCAAGCGGATCGAGCACTGCGACCGTTCCTTCGCGCCAGGGCAACCGTTCATGACCATCTATGCGCAGGGCCTTGAGCCTTAGTTTCAGTGCCTTGATTGTCCGCTCCATCACCGGAAATGACCCAATAACGATCGGATGGCAGACACTCCGCAGCCCTCGGCTGGCGACTGTCTTGGCGATCACCTCCGGTCCGATCCCGGCTGGATCTCCCATCGTGATCCCGAGGAGCGGGAGCCGTGCTGAGGGCGTCTTGGCTGGTGCCGATTTCATGGTGCGGAGTTCACTTCCCCAAAGCCAAATACAGTGTATAGCCTATATAAAGCAGCGCTCCGCTGCTCAGCAACCAGGCCCGCCAATAGCCGCCGATGAAGATCTGTAGCAGGTAGAACACCGTTGCCTGCACGGCCAACACCATCGTCACTGATGCAGACGAGGCGATCGCCCACTCGGTCCCCAGCAAACCCACGGAGACCGGAATGGTCCCCTGAAAAACCATCGCGCCGGTGACGTTGGCGACAGCGAGGCGGTCTTTTTTTCGATAGAGCCAGAGAAAGCTATTGGACATCTCCGGCAGTTCGGTCGCCAGCGGCGCAATGAGCAGCGCAAGGATCAATGGCGAAACCGCAAACATGCCGGCCATCGATTCCGCTGCGCTGACGAACAGATGCGCGCCTAAAATCAGTCCGGCCAGACCAACGAGCGCTTGTAGCCAGATCATGATATGCGATGGCGTGGCGGAAGATTTGGCAAAGATGAGAGGTTCCAGCTGGCCGCCTGGTCCTCCCTCCTCCTCGGGCGCGCTGAGTTTCATCCTCATATATGAGCCATACAGCAGGATCAGTCCGATCGCCGCAATGATGTGCGCGAGCCGAGAGGGAATGTAGATGCAGGCCAAGGCGACGATATACCCGACGGTAAAAAACGCAAGATCGGTGACGACTTCTCGATAGTTGAGATGAAACTTCGCTGCGCGTTTGCCCATCCTCGTATAGAGCATCAGCAGGAGCGCGAGAATCGGTAGCACCAGCGTGCTGAGCATGAACGGCGCCCCGAGAATCGCGCCTAACCCGACATCGGTTTCTTCCTGGCTCTCCCCAAAGAAAATAGCGATAATCGGAATGGACGTTTCCGGCAAGGTCGTGCCGATCGCCGCAAAGATGCTGCCCACAGCGCCTTCCGATATACCGAGCCGTTTGCCGAGCCATTCGACGGCGTTGGTGAATAGCGCACAGCCGCCCAGCGTTACGGCAACGGAGGCGACAAACATGAGGACATAGAGCAGGGTGATCACGAATTGCCTCGCAAGCTGAGCCGTAAACAGTGAAAGGGAAAAAGTAAATCCATGGTCGGTGTGTTCTTATGACGACCGATGACGTTTGCCCTGCATGCCGTCATAGGCACGAGACGCTGTTTCCATGACATTCTTGAGCGGGCGACCGGTTCGATCGGCGATGTTCTTGCAGTCGATATATTCCGGTGCGGCCTTCTCCCACCCAGCGCCTATGGCGGCGACCTTCATGCGGACGACTCCGCCAGGGACCTTCACGGAAACGAAGTGCCGAGGGAGGATGTGCCTGCCCAGTTCCTGGATGCGTGCGCCCAGGGCCGGGGTTTCTTGGAACAAGATCTCCAGCACCGCATCGGCGCGATCGCGCGCGACGAGACAACTCAACACCACACCGGGCCGGCTCCGTTTCATAATGGCCGGAATCAGGACGACGTCCACCGCGCCGACCGCAAACAGCCGCTCCATCACATGTTCATACGTTTGCGGATTGAGGTCATCGAGATTCGTTTCAATCTGCATGACATGATCGGTCGGGCGTCCTGCTCGGGTGGATTCCTCCGAGAGAAACACACGCAGTGCATTCGGCCAACCTTCCGGATCTCGGTCACCGGCGCCGTATCCGACCACCGCTGTTTCTATCACAGCGCTCGAGCCGAACTCCGATGCCAGCGTCCGAAGCAACGCCATGCCTGTCGGCGTCGCCAGCTCACATCGGGGCCCATCGGAGTAAATCGGAATACCTTTGGCCAGTGCTGCGACCGCCGGCCCTGGCACCGGCAGCAGTCCGTGGGATGTCTGAATCGTGCCGGCCCCCACGTTGACGGCGGATGCCGTCACTCGCGTGACCTGTAAGAGATGGCAGCCGAGGATACTGCCGACCACGTCGATGAATGAATCAATCACGCCCACTTCATGAAAATGGACATCATGCGCCGCCACTCGGTGGGCCAAGCCTTCTGCTTCGGCCAACCGGTCGAAAACGGCGCGACTCTGATTTTTCACCGGATCGGGCAGGGTGCTGGCGGACAGAATCCGTCGAATGCGGGATACGGTGAGGGGACGGTCAAATCCTCGCTGGATGACGACATCTACCTTCGTGGCATGCAGCGCGCCGCGGTGCACCTCGCGCTTGCGTAAGCTGTACCCCTTCAGCCGAAGGCGCTTGAGCCCGCCGACCAGCTGCGTCCAAGACAAGCCGGCGCTGACCAGCGCACCCAGGATCATGTCTCCGCTGACACCTGAAAAACAGTCGAAATGAAGATGCCGTCCCACTCCGTCCCTCAACTCGCCGAGCAACAGCGGCCCATCTTACCGAAGCAGCAGGTCAACGGCAAATCGCCGGCACTGGCTCATTGACAGCCGATGATGGCTATGCTATCCCCCCAGTTAATAATGTATGTAAAAAGTGCCACCGTGGTTGCCACAGTCGCGCCGCGGATCTTTGCATGAGGATCTCGCCGTTGCCTGTGGTACGACTTCAGACAGTTCTGCGAAAGGCAGTCCCCTGGGCTGGGGTTCTCGGTCTGTGCGTCTCGATCCTTATGCCCATCGATGGCGTGGCCAAGCAGAAGTCAGCCAGGCCTCCCCGTCCGGAACCGGAACTGAAGATCATCGAATTGAACATCGCGCCGACGCCGTATACCCCGGGCAACGGTTCGCTTCAATTCAATGTGACCGTGCAACTTCCCAGGGAAGTTGAAAGCGCCGCGCTGTTGGAGGTGACGTCCCTCATCAGCTCGCCATCGAGGACGTCCCTTCGCTTTCTCACTCATCGCCAGCCCGTGGAAGTTTTTCCGGCAGTCACTGGCGAACACGAGCGACCCAAGGTGTCCATTGCGTTGTTATGGGACGGGCAAGACCATCGCAAACAGCTGGCGAGCGCCGGGACCTATTCCTATGAGGTTCGGACAAAGTTGCTGACAAACGGGGACAAAGGTCCTCGCACGACGATGGTCGCCTGGCCCAAACGGGGAACCGTGAAAGTGAAGTAGCAGGCAGCGATCAGCGTCCAGCACCCAGCTTGGGTTTCCATTTGTGTTTCGACGCGGCTGATGGCTGGATGCCGTTGGCTGTGTGCTCTCCCAGTATATTGATTCGGTGTGCCAGACAGCCGGCCCCGAATCCATTGTCGATGTTCATCACACCGACGCCCGCCGCGCAAGAATTGAGCATGGTCAGCAGCGCAGACAACCCGCCAAAGCTGGCGCCATATCCACGGCTGGTCGGAACCGCAATGACCGGACACTGCACTAAGCCTCCGACGACGCTCGGCAATGCTCCGTCCATGCCCGCGACGACAATGATGACCCTGGCGTCGAAGAGCCGTTCTTTTCTTCCCAGTAACCGGTGAAGGCCTGCCACACCGACGTCGTAGAGGCGCTCGACACGGCTCCCCATGACTTCCGCCGTGACGCGGGCTTCCTCGGCCACCGGCACATCCGCCGTGCCTGCCGACACGACGAGCACATGGCCCAGCGGTTTCTGTGAGGGAGGGTGGATGGCGACGATGCGTGCGTCAGTATGGTAGCGGGCCCGCCGATCCAGCTTGCAGATGGCGCGTGCCATGGTCGGCTCTGCGCGGGTGGCAAGAAAGGGGCCGCGCTTCTTGATAAAAGATCGCGTGATGGCGACGACCTGCGAGAGGGTTTTACCCTCACAGAGCACGACCTCGGGAAATCCCTGCCGTAGAGACCGGTGATGATCGAGCGAGGCGAAGCCGAGGTCTTCAAAGGGCATAGACCGCAGCCGCTCACGCGCCTGGGCCACTGTGACGCGTCTCTTGCGGACAAGAGTCAGCAACTGCTCGAGATGTTCTGGATTCATGCCTGCCCCTTTTCCATTTTTGCGTCGCGTTCCATCAAATCGCTGACGGC
>JABMDL010000012.1 GCA_015903945.1 Nitrospira sp. | reverse complement strand
CGGCAAAGGTGCGAATCCAGAATCGTTTCAACACCGGCTTGCGTACCTGCCATTCAATCCGCCAGACATGTTCCTCCTGTCCCCACAGCTCATAGAACCAAACTTTGGCGCTCTGCTGGCGTATCTCTGCCACCTTGTCGTAGACCCGAAGCACCACATCACCCTTCCCGAGCGTAAAGGTCTGAATGGTGCCATGCTCGCGATGCTGGCTGTCTTTATCCGACTGACTCACAAATGAATCGGCATCAAAATCCCGATCGGCGAGCGCGTAATCGAAGCAGAAATCGACCCGTGAGAGGGTCTCCGGTTGCTGCACGTCACAGCCGACTCCCTTCGCCCACGTCAGAAACTGGTCATGGAGAGCGCTAGCCGATCGCCGCCAGAGGCCTTGGCTTCGGAGTGTCACGAAGCACGAGGGGTGATTAAACTCTCCCAGTTCAATCTTGAAGTCTTCATTTGTCAGCACGAAGGGGTAGCCCGAGCTACTCCCGTAAGGCTGAAGGAAGAACTCGGTGCCGCCCAGGGTGACCGCACGAGGCTCTCGACTCTTGTCCATCCGGAGTTGTTCCTTGATCACCGCGAGCTTTGCGAAGTCGAGATATTTGGTCGAAGGAGGGCCAAGGTAATAGGCACATTGGACGGTATCAATTCCGTGCAGCAGTAGTTTTGGTGCATCGCCAGCCATCGTACACGCTACTTTTTCCGCCTCTTGGCTGGGGCCATCACTTCCCCTAATCCTTTTAAGGCTTCTCCAGTGAGCCTCTGCAACCCCCTGGCAGCCTCTTCTTTCTGCCCCGCCTTTGCTTGCTCGAAAGTCGTGGCCATGATGTCCAGGATATGCTGTTGGTCGGCCAGCAGTTCCCGAATGACCTCCGCACGCGGTTTATCCATGGATCGAGCCAATCGCGTGACGGTCTCGTACAATTCTGTGGGCAGCGACAGCAGCACTCGATGGGGCGCACTCTTTGGTTTTGGGCTCATCTCTATCCCTCCGTTATAGATATGCACTTATATCTGTGTGCTATACCTCATGTCAAGCCCCCATGCCGAGACGAGAGGCACTCTATGTATTCCTAGGCCCCCGTGTTACTGAGACGGGTCTTGGTGCTCCGCGCCGCTCAAGCGGCGCAGGAGCACTCTCTTCCTGTGAGTCCACAATCCTCCATGCGGGGCAGCTTGCTATCCTATCGATTTTGGCGACCTTTGCGGGTATCCTTTCCATGGTTCCAAATTAAATCTTTTTGAACACCCATTAGGGTCAGGATAAGGGTCTTAAGAAGCAAGGACTCCCAACTTGCAAGCGGAGGAGGATTTTGATCCGCCGTATTCTGACTGCACCGACCTGCATGAGGAACTAAGGAAGGTCTGATTGATTCGGGTTGTCGGCTCCTGCTATTTCCACCACTACAAGGCACCATGGGAGTGGTGGAAATGAAATCAGTAGAATGAGAGTGCAATCGTTCTGCGGGGGACACGTGGAGAAGTTTGACCCGGTTACGGCTGGGGGAATTGCTCATGCCCATCGGGGAGTCGCTAAAGCGATCCGTTGAGCAGTTTCCAACCTCACCAGAGGAGAATTCCAATGGCATGGCGCGATTATCGTAGCATCCCTCTCACGTGTGTTCTGCTGCTGTTGGGATTGCTGGCAGGGTGCGCGAGTCCTATTTTGGAGATACACATGGGACACTTCACGGTAGGGAGTACCAAGAATGTTGGGCAGCTTGCTCAGAAAGGTGAGAGGGTTCAAGGAAAAGACTGTTTCAGGATGGTCTTGTTTATCCCGTTATCGTGGCCGCCGCAACCTTCTTTTAAGTGGGCCATTGATGATGCACTGGAAAAGACAAACGGAGATGTTCTAGTAGAGGCCGTCCTTTCGAAAAGGGTCATCTTTACGTTCATCTACAATGAAGTCTGTGACATGGTCGAAGCATATGCGGCCAGGGCAGAACTCAGAGCACCACAGCAATAATTCCTCATGTAGGATCAATGCCTGACATGCAGCAGCTGTAAATGCAGAGAGGAGAGCCGTATGGGGATCTTCAAGGAGCGAGCGTTACTGCTGATGTTTGCGTCAGCCTTGTTGATGGGAGTGGAGGGATGCACATACCATTACGGCGATTTCACGATGTTGAGTACGAAGCACGTGGATCTCTCTGGTGTAAAACGGGGCTTTCGCGGGAAAGGGGAAGACTGTGTTACTTATGTCCTCCTTGTTCCAGATAGGGCTCCTAGGTGGCCAAATATTGAAGCTGCAATGGATCAGGCCATAGAGAATGGCCAGGGAGATATATTGATTGACCCCGTTGTTACTCAATTTACTTGGACTGCGTATATTGTGTCGCAAGATTGCATTATCGTTGAAGGAACAGTTGCGCAGACGGCTTTATATAAACCCAAACAGGCGAGTCCGAAGCTGAGGCTCGAGCCGCGGGAGTGGAAGTAGGACCAGATCAGTAGCGATTGTCTCTGTGACTGAATCGGCGTCCAATCTCTCCCCTTCTCGCAATCCCTGTTTCCCTTGGCGATGAGGGGCGAATTCCTGGCGGAGGTGTATTACTGACTCATCGTCCGGTTCCCGTAATAGGCCCCCCGGCATAGTCGAAGGGCGGGGGACCTTCCTAGGGATTCAGCTTCATGGGAAAACTGGTTGCGGCAGTTGCGGTGTTCTTGTCACGATCTGCCGCAAGCTGCACACACATTCTCAGAAATGCCGATAGGGCCAAGCGGTTCCTTCAGTGAGCAAATCGCAGGTTGGTCTGGTCCGATAGAGACTGTCAATAGGCAATCCTCTATCGGTTGAATGGCCCTCATAAATCGCAATGGTTGTCTTCGTGGCCATGTCTTGTTTACTTTCCGGAGGCTGACTCTTACGGGGTACACGGCAGTGTCTCCACCAATTGAAAGCACGAGCATGCACAGAACAAGATGCGACCACACTTATTTGTTCCGAGGCGATGGTGCAATTTTCGAGGGGATCATCCCATATGGACGAACTCCGCAACGCAGACTTCAATTGACTCAACCAGTTCTGAATATTGCACCGCCTTCACTTCTAGCCCTGCAACTCACAGTGTCGTCGATCTAACCAAGGAGCGTGATGATGTTGGCCAGATCCTCCGCCATCCATACATTGCCAAGAATGTTGGGCCTGGTTCTCGTGGTTGGCACGTTCGGTTGCACCGGCACGGCTACCTACATTCAGGCAAAGGTGACAGACAACCCTCTCGATCGAGTGGCACAGCAGGCCCAGGAAGAGTGGTCTGTCGAGCGAGTGGATGCTAACACCTTGCATCTGAGCCAGTTCTGGCCAATCCACAGCGTCTTGTCCCTTGGCTACAGTACATCTCACGCAAAGCTCTTCTATGTCGAACCTGATGCTATGTTGGATATTCAGTTCTATTTCCGGTCGAACAGTTTCTTGAACCTATTTATATCCATTTACATCGATGCCGATCCAAGCCCTTATATTGGTTGGCCGCTCAAACCGACCATGAATGGCCAGATTGATGACATCTTGAAGTGGACCGGGGCCTCGGTGATAAGGAGATATAGAGATTTTCAGTCTGAGCCCTTTCCTTCAGGGGGCGTTACAGCATCTCCGCCTCAGTAAGAGAGAAGATCAGCCTGCTGGTCGCTACATCATTATTGTGGCTGAATTGTGGCAGAACTATCTTGTCCAACGTGGTTTCATCGGATCTTCGCCGACCCCTGACTCCTCTGGGACTGATTGAGTAGAAAACGATCGAAATAAATCGGACCCTGTAGTCTCTGAGGCTGTTGGGTTTTCAAATCTCCCAGCCTCTCCTCCTCCCACGCACTGTGCTCAAATTGTGCTCAAGCCCACCTCACACCAGCCCATTCCAGCCTATTCCACACAAGAATGCGATTTGGCATAAAGCTTTGATGGGATTGGCCTGAATGAACCTGAGTAGGCTGGAGTTGGCTCTCTTTCGCACCTTCCTAAACCCCGGGCTGGCAGCATCCAATAGGCTTATGAGAGCCTCACTATTACGTTCCAGTGCCCAAACTGGTCCGGTTCGGGGAGCCACTCTTGAGATAAGGCGGCTACTGTTCCCAGTTGGAGCGGTGGCCGTTTCTTTTTTGCAGACTCTGTCTTCAGATTTTGGAGAGCATGAGAGATGCGAGCGACTTCCCACTCCTGCATCGAGAGAGCAGGATGCGATCCCAATCTTCACATGGCCTAGAACCGGTAGCTGGTGCCAATGGACACAGCATAGTCCGGGGCGTTATCGGAAAGCCCCTTGGTAAACCCGGCATTGAATCGCCAGGCATCCGACGCCTTGTAATTGAACGCAAAGAAGACGTCTCGGCTGTTCACAAAGTCGGGGACGAGCGCACGATACTCGTCATAATAGACGCTGATCAGGAATCGTTTCGTGACGTAGTAACCGGCACCCACATCGTACCAATACTGGTTCCGCAGCTCCAACCCGTCAGGATCGCCTATAAAATTGTAGCCGCCGTCTAGATACGTGATGAATTTCTCGAAGAACACCTTCGACACTTCCACACCATACCCATGGTCAAACGCCCCTGTACCGAGGCCTTGACTGGCGTTGGCGGTGGGAAATTTCATGCGGGCCGTCAGAGCAACCAGGGGGCGGACCTCCGTTTCCTCCATGAGATAGTACCGTCCTCGGAGTAGGACATCGCCGATCCCCGCGGTCGTCACTGTCTGCCCTGCGGCACGACCGGTGAGACAGGACTTCCCGTTCCCTTTTTTGTCGCAGTCCACGCTCTGCACGCCGCCGTCTTCTACCTTCTTGTCCACTTTCACCGGCTTGCCATCCACGAGTGTCACACCTCCGTCGGTGCTGGAGACCACGAAGGGAATGATGAGACTGATGTCACCGTCCTTGAACAAACGGCGAAAAGTCCAGGGAGCGCTAAAAAAACTGCTGGTTGAGTTCGTCCCGTAGTCGCCGCTGCTATAGGTGGGGGTCACCCCAATTTGCCAGTTACGCTCAGGGGCGGGCGGGCCCTGCTCCGGCTGGCTTCCGGCAGCCCGGGCGATGCCTCCTCCCGACAGAGCCAGACCCCACAGAATCACCCCACATACCAGCACTCTCCCTCGTCTCATGTAGGCCTCCTCCACCCTGTGCTTCCCTGCCGACCGTTGGGCCCTATGCTCATCCGAGGGGTTCCCTGCCGCTTGCAGCGGGGAACCCCCGTCCATTCTTTGATTACCTGATTCGCTCAGGTTTTTCCGGTCGCTCCATCTTCTCCATTTTCTCCACTCGCTCCGGTCTCTCGATTTTCTCCATCTTCTCAACCTTGTCCATTTTCTCGACTTTGTCCATCTTCTCGATCTTATCCAGTTTGTCCCCCTTGGTCCCCCGGTCGTGGCGAGCCACGTCTTTGTCCTTGTCTTTTACCTTCTCTGCCTTGGCATCGCCTTCACGACGCTCGACCTTCCGCAGCTCGTTGCGGGCGTGTTTGACCTCACTGACAATGGGGCCCAGTTTGAATCCGAGCGATTTGGCAATGGCCCCCCAGCCCATTTTATGTGCGCGCAGTTCCCCAACCTTATCCAAGGCTGTCGCCATATCTGGGTACGTTTCAGGAGAAGCCTTCATGAGGGCTTCGGCGATGCCGAGCCGAATGGTGATTTCTCCCCACCCTTGTTTGTTCACCCGCAAGCCTTCCACGACCGTCTTATCGACATTGAATTGTTGAGACAAGGTTTCAACATGGCTCGCCTTGGCCTTTCCCGTAACTTCCTGATCGAGGTGCTGTCCCGCCGTGTGCAACTCCTGCTCCTCAGCCCCTTGGGCAAGCCCAATTCCCGCGTATCCACCGAGGAGTGTCACACTCATCGCAATGTATAGTATCAAGCGTTTCATGGCCCCCCCTTGTGTTGCGCCGCTGTGCAGCGATCGTCCTCTCTGGATCGTCTGCTGCCGCACCAATGGCTTTCAATTCTCTAAAGTTACCCTATTGTCTCAATCCGTCAACTTACTTGCGCTAACAGCGGACTTCTCACTCGATTGTGTCAGCGTGTCAGGGGCACGGGCGCCTGCGCTCTGGGAAGATTCCAGCTGCGAACAGGTTTGCAGCGTGATAGCCGCCTCGTCGAGCGGCCTCCCTCATGCCCTGCACGAAACACCGTGCCACCATCCGTGCCTCCTTGGGAATACCCGGTAACCCCACTAGCAGGAGCCTCCCTCAGGAGCCCATCTGTTCACGCTCGCCACCTCTCTCTTGAACCTCCTTGCTTGATTGGACGGGACACAGGAGCTGGGCGTAAACAAATTGAACTCATTGAAAATCAAGGCATGGCCGACGCGGTGGTTCGCCATGTCAGGTGTGTCAATACTGCTTCGGACAGACCGCCCCGCGTTTCTGACGACAGGATTCTCGACTGATTTCGGCTGTGATTGAGGCTGCTGAATGGCTTCAGATCAAATCCTGGTTTTGTCGCTATGGATTATGGGAAGGATTGGGATAGTCTGTTTGGTTTAAGCTGCATAGGATCAGGGACCGCCCCTCCCAGCGGCAGGAAGAACTCGTTGAGCACAATATCATCCCCTGAACCGTGTATGAGCCAATCAATAACAAGACCGGGGCGAAGCAGAAATGAGTGAGAGCCTGTCCGAGAAAGTGTTACGGAGTCAGCCCACATATCCAGTCCAGCCCCTTCAGCCAAACCTGGCCAGCCAGTTCTCTCATCAGACAGACCCGGGTTAATAGTCTGATTCCTGCACTCCTTGTTTTTCCAGTAGTTACACGCTGCTCAAATTGACAGTCCCTCGATTCTTGCTACAGTTTGTAGACGCTCTTATCCATGAAATGCCTGGATTGCAAGAACAGCCTTGTTAAACTCCCGACGACCCAGGGTCCCGATCTGGACGTCTGTCCATCGGGCCACGGGCTGTGGCTCGATGCGGGGGAAGTGAATTGCTTTGTGGAGAATTACCTGTCCCTCAAGCAAGCCGTGAGCAGCGGCGGAGGGGTGGCGGTCCGCACAGAGACGACATGCCCGCGATGCGCCATTCAGATGGACGCGGAGACAGTCGCTGGGGCCACGCTCAGAAGTTGCAGTCTCTGTCACGGATGGTGGCTGTCTCACGGATGCCTCACCCATCTCAATGAGACCTACAAGGGCGCCTCATTGACGATCCGGATCGATGAACAAGAGCTGTATGCCCGCGCCTTGGCTCGAACGAACGCAACCCCGCACACGTCTCATCATCCCCTCACACCCGGAAGGAACGACTCAGGCAATCTGTGGTTTTGGAGTCTCTTTTTCGGATTGGCTTTGACAATTGCCGGATTCATCTTTGCGGCTGGAATCCAGAAAACCCTCCACACGACTCGCTGGAGTCAACCGCCTGACCAATTGCTGTTGTACCTCATCATGGGTGCGATCGGAGGCCTGTGGCTGGTGTGGCATGGATGGACGGTTCAGCAACGCAAGCGCCTCATCGAAAGTATCCCCACGTCGCCCATCCGTTCACTCGCCCTTGGCTTCGTCGAGGTGTGCGGACAGGCCGAGCCCGAGGAGGAACTGCTGACCTCGCCGTTCGGCGGGCTTCCCTGCGTCTTTTACTCCTACAGGGTGGAAGAGCAAGTCGGCTCCGGCAAGAACACCCGCTGGGAAACGATTGCCAGCGGCACTTCGGAACGGCCGTTTTTTGTGCGCGACGCAACCGGGCGAGTGCTCGTGGTTCCGCTTGGCGCCAATTTGATGTTGCCGGATGAGCGGAGCATCAGAACGAGTTGGCTTGGAGAATTGCCGCCTCTCGCGGTCGCGGGCTTGAGCCGTTTAGGGATAGCCTCCACTAGCTGGATGGGAAATAAAACCTTGCGGTGCCGAGAGTCGTTCATCTTGCCGGACGAATCCATCTATGTGCTGGGGACCGCCCTCGAACATCACGGCATGGGCCACCACATTGCGAACGAATCTCGGCTCTACATCGGCAGCAGCCGTGACCATGCCTTTATCATTTCGGATCGCAGTGAAAAGGACCTGTTATCCCGATT
This sequence comes from Nitrospira sp., assembly GCA_015903945.1. Lineage (GTDB taxonomy): Bacteria > Nitrospirota > Nitrospiria > Nitrospirales > Nitrospiraceae > Nitrospira_D. The sequence continues at coordinate 34,505 of JABMDL010000012.1, read as the reverse complement.
GACATGGCAGATGTGGGCCGGTTTACTCGGCGGGCCGGCTCTTGTGGGCACCTGCACAGCCATCATCTGTGATCGATATCTCACAACACTGAAACCCTAGTCACTTTCGCGAAGGAGAACGCCCATGAACGGCACATTAATCGTTGGAACATTGTTCGTCATCGGGCTGGTTTGGCTGATCGCCTATGCCGTCGGCGTGTATAACATGCTGGTCCGGCTGTCGAACAATATCGACAAGGCCTGGTCAAATATCGATGTCATGCTCAAACAGCGGCATGACGAATTGCCCAAGCTCGTCGAGGTGTGCAACAGCTATATGGCGCACGAGCGGGAGACGCTGGAAGCCGTCATCAAGGCCCGCAATGCCTACGGCACCGGCCGGAATATCAATGAGAAGGCCCGGGCTGAAAACCAAATTGCCGGCGCGTTAGGGCACCTCTTCGCGGTTGCGGAACAGTATCCGGATCTCAAGGCCAATCAACAGTTCCTGGCGATTCAGCAACGAATCTCCGCCTTGGAGAACACCATCGCCGATCGCCGTGAGTTCTACAACGAGTCGGTCAATGTCTACAACGTCGCCATTGGACAGATCCCGGCAATCTGGGTCGCGCAGCAGACCGGCTATACCGCACGGCCGTTGCTAACCGTGTCGGTCACAGATCGGACAGACCCACCGCTCGCCTTTGCCAATCGCACCCGCGCTGCGGCGTAGCCGGCATCGAGAGCCGCCGCAGCCCTATATCCTATTTCCCGCGGCTCCCTAGTTACCCTTGCCCACGAAATGCAGCGGCCTCTCACCCGTCAAGTTTTCAGGACGGATGATGTAATCGCCGGTGACCGCAGGCACCCAAATCGAATTCGCCGCCGCCTTGTCCCCTCCTGTCACCGCCCAGGCAATGCCACCCACGATGCCACCCCCGATTGCATAGGCGCACTTGAACGCGCCATAGGGAACCGTGAGCAACCAGCTGGTTGCCTCCAGCGCGGCTTTCGAACCGCTTCCTTGGCCCTCCGCTGCGATCGCCGGCGTCCCTGTACACACAACCAACACACCAAGCACGGCTCCCAATAGACAACTCCACACCTGCCTCCCAATTCGCTGCCTGCTCATCATCGACTCTCCTTGCTAGGGCCAATAAAAGATCCTGCCCATTATACCGAGTGCCGCGGGCTTGATCACAGCCCCTATGTTAGCCTCTGAGCACATGACATTTCACCTTGGCGGCGAGGACTGCTTTGGGCGCGTCATCGTATACCCAATGATCCAGACATTCTTCCTGCGCACCACCGCCTGTTTGCGTTATGATCGGGCCATGATCGAGACGGCATCATCCTTTCAGCCCCCTCTGTGGCTCCGAAACGGCCATGTGATGACGCTCGTCCCCCGCTACTGGCCACGGACAATCTCGTTGGCAGAACTCCCACATGAATCCCGCCTCTTTACGACGGCGCAGGAGACTCAACTGCTCGGTGTCTGCCATTGGCAACACGATCGGAAAGCGGCGCCTACGGCGATCATGGTGCATGGGCTGGAAGGGTCCAGCGAATCGGCCTACATGCGCGGCATCGCGGCCAAAGCCTATCGCTTCGGCTTCAACGTTGTCCGCATGAACCAGCGGACATGCGGCGGCACGGAGCACCTGACGCCCACTCTTTATAACAGCGGCCTCAGCGGAGATTACCGCGCCATCGTGAAAGAACTGGCGCAGCACGACGGACTGCGCGGCATGTGGTTGATCGGCTATTCAATGGGAGGCAATCTGGTGCTCAAGGCTGCTGGAGAACTGGGCGCAAGTGAGCCAGCGCTGGCCGGGGTTGCAACCGTGTGCCCGAATATCGACCCGACGGCCTGCGCGCGCGCCTTGGAAGAGCCCCGCAATTGGATTTATCACCGCCATTTCGTCGCCGGGTTGAAATCACGTCTCCGCCGAAAAGCGGCCCTGTTTCCAGAAAAGTGGGACCTTTCGATGCTCGACCAAGTCGCGACAATTAGTGAATTCGATGATCGGTATACGGCGCGGGACGGCGGCTATCGGGACGGCGCCGACTACTACGAGCGAGCCGGCGCGCGGCATGTGCTGGACGCGATCTCGGTCCCCACACTCATCATCACGGCCCAGGATGATCCCTTCATCCCCTATTCCATGTTCACGACGCCGACCATTCTGCGGCACGAAACAATCCGCCTGGTCGCTTCACCCTACGGTGGCCATTGCGGATTCTTTCACTGGAGCCAGAACGGCGAAGATTCTTATTGGGCTGAGAATCGGATTGTGGACTTCTTACGGAACGGAGCGTTCGGCGATGCGGGCTGAGTCGATGCGGGTGTCGCACGCTATCCTGCGAGATGAGACCGGATCTCCTGCACATAGGTTTTGAACGGGTCTGTCATTGGAAACGGCATCCTGCCGCGGACCTGAAAGATCGACCAATTGATGACATAGGCGGGGAAGAGCCGTTCGTCCGTTTTGGGCTCGATCAATTCAGACGGAGAACCGCAAGCCAACAGGTGCTTCACCAATTCGCCACGCCCGAACGCGCGGGTATTCTTCGGCGCATGGTCGGCGGCCAGATCGATCGCCTTGTCCGTCGTCAGGCGCGGTACTCGCCCTTCCTCCACTAACCCATCGTAGAGACTCTTGTCCCGGTTCAGATTGTGGTATTCCAGGTCGAGACTCTTCAACATCGGATCGTCCCATTGAACCCGCTCCGCCTCCCGATACGACTCCAACAGCCACAATTTCGACGCCCAATCGACCCGCCCGACGAGCCCGGCATAATCTCCGCGCAAGTCTTGCAGCACCGCTTCCCATTGAGCCAGCACCCAGTCGGTCTCTTCATCCTGCCCCGCGCAATGCGCTTGCGCCGCGGCGAGAAACCGCTCTTGGAGGTCGATCGCGGAGATGGTCTCGCCCGACTCCAGCCGGACCACCCATTGCCGCTCCTGATCTTGCGAAATCTCTTGTAAGGTCTCCACCGGCTCCCGGATATCAAGACCGCGGGGTGCATGCCCTTCTTCAATGAGCTGCAAGACGAGCCCCGTCGTGCCCAGCTTGAGCGCCGTCGCATACTCGGCCATATTGGAATCACCGAGCAGGAGGTGAATGCGGCGATACTGCTCCGGATCGGCCAGCGGCTCGTCCCGCGTGTTCACAATCGCCCGATTCTGCTGCACCCACTCGAAGAAATCGTTCATGATGTGGTCGGCGCGTTGGGAAATTTGAAACGGCACCTGAGCGCCACCCCCGCCATGCCCCAGGGCCGCGCGCGGCACGATCAACCGATCCATCTGCACCCAGGCATCCTGGGGATTCGCCGAGCCGACACGGCCCGATCCGGTGAAAATCTGCCTGGTTATCAGAAAGGTCACCAGCGGCGCCAGCCCGCGCCGCGAAAACGGAAACCGCCTCGTCACCAAAAAGTTCTCGTGCGACCCAAACGTCGCATCGGTTTCGTGGTCGATGTTGTTCTTGATGAGCGACACCTGGTCGGCCCAACCCAAGTCGTTGATCGCCTGTTGCAGCATCCGGTCGCCGGCACGATCCGACGCCACCACATCCGTCAGGCTGTTGCACTCGGGTGAGGCATATTCCACATGCCCCATGTCGAGGTAGATGCGCCCGGCGTTGGCCAAGAACCCTCCGTTCCCAGGCGGCTCATCATGCCCCCGGTGGTGAAGATCCAGCACGCCGCGGCGCTGCACATTGAAAATATGGTCCCGGAGCTTGTGCGCGAACCAGGTGGGTGAGTGCTCAGGACGGTCTTGATGGACCAGCAGTCCGTATTCCGTTTCCAGCCCGAAAATACGGTTCAGCATGGGATTACTACGAGAGGGTGATCTTGGGGTCTTTCGGTAGCAAGCGGCCTATTTCGTCGGATGCCAGCGCCCGATACTTCGACGAACCGGAGAGGTGTCGGTCCAACAGGGCGCACTCGACGGTCTTTTCCGCTACCCTGTCGCGCAAGTGCGCAAAGAGAGACATCGCTTCCGTGTCCTCGGGTGTTCCTGCGGCCGGATTTCCCTCGGACGATTCTTCGGCGGCCTTCCGCTGCAATCGATCGCCCAGCGCCCACGTCCGGAGCGCAAGGCTGAACGCCTGCTCCAAGGAAGGCACGGCCGGCGCCTCTCGACGAACATAGGCGACCATGCCTTGCTCCACCGACTTCGACGCCGCCAACACCGCACAAGACGAGCCCTCCTCAAACGTGCCGTCGTAGTTGATGACGAGGAACGAATCCTTGCCGGCCTTGTGGCCCAACTCCGCCAACAAGAGTTTCACGATGAACGGCGCCTTGAAGACCTCTTCGAATGCCTGCTTGATCACCGGCGCAATGCCGTACTTCACCATGCGGCCACCGGTCACGTCGGACGGCGACCGATTGAAACCTTCCACGTGCGCCATTTCCAACAGGTTGAACCGCAGCTTTTCCAAATCGGCCGGGTGGCCCATGCCGCCGAGCGCCAATCGATCGTAGATCTCGTAGAGTTTCGGTGTGCCCTTGCTGACGCTCACTAAGAGGATGCCGGCGTCGTAGGCCAGCGCCACGACCGGACTCCCCTGTTTGAACTGTTCGTCCAAATACTGGCGGCGATTCCCGACCGCCTCGACCCACTTGTACGGCTCTTCATACATGACGTACGACCTTCGTCTCGAATAACGATTTGAGCGTCGCCTCGGGCACGGCGCCGACGCCGCCCGCCGCGATCAACTTGATAACCGGATAGAGATTGGCCTCGCGATTCACGCCGCCGGTGGCGCTGTCGAACTCCGCCGCACTCGTCAGCAACCGCAAGGCGTGAATCACCGCCTGCTCCTCCGGCATGGCATTCAACGGCTGTTCTCCCCACGTATTGAGGTAGTGGAGAATGCCCCGGATGGTCGGCGACCCGGACCCTGACACGGCGTACTCCACCCCCTCGAACTCCGCACCGAGGATGTCGTAAAAATAGATCTTGGCCGCCTCTTGCTCGACATCATAGCCGGCGAAAATCGGCGCGACTGCGCCGGTACCGGAGAGCGCCGCCGCGACGTTCTCCTTGAGCAGCTTCGACACGGCCCGCAGCTTCCCCTCGAAGCTCAGCTCTTGCAGCTGCGTCCGCCGGTAGTATTTGAACGAGTGCTCCAAGATCCGAACCATCTCGTAGGCGGTCGCCGGCACCCCGGCGATGGCCATGACACTGTGGCGGTCGATCTCCAGCACCTTGTCGGTCCGGTCGTACATCACCATGTTGCCGGCCGTCGCGCGTCGGTCTCCTGCGACCAACACTCCGTCGCGATACTTGAACGCCAGGATGGTTGTCGCCGTTGGGATCTCGATCCCGGCGCTCGCGGCAACCGGCGCACCTAATTGATACCCCTGCTCCTTCAGCAGCTGAAAAAAGTCACCTTGCATGCCCATAATCTCCTCCGTCAATCGTCAAACGTCAGTCGTCATTCGTACCAAACGGTGCCCGTGGCTTCTCCGATTGGCGCATGGCGGTTGACGATTGACGCCTATTCCCCTGTCCGTTGCCGATACCGCTCCGCCTGTTTCGGATCGACCTTTTTCATCCGCTTCAGGAGGTTGTCTTTCTCCGGCGAGCCGGTTTCCGGCCTCCGGGGCCCTCCGCCTTCTTCGGTAGGGCCCGGCTTCGGCATGGGATCGCCGGGGCCTTCACGACGTTCGGGCATCGTGCTGTACTTCATGATTGGCTGTCCTCTCTTCCATTCCATGTGTTCAGCGCATCCATCGGATCGGCAGCGGCTTCGAACGCCGCCAGGCACCGTTTCACCTCGGACGGCTCGAACAGATCGTCCATGTGAAGCGTGCGTGGCAGCAATCCTCCGCCAAACTGAATCCGTTCCCATTGCACCGACTTGACCTGATCGGGAAACCGCCGGACGCAGAGCCCTCTGACTCCTCCCCGCGTATCGGCCGGCCCAGAGGCCAGGGCCCGTTGGATGTCGGCCTCGGCTGTCATTCGCCATGCTTTCCCCTCGGCCTCAAGTCCAAGATAGAGTCCACGTTCCGGATGGACATTATGATATTCCAAGTCCAGACTGGCCAACCAGGGATCGTTCCAACCGATACGCTCCTCCTGCATGAACGTTTCCAACAACCACAGTTTCGTGACCCAGTCCAACCTGCCGATCAGACGCCGGCGGTCTTGCGCCAGCAACGTGAGGGTTTCGCCCCATTCGCGTAACACCCAGTCCGTCTCCTCGTCGAGACCGGCTAAGGTCAGTTCCGCTGCTCGATAGTACTGTTCTTGAATCTCCAGCCCGGAGAGGCTGGACCCGTTCTTTTGTCGGACGACCGCCTTCAAGTCGATGTCCCGCGAGAGCTGTTTCACCGCCGCCACCGGCTGCTCCAATTCGAGAGACGGAGCCGCGCGTCGCTCGATCAATTCCAGCACCACCCTGGTCGTCCCGATTTTCAACGCCGTCGCGTACTCACACATGTTCGCGTCGCCGATAATCAGATGCAGCCGGCGGAATTTCTTTGGATCGGCGTGCGGCTCGTCGCGCGTGTTGAGGATCGGTCGGTTGTGCATCGTATCGACGCTCAACTCGGTTTCCATGAAATCGGCCCGTTGCGAAAGCTGGAAGCGCCCCGGCACAAATCCCGACTCCTGCGCCTCGATCCCGACTTTGCCTGAACCGGCGAGCACCTGACGGCTTACAAGAAATGGGAGGAGGCCCGCTATCAGACGGGGAAACGGGATCGCACGCGACACCAGATAATTGTCGTGGCAACCGTAGCTATGTCCGTGAAAATCCGTGTTGTTCTTGTAGAGCTGCACGTGCTTGCCGCCCAGACTTGTGTTTCTGCGGTCCGCCGCCCGCTGGACGATCCGCTCTCCCGCCCGGTCCTGCGCCACCAGATCTTTCAACGTCCGGCACTCCGGCGTCGAATATTCCGGATGGGTATGGTCGTTGTAGAAACGCGCGCCGTTCGGCAGCACCAGGTCGCTCTTCATGTCATGAAAAGAAAAGGGCCGGTGGGTGTCGCGTGTGGCGAATTCGTCTTCCTCCTTGTCCTGCGCAAGGCCGGAGACGCGAAAACCCCGCGCATCTTCATGCGGGTCTTCCCCCGCATAGTCCCAGCGCCGTTCGAACGAGGCCGTCAGATGCGCGCGCACGAGCTCCATCGACTCGACGACAGGATCAACTTCCGGCAGATCCTCCCGCGTGATGCCGTACTCCGTTTCAAGGCCGAAGAGACGCATAGGGCTTCAGATAATCTGGTTGACCAGCCGCTCTTCCGATTGCCGTCCACGGCGAAACGACGAAATGCCGACCACTTGTTCCGGATGGTGGTCCAACAGCTTCAGCCATTCTTCCGCCGCATCGTCCGGTGGCAGCATCTCGCCTTGGCGGAATTCCTCCGTGACCGATTCAAACAGATCCTTCGCCGACAGCCCGGCCGGCTCGCCGGACTGAATCGTCCGGTCGATCGCCTTTTCTTTCGCCCGCTGCACGATCGACGACAGGATCGCTCCGCTCACCAGATCGCCCCGATAGAGCACGTTGTTCTGCCCGTTACGGAGGCGGATCGACAGGAGCCGGTTTTCATCGGTCCGTTTAAAAATCGCGTCGATGGTCTCGTTCACCAAAGAGGCGACTGCTTGTCGCAGCTCCCCGCCTCGCTCCGACACGACCGACGGATGCAACGGCAACTCCTCCGTCAAATACACCTTCAAGATCTCACCGGAGGCCTCTCGATCCGGCCTGGCGACCTTGATCTTCCGGTCGATGCGGCCTGGACGCAACACGGCGGGGTCGATAAGGTCGGGGCGGTTCGAGGCCAGAATGATGACAACATCGTGCAGCGACTCGATGCCGTCCATCTCACTACAGAACATCGGCACCAGCGTATTGGAAATATTGAACGAGCGCATGGCGCGGCGCGTGCCCAACACCGACTCCGCTTCATCAATAAAAATAAACGGCAGGGCGCCTTCTTTCCGGCGGGCCCGCGCTTGGGCGAACAGGTCGCGAACCATTCGCTCCGACTCGCCCAGCCACATATTGAGAATCTCCGGCCCCTTGACGTGAAGAAAGGCTCCGCTCGTCACAGGAGACCGCCCGCCAGCTGCCGGTGCATCCGACCCCTGCGACTCGCGCATGAGCTTGGACAGACTGCCGGCTGCCGCCTGTCCGATCAACGTCTTTCCGCAACCTGGCGGGCCGTAGAGCAGGAATCCCTTGGGCTGGGAGAACTTAAACTGCTTGAACGTGTCGACGTGGAGCAATGGATACTCGATTGCCTTTCTGATCGCCGCAATCGCTTCACGCTGCCCGCCGATCTGCTCCCATGTGACGGTCGGCACGTCATCGAGCACATGCTTGCCCGCCTTCCGATCCGCCAGTTTCTCGATCGCGATGCGAGCAGTGGGATCGATTCGAACCTCGTCGCCGGCCTTCAGTTCGACCCCGACCAAGTCGGAGGACCGTTGCAGGATCAGCGGCTGCCGCCCCATCTCCTGCTCGAACCGCAGCCGCCCATCAGCCATCGCTTCGGCCAATTTCAGAATTGGCCCGTTCCGGTCGTATCCAAGGGTGTTGATGACGACATAGGCTTCGTTGACCAGAATCTGCGTTCCGATCTTCAGATCGGCCACCGGCACGCGGGGATCGACATTGGCATAATACTCGGCCCCGCCGACCTGAATCCGCGCCAGCCCTTCGCCGGGGATATCCAGCAGCGTGCCGATACGGTTCGCGGGTGCCGTCAGTTTGGCCGCCACCTCGCTGAGTTTTTTGAACTCAGCCTCGCGCTGTTGGTTGGCCGCTTGGGACAACATCACGGCGTGTCGCAGTTTGTAGAGAATCTTCTGGCGCGGGTCGCCGTCGGAGAACGATCCCAAACACTGCTCGATCAATTCGAGCGGATCGGATCCGGTCTTCCCCGCGCGCGGGCCGGTCTCGTGACCGCTTCCCGTGCCGGATTGCTCACTGCCGTTGTCGGAGGAGCGATGATCGCTCATGGAGAACTCCTTCTGTCGGACTGAACGCAAGGACGGAAGCAGATGTGTTGCTGAGGCATCTTAGCATAGACTCTTTACTACCCGCCTGGCAGGCTGTTGACAAAACCCGCCAGCGGGGTTCCCTGCCTTCGCCGAAGCGCTTCGCGCAGGCAGGTCGCATCGCTCAGAGGCTCAACGTACCGAACCCGGCGAAGGCAAGGAGCCCATCCGCTCGCACATAATCGAAGGCAGCAGTTCGAGCGAAGCTAGGTAAGTTTCTCCTCGCGGCTTTGCTCGCTGCGGCCCTGCTGGACGGCCTTTCTGAACAGCCTGTAAGCCGTTCACCTACCGTCAGTGTTTCAGGTGCGGGACTGTGTTGGTTTCGCAATCCAGCCTATCAGCCGAGTACTGGCCCGCAGATTTCCTATTTCACCGCCTGAAGAGTCACGTCGACGGACTGCCGCTTATTGTTCCTGACCACGTCCACTTTCACTCGATCACCGACTTTGTACTTTTCCATCACATCCATGAGATCGTCGACCGTCTCAACCGGCTTTCCATCGACCGCAACCACGATATCGCCGAGTTCGATACGCCCGGAGGCGGTCTCGCGCACACCGCGCAACCCGGCCCGATCCGCACTGCCTCCGCGCGACACCTTGCCGATCACCAGCCCTTTGATACCCCACCGACTGGCTATCGAATCGTGAATCAATGACACGCCCATTCCAGGCCTGATCAATTTGCCATGCTTGATGAGTTCCGGAATGATGCGATTGACCATATCGACCGGCACGGCGAAACCGATCCCGGCATAGGCGCCGCTGGGACTGACAATCTGAGTATTGACACCGATCAGGCGGCCCGCACTGTCCAGCAGCGGACCGCCGGAATTGCCCGGATTGATCGCCGCATCGGTCTGAATCACCCCTTCGATCGTCCGCTGCGACATCGACTTGATCGTCCGCCCGAGCGCGCTCACCACGCCGGTCGTGAGTGTATGGTCGAGCCCAAAGGGGTTGCCGATCGCCAACACTTTCTGTCCAACCCGCAAGTCGTGCGAGGCGCCGATGGCCAGCGGCTCCAGCACACGGTCGGACGCCTGGATTTGCAAGACCGCCAGATCATGATCCGGATCGGCGCCGACCAACTTGGCCAGATGTTCACTGCGGTCGGCCAGGGTGACCTTGATTGAGCTCGCTCCGTAGATCACGTGAAAGTTGGTGACGATGTAGCCTTGCTTACTCCAGATGAAGCCCGACCCTGAGCCCTGCGGCACTTCCATGATGTCGAGCGACCAGAAATCTCGCTGGATGGCCGTGTTCGCGATAAAGACGACGGACTTTGTCGCCCGCTCAAACACCGAGATGGTCGCCCGCTCGTCAGGGCCTAACTCAGCGGGCGCCGGTGAGACGGGACGGGGTTTGCCTTCAAGCCCCTCATACGCCGCGCCCAAGGGGGTGCCCCATTCGGCAGCACCGGCATGCGCGATGGAGAGCAGGACTCCCAGGCTCACCGCGAAGCCGATCTCCCAGACTCGTGCCCGATCGCTCATGGCTACTCACCCATAATCTGCACAACCAGCTCACGGTTTCTGGCTCGCGTGTCGAAATCGACCACAACGATCTGCTGCCACGTTCCCAACAGCAACGTGCGATCGGCGAAAGGAATCGTCACCGACGGTCCCTGCAGCTGGCCGCGCAGATGGCTATGGCCATTGTCTTCACCGGGATTCATTGTATTGTGCTGCCAACGGGGATTGGCGGGGACGATCCGGTCCCAAAAGACCTTGGTATCGGCGCGGATACCTGGCTCGTCTTCGATAATCATGACCGACGCCGTCGTGTGTTTGACAAAGACTGTCACAATGCCCGCTACCGGCCCGGCTTCGGCCACGGCGGATGAGACCTGCTTCGTGATGTTTTCGATCTGCGTGCCACCAGCCATCCCGATTCGCAACGGCACCATCTTGACGGCCATCAGCCACCCCCCGGCGTAAGACGACGCAAGTAGCGCCGCTCTACGTTGGTCAAGGGACATCCACGGGCCGCTTCCAGAATGGCATCGAAAGTCCCTTCACCGGCCAGCCCACGGAGGGCGCTCATGACGTCGCCGCTCAAAATACCCTCTTTCGCAAGCTTGTCGAGATAGGCAAAAGCATCGGCCAGCGTTTCTTTTCTCCGCGCGTAGTAATCGCGCCCGCGCTGCCGGTTACTGTACGCCTCGAACTGCTCGCAGGCGACGAGGATCTCTGCCAACTGCTTGACCCAGGGTTTGGCCTTGGCCAACCTCTCCGGATAGTAATAATAGAGCACCACGTCCCGCATCCATGGGGTCCAACGGAGCCCCAGCCGGCGAAGGGCGGGACGGACCACCACCAGGCGGCGGCGCAGTCGGCGCGCGTGGCCCAACCGCATCTCGACCTGTTCCTTCGCCCACGGCGTCATCGGAATACCGGCCGCCTCCAGATCCGCCCCGTAACGGGACAAAAAGGCCTCCGTCTCCCGGCCATAGACCGTCGTGGGATGGACGGCACGCCATTCACGGGGCCTGGTGGGAATCCCATGGGCCTTCGCCCACGACCAGATCTTCCCGAACAGCCGGCGATCGAGGCCCGCGCGGCTCACATCATGGAGCAGGCACGCAACTTGGTACTGATAGATTCGATCAGCGGGATGGCCCAGCTGCCCCGCCACGGCCGCGCACATCTTGGCTGTCCGCACCGCATGGGCCCGATCGTACCCGCGAATGATCGTCCCGCGTTTCAGCGGATGCGGATAGTCGTACAGCCGCATCAATTCGGCGACGAGCCGGCGGGGAACCACAAGAGTTGCCGGCGTCACAGGAGTTGGCATAGTTAAGATTTGACAAGACTTCACGGTGGCGCAAGCTCGCCATGGAGAATATCGTCGGGTGAAAGAGGGTGTCAAGGCGACGAATGCCCCCTGGTGCTCGCTGAATCTATCGATCTTTGCTATGCTGCATCTGACCCTATCAATCAGCACCTTCAAAGATCACGAGACCCGAATGACCACACGATCCGTCATCTTCGTTGCGCTGGTCAGCCGCTTGTTCTTGGTTGAACCGGTCACAGTCTCCGCCGGGTCATTCGACCAGCTCACGGATTTCACCGGACGAGTGAGCCCTATCGTCACGCTGAAAGGCCGCGATACCTTTACCAGCGAATATCGCTACGACGTCAGCGTCAGAAACATGACCCCCGATCCGATCATCGGCGACTCACTGGTCATTGTACTCGACAAAATCACCAACTTGGCCGGCCAAGACCGGGAAGGATTGACGGGTGAGCTGTTTCTCGATCGATTCGACATCTTGGATGCCGAGGGCCAGACCGACGACGGCAAACCGTACTTCCGTATCCCCGTGGGAACGGCCCCCGACCTGGCGCCGCAAACCGACAGCCCCCCTGTGTCCATCCGCCTCAGAAATAAAGATTACGTGGCGGTTTTCACACCGTTTTTCCGAGTGCTGGGGAAAAAACGCCCGCCACCGGAGCCGAAACGTACGGAATCTCCGGCGCCGCCCACTCAGGCCCAAACGCCGGCGCAGTCCGGCCCTACTCCCATGGACAAGCTCATCCAACTGTTGATCAAGAAAGGCGTGTTGACGGAAGAGGAGTGGCGCAAAGCCAATCGGCCATGACCGATCCGTCTTGCAAAGCTTGCCAGCACACCTGGCCCAGAGCCGATCATTTCATCGAGGATCTTGGACTCTCCAAAGCCTATCTCCATGACGACCAATTCTTCGCCGGTTGGACCGTCGTCGTCTTTCAACGTCACGCCACGGAGCTCTTCCATTTGGCGCCGACGGAACGGATCCAGCTGATGGAGGAAGTGAACAGGGTCGCCAACGCGCTCGCGCAAGCCTATGGGGCCAGGAAGATCAACTACGAGCTGCTCGGCAATCAACTTCCCCACATCCACTGGCATATCATCCCGCGCCTGACCAACGACCCAGCGCCGCTGGAGCCGGTATGGCGGGTTCCGCACGAGCCGGTGATCCGCACCGGAACCGAATTGGGTCGCGACATCCAACGTATCCAGCAGGCGATTCACCAGACGCGCTGAGCACATACTGCCGCTCCTTTTCGCAATCCCCGCCGCCCCCACCGGTTGATTTCGGGTGTTATAATACAAGCCACTTTCCAGAATGGACCGGGGGCGCGCATTTCCCATGCGTCATCAATCGGTGCTCGCGACCCTCCTGTTGTTTCCCTTCCTCGCCCTGTTATCCGCGTGCCTATCGTCTGCGCAGATATCCGAGAACCTTCCGCCTTCCGCCATTGCCCCCGAAGTCTTCACTCCGGAGATCGTCTCCGCACCTGAGGAGAACAACGCCCCCTTGCTTCTCCGCATGCCGGAGCAGGCACATGAAGACGCGGTGAGGGGGATCAGCACGTTGCGGAACGCGATCCTCCTGACTCCCAATCGCACCGACCTCAGGCTCATATTGGCGGACAGGCTCGCTCGCATCGGCGACCTCGACGCGGCGCTCGACGAATGCCGTGCTGCGATTGTCCTGGACCCGAGCGACGCTAAGGCCCATGTGCAGTTGGGTGTGCTCCTCATGGCTCGACAAGACTGGAAATCGGCTGCCGTCTCACTGCAAGACGCGGTGCGGCTCGATCCTGAACTGACCCAGGCCCACTACAACCTCGGCAACGTGCGCTATGCCCTGGGCAATGTGAACGCGGCGATGCAATCCCATCGTGAGGCCCTCGCCTTGCAGCCGAACTTTCCCGATGCTCGTTACCGTCTGGCGCTCTTATTGAAGCTGACGAATCACGAGCGGGAGGCGGCCCGGTTCATGGAAGACGCGGCCATTGGCGGCATGCCGCAAGCACAACACTTTCTCGGCAACGCCTACAAACAGGGACTGGGTGTTGAGAAGAATCTCGCGCACGCGATTACCTGGTGGGGCAGGGCCGCTTCGCTTGGCTACCAGCCGGCTGCCGATGCGCTGTCGAAGCTTCGCCACCACGCATTTGCCGTCGACCAACCGGAACAACGACGCCAAGAAATAACGGATGCGTTCCGCCGTTACCGTCACCAGTTATGGGATAAATACCCGAACCTCACCAGGCAGGATTCGGACGCATCACTCGGCATGACCCTGCTGCACAACAATCAAACAGCGGACGGTCTCACCGTACTCTTGACGGAAGCCTATGCCCTGAGTGCACCGGCACAGGCTGAACTCGCGTGGCTGTACGAGAACGGCAACGAGCTCGGCTTGGTTCAGCATGATCGCCGCATTCTCATCTGTTTCGATAGGACGGCGACCGAGGGGTTTCCCCCCGCGAAGAAAGCGCTGGCCCGTATCTATGCCAAGGGGTTGGGAGTAGAGGCGGATCACACAAAGGCCCGAATCGCCCTCAGGGGCCTGCCCGAACAGGATGCACAGACATTGATCGATGAACTGGGACTCCGCTGACACCTATGTCTGATTGGAAGGCACTCCAGCGGTTGTTCATTGCCTCTCCGCCCTTACAGGGATCGGTGATCGCGCTGCTCGCGTGCACGCTGGCGGGACTCGTCTGGCTGGCTGCCCCTGCGACCTACAGCGCGTTGGACTGGGCCCTCTACGACGCGTGGTTGAGCCGCCGTGCCCCCATCTCAGTGACCCCCAAGCTGGCGATTGTTTCACGAGACCAGGCCGGCGACGATCGGTTCGGCATCGGCCCGTTGGACCGGGCGGTGCTTGCCCAACTGATCACCGCCGCTCATGAGGCCGGCGCAGAGGTCATCGGTCTCGACCATCGCCCAGATCACGCCGGCCCTGTTCACCGAGGCGGGGCCGCAGGCGACGCGCTCCTGCTGGAAGCGATCACATCATCGGGTCCGGTTGTGACCGTCTTCGAGGAAGAGCCGCTCCCCCTGACAGCCCCATTCGCATCGGCGCGTCACGGCCACGTGTTGCTCCTACCACATGCCGACCACGTCGTGAGAACCATCCCCCTCGCCGCGGAGGTCGGCGACCGCCTCATCCCCGCATTCGGGCACCTCCTGCATGCCCCGAACAGCGGCGCGGAATGGAGCACCACCGACGTGCGGCTGCTCGACGTGGTTGGAGATGGATCGACCGGCGCCCTCCCCACGATTCCGCTTTCATCGGTGTGGGACGCGGTACAACGACACGACGATGCAGCCCTCGCAAGCTGGTTCACAGGTAAGGTCGTCGTCATCCTGCCGAATCCTCTCCCGCGAAGCGCCTGGCTATTGCCGACTGGGCAGCCAATCTCCCCCGTCATTGCACATCTGCATCTTCTCAACAGTCTGCTGACCGGTCAGCACATGGTCCAACTGGGAACCCTCGGTAGGACACTCGTCACGCTGGCACTCGCCACACTCATCGCTTGGGGGCTCTTGCGCTTCCGCGGCGCGTTCAGTGTGATTGTGACGGCACTGGCCGTTGCCATCTATCTTGCGTTGGCGTTCGCCATCCTGGCTGGCGGGCATCTCGTCTTGCCCGTGGCACTGCCGATGGCCACGTCGATCTTCGTGCTGCTCGGCACCACCGTCTGGACCCACCTGGCGGCAGGTCGTCGCCTGCTGCTGCTTGAGCAAGATATGCTCCGGCTCCAACAAGACTCCGCCGCTGTGCGCGAGACGTTGGCCCTCCGGGAAAACCGCGCTGAGGCGCTGCAAGAAGAATTGGAAGCAGCAAAAGAAGCAGAAGCCCGTTCAACCGGCCTGCAGCAAGCGCTCTCCCGCACTGCCGAGACCCTGCGAACTGAGTTAGTCGACGTGCAGGCACAGGAACAGGCAGCCCGGTTGCAGTTGGAACAGGTAGAGCGGCAGCTCCATGGTCTCCGCGCGGCGTCGGCTGAGTCGAGTCCCCTGGGCAACGCCGAGCATGAGCAGTTGCGGGAGGAATGCCGCCGATTGGGCATTGTCACACAGGATCCCGGACTTCTCCGGATATTCAGCGACGTGAAACGAGGGGCGAAGTCGCCACTTACAGTCTTGCTGCTCGGTGAACCGGGCACCGGCAAGGAACTCTTCGCGCGCGCCGTCCATCGATTGAGTCCAAGAGCGGGCAAGACCTTCATCGCCGTCAACATGGCGGCCATTTCGCCGGAGCTGTTCGAAAGCGAATTGTTCGGCCACACGAAAGGCAGCTTCACCGGCGCGACGGCGGACCGGCGCGGTTATTTCGAACTCGCTCAGCACGGCACCATCTTTTTGGATGAGATCGGCGATCTGCGGCTGGACCACCAAAGCAAGCTCTTGCGGATTCTCCAAGAGAAGTCCTTCTACCGTGTCGGTGCCACCACACCGACCATCGTGGATGTACGGGTGGTGGCTGCCACGAACCGTAATCTCCGACGCGGCGTGTCGGAAGGCTGGTTCCGAGAGGATCTATACTTCCGGTTGAAGGGATTGGTCTTTCAACTTCCGCCCCTGAGGGAACGGCAAGGCGACATCCCCATCATCGCCAGGACGAGTCTCGCCGAGATCTCGCAGCAAATGGGCCGACCGGCACCGCAGATATCCAACGAGGCTGTACGACTCTTGAGTGAACACCACTGGCCGGGCAACGTCAGGGAACTCCGTCACGCGATCGAGCGGGCGATCGCCCTTAACGACGGGCCGATCCTGACGAAGCATTCGTTCGCGCTGGAAGGGATGGGACGCGAGAATGGAGATGTTCGAGCCAAATCCATCGTGCCGCCCGATTCAGCCGGCGACGCCGCAGTGTTGAATTGCTTGCGACAGCATGGATTCGACATGCAGGCCGCCGCGAAAGCCTTGGGATGGGATCGGAGCACCGTCACGCAGCGACTGAAAGGCCTCTGCTTTCAAGCCCTGGTCGAATCAGGCGGTGACCAGACGAAAGCCGCGCGGGCGATTGCCGGAGATCCGAGCCATCTGCGGGCCAGCGAACTCAAAGTGATGGATTACTACCATCACCTCCTATCCGTCATCGAGCCCTTCTCCTCGGCCGAGGAAGCCCTGGCCGACTGCAAACGCCGGTTCAAGAACCTGCCGGACCGGCATTTCGCATCGGTTGAGAGATT
Organism: Nitrospira sp.; assembly: GCA_015903945.1. GTDB lineage: Bacteria > Nitrospirota > Nitrospiria > Nitrospirales > Nitrospiraceae > Nitrospira_D. The sequence goes on along the minus strand of JABMDL010000012.1, from coordinate 17,514 downwards.
GGTGCGGGGCCACTTCAGGACAAACCGACTCGCCATGCGTTAAGCGGACCGGCCTTCAGCCGACAGCACCCGCTCAGCCTGGCCGATCGCGTCCCGTAGCATCGCGAGATTCTTTGCTGGGGTTTTTGATTTCGGCAGACCTTTCACGAACCGAGACGCCGCGTCCGTCAACGCCTGGAACGCTTCTTTCATCTCACCCATTTCAGCGGATGCCTCCTCCAACATCGCATGAGCCCGTGCCCGCCGTCTGCGCGGCCCCATATACGGTTGAGAAGCGATCGGATTGTCTTTTTCAAGCTCAGGCCGTCTGAACACCATAAAAGGTTTCCTCCATGTGAGGCAGGCAACGTACCATAGTGTGAAGACCGTTTGCATGAGTGCGCTGTAAGCACAATCCGATTCATTCTAGGATCATGCCCCCCGCTTGCTAGTCAATAGTCCGTGGGCGAACATGTTGGAGACCGCCCGTACGATCCCCTCTTGAACTCCACATCTGAGGGGCGTAGAGTTTCTCTGTTAATACCGCCTCATCCTCTGGGAGGTGGCGGCCATGATCCTCCCTGGAAGACAGCTCCAATGGAACGGACGTGGCGGATGCGACCTCCTCTCTCTTTCGTTCCTCCCCAATCATCTCGCTGAGTTGTCTGCTTACGTGATGATCGGACCTTGTGGTCCGATGAGCTTCGCTTACCGTTCAGCCGCACATCCGGTAGGGGTATGGCATGTCTATCAGATTGCTCATCGCTGAAGCGCACCGCTTGTTTCGGCACAGTCTGCGAGCCCTCCTGGAGCGGGAACGGGATCTCACAGTCATTGCCGAAGCCGCGGACGGGCGTAAAGCTTTTCATCTGGCGATCGCCCACAAGCCCGATCTCGTGCTGATGGACATCGACATGCCCAGCCGCGATGGAGTCACGGCAACCAAGCTGATCCACAGTTGCGTGCCCGATACACGGGTCGTGCTGCTGTCTGCCCATGACGACGACGCACGGATCGTCGAGGCGGTGGAAGCCGGCGCATTCGGCTATCTGCTCAAAGATGCCGACTCGCCCGAGCTGTTGCGTTGTATCCGCGCCGCAGCCCGAGGCGAACATCTTCAGTCACCCTTTATGCCAGACCGTTTTGCGCGGCGTGCGCTGGAGGCAGTCAGTCAGACTTCGGGCCACGACATCGTCTTGCTGTCCGACTTGACCCAGCGTGAACGCGAGATCTTAGCCCATGCCGCAATCGGTCGAAGCAATAAGGAGATCGCCGACGATCTGTGTGTGTCACTGGATACGGTCAAGACCCACCTGCACCACATCTACCGAAAACTGTCCGTCCATGGCCGAGTCGAGGCCGTGCTGGCCTTCCTGCAGGCCAAGTAAGCCAATCCAACCGTTGTGCTGCTCCCACCCGAACGGTGTACATCAATTCCACCCTTCGGGCGATGGCGAGAAAGATCGCCCTATATGTAGGATTTCAATCGCGGCGTAAGACAGCGAACAGCATGGCGGGACTCTCAAGCCAACTGTTCGGCACAGGCAAAGGAGGTGAACAGCTATGCGTCATCTCAACATAAGGGAGGAGTTAAAGTCTGAGCCAGTATGGGCGTATCTGTTAGCAGCGTTTCTGATCGGAATTGTTGGCTTTGCTTTAATGACGGGTGGCTTCGTCAGTGGATAGAAGAGTCCGTGGCTGGTCCAAATTACTCTCTCACACCAAGTACGAGGCACCCTTGAAGGTCGGTCCTCCCGGAGCCGTCGTGAGACGGCTCCGGGCTCGGATTCACGATGCGGCTGATCGTCTGCCGCAGCTGGCCGGAAGGTCAAGTATCACGTCATCGGGTCTGCGCTCGTTCACCGCCGGCACGCACAGAACAAGACATGACTTCAATATTGTCGAGCCAATTTATCTAACCTCTCAACTTTTTTGACAATTCTCTCGTACAGCAAGACACGATCCCACCTTTCTTCCCCAGCAGTTCTCCTTCCCAACTGCCGTATTGACAGGGGCGCTTACGAAGGTGCACCATGCGTATCCCGTTGACCTATTGAAAACGAGAAACTTTAGAGCATAAGGAGGCCAGAATCATGGCATTATTGATTACCGCCGAATGTATCAACTGTGGCGCGTGCTTGCCGGAATGTCCGAACGAGGCCATCTTCGAAACGCGCGGCGATGCGGAGGCGAAGGGCAATCAGGTGGGCGACGGCCAGGGCATGGGAAACGACATTTACGTGATTACCCACGAGCGGTGCACCGAGTGTGTCGGACATTTTGACGAACCGCAATGTGCGGCAGTCTGTCCCGTCGACAATTGTTGTATTTCTGACCCGGCTTATCCGGAGAAGACTGATGTCCTGCTGGAAAAGGCGAAAAGACTCAATCCCGACAAGCCGATCGATCCGGCGAAAGTCTGGAGCGGCGTGCGGAACTGATCGTTTCCACTTCGAGCCTCCGCACCACTGTAGGATGCTGAGGATGACGTCGGGGTAGTCATGTGTGCCTTGGCTTAACCGAAACGATGAGTCATGGCTGAGAAGCCTCCAAGATTTCTGACCAATGCCACGGTCATCAAGGTGTTAGCGAAAGTCTTTGCGTTCCAAGCCATTGAGATTAACCTCTTGCGTGCCCAGGCTGGGATATCCGATGCGAACTGGAAAAGTCTGAAGCGGGACGCGTTTAAGAAAACTTACGCGAAGCAACGGGCGTTTTATGAAGATCGTTTGACGGGCGCGTTTGCGCTGGAGCACATTTCCCAGTCTGAACGCGAAACACGACTGCTGGAACTCTGGCTCAAGCAGAGCGAGGAGTCTCCCAAAGACGAACCCTAAGTCAATCACTGATCCAGTCTGGCGATGTTCAAGGTCCCATCCAAACGGAAACAGAAGAGGTTATAACACCTAGCCAAAATTAACCGCGACCGAGTACCGTCTCGGAGGTTTCAGATTCAGCCAGCCGTGATGATGGGGGTTGAACGATGAGCCTGCTTACCTTTCGCTTCCGCCAATCGCAGGCCGTGGACTTTTATTGGCACCTGGAGCTCGCCAAGCGAGGATCACTCCGCGAATTTACCGTACATCCCAACTTCCCCATTTATGAGTCAGCGTTTGACCTCCTCAACCCGATTCAAGTCGGACACGCCTTGTCCCTGGCCAAGGCCTTGGTGCTCGACAAGCGAGCCGAAGCCCTCTCGGGGAATACGTCGTTACCCATGACGACCGTCCGAGATGTATTGCAGTGCTATCAGCAATCGATGCAGGCCGAGGACTATCATGCGCATTGTTGGTTCAAGATCCGGCTCACACTTGACCTAGCCGTGACACGACTCGAGGTGGAGTTGGACAACTCGGGAAAGTCGTTCGTGTTTCCGTGTCGATGCGCAGCCTCACAAGCGTACGGCATTCACTATGACCACCCCGGAACAATCTATGCCCAACTGGATTCGGCCTTGTGGCGTGCCGGTACCCGTTGGTGTCCGCGGCTTGAAGATTTCTCAGAAATAAAACTCGTGAACGTAGAGTTGCAGACTAAGAGCAAAAGAGCCACAGATGGCCACTGATCGGCTGGCAGGCACAATATAAGACGCGACCCCAATACTTAGTCGCATGCGCTCGGGAAAATGTCCATCAATTGATCTCGGACAAATGCTTTAGGGCGGTCTCGATGTGTTCGACTCCCGCGTCAGCGTGACCAGCTTTACCATATTCTATGGCTTCTTTAAGATGATGAATCCCTTCGCTCAACTCCACGCCTCTGCCTCCCATCTTCGCAAAATCCAGCGCCGTTTCCGCATGTTTCACAAGCTCGTCAGCATGCCCCTCTTTACCATGGGCTACCGCTTGCTTCGCGTGATCGATGGCCTCGCTGACGTTACCCGTGGCGGTCGGATGGGCATTCACCATGGGCACACTAACGAACGCTCCAAGCACAACCACGATGAGGGCGGCACGGTAGTATCTACTGATCATCTTTTCTTCCCGACGTGGTTAGAATGCACTGCCTCAAAAGACTGTAGAATAATCAAACCTTACACAGCGTTTTCGTAACCTGTCAAGAATGTCAGCGTTAGGAATCTACTGGACGCTTGGGTTTCCACAAGGCTGCATCGAGGATGGACCAGAGGTGAATGACCCAGCCCAGGAGGAAGAACCAGAGGACGCCGGCCAGAACGAATTGGATAATGGCCATAAAGAGGCGCCCTTGAAGCAACTGCCCCAAGCCGGGGATGAAGAAGCTACAGAGCGCTGCTATGACGTTGCCCGCAGATCCCTGTCCTGCCATATTTTCTCCACCAGTAACAGCAATGGGCTGCAGAACCCGTCGTGCTGCCCAACAGCCACGCAGATCAGCAGCGGCCGACGATCACGTCGGCAAACTTCAAACTGAAAACTGAGACATTCTACTTTGTTGAGAGCAGCAGATCTATCTGAAGAGCAAACATGTCGATAAAGCCTTGGCTGGTAGGAGCGAGACCAACGCCTTCGCCATGGCACCATCCGCAATGCTCCTTCCAAGCTTGCTCGTCCCCCCTCCTCTGGAACGGCACCCGTGCTGATTCCACTGCGCCCGTTGAGCGAGCACCGCCCATAGTCTGCGACTCTGATTGATCCTGCGTGCGCGCTCGGGGAGCAAGGAATCAGTATGGGTGTCGTTCCCCCTCCTCTCTCCTGCGGGGCTATCCCCGCAAGGCGTGACGGGCTTCACTTCCCCGCATCGAGCGTTTACCCCCTCATTCTCTGAACCCCTCAACTTTCCTCACAACTTTCTCAACTTTCCCACTGTCCTTTATCGGCATTCCCATTGCTCAAGCACTAGACCAACAGACCATGGGCACTAAGCCAGGAAAGGAGGTGACGAAGACAGAAATGCCCTGATGCCTGTGCGCTTGTCAGCCTGAAACTTTAGGAGTTTCTAACTTTCACACTTTGAATATAGAGGAGGGTCCCATCATGCAGAACGGTCCATCGCAGGTGTCGTCAGGGAATATCGGCCCCAAGATCGTGGGGCCACAGAAAGAGACAAGAGAAGTGGCGCTGCTGGCGGGGTTGGTCTTGTTTCTTGGCGGAGCACTGGCCGCAGCCTGGTACTACGGGCAGAACAGCGACCGAATCACGGTTACCCAGGCCACGGAGACAATTGGGAATACCACTGTGCCTGGGATTATTAAGCACGCGGGCAGCTTGAGTCAGGCTGACGCCGCAATCGGCAAATCCACCCCTGTCACCGCTCCCATGGTTGCACCGTTGGATGACGTCATCCATGCAGACGTCTACTTTGAAGTCGGCCGAACGGGCCTGACCGACGAGGCGAAGGCCCAACTGGCCGCCCGAGCCGAGCAGCTGAAGCACAACCAAGACTATGGAGTCTTGATCCAGGGCTATACCGACCAACAGGGATCGGCTAGCTATAACATCAAACTCGGCCTGAAGCGGGCAGAAACCGTGAAGGCCGAATTACTGAGCGCAGGTGTGGCTGAACATCGGATGAAAGTGATGAGTCTGGGCGAAAAGGGTGTGCTCTGCGTGGACACCAGTGACATCTGCCGGCACGTCAACCGCCGCGTGCATCTGGAAATCAGAAAGTTCGGCCAGGTACACATGGGACCTCCCGCCGCTGCAATCTCCGCAGACCCGGCCGAATCCGGGATCGATGCGTCACCCAACAACCAAAACACCGGACTGTCAACCATTGACATCCAACCCCTGATTCCTGAGCCGACTCCCGGCAGCTAGAGGAATCTCGAACGCCGCTCCTGCTTGAAGCCGATCGCTTCTGGCGGGAGCGGCCCCTCACACCACGAGTGCGCGGCAAGCCCAAGGTTGTGTGATTCGGGGACAGAAGGAGAGGAGAGAGAGATGAGAAATCGTGACGGTTCGCCTGGGGAGATTAATTGGAAAATTTTCGGCCGGTTTTTTTCGGCGCTTTCCACTTCCACGGCGGCACCGGGTTCGGATCAGCCCACAGCCCGGCCTTGGCAGCCCGGGCCAGTTGTTCATCGTCGTCAAAGCTCCGTCCCGGGGCTGTCCCGCCCCGTGACCAGGCGAGTCCTTCCTTCACCAATTCATGGGCGACGCTCCGTCCATCCTGCAGGACGACTTCGGCAACCACCCGGCCCTGCCGGTCTCGTTCAATGGACTCAATCACTACTTCACGAGTTCCCACATAGGCCTGCGTGACCTGTTTGGCCTTTTTCCCGTAGGGCTGGTTCGGTTCTGGACAGTCGATTCCCTTCAAGAAGATCACCTCTCTGCGACCATCATGGTAGATCGTGAGCCGATCACCTTCGTGCACAGTCACAACTTTGGCCGCAAAGCCGGCCTGCGCAACCGTCGGCTCGGCCAAGGCCAACGCCAGACCCAAGAGCATTATCACCGTTCTCATCGTTCCACCATGCTACCTGTCCCGGATAATCACGCCAATCATTTTTCACTTTTCGCAGGATCCAGTTGTGCACGAGTCCCGGCACAAGAGACGCCGCGTAGCATTCGATCAAACGCCGGCTACGCTGTGGTTGCTTCTTCGCGTAGGGACTCGCATGAAATGCGACATCCAACAGCTCTCCGTACCGCTTTCGAAGGACAGCGCCAAACGTGTCCAGATCTCCGTTGATCTCACTCTGGTCGTCCCGCGGCAACACTCTCGTCTTGCCATGGCGGTCGTGGTGTGCGCAGAGTGGACTAGCAAGAGTTGGGAATACGGCACGCGAGACGATCGGAAGCTTCTGGACGCCGAACGCGATGGAAACTGAATGATTAGCAGTATTCGCACGTTCCTTAAACTGGAATCTGCCAGCGGCATTCTGCTGATGCTGGCCGCAGGACTCGCCATGATCTGCGCCAATACCGACGCGAAGTTTCTGTATGAGAGCCTCCTTCAGATTCCAGTGGGGGTTCAGTTTGGGAACCTGCAGATTCACAAACCGCTTCTGCTCTGGATCAATGACGGGCTGATGGTGTTGTTTTTCTTTCTGGTCGGGATGGAGCTGAAACGGGAGATTCTAGAGGGGGAACTGTCCGATAGAGCCAATGTGGGGCTTCCGGCCATGGGCGCTCTGGGCGGGATGGTGGTTCCGGGACTGATCTATTGGTGGATCAACCATGACAATCCGACTGGTATGGCCGGCTGGGCGATCCCCATCGCCACTGATACGGCCTTCTCCCTGGGAATTCTCTCGCTCCTGGGTCAACGGGTCCCTCTTTCCCTGAAGGTGTTTCTGGTCTCGCTCGCGATTTTTGATGATGTCGGTGCCATCATCATCATTGCGTTCTTTTTCACCGCGAATCTCTCTCCGGCAATGATGTGGACCGCTGGCGGCTGTCTCGTGGTCCTCCTCCTTCTCAACCGCAGCGGTGTAACGGCGATTCCCCTCTATGCTTTGGTGGGCCTCGTGATGTGGGTCGCCGTGTTGAAGTCTGGTGTACACGCGACCCTTGCCGGTGTCCTTCTGGCGATGTTTATTCCACTCACTGATGCCAAGAACCGGGCCCATTCACCGCTCCGCATCCTGGAGCATGAACTTCACACGGCGGTGGCCTTTGTCACCTTGCCACTCTTTGCCTTCTTCAATGCCGGAATTTCCCTGAGCGAGGTGTCCCTGGAAAGTCTGGCCCACCCGGTCTCTCTCGGCATTACACTGGGGTTGTTTCTGGGCAAGCAATTTGGAGTCTTTCTGTTTTGCATGGTGGGGACCCTGCTGGGGATTGCCCGCCTGCCGATGGGGGTTACTCCGATCCAGCTCTATGGCGTTGCCATATTGTGCGGAATCGGCTTCACCATGAGTCTGTTTATCGGTGTTCTCGCTTTTGAGGAACTGCAGCAGCCTGCCATGTTTGATGAACGGATTGGTATCCTCCTCGGTTCACTACTCTCCGCAATAACCGGTTATCTGGTGCTCTGGTTGACGCTCAGAAAGGTCACACCACACGCAAGCTAATGGCTGACGCAATCTGGAAAGAATCTGCTCGATGGTGTGACGATGGCATTTGCACACCGACCTCCTTTCGGTCCGACCCTCATAGAGGATCTCGGCCCGTCTAAGGAGGGTAGGTCCGTCTTTCTATGATATTGGTGCTACCAACTCCTCACGAGAGGAGTCAGCGCTCCTGCTGTCAGCATCAGGATGGGGCAACCTCCCAGTTTCCAGGGCTGGCGCATGGGGGAGCCCCGTCACATCGAGAATCTCCTGTTCGTTGAGAGTCTCGTGTGCAAGCAAGGCTTCGGCAAGCAAGTCGAGTTGCTTGCGATGCGTGCTGAGGAGCCGCCTGGCCTCGTCGTGGCTCTCGCCGATAATCTTACGTACCTCGGCGTCGATGGCTTTAGCCGTCTCCTCGCTGAACGGCCTCGCGTCTCCGTAACCGTTTAAGCCGCTCAAGTAGGGATTCTCTCTTGGCGCAAGCTGCACGAGGCCAAGCCGCTCACTCATGCCCCAGCGCGTGACCATCCGGCGGGCGAGACCGGTGGCTTGTTCGATGTCGTTTTCGGCTCCAGTGGTCTTCGTCCCGTAGACAATCTCCTCGGCTGCACGCCCTCCCAGCATTCCAACAATCCTCGCGCGTAAATAGGCTTCCGGATAGTTGTAGCGGTCGCTGTCAGGGCGCTGATAGGTGACGCCGAGAGCCTGCCCGCGTGGCACAATCGTGACCCGGTTCACTGGGTCGGCCCCAGACACCACAAGACCGAGAATGGCATGTCCACCCTCATGGTAGGCAATCCGTTCCCGGTCGGCCCGGCTCATGAGAATCGGGCGTTCTGGGCCGAGGACAATCTTCTCAAGCGCGTCGAGGAAGTCCTTGTGACGGACCTCTTGTTGCTCGCGGCGAGCACCCAGTAATGCGGCCTCGTTGACCAGATTCTTCAGGTCGGCCCCGGAGAGCCCCGGCGTCATGGCGGCAAGGTTTCCAAGTATTGCGTCGTTCGCGAGCGGCACGTTGCGGGTGTGGACTTTGAGGATTGCTTCCCGCCCGGTCCTATCCGGAAGATTCACCACAACGCGCCTGTCGAAGCGTCCAGGGCGTAGGAGCGCTTTGTCGAGTACGTCAGGCTGGTTCGTAGCTGCCAATACGATGATGCCTTGCCGACTCGAGAACCCGTCCATTTCGGTCAGGATTTGATTCAAGGTTTGCTCCTGCTCGCTGGATCCGCCGATCGCCATGTGCCCACGCGCACGTCCGATGGCATCGAGTTCGTCGATGAACACAATCGCGGGTGCATGCTCGCGCGCTTCCTTGAAGAGATCCCGCACCCTCGCCGCACCCACTCCTACGATCATCTCCACAAACTCCGCGGCGCTCATCGAGAAGAAGGGCACTCCCGCCTCTCCTGCCACAGCCTTTGCGAGAAGCGTCTTCCCGGTCCCCGGTGCACCGACCAGCAGCACGCCCTTCGGGGCTGTCCCTCCGAGACGGGTGTACTTCTTCGTATCCTTGAGAAAGTCCACGATCTCGACCAGTTCGTTTTCAGCTTCGTCGATGCCGGCAACATCCTCGAAGGTAATCTTCGCAGCTTGTTCCTGATCATAGCGGCGGGCTCTGCTCTTGCCCATGCCCATCAGTCCTCCGCCCATCATGCCACCGCCTTGCTGCGCAGCCCGACGGAAGAGCCAGATATAAAAGCCGATGAAGAGCAGACCCGGGCCGAAGCTAAACAATATCGTCGCCCATGGATTCCCACCTTCTGGAATCGGTTTCGCACTGATCTCGACCCCGTTCGTAATTAAGAAGTGTTCTAAGCCAGGGTCTACGAAAGAGGGCACGGTTGTCGTGAATACACTGATAGTATTGGACACGCTGCCAGTGCCTCCGCCGCGCTCGTCCGTCGATTTGGCCTCACCGCCTGGTGTCGAGTTCTTTTCACTCTTCGTTTTGGCTTCGCCACTGAGCCCCGAGTCCTTTTCGCCCAACGGCTGGTACACGATTGATCTCGTGAACCGGCCCGTAATGGTGTCCCCCTGGCTGTAGATTGCTGCGACGTTGCTCTTTCCCACTTCCTGCTTGAAGAGGGTATAGGGCACTGTGATCGGCGCTTCCGGAGTAGGGATCAGGAGCCTTCCAAGCAAGAAGTTGGCGAGCAGGATGAGCACGAACCAGAGCCACGTCTTGCCCGGAGGCACCTTTGCCTTCTCGGTACTCTTTCGGGAACCCGGCCCACTGTCGGCTGGCTGGAGGCGGCTGGTTGGTGTGAAATTGCTGTTATTACGTCGCGTCTGCTTTTCCGTCACGCTCATGGTGACCTCCTCAGACGCACGGTTACTAGTCGTAGAGATGTGTGCAGTCTTCGTTGACACTAGCACTTCCCCCCTCGCATAACAAGTTCACTGTGGTGCTCCCGATTAATCTGCGGACAGGGAGTCGCGCACATCCGGCAATCATGTCGTTGTTTAGGGCCCGGCTGCCGATTGGAAACTCATCAGGCCTTAACGAATATACCGTTGCCAGCCACCGTATGAATTCACAACCGAACCGCAGCGAAAGTTGAGTGCGAGGCCGCTGACGATGCTGAACCAGGGCCGGAATGGAGTGCCGCCGTCAAGAATCCAGGTCGCGAGCCACCTTGATTTCAGCCACATCATCGCATGCACATTTCACAACTGATTGTACGGCATGCGGGCTCAATCGGAAAACGTTCACTATTGACCAGTCTTCGTTTGACGCAAATGCGACCATGCCATGTGACATTGATCCACTACCGGGGCACACAGGCCCTCAACCGGTCTATCTACGGAAGTAGAGTGAATGTGGTATTTCCAACCGCCTTCGTCTCGGAGGTGCGAGGTATGATCCTCCGTCGATGTGAGATCCAATTGAAGGAAGAGGGTAAGCCTACCCTTTTCTCAAAATCGTCCCTCACCAATTATCCCGCGAAGTTCTTTCCCCGTACTGTCGTGAGGCTTGTAATCCCAACGACCCTATTCCGATGTGATAGGTCGCACACCTGCGATCGTCCGATATGGCAAGGAGGTATGTATGTCTTACCGGTACAACACCATCGATATCATCGTGGGTGTCGGACTCTGTGCCATTCTGTTTGGAGCACTGTTGGTATTCGCCGCGGCCAATGGCACCTATCAAGTCGTCCAGCCACAGGTTCTTGTGTCGGGCCAACCGGCAACCAGTGATACTGGCATGAGTGCGCTCCAGCCGGCCTTCGGTCAAGCTCTCCTCGACCAAGCGATCTTCGAGCGCCGGATCAATCAGGCCATGACTCAATCGGTTTCCGAGTGGAATCGTTCGACGCTCGCGTTCCATGAGTTCGTGTCTGGCTCGGGCAGTGCGTTGGGATCCATGTTGCGCCACGCTCAGACCGTCCCGGTCAATCACATGGCGCGCGTGGAAGGTATCAAGGGGCGTGCCATCGTCAACTTCAGCGCACGCGGTATCCGAAACGGTATCCTGTCGGCTGATCAGTATGATTCAGCCTATAACACCAGGGTGATCGGCATAATCAAGGCGAGAGGGCAGCAGTTGCATGAGGCGTTCGCCACAACCTGGCAAGCCACGCTTGGACGCCGTATAGTCGAGGCTGCCCAGCGCGACTGGTTGCAGGCAGGTGAGATCCAAGAACGACTGGGGTGGGCTCTTGTCCAGGTGGTTCAGGTGCAGCGAAGATTGGAGCAAGGGCACGCCATGCAACAAGAACAGCTGGCAAGCTTGATATTTGCCTCAGTACGCCATATGACTTCTACAGAGGCCACCGTACTGCCGGCTATCCCAGCGTTCTCTCAAGACACCGCCGTAGCCTCTACGGAACCCGCGTCATGGCCTGAGATTCCGATAAGCTACTTGATTGCTGCTGGTCTTCTGTTGGCCACCGCCTTTTTTGGTGGTCTCACGATGGCGGTACAGAGCAGAGAAGCAAAGGCCCTCGCACGGCTGAGGAGGGAAGCGGACCGTTGGGTGTATCGCATGGCTGCGTAGCAATCGTCACGAGCCGTCCCGGTGCCCAACAGAGCTGCTAATTTGAGCAGCCCGGCTTCAGGCACCGGGGAGGGCCATCGCATGAGAGAAGGTGGTCTCACGTCCGGCCGCCGCCAAAGAAGTGCCTCTTGTCGGAGCGATCATGGGACAGGTCCCGGGTCAATTCGTCTTCTTATTGTCAAGACGCGACGACTGTTCCGACGATTCTTAGCGATACATCCCAGTGAACACCACCCTTGTTCGCAATCCGTGCTCCCGTATGATATAGTGAGCTTGCGAAAATTCTGGTCCTCGCGCTCTTCCCTCCCCTTCCCGATCCTGCGCGATTGAGTTGATCAGTTTCCAGCCACTCGGTACGGCAACAGCCTTCGGAGAAGCGATCATTCGCCAAGACCGCTTCTCAGGCACCCGGACCGTGAGGGGGTTCTGACTATCAGCCTGGGGTCTTGTCCCTGCTGCGTAGTCCGTATCGGCAGGCCTTTTGTCCTTGTGCCAACGCGCGCACACGATGGCGAATCGTGTTCCGCTAGGAGGGATCTGCATGACTGTCACAAAGAACGACCGACATACCTCGACGCAGCCTTGGGTCCGTATCCCGAATGGGACAAAAGTGCGGCATCGATCTGAAGCCTATGAAGGGGTGATTGACGGATTAACCGAGATCGTGTCGGGCCCGGATCGAAACCCTGACGGGAAAACGCAATACCGCGTGAATGTGGGCGACAGTACGCGATTGCTCGTCTCAGAGCATCACCTCAATATTCTGCTCGACAACAAGAACTTAGTTCTGGTCGGTCGCGAACCTGAACTCTATCGTCTGGCTGTCACCAACCGGCTCCGAGCAGTCTTCCCGGAAGATCGGTTCGTGACTGCTGCACTCAAAGGGCCTTCGTCCCTCAACAAGTCGCGGTGATTGAGAGGCAGCCTTGGGCCGCCCCTGTCGTACATGAACCTTTGAGGTGAACAACAATGAATAGAGCATGGGGAACCAAAACCCCGCATCAACGGAGGCGGGTCGTTCTTCGAACCAAGGTCCGCTGGGAGACGCTGGGACTTCAAAGTCCGACGCAGTCGTCAACGGCACCGTCCATTGAAGATATTCGCCGCCAAATTTCTTTAGCCGCGCGTCAGGGATTGCATGCCGGTACGGTCTCCCGCTCTCAACAGAAGAACGAACGCACCAAACCAGACGCCAAGGTCTCAGTGACGACCCGCAAGCGTGGTGCCAATTTATAGCAGGCCTAACATGGGCACGTCGCGCTCAACAGGAGGGCACCGTCGGAGAACCAGGTTCCGCTCTCAAACGAGCTCGCGATCGCGGCAAGAACAACGCGACGGCTGCAACTATCCGCAACCAGTTTTCCCACGAACCTGACCCCCAGGAATCCTTCCAGTACCGTATCGCCTGGCAAATATTTTCGGTCTCACCACCGGGCGTCTTTGACTAATACACCCGTGCCGCGACAAGTTTTAAGAATTCGTTGACACCAATTTAGCCCACAGTATGCTGGGGGCAACGAGGAAGGTTTGTTCATGGAACCTCAATTAGAGCTCCGCACCTCCGAGCGTCATCCTGTCCGGTACAAAAGCCTCTTTTCTGGTGACGGTACGGAGATAAAGGAAGGGTTCGTGCTCGATCTTTCCCTCGGGGGGTGTCGTATTACGAGCGAACAGCCCCCTCCTCAGGGTACCTGCCTGGAACTTCATATTCGGCCCGATCATCACGCCCCCGTGTATGTTCCCCGGGCAGTGGTCAAGTGGATAAATAAAGCCGCCTTCGGCGTCGAATTCGTCGAGCTCTCTGAACCCGATGCGTTAACGCTGAAGCGGCTCCTGTGCTTGTTGCCCACGTAAAGGCGATGGTGTCGCACCCTCACACGGCGGCACCGACTTCTCCTCACGGACGATTTCTCACCCTGCGATAGTCCCATTCTCTGCTGCCGTTGCGCGATTACAACTCACCCGATCCTTAGGTGCAACGTGCCTGTAGTCGAGCCATCAGGCCCGGATAGAGGTGACTGCGCAGGTGGCCGATGACAGGATAGGGGGATGCTGCGTGAGCGGAGCGGTTTCCATCGAAAGTGGTGGGAATTGCTGGAGCCGGCGACCCGGATTGAACGGGCGACCTGCGGTTTACGAACTTCAGCAGCCCCTACCTCAGACAACCTAACCCCACAAGAAACCACAAATCAGGACTCCCGCAACATGGGGCGAGATGGGGCCAGTTTGTCCTGTCCTGGTAGCAGCGTGGTAGCAAATTCGGACGATAAGGGGGCGGGATTTGAAGCCGCATCAGCCGTAGAGACTATAGATCCCGATCTAGTTCAATCGTTTTCTACTCAATCAGTTACAGAGGGGTCAGGGGTCGGTGAAGATCCGATGAAACCACGTCGGACAGGGTAGTTGTGCCACAATTCAGCACAATAATGATGTAGCGACCAGCAGTCTGATCTTCTCTCTCACTGAGGCGGAGATGCTGAAACGCCCCCTGAAGGAAAAGGCTCAGACCAATCACCGGTACGTCTCGTTATCACCGAGGCCCCGCTCCACTTCAAAATATCATCAATCTGGTAACTCAAGATCAATTGGGGGACCCAAACAAAAAGCTGCCCGATCCCGCCCACGCCAAAGTCTGGCTCGTCATCGAAGTGCACGGGTATAAACAGAGCAATGAGAGAGCGCTTCTGGTGATAGGACTGAATATGCAACACAGAATAAGACGCAGCATAAAAGAGTTTTGCGTGAGACGAACAGTAGCCAAGGATCCAGACGCTGCAGAATGGCCAGACTTGGCTCAGATGCAAGGTATTAGCATCCACTCTCTCGACGGACCAGTCTTCCTGGGCCTGTTGTGCCACTCGATCGAGAGGATTGTCTGTCACCATTGCCTGAATGTAGGTAGCCCTGCCGCTGCAACCGAATGTGCCAACTAAGAGAACCAAGAGCAACATTTTTGGCCATGCATAGATGGCGGAGGACTTGGCCAGCATCATCACGTTCCTTGGTTAGATCGACAACACCGTGAGTTGAGTGAAGCCAGTGCAATATTCAGAACTAGTTGAGCCAATTGAAGTCCTCGTTGCGGAGTGTTTCCATATGGGGTGACCTTCCCGCCCAAATTACACCATCGGCACGAAAAGAGAGGCATTGCCGTGTGTTCCATAAGGATCAACCAGCGGAAAATTAACAAGCCATGGCCACGAATACAACCATTGCGATTTGTGAGGGTCATTCAACCAATAGAGAATTGCCTATTCATAGTCACTATCAGGCAAGACTGACCTGCGATTTGCTGATTTGCTTCGCCAAAACTTTGCATGAACTGACAAGGGCTTAGAGAGGCCTGCTACCACGGAGCTACCAATAACGGTGGGTATTAGGTAGGTGCCGCGCGTAAAGAAATATTCGCTGGATGACCGGGAACGTCGCTTTGTCCAAGGCATTGTCGAAGGTAAATCCATGACCCAAGCAGCCAAGGATGCCGGATATGCCAAATCAACCGCAGAGAAGAAAGCCTCAGTCATCCTGAATCGACCATTGGTGCAGAGCATGTTGACGAGGGCCCTTGAAGGTTTAGGGCTGACAATGGAGGGAATTGTTCGACCAATCGCTGATGGGCTTAAAGCAACGAGGAGTGCCATCATTACGGGCAAGATTATTGATTCCCAGATCCCTGACCATCAAGTGCGACTTGGGGCTCACGATCGTGCTGTCAAGCTACTGGGTGGCATCCCAAAAGTCGGCGAGTCCCTCCCAGCCAGTCAAGGACTGAATCTGTTTGTTGCTGTGGAAGGAGAAAAGCCTTAGTCGTCGACTTTTGGGTATATTGGCGGCCATTCCTCGACCTTCTCGGTCAGTGCCGAATCAAGAGCATCTAACAGTAGGAAACTCGCCTGCATCGGGTCGCCTGCTCGGCTAAGTTGTCCTGAATCAACAAACGGCTCCTCTGGCAGGCCAGGTCGTTCAACCAGAGCTTTCAAAGCATCGTTCATGTCGTCCACGTGATAGGCGAGATATTCCACATTCGTTCGCAGATCGCTCGTGTAAGAACGGTCACGGTAAAGAAGTCCGTGGTCCAGGCCCCACAACATCAACTGGAAGGGTGGGTCCAAGTCGTGATCGAGCGGTTCCCGAGCCTGCCGGAGCCACTCTCGACTCTGCTGTCTGATGGTTTCTAACATCATGGCAACTATCGACCGTGCTCCGAAAAAAAGTCGCGGTCGATTAGGTATAGACGCCAGCTGCCATCTTCATCCCTAACCATCCACCCCGAACCATCATCCTCTGATTCCATCCATTTTATTTCACGGTGCTTCTTTTCAAGCCCCCACCAAGAAGATTCAATCAGGAAAACAGAGTCATCGTCGGTATAAACGGTAATTTCGGCATGTCGGAATGTTAGAGTGGCGATCATTGCGACAGAGATGACCAACGGCAGGACTGCAAGGACGCGATTAGATCTTCGCTCTCGTTGTTTCTGCACTTCGTTATTATTCAGAGTCGCAATGATGTTCCGAAGAGAGTGGAACGTCGTCAGTATTGGAACCAGCAGCTCTCGAATTTTCGATCTGTTTTCTATTCCTTGTGGGTCAGGGATAAGTAGTATGTCCTCGACAAGATGCTGTTGATCGCAGCTTAGGGGTACAATTTTGATGAACTCATCGAGCCCAAGCTCCCTTCTCTGAGTTTCGAGAACCTGCCCATAATTCTCGGCAAGTCTGTCTATTTCGTCGTCCTCACCTTGAGACATACGACTCCTCATGTCGGCTCATGGATTCTCGCCCCAGAGAAGCTACGTTCTTGATTGTGGTCATACCTCTTCTTCCTGGCTCACCCTGAGTCTGGGATTCAAGGTACAGGAAGGAGCCATTAAACCATCCCTCCTTGATACTCTGAGTGAATACTTTAGTCTGTAGCTCGATAGTATTCAACCCGTCACCATCACGGACATGGGAACCCGTGACGGGAAGCAGTCACCGGAAGCGTTGTTTGGGAGGGAAGTCGCTCGGCTCAGGAAGCGGCTGGGGATCTCTCAAGAAGAACTCGCGTTCCGAGCGGAAGTCCACCGAACCTACATCAGCCAGCTTGAGCGGGGGCTCAAGTCACCGACGCTGACCGTCATTCTCAAGCTATCTCGTGCGATAAATGCTTCGGCAGGCAAGCTCGTGGCAGCAGTCGAGCGGCAGCTGTAGCGGTCACACGATCGACAATCCCCCGCCCCTTGGCTCCCCTTCTACCACGCCTTGTCGTGGCAAGGTCGATCATATCGCTATTTTAAGACTCCATGTCTTTCTGCAAGTGAACTCCATATGAGATCTGCATTGAGAGTATCCGGGGACGAATCCTGTTCCTTGAGCATTTCAATGGTTATCGTAGAAACGGGGTAGTTCATGGTTGCCATAAAACCACTGGAGTGGCTCGTCGCATTGAACGTAGACAAATTGCCATAGTTCGATACAGCACCAGTTGTGTAAGTTGAGCCAGGAAAGCCGAATGATTGCGACTGCGATGACTGTTTTTCGGTAATGATCCTGAAATACTTGTAACCTTTTCTCCTCGTGACTTCCGCAGCTCTCATGAGCGCAAAGTCATCGCACTCGCTCTGAGGAATGCTATA
>JABMDL010000078.1 GCA_015903945.1 Nitrospira sp. | reverse complement strand
TGCGGGAAACGGAAGGCTCGCGCTATACCTTGCGGGACACGCCGATCTTCACCTGCATCCGCAAGAGCCTCAAGGAAACCCTCGATACGCTCGGCGGATGATCCCCAGTTCTTACCTGCTATCACACGGCTTTCGGTCATCCGACCGAAAGCCGTTGTTGTTTTCGGCACCCGAAAATGTATCGGCAGCCTTTCGTGTTGAGGTTGAGCCCTTGCAGCCGTCACAAGCCCTATGTTACCTGTACCAACAGCGGCTGGATTGATGCATACCGACTTGTACCTGTGAACATGGCCGACACCACAGCCCTCTACGCCCTTCGTTTCCCGGATGGGTCTGTGAGCCTCTATATCGACGAACAGTATGCCAGGGAACGGGGTGTCGATCCCGCCCAATTGGTTCGGGTGGAAATTCCTCGGAACCTGTTCATCAATGGCTCGGTGCAGGACGTACGTGAGTACGTCGCCCTGTACCTCGAAACACATCACCGGCAAGCCGGCTCGGCCTGAGAGTAGTCACATGGTGACGACACCCACAACAACCCCTCTGACAACGTTCATAATCGAATCGGTCATTGCGAACCTGCCTATTCAAGGCCGCGTCTTGGTCAAGCTGTTGCTCCTCCAATATTTGGACGTGACGCACGAGGAAATTCTGTTCATGGTTTCCGACCGGCCCGATCCTCGATGCGTCTCCGGGAAAAAGCCTGTCACGACGATGACGCAAGAGTCCATCGCGGCAATGACAAGCCGACTGGACGAATACCGCCGCCGTGCGCGACTGCGCCGAGAGCGGACATCGCTGCAATGCACCGTGCTCAGGACGTTTACCGAGACCGCCGATTCCATGGCTGCGTGCGCCGCGTCCTTGCTGGCTGGGCGTGGTGTCTCCCGCAGTGCGATTGACGATCTGAAATCCACAGCCAGAACGGCCGTTCCCCAACCGGCGCTCCGGGCGTTGCGCGAGCGATGGGACAAGGACGACATTACCGCTGAAGAGTTCCAACGATACCGCCTGGCCATCGAGTTCCAGACGCTGCTCCGATTTGCCGAACGATTCAAAAAACGGCTCGACCTGGCTGAACGAGAACGGAAAACCTCTAACCAGACGACGTTGCAAGACCACGAGATCGGCCACATCTGGGGATTGCCCGCCGGCACATTAGCCGCCCGCAAAGTGAAGTTCTTGTCCCACTATCTCGTTTCACTCCAGTCGAGATTGTCGGGTATTTCCGTGTCGGCACAGAGTGCTCCTTCGCTCGAACTCTGGAATGACACGATTGCCGTGCTCTCACGCACGCCGATCGAACGGTCCGTGGCTGCCTATGACGGCCTTGAACAAACCGAATCCGCTCTGATCGAGAAATTGGCCGCCTACGTGGCCATCGACATTCCGGAAGCGATCGAGTTGAAGTTTTGGAATTCCCTGGTGTTTGGCGCCAGCTCCAACGCAGTTCACAGCGAACCGACACGCACGCTCTTCGGACTGCAGCGATTGGTGTCCATGCAGAATGACTTCGATCGGAGCCCATCCGCTCTGGAAGAGATGCTGCTCACACGAACCGTGCCGACTCCAAAGGAACCGGTCGGTGCGCTGCCCACTCCAGCTGAACCGAGTAAGCCTGAACTGACTGAACTCCAAAAGCAGATCCTCCATAATTTTATCGGAGAAGACGCCAGCGGCAGGGGGTCGGATAAGTGGTAATCCGTCTGTGCTTGCGAATCTTCATCGGCAGGATATAATGAACGCCATGGTTGGAAGACCCCAGTCGGGCGGCCCGTCTCCTTCGTTCACATGTGTGGGCATGTGTGCCGTGATGCTCGTACTCATGACAGGACTCTGCACCACGGTCACACCCGGACCCAGAGCCTGGGCCATCAGCCTCATCGAAATCGCGGAGCTGTTGGCGCATCCTGAGCAGTACGACCACCGGGATGTCGTCGTCACCGGAAAGGTGACAAATGTTCAGCTGGCGACAAACCGTCAAGGACAGCCGGCTTATGGATTTCTCCTCCAAGACCCAGCCGGCACAGTCAAAGTCATCAGCCTCGGCCAATTGGAAGTGCGCGAAGGCGATTTTGTGATCGTCGAAGGTATCTTTAGCCGCCTGCGCCAGGTTGGACGAACCGTCGTCTACAACGAAATCAAAGCGCTCTCCGTCAAACCACTGAACCGGTTGGATCCGGACTTCGTCGGGTGATCCTCGCCTCCACCGCTCCCGTTTCACACTACCCGCACGACATTGCATTTCTCCGATGATCCGACGACAATGCCGCCCATGTTAGGATCACGACTTCTCACGATGGGGTTGGGAGTGTTTGCAATAGTGGGGCTGGCCGGTTGTTCTACACCGGCCCAGGTGGGCGAATATCCGAATCAGCAAATACTGGTCGGCAAGGCCCGATCCGTCATCCTCGCGTGCGCCGGCGCTCCCAAGAAGGAAATTACAGAGGGAGAATTCACACTGCTCAGATACTATCGGGAAGCGCCGATCCTGGAGGAGTCGCAACCGGTGGGCAAGAGCAGCATCTCCACCATCCGTCACGGGTGCTGGGCCACGGTCGTCCTAGCCGATGATCGTGTCGTCGGCGTCCGGTACCGCTTTGTACCACCCTCCTTCGATGCATCGAACGATTGCGAGGAGATTTTCGACGCCTGTGTGCCCTAGGCGGAGCCTTCTCTCGCTGATTCGACTAGCCCGGCACCGGCCATCGTGATACTCCTGCGCCGCCTCATGACAAAACTCCTCCGCCCTATCGTGCTCTGGTCCCTTCTCGGAACGGCCCTGGTGTGGCCGTCCCAGGCGCTGGCATTGGAAAAATATGGCCGGCCGCTCCCTTCCATGGACAGCGCTGATGGCAACGGCCGAGACGCTGAAGAAAGTTTGTTCGCCGGCTATATCCTCACCGGGGTCTTTGCCAAAAACCCTTCATTCACCGCCCGACCGGACAATACTGGTCTCGTCGGATTGCGTCATATGCTCCACCTGGAGACAGACCTCTACAAGCAATACCTGACGTTCTACACGGATCAAAATTTCTTCTCCGACCGGACCAATGGATGGATCGAATTGAGTGAGTGGGATGGCACCTACGCCTTGACTGGCGTCGTCGGCCACATGAGCTGGCGCTTGCAATATGAACGCGATGCGCCTCTCGATCGTCGAGGCTTCATTCAAGAATATGCTGATGTGCTTCTCACCGCCAAGTTCCAAGCGGTACAGGATCTTCCTGCGTGGCGGCGACTCCTGCCGAATCAAAATTTGACAGCCTATGCCGGAGGCGGCTGGCTCTTCCACAACAAGAATTATTTCGCGCGCCCCGACAACAGCGGCCGCGCGCTCCTCCGCTATGTCGCGCATGCCGATCTCGATCTCTACAAGAACAAGGTCGTGGTCTATGGGGACGTCAACCTATTCACGGATCGGGACGGCGGGAACCAGGCCAACCCGACGGAGCTGGACTGGATTGTGGGATTGGCACTGCGGTGGCGGACCTCTGAGGTGGCAGTCTACTACGAACAGGACCAACCACTGGATCGGGATGGACTCATTCAAAAATACGTCGCGGTGCAGTACCGCTTCTCGTTCGATGTGTCGAAGGGGGACTTAGGACTGGGGAAAACTGGCACCACGCAAGGGGCGAGTCCGTAACGATGAGGCGCGCAGAGGATCTCGGGGATGGGAGCACGGTCCTTAACGGCTTTTTAAGCTTTGAATGCCGCCACGGCCTCCTCGTCTGTGTTGCACAATTGAATATTGCCGCCATACACACGGCTGAGCAAATCAAAGCCGCTCGCCTGAAGGGCCTCTTTAACCATCCCCTTTGCGGAAGAAAGCTTCATCTCCCCTTGCGCGCTGTTCAGCAGTTTGTAGGTCATCATAATGACCCGGATACCCCCACTGCTGATATAACTCACGTCCGCCAGGTTGAGGACAATCTTTTTTGCCCCCGCATCCAGAATTCTTTTCATTTCCTTGTTCGCCTGTTCGGCGGTGGTTGCGGCGAGGCTGCCTTTCATTTTGACGAAGGTGACCCCCGCGTTCTCGTAAGAAGTCACTGCCAATGTATGTTGGGTCCCTTGTTCCATGATTTTGCTCCTTTCCGCCTGCCTGCGGGCCGAAGAGGCGTGTATGTTGGAAGCGCTTATGCCATAGGTCATCTGACAATAGCAACGGCACCGGTTTGAGGCTATCCCGCTATGCCTGCGCGATCCATGCGCCCGAGTGTCACGCTGTTTGAAGCCGTGCGACAGCCTCTTCCAACGTGGCGACATAGATATTCATGCTCATCACGCCGCTCAATTGAAGCACCGTGCGGGAATGATCGTTCCCTCCGCACAGTACGACCTTCCCGCCCGTTCGGTTCATGGCCATCACGGTTTTCAAGATCACTCGAAGGCCGATTGATGAGATGTATTCGATGTGCGACAGATCCAGTACGATCCGCTTGGCCCCCCGCGCGATGTGGTCGGCCAGAACGCGATCAACCTCGGGCGAGCCGTTCGTGTCGAACCGGCCTTGCGGAGTGACAATGACGACGGTGCCGGTCTCACGTGAGACAACAGTCATATTCACGTACCTTCGATCCTTTCCCTCTTGGCCTTGAACAATCCACTGTCTCGCTTGTTCATTGCCGGATGAGGCCTCCGATGGGAGCCGGCCTATGCGCTCGCCAGCTTCTTCTTTATGGTCAGCACATTGTGCCCGACATCGCGATGATACATCACTTCATCGAACATGGATTTCACTAAATGAATCCCCAACCCGCCGATTTCGCGCTCGTGCAACAACAGAGACAGATCCGGAGGGGCGACCGTCAAGGGATTGAAGGGAACGCCGTCGTCCGTGATGATCAGTACCACGCTACCATCACGCACGTCGCCTTCCACAACAATTCTGTGCTCCGCTTGATCGTTTGGGAAGGCATACTGTACGACGTTGTTGAGCAGATCATCCAGTGCCATGTTCAGTGTAGGAATCAGCGGCCTGGCCCCTTCCCACTGTGAGACATACCGCTCAAACGCCATCTGCAGTGTCGGAATCGCCATCAATTGGTTGGGCATCGTCTGACGAAAAAAGCCGGTGGCTGCGTCGGCCGCAGCGACACCGAAATATCGCAATCCCAGGATGGTGATGTCGTCCGCCTGCGAGGTCTCACCGGCAAAGGCCTTCACCGCCTTCATGACATCAGCAATGCGATCGATAACGGTGGTGGCTTTGGATTGATCCAGCGTCGCTTTCAATCGATCGTTCCCGAACAGTTCGCGCCTCGCGTTATCGGCTTCGGTGACCCCGTCTGTGTAGAAAAACAGCTCGTCCCCTGGAATCAACTGGATGAGACTTTCCTTGAACGTGATGCCCGGCATCGGCCCCACAATGGGCCCATCGTGCGCCGTTAGCCATTCGAACCGCCCATCTCGACGCTTGAGCAAGGGAGGATTGTGGCCCGCGTTCGTCGTCAGCAGTGTGCCATCGCGGAGATTCAAGATGCCCAGATAGAGGGTCACAAACATGCAGCTGTCGTTATCCGCGCTGAGCGCATCGTTCACATGGGTGACGATGCTGGCGGGCGAGGGATCCGACGCCGCCCTGGTCTTCACCATGATCTTGGTCATCGCCATAAACAACGCCGCAGGAACTCCGTTCCCCGAGACATCGCCGATCACCAAACAGAGCCGATGATCATCGACCATGAAAAAATCGTAGAGATCGCCGCCCACCTCCATCGCCGGCTCAAGCACCGCATAGAGTTCGATCTCCTTCCGATCCGGAAAAGCCGGGAAGACGCGGGGCAACATGCTTCGTTGAATGTCGCGTCCAACATTGAGTTCTTCTTGCATGCGAGCCTTCGCCGCTTCAACCAAGGCCAGCGAATCAGCCAACCGCGCTTT
>JABMDL010000077.1 GCA_015903945.1 Nitrospira sp. | reverse complement strand
GGCCGATTGTTATGCCGGCGTCTGGGGCCACCACGCCAAACGCGAGCGCAATCTGATCGAACCGGGAGACTTTGAAGAAGGGCTGCGGGCGGCGGCGGCGATCGGTGACGACCGTCTGCAAAAGATGTCGCGCGGTCACGTCCAGCCGGAAAGCTGGACGCACGGATCGTCTGAGCAGCGCATGACGTGGCTCAAGCGCGGCCTCGAATCGGGCGATCCCTCCGTCTGCGACACCTTTGAAGCAAGCCGGTTATTATGAGGTCACCCTGGCAGGGCCTGATACCAGCCATTGGCTTGGACAAGCTTGATGGGGCAGTCGCAGAGATCGCTTATTCGCTGATCGGTCAGCAGGTCGGATTTCGGCCCATCAGCGATAATCTTTCCCCCTTTGAGCAGCACGACACGCTCCACTTCCGGAGGAATCTCGTGCACATGATGCGTCACGAGCAACACGGTTTTGCCTTTCCCGATCTGCGCACGCAAGAGGTCCAGATATTGGAAGCAGGCTTTCAGATCAAGCCCGCTCGTCGGCTCATCCAGGACCAGGACGGGTGGGTCATGCACCAAGGCGCGGCCCAGCAGGAATCGCCGTTGTTCGCCGGTTGAGAGATGACCAAACCGGCGACCGGCTAACGACTCGACACCGAGCTCCTTCATCACGTCATGCGCCCGCGCCACCTGCGCCTCACTGAATTCCTGATAGCCATACGTGTCGTTACTCGCATAGTACCCTGACAAAATCACGTTCAACCCGTCGGCACAGATCAAATAGTCCCGCTGGAGATCATGCGAGACGCAACCAAAGCGCTTCCGTATCTCCCACACGTTACCGCCTTCTTCGCCGAATAGACGGATATGTGTCTGCTCCAATGGCATGGGGTGTACCCCGCCGGCCAAGAGTTTGAGCAATGTCGATTTCCCGGCGCCATTGGGACCAAGAATGACCGCATGCCCGCCTTCCCGCAGCATGAACGAGAAATCCGAGAAGACACAGGTCTCGCCGCGATAGACCGTCGCGCGCTGGATATCCAGAATGGGCCGTGCGCCCGTTGAACGGGCTGGCCCCCTACCGGTCGAAGTGCCATGACCGGAGATCGGCCTGTCCGCTCGACGCGCCTGTTCGAGCCCGGCCCTGGCCAACGCATCAACCCGTTCATTCTCAGGATGACCGTTGTGTCCCTTGACCCAATGCCACTCGATCGTATGGCCAGCCGTCAGCGCATCGAGCCGCCGCCACAAGTCTTCATTCTTCACCGGGTCTTTGCTCGCCGTCTTCCAGCCGCGCCGCTTCCAGTCGTGAATCCATTGGCTGATGCCCTTTTGCACATACTGCGAATCGGTATAGACCCGCGCCGTAACCGGCTGCGTGAGCGATTGCAACGCCTCGATAACCGCCAGCAACTCCATCCGGTTGTTCGTCGTCGCCGGCTCACCGCCGCTGAGTTCCGTTTCAACCTCGCCGGCTCGCACCAGGACTCCCCAGCCCCCAGGACCGGGATTCCCGCTACAGGCGCCATCTGTGTAGATATCGATCATTCGACTCGTTTTCGTTCAACTGGCGCAGGGATTGTACTACGACACCTTCGGCTTCGACTATCTCTACCGTGAGCCCTGCTTGTCGGAACACCTCCCGCTCGACTTCGCCTGATGCTCCACACAAGACCTTCCACTCGACACCATTCTTGAACTTGTGCTATCAAATCTGGTCCCGTCACACATCAAGAAAGGACCGTTCATGCGACTCATTGTTTTCTGTTTGGCGACCATGCTTTGCCTTGGCACGACTGCGGCATTCGCTGGAGCGCCTGAGCCGACAACCGAGGAGCAAAAAATCCTCTATACCATGGGATTAACCATCAGCCAATCCATCGAGTCCTTTGGCCTGAACGAATCTGATCTCGAGCTTGTGAAGTCCGGTATCAGTGATGGGGTTCTCAATAAGACCCCCAAAGTGGACCTCCAGACTTTCGGCCCCAAGATTCAACAACTGCAACAGGCCCGCGCCTCGATCATCGCAGAAGGGGAGAAGAAGCGGGGGGCCGCATTCCTCGCAAAAGCCTCGTCAGAGCCCGGCGCCAAGAAAACCGAGTCCGGAGCCCTCATCACGACTATCAAGGAGGGAAAAGGCGCGTCCCCGAAACGCACGGATACGGTGAAAGTGCACTATAACGGTACCCTGATCGACGGGACAGTATTCGAAACCACCCTCAAGAAGAGCGAGCCGACCACTCTCATCGTGAGTGAAATGAGCAAGTGCTGGACAGAGGGGATCCTGCAGATGAAAGCCGGTGGCAAGAGCAGATTGATCTGCCCGTCCAATCTGGCCTATCGCGACAAAGGGCTGGCTCCTCTGATCAAGCCGGGCGCAACACTAGTATTCGACATCGATCTCGTTGAGGTCGTGGCCAAATAATCCACCACGAGTAGCCTCCAGAAGGTCGAGTGAGATAGTCTCTCACGGCGACCTTCTACCCTTGTCCTTCCAATCTCTTTCACTTCTCAGGATGGGAACTGATTGATCTTCCGCCGCGGGCATTGAACTACGACTTTACACATTCACCTCACCATCTCGCCAGGGAGACATCAAACAGAAAGAATGCACTCAGGGCGGACTGTCTGTGAAATGAAGGCTGAGGCTACGATGGTGAGGTTGAGCGTCGGAGGGAGTTTCTTTGTCCTACCCCTTAACCTTAGCCTTGCCCTTCACCTGCCTATTGACCGATCCGGGAATCTTCGGTGTCCCCGTCTTCACATTGCCGTTTTGGGCCCTATGCAGGAGCGCGTGGTCCATGAGGACGAGTGCCAGCATGGCTTCGGCAATCGGTGTAGCACGGATGCCGACACAGGGATCGTGGCGGCCGCTGGTTTCGACCATGACCGGATTGCCCTGCTTGTCGATCGATTTGCGCGGAATACGGATGCTCGACGTGGGCTTGATGCCGATGGTGACGATGATGTCCTGGCTGGTCGAAATGCCGCCGAGAATGCCGCCGGCATTGTTGGAGAGAAATCCCTCCGGCGTCAGTTCGTCGCCATGTTCGGACCCACGTTGCGTCACCGACGCGAAGCCTGATCCAATTTCAACCGCCTTCACGGCATTGATACCCATCATCGCGCCGGCCAAGTCGGCATCCAGTTTCGCGTAGACCGGCGCGCCCCACCCAACCGGCACATGTTCCGCCACCGTCGTGACCTTGGCCCCGACGGAATCGCCGGCCTTCCGCAGCCCGTCCATGAACGATTCCAGCTTAGCCACCGCATCGGGATCGGCAGAGAAGAATGGGTTCTGCCCCACAGCATCCCAACTCTTAAATGGCAACACGTGCGGACCGAGCTGGCTTAAGTAGCCCCGAATCAAGACTCCATGTTGTTCGGCCAGCCACTTTCGTGCAATCGCCGCCGCCGCCACACGCACGGCTGTTTCCCTCGCCGACGCGCGGCCTCCACCCCGGTGATCGCGAATCCCATACTTCTGCCAATAGGTGTAGTCGGCGTGGCCTGGGCGAAAGGTGTCGATCAGGTTGCCATAGTCCCGGCTCCGCTGGTCTTCGTTACGGATCAGCAGCGCAATCGGCGTCCCGGTAGTCTTTCCCTCAAATACGCCGGAAAGAATTTCAACCGTGTCCGATTCCTGTCGCTGCGTGACGTGGCGGGACGTGCCAGGCTTGCGCCGGTCCAAATCTTCTTGGATATCTTCAGTGGAAAGGGCAAGCCCAGGCGGGCACCCATCGACGACGCAGCCGATCGCCGGCCCATGGCTTTCGCCGAATGAGGTAACAGTGAAAAGTCTGCCGAATGTATTGCCGGCCATGAAGGCTACTCGACCAAATCCAGTTTGATGCGTAATTCCTTCAGTTGGTCCTGACTCACCGCCGACGGAGCATCGGTCAGCGGGCATTGGGCGCGCTGCGTCTTCGGGAACGCGATGACATCGCGGATCGAATCGGCGCCGCCGAGCAGCATGATCATTCGATCGAGGCCGAATGCGATTCCGCCGTGCGGCGGCGCGCCGTAGTCCAGCGCTTCCAGCAAGAAACCGAACTTCGCCTGCGCCTGGTCCTTGTTGATGCCGAGCAGGTCCAGAATCTTCAGCTGAATTTCGCTCCGGTGGTTGCGGATGCTCCCGCCGCCGATTTCGCTGCCATTGAGGACCATATCGTACGCCTTGGCCCGCACTTTGAGCGGATCGGAATCCAAAAGAGCCAGATCTTCATCCATCGGTGCGGCAAAGGGATTGTGCATGAACACGTACCGCTTCTCTTCCGGCGAATAATCGAGCAGCGGAAACTCGGTGACCCAGAGCGGCTTCCAAGCCGTCTTATCGATGAGATTCAATTCCTCTCCCAGCAGCAGCCGGATGCGTCCGAGCACATCATGCACGACGGCCGACTTGTCCGCACCGAATAGCACGAGGTCTCCCGGCTTGGCTTCAGGCAACGCAACTGCGAAGGCCTTGGCATCCAGGAATTTGGCGATGACCGATTCCAGTTGGCCCTCCGTCGTCATCTTGAGCCAGGCCAGCCCCTTGGCACCGAAAGTCTTGGCGGTTTCACCCAAGGCATCGATCCGTGTTCGAGACAGCGCCGCGCCGCCTTTGACGATCAATGCCTTGACGATCCCGCCTTTCGCCGCTGCGTCCTTGAACACTTTGAAGGCGCTCGCCGCGCCAAAGGCCGTGACATCGTAGAGCGGCATGTCAAACCGGAGGTCGGGCTTGTCCGACCCATAGCGTCCCATCGCCTCGGCATACGTCATGCGCGGGAACGGCGTCGGCAGTTGCACCCCGCCGGCTTCTTTGAAGATGGTGACGATCATCCGCTCCATCAGCGCCATGACTTGTTGGCGGTCGACGAACGACAGCTCAAGATCAATCTGGGTAAACTCCGGCTGGCGGTCGTTGCGCAGATCTTCGTCACGGAAGCAGCGGGCAATTTGATAGTACCGATCGACCCCGCTCACCATCAGCACTTGTTTGAACAGCTGCGGCGACTGCGGCAAGGCGAAAAACTGGCCCGCGTTCACGCGGCTGGGGACCAAGTAATCCCGCGCCCCCTCCGGCGTGCTCTTCGTCAGCACCGGCGTCTCAACCTCCAGAAACCCTTCGGCATTGAGATACCCTCTCGCAGCCTGTGCGACAGCATGCCGTATGCCCAGTAATCGTTGCATCTTGGGCCGTCGCAGGTCGAGATAGCGGTATTTCAGGCGGATGGCCTCGGTCACTTCGGCCTCATCTTCGATGACAAAGGGCGGCGTCTTGGCTTCATTCAGGATCTCAACCTCGTCCACGAACACTTCGATCTCACCCGTCGGCAAATTGGGGTTCCTGGATTCATCCGGACGGGCCATGACCTGTCCGGCAATCGACACCACACATTCGCTCCGCAATGTGTGGGCGGCTTTGTGGACGGCGGCATTGCGTTCGGCATTGAAGACCACCTGCGTAAGGCCGGTCCGGTCGCGCAAATCGATGAACATCACGGCCCCGTGATCCCTCCGCCGTTGGACCCAGCCGTTCAGCACGACCGATTGTCCCACCTGTGCCCTGGTCAACTCACCGCATGTATGTGTCCGCTG
This sequence comes from Nitrospira sp., assembly GCA_015903945.1. GTDB lineage: Bacteria > Nitrospirota > Nitrospiria > Nitrospirales > Nitrospiraceae > Nitrospira_D. The sequence continues at coordinate 6,764 of JABMDL010000077.1, read as the reverse complement.
TTTCATCGTTACGCCACTTTCGCTTTCTTCGGCCGGGCCCACCCCGCTCGCCGAACCGGCCTTCGAGGACGGTCCGGCGGCTGCTCTCCCCGCTCGACCATCTCCACCCGCTCCTCGACCAATTCCCGCAACGCATTGGCTTCCCGGTCTGTCAGGAACCGGAATTCTCCAGAGCCAAGCCGTCCCAACGACAATGGCCCCATTTTGACCCTGGTCAAGCGAATCACCGGATGGCCGACCGATTCCAACATCCGCTTCACCTGATGTTTGCGCCCTTCACGAATCGTAATTTCCAGCCACGAATTCGCCTGAACCTTGCTGATTTTCTTCACCTGCGCCGGACCGGTCATCCCGTCTTCGAGTTTCACCCCGCGCTCCAGCTCGCGAATCTCTTCATCTGTCAGCACACCCTTGACCTTGATCAAGTACGTTTTTGGCACGTGATATCGGGGATGCAGGAGCGCCTGGGCCAACTCGCCGTTGTTCGTGAGCAGCATCAATCCTTCACTGTCGAAGTCCAGCCGGCCGACCGGAAACACCCGGACCGACACCCCGCGAAGAAAATCCTTCACGGTCGGTCGGCCCCCCGGATCATCCAACGTAGACATGACATGTTTCGGCTTGTTCAGTAGCAGATAGACAAACGGCTGGGCGGTGAGATGTTTCCCGTCCACCTTCACGTGATCGCGAGCCGGGTCGACTTTTGTTCCAAGTTCGGTGACGACCTTGCCATTCACGGACACTCGGCCAGCAGAAATGAGCACTTCCGCCTTCCGGCGCGACGAGAGTCCAGTTCCAGCAATGAGTTTTTGCAGCCTGACTTCCATGTTCGTCATTCGTCATTCGCCATTCGCCAACCGGGAAGATGCATTCTCCTCACGTTTGACGCTTGACGCATGACGTCTTATTCCCATTCGATTGTCGACGGCGGCTTGGAGCTGATGTCGTAGACCACGCGGTTCACGCCCTTCACTTCGTTGATGATGCGGCTCGACATCCGGCCCAGCACCTCATTGGGAATCTTCGCCCAGTCGGCAGTCATGCCGTCCACACTCGTGACAGCGCGAATGGCAATCACATGCTCGTACGTTCGCTGATCGCCCATGACGCCGACCGTGCGGATCGGCAACAGCACGGCGAAGGCCTGCCAGATCTCGCGATACAGACCCGCTGCTCTGATTTCATAATCCACGATCGTCTCCGCCGCTCGCAGAATCGCCAACCGTTCCGCTGTCACCGCACCCAACACCCTGATGGCAAGCCCGGGACCTGGGAACGGCTGCCGCCAAATGATCTCATCCGGCAAACCCAGCTCCTTGCCCAAGACCCGCACTTCGTCTTTAAAGAGTTCCCGCAGCGGCTCGATCAGCTTGAGCCTCATGCGCGCCGGCAAGCCGCCAACGTTGTGATGCGTCTTGATCGTGGCCGACGGGCCTTTGAAGCTGACGCTCTCGATGACGTCCGGATACAGTGTGCCCTGGACGAGATACTTGACACCCTTCAGCTTCTTGGATTCCACCTCAAAGTGCTTGATGAACTGCCGGCCGATGATCTTGCGCTTCCGTTCCGGATCCGTCACGTGCTTGAGGCCGGCCAGAAATGGCTTCGTCGCGTCGAGGAGACGAAGATTGAGGTGCAGCTGCGAAGCGAACGTCTTCTGCACTTGTTCGCGTTCCCCCGCGCGCAACACGCCGTTGTCGACGAAGATGCAGGTGAGCTGGTCGCCGATCGCGCGATGCGTGAGTGCCGCCGCCACCGAGGAATCCACTCCACCGCTCAGTGCGCAGATGACGGGATCCTTCCCGGCCTGCTCACGAATCTGCTTCACCGCTGTCTCGACGTACGACTGCATGGTCCAGGTCGGCTTGCAGCCGCAAATCTCATAGACGAAGTTGCGGAGGATCGTCGCCCCTTCCGGCGTGTGGGCCACTTCAGGATGGAATTGCAGGCAGTAGATCCGCCTCTTGCGATCGTCGCGTTTCATCGCCGCGACCGGCGAGTTATCCGTGTGCGCGATGGACCGGAACCCCGGCGGCATCCGCTCGATCCGGTCGCCGTGCGACATCCACACGGTGGTCGTGCCGTTCTGCCCGATGCCTTTGAAGAGATCTTCGGCGTCGTCGATCCTGAGTTCGGCCCGGCCATATTCCCGATGCGCGGACTTGGCGACTTCCCCGCCGGACAGATGCGTCACCAACTGCATGCCGTAACAGATCCCCAGGATCGGAATGCCTTGATCGAACAGTTCCTTGGCGACGGTCGGCGCTTTCTTCTCATAGACGCTCGACGGCCCCCCTGAGAGCACGATCCCCTGCGGGCGGTAGGCCAAGACCGTGGCCAGCGGAATCGTGCAGGGAAGGATTTGGGAATAGACCTGCGCTTCGCGAATGCGGCGCGCGATCAGCTGGGTATACTGCGACCCGAAATCGAGGACCAGAATTCTATCGTGCCAAAGTTCCATGCGAATTAGCTTTCGGCTACCAGCATTCAGCCATCAGCACCAGATTCCACAGGATCGCTACGTCCTTACTTGAGACACAGGCAAATCCGGATCAGGAAGGATTCGTGTCTTGCTGAAAGCTGACGGCTGTGAGCGGTGAGCCTTGGGTCACTCCCAATCCATCCGGTAGTTCGGGGCTTCCTTGGTGATGATGACGTCGTGCACGTGGCTTTCGCGAAGGCCAGCCACCGTTTGCCGAATGAAAGTGGCGTTCTGTTGCAGATCGGCAATCGTCTTGCATCCGCAATACCCCATTCCCGATTTGACCCCGCCGACCAGCTGATACACAACAGCGGCCAACGGGCCTTTATACGGCACGCGCCCTTCAATTCCTTCGGGCACCAGTTTCTGGACCGCCCGCCCCCCTTGCCCGTACCGATCGCCGCCCCCGCGCTCCATCGCACCGATCGAACCCATCCCTCGATAGACCTTATAGGTTCTGGCTTGATACAGCACGGTTTCGCCGGGCGATTCCTCGGTGCCGGCCAACAACCCTCCGAGCATGACCGCCGACGCGCCGGCGGCCAGTGCTTTGGTGATGTCTCCGGAAAACTTGATGCCACCGTCGGCGATCACCGGCACGCCGCTGCCGCTCAACACCTTGGCGCAATCGGCGATCGCCGTCAACTGCGGCATCCCCGCCCCAGACACAATCCGTGTCGTACAGATCGACCCGGGCCCCACTCCGACCTTCACCGCATCGACCCCCATCTTGAGCAAGTCCTTGGCTGCCTCGGCCGTGCCGATGTTGCCCGCGATCAGCTCGAGGTCCGGATGCAGCTTCTTGATCATCTTCACGGTATCCAGCACCGCCTGCGAATGGCCATGGGCCGTATCGACGACGACCAGATCCACGCCCACTTTCTTGAGCCCATGCACCCGCTCCTCGGTGTCCGGCCCGACCCCCACCGCCGCGCCCACCCGCAGCCGGCCATGTGCATCCTTGCAAGCATGAGGATACTTGATGCGCTTTTCGATATCCTTGATCGTGATGAGCCCCTTCAGCTCGAACTGTTTGTTGACCACCGGCAGCTTTTCGATGCGATGCTCATGGAGGATTTCCCGCGCCTTCTCCAAGCTGGTGCCTTCGGGCGCTGTGACCAGTTTCTCCCGCTTCATCACTTGGGAGACTTTGAGATCCATGCGGCTTTCGAAACGCAAGTCGCGGTTGGTGAGAATTCCAACGAGCTTGCGCCCCTTGGTGACGGGGATGCCGGAGATCCGGTACTTGGCCATCAGCGCATGCGCGTCGCGGATCGTTTGGTCCGGCGAAATCGTCACCGGATCGAGAATCATGCCGCTTTCCGATTTCTTGACCTTATCGACCTCCGTCGCCTGATCGGCCGGCGGCAACACCCGGTGAATGATGCCGATCCCGCCTTCGCGTGCCATGGCAATGGCCAATCGCGCTTCGGTCACCGTGTCCATCGCCGCGCTGACCAGCGGAATGTTGATTCGGATGTTGCGCGACACGAACGTACTGGTTTCGACCTCGTTCGGCAGCACCTGTGACTTGGCCGGCACAAGCACCACGTCGTCGTAGGTCAACCCCTGTTTCGGCTCTTTGTCCAACATGATGTCTCCTTACGACTTGAGACGTTCCGGCAGCCGCCCTCCGTCAGCGACCGCTTCAGCCTCTTCCTGCAACCGCTCACTGCCCTCGTCAGCCGGCATGAATTGCTGCACCCGCGTGTTCCCGCTATCGACGACGAACACGCTGCCTTTCGTATCCACGGTGATCCCATAGGGAAAGTTGAACTGGCCATCACCGTTTCCAAACCCGCCCCATTGCGAAATGAAGTTGCCTTCCCGGTCGAATTTCTCGATGCGGTGGTTGCCGGTATCCGTCACATACACGTCGCCCGCGCCGTCCACGGCAATCCCCCAGGGAGAACGGAGCTGTCCCGCCTCCTGCGCGAGCGGACTGCTGGCATGACCGGCCTCCGCGCTGCCGCCCCATTTAGTGAGCAGCTGAGGGAGCACGTTGGTGCTGGTGTCGAACTTTTGGATACGGTGATTGCCCATGTCCACCACGTAGACCGACCCGTCGCTCTGGTCCACGGCAATACCGCGCGGGAAATAGAACTGGCCGTCGCCGTTTCCGAAACTGCCCCAGGCCATGATGAACTCGCCGCTCATGTCGAACTTCTGCACCCGGAAATTCGCGCTGTCCACCACATAGACAAAGCCGCGCACCCGGTCGATCGCGATGCCCCAGGGCGCGTTGAACTGGCCCTCACCGTTGCCCCGTGATCCGAATTTCATCAGATAGCCGCCCAGCTTACCGTCGAACTTCTGCACGCGATGGTTATTCGTGTCCACCACCCACACATCGCCCTTGCCGTCACAGGCGATCCCGGTGGGATTGTGGAAGTTCGCGTTTGCCGCACCGAAGTTGCCCCACAAGATGATGAAGTTGCCGGCATTATCGAACTTCTGAATGCGATTATTGCCGTTGTCCGTGACAAACAGCGCGCCCTGCTGATCAATACACAGGCCGTACATGGGCGCCATGAACTCGCCGCCGTGCAGCAGCGACGCGCCACGGCCCGGCTTGCCCCACTTCGCTACGCAGAGATAGCCGGAGGTATTGACCAGGATCGTGGCAGCGGCGGGCGTGGACACGTTGTTGCCGACGTCCTTGAACCAGACATAGATGGTTTTCTGCCCGTCACCCGGCGACAGGATGAAGGGAACTGTGGCGCCGAATTTCAACGCCGGTGTCACGTCGACCCAGCCGGGCGTGCCGGCCATCGGCGTCAACGGGCTCTCTGACACGAAGTAGGCGCCCACGCCCGTATCCACGTCGTTGGCCGAGATCGTGACCACGACCTCCGGCGAGTTCGTCATAAACGCGCCATGGTTGATAACGGCGTAGGGGTTTTGCGGCGCCGTAATGTCGATGAGCACGGGCATCGCAGTGACTTCCTCCGACAGGCCGCTTTCGGTCCCGTCCTCAAACGAGGCCGTGATCGCGTAAAAATATGGCGTGTCGTTGGTCAGCCCCGTGTGCGTGTAGGGATTGGTCACGCCTTCGATCTTGGTCGCGCCTTGCAGAGTCAGCTGGGGCGCCGTGCTGAAATAGAGGTTATACGAGACGGCGCCCGGCACATCCATCCAGCTCAGAAACACTTCCGTATCGCCGGCCTTCACCGCCACCGACCGGGGTGGCTGCACGGCCCCTTCTACGTGGGCCTGTGCCGACTCCAGTTTGCCGCGATTCTGTTCCTCTTCGGTCGGCACATACTTCAGCACCCGGCCGTTGCCGCTGTCGACGACAAAGACACAGCCCTGCTTGTCCACCGCAATACCATACGGGAAGTTCAACTGCCCTTCCGTCTTACCGCGATTGCCGAAGGAACAGAGGAAGGTACCGTTGCCGTCGAATTTCTGTACCCGATGATTCCCGCTATCGACCACATAGACATTGCCCAGCGCATCGCAGGCGATGCCCCAGGGGGACTTGAACAGTCCCGGCCCGCTGCCCTCGCGCCCCCACTTGGTCAAGAAGCTTCCGCGTGGATCGAACTTCTGAATGCGGTTGTTGCTTTCATCGGCCACATAAATGTTCCCGACGAAATCGACCGCCACCCCGCGCGGAAAGAAGAACGCACCGTCGAAACTGCCGTCGCGGCCCCACTTCAAGAGCGGCTGCCCGTCTGATTGGAACTTCTGAATGCGGGCGTTGCTGGTATCCGACACATAGACGTTGCCCTCTTCATCCGTCGTGATCCCCCAGGGCACGTCAAACTTGCCCATATCAGCGCCGCGCCACGCAAACCCGAACTTCCCCCAGGCTTTTTGGACGTTGCCTTCGAGATCGAACTTCTGGACGCGGTTGTTGCCGCTGTCCGCCACGTAGACCACATCGTCTGGCCCGACCGCCAACCCGCGCGGGTAATAGAACTGCCCCTCCTGCGAACCGGGTTCGCCTCCCCACCGGGCCAGGAACGTGCCCGCCTTGTCGAACTTTTGGATTGAATGGTTGTCGGTATCCGCCACGTAGAGATTGCCGTCCTTGTCGAGCGCGATGCCCGTGGGCGAGCTAAACTCTCCGTCGCTTACGCCTTCTTGCCCGATCGCCATCGCCAACAAATAGGGCGAGGGGATGGCCATGACTTCCTGTGACTCGAGGCTCTCGCCTTTCCGCGTCACCACCGTGACGACATAGTGATAACAGGTGCCGTTGGCGAGATCGTCATGCACGAACGGACTGGTGGCGCCCTCCAAGCACGTGGCCTTCTCCTTCTTCACACCGATCACG
>JABMDL010000003.1 GCA_015903945.1 Nitrospira sp. | reverse complement strand
TTGGCCGCAAACTCCACCGACCTGGTCTGGAGAACCTTGGCGCCCAAGCTGGCCATTTCGAGCATCTCCTCGTAGGAAATCTTGTCGATGCGTCTCGCCGCCGGCACAATGTTTGGGTCCGCCGTGTAGACACCGTCGACGTCGGTGTAGATGATGCATCGGTCAGCTTTCAACGCTGCGGCCAGCGCCACCGCGGACAGGTCGGACCCGCCGCGCCCGAGCGTCGTCACGTCGGACTGCTCGTTGATGCCTTGGAAACCCGCCACGACTGGGACGACTCCTTCCTCCAGCGCGTCGCGAATCCGATCCGCTGTAACCCGCGCGATGCGGGCGTTGGTGTGGGCACTGTCGGTGATGATGCCGACTTGCCGGCCCGTGTAGGACCGCGCATTGATCCCCCGCCCGCGCAGCTCCATGGCCAGCAGCGCGATCGTGACTCGCTCCCCGGTGGAGAGCAGCATATCCATTTCCCGCTCGTCCGGAGTCGGCGTCACTTGCTGGGCCAGCTTGATCAAGCGGTCTGTTTCGCCGCTCATTGCGGACAGCACGACGACGGTCCGATACCCGTCCTGTAATGTCCGCGACACCCGGTCGGCAACCCGGTGGATCCGTTCGAGTGATCCGACGGACGTACCCCCATATTTCTGGACGATCAAGGCCACCGAGTTCACCCGTTCGCAAAAAGCCGGTTGACGAACTTGGTGGCATCGCGAGGCGGAAGGTTCGAGGCCTGCGCGTCGGACTCCGTGAACCGCCGACCGGCGGCGGCAGAGCCCTGCTTGCCGCTTTCTCCAAAGGCATAGATGGGCAACCCCTCCGATTTCCCCTGATCGCTCACCACCAGATACCGATACGGTCCCTGCTTCTCCAATCCTTCAAGCAAGGGCCCGACCAGGTCTCGATCAAACGCTTCGATGCCCCGCACCTTTGCGTTCATATCGGCGCTGTGAATCACATCGTCCGTCAGGCTTGCATGCACATAGATGAAATCTTTCTTGGCGCATTCCGCGAGCGCCGCGTCCGCCTTCGCGCGGAGGTCTCCGCCGGCCAACCGTTCGGGGTCCACCGCATCAAGTCCCGCGCAGATGCCGATCCCGCGTGGCACATCGCTGGTGGCGACCACTGCGCCCTTGATCCGGTACTTTTCCGGCAAACTCGGCCACAGGACGGCCCGCCCTTCACCCCACAGCCAGACACAGTTCGCAGGTTTTTTCCCCGCCGCCAGACGCTCATCATTGATGGGGTGATCGCGCAGGATGAGGTGCGAGGCATCCATGAGCTTTCGAAGGATGTCCGCCCCGTCCCCCTTGGGCAAGGCGTCCGCGATGGACCGGCCGAGCACCGTCTGCGGATCAACACAGAGGGCTCTCGGCTTTCCGTTCACCCACACCATGAGATGACGATGACCGGATCCAGGATAAAATTGGATGGTCTCGGATCCGAGCTGTTCATTGATCGCCTCGATCAATTCTCGCGCTTCTTCGGTCTCGATCAGGCCGGCCGTCGCATCGTCCATGACGACATGCGGGCCCAATTTCTTGATGTCGCCCCCCGTTTTCCCGCCTTCCGGTTTCAACGTCACCATTGTGCAGCGATACACCACGTCATGCTCCGTGACAGACACCCCCAAACTGGCTGCTTCCAACGGACCGGGGCCGTGATAGTATTTTTTGGGGTCGTATCCGAGGATGGCCGTACCGCTCAACCCGCTGCCATGCGCGACGCTGTCGGAGGAAATCGCGAGCTGGCCGAGTTCTCCGGCCTGCGCCAGACGGTCGAGGTGAGGCGTGACGGAGGCTTGGAGCGGAGTGCGCCCGCCGAGTTCCTGCCGGGGTTGATCGGCCATTCCGCCGGCATGCACGATCACATATTTCATCTGGACTGCACCACGCTCATATCTGCAACAGCCGGGCGACATCCTCGCGTGTCGCCTTGACAGTTAACGGAGGTTTCGACACACCGATGGCGGTATCGGCGTCTTTCAGGCCATGCCCGGTCAGCGTGCAGACCACCGTGTCGCCTTCCCGCAGCGCACCCGCCCGGTGCAATTTCGCCACGCCCGCGACCGATGCGGCGGACGCCGGTTCGCAAAACACGCCTTCCGCCGCCGCCACGGCCGCATAGGCTTGAAGAATTTCTTCATCCGTCACCATATCAATGGCGCCGGAGGATTCCTGGACCGCGGTCAAGGCCGAGGACCAGCTGGCCGGATTGCCGATTCGAATCGCCGTGGCAATGGTGTGCGGCTGCTCGACCACCCGGCCCAGTACGATCGGAGCCGCCCCCGCCGCCTGAAATCCCATCATGCGGGGGAGCTTGGCAATTTGATTGGCCTGGCGATATTCGCGGTAGCCCTTCCAGTAGGCGGTAATGTTCCCGGCGTTGCCCACCGGCAGCACATGGAGGTTCGGGGCGTCACCGAGCTGATCGCAGACCTCGAACGCGGCGGTCTTCTGCCCCTCGATGCGGAAGGGATTCAGGGAATTCACCAACTCGATGTGATACGAGGCCGAAAGATCCTTGACCAGCGACAAAGCTTGATCGAAATTTCCTTCGATTTGAATCACCGTGGCCTGGTGCATCATCGCTTGAGAAAGTTTCCCCATCGCGATTTTTCCGGCCGGGATCAAGACATAGACGGCCAGCCCGGCGCGGGCCCCATAGGCGGCCGCCGAAGCAGACGTATTGCCGGTAGAGGCACACATCACGGCCCGCGCGCCGTTCTCCGCCGCTTTCGACATGGCCATCGTCATGCCGCGATCTTTGAAGGAACCGGTGGGATTCATCCCCTCGAACTTGAGATACAAATCGATGCCCGGCGCGATCGCCTTGGCCAGCCGCGCCGCGCGAATCAGCGGCGTGTTCCCCTCCGCCAAACTGATGACCGGGGTCTTCTCCGACACCGGAAGAAACTTGCGATACTCCTCGATGATGCCGCGCCAGCGAGTCATTCGGTTACTCCACTCTCACTCATCTTTGCCTTCCACCCGAATGAGCATCGCCGGTTCGGACACGAAGGGTTTTCGGTTGATCTCGCGGAGCGCGGTTTGCACGTCGCGCTCTCTCGCCATGTGGGTCTTGATGACCACCGGCACGGTCTGCCCTTCCCGGCGTCCCTGCTGCAGCATCGACGAAATACTGATTCCGCAGCGGCCGAGTTCACCGGCAATCTGCGCCAACACGCCGGGGCGGTCCACCACCATGAACCGCAGATAGTAGAGCGAACTGATCTCCTCCACCGGTTTCATGCGCAGGGGCCGCCGCTGGTCCTGTTGGAACGACGCGGGAGGCACTCGCCCAACCGCGCTCTTGAGCAGGTTCCGTCCGATCGCAATCACGTCGCTCACCACAGCGCTTCCGGTCGGCATCGAGCCGGCCCCCCTCCCATAGAGCACCACGTCCCCGACCGCATCACCGACCAGCTGGATCGCGTTATAGACTCCCTCAACCTGCGCGATAGGGGAGTGCGATGGCAGCATCGTGGGATGCACGCGGGCTTCCACTTCGCCGTCCACAAGCTTGGCTATACCCAGCAGCTTGATGGTAAAGCCGAACTCTTTCGCATACGCGATGTCGATCGGCGTGATGTGGGTGATCCCTTCCGTGTAAATCTCTTTGAAATTGACGGGCGTGCCGTAGGCGAGGCTCACCAGAATGGCGAGTTTGTGCGCCGAATCAATACCCCCGATATCGAACGTGGGGTCCGCCTCGGCGTATCCGGCTTGCTGCGCGTCTTTGAGCACGGCTTCGAAACTGTGGCCCTCATGAGTCATTCGGGACAGGATATAATTTGAGGTGCCGTTGATAATGCCGTAAATGGATTGGAGCGTATTGCCCGCCAACCCTTCCGTCAGCGCCCGAATGACGGGGATTCCCCCGCCCACACTGGCCTCGAATCCCACGTCCACACCCTTGCGCGACGCGGCCTCGAAGATCTCCTCTCCGTGAAGCGCGAGCAGCGCCTTGTTGGCTGTGACCACTTGTTTGCCGGCGGCGATCGCGTCCAGGATGACCCGCTTGGCGGTGTCGTAGCCGCCGATCAACTCGATGACGATATCGACGGCGGGATCGTTGAGCACCTGTTTCGCGTCGGTCGTCAATGTACCGGGGGGAAGCGAGAGGCCGCGATCCCGCGTGACGTCGAGATCCGCAATGCGGATCAGCTCAACCGGCACACCGACACGGCGGCGAATGAGCGCGGTGTGATCGAGCAACACTTTCGCCGTCCCGGCGCCCACTGTGCCAAACCCGATGATGCCGACTCCGATACGTGATTTCATTCTTCGGCTCCGTCGAGCTTGAGCGCTTTCCGGATGCCCCTGACCGCCTGGCGAGTTCGATGTTCGTTTTCCACCAACCCGAAGCGCACAAATTCATCGCCGCCTTCGCCAAAACCGATCCCCGGCGAAACCGCGACTTTCGCTTCCTTGAGCAGCAGTTTTGAGAATTCCAGCGAACCCATGTGGCGATACGGGAGTGGGATGCGGGCCCACACGAACATCGTGGCCAGCGGTTTGGCGACATTCCAACCGATGCGGTTCAGCCCACCGACGAGCACATCACGCCGTTTCTGATAGCGCAGGACTGTCTCCTTGACACATTCCTGTGGCCCGTTCAGGGCAATCACGCTCGCGATCTGGACTGGTTGGAAGATACCATAGTCGAGATAGCTCTTGATCTTCGCCAGTGCACCCACAACCTCGCGGTTGCCCACACAGAACCCCACCCGCCATCCCGGCATGTTGTAGGCCTTGGAGAGCGTGTAGAATTCCACTCCGATATCTTTCGCGCCGGGCACCTGAAGAAAACTCGGCGCCTTATAGCCGTCGAACACCAGATCAGCATAGGCCAGATCATGAATGACGATGACGTTGTGTTCCTTGGCAAAGGCCACGATCTTCTTGAAAAACTCCAGATCCACGACGGCCGTCGTCGGATTATGCGGGAAATTGATGACGAGGATCTTCGGTCGTGGAAACGTCTGGCGGTAGACCCGCAGGAGATCTTCGAAAAAATCGCTGTCCTGTCGCAGTTCGATCCCACGGACCTCGCCGCCCGCGATGATGAAACTGTACATATGGATCGGGTAGGTCGGGGTCGGAGTCAACACCACATCACCGGGACCGATCATGGCCAATGCTAAGTGCGCCAGGCCCTCTTTTGATCCAATCGTGACGATCGCTTCCGTTTCCGGGTCCAGATCGACATCGTAGTTGCGTTTATACCACCCGCAGATCGCATGGCGCAGCTTGGTAATCCCGCGCGACGCGGAGTAGCGGTGATTCTTCCCCTTGCGGGCCGCTTCGATCAACTTCTCGACGATGTGCGGCGGCGTCGGCTGGTCGGGATTCCCCATGCCGAAATCAATGATATCCTCGCCGCGCTGCCGAGCGTCGAGCTTGAGCGATTGCACCTGCGCGAAGACATACGGAGGAAGTCGCTTGATTCGGTAAAAGCCGTCGCCCAACCCCATAAATGTTCCTGACTCGTGTGTGATGCGCGATATAGTTTGAGTTCGGCACCCTGCTTCTGATCGCGCCTATCAGGAGGAGCCCCAAGAAGGCCCTATTCTAAATTGATGCCTGTGGCTGAGTCAATTTGCCTTGTGATTCTGTGGGGTTCTGAATCCATGCTCTCAGTCGTCTTCGCGACCTCTTCGGTCCACGATCGGCGAGTTCGTCCTTGCTCCCCCTCACGGCTTTCTGTTAGTAATAGATCCCAATACCACATCATCTCGTTGCCCCGCTTTCCTCAGCACCTATATAGAGCTGAAGGGAGATTCAGTGGCCCGGCTTGGCGTCAATATCGATCATGTAGCGACGTTGCGGCAGGCACGGGGAGGGAACGACCCGGATCCCCTGGCGGCGGCCATCCTCGTCGAACTGGCCGGGGCAGATGGACTTGTCGTCCATCTGCGCGAAGACCGCCGGCACATCCAAGACCGGGACCTCCGGCTCTTGCGTGAAATCACCCGCACCAAACTCGACCTGGAAATGGCGGCGGACGACGCCATGGCGAAGATCGCGCTCACGGTCAAACCGGATCTCGTCACGCTGGTCCCGGAGAAACGGCAGGAACTCACAACAGAAGGCGGGCTGGACGTCGCTGGCCAGCGTGATCGCATCGAGGACATCATCACGTTGCTGCACAACGGCGGGATTCCCGTCAGCCTCTTTGTCGAACCTGATCTCACGCAGATCAAGGCTGCTCACAAAGTGTCCGCCGATTTCGTCGAACTACACACCGGCCGCTATGCGAATGCGACCCGCTCCAAAGAGGCTGACGCCGAGTTTGAAGCCATCACCCAGGCAGCGAAGTTCGCCTACAAGCTGGGAATCGGCGTCAATGCAGGCCACGGATTGAATTACCGCAATGTGAAACGCCTGACGCATATTCCTGAGATCGTCGAGTACAACATCGGGCACAGCATCATAGCGCGGGCCGTGCTGGTCGGCCTCGAGCAGGCCGTGAAAGAAATGAAATCCTTGCTCGGTTAAGGCTGCCGGCCACTGGGTCTGCCTGTTCACCATCCTCGGTTCACCATGACGAAGATCATCACCGGCACACAGATGCAGGAGCTGGATCGCCGCACGATCGGAGAAGCCCACATCCCGGCACGAGTGTTGATGGACCGGGCCGGCTCCGGCCTGGTGGCTGCTCTTGAACAGACCTTCGGTTCCACGCAAGGGAAGCGCGTGATCATCCTCTGCGGGAAAGGCAACAACGGTGGCGATGGATTTGTCGCGGCACGGTTGCTCCATCGCCGCGGGACACAGGTCCAGGTCCTCATGATGTCACCCGCCTCGGAATTGAGTCGTGACGCCGCCGTGATGTACCGGCAATTCGTCCGCACGGCGGGCAAGTCGGGCGTGCACCTGTATACCTCAAAAAGCCTCGTGTCCTCGCTGCTCCGTGAGAGCGACCTCATCATCGATGCGCTGTTGGGAACCGGCCTATCCTCCGATGTCACCGGGCATTACGCCGATGCGATCGACTGTATCAATGAGGCTGGACGCCCGGTCGTAGCCGCTGATCTTCCATCGGGCCTCCATGCGGATACCGGTGCCATTCTCGGTCGAGCTGTCCGAGCGTCGCTCACCGTGACATTCGGCCTCCCGAAATTGGGACTGTATCAGAGCCATGGGGTCGATCTTGCCGGATCGGTCAGCCTCATTGATATCGGCATTCCTCAGGCCTACATCGAGGCCGTCACGAGCCACACGACCCTGATCACACCGGCCTCCGTGCGCGCCGTTCTGCCCGCCCGCAGGCCGGCAAGCCACAAAGGCACGTTCGGCCATGCCGGCATCATTGCGGGCTCCGTCGGTAAGACCGGCGCGGCGGCCATGGCCGCCAAGGCCGCGCTTCGTATTGGAACTGGTCTCGTGACCGTCGCCGTCCCCGCCGGTGTCAATGACGTGCTGGAGTCGAAACTGTTGGAAGCCATGACGATCCCGATGCCGGACACGAAGGCGCGGACCTTTTCCCGGTCAGCGTTGGACCGCTTGAAAACCTTCATCACCACCCGAACCGCCGTGGCGATCGGACCCGGACTATCCACCCACCCGGAAACCGTGGAACTGGTGCAAGCGCTGATGAAAGATCTCGATCGGCCGGCCGTCCTGGATGCCGATGCACTGAATGCACTGGCCGGACGTGCCTCGGTGTTGACGGCGTGCAAGACCCCTCCGATCCTCACACCTCATCCGGGCGAAATGGCTCGGCTGGAAGCCAATGCCACCCCCCAGAGCATCAACGCGGATCGTATCGGGACCGCTGTTCGGTTTGCACGGGAACGAGGCACGTTTGTCGTGCTGAAAGGCGCCAGGACGGTCGTGGCCAGGCCGGATGGAGCCGCGGCCATCTGTCCAACCGGTAATCCCGGTATGGCAACGGCCGGTACAGGCGATGTCTTGACGGGGATGATCGTCGGTTTGCTGGCACAAGGGTTGGCACCCTGGGACGCCGCCTGCGCGGGCACCTATCTGCATGGGTGCGCCGGAGACCTGGCCGCAGCTGACAAAGGACATGCAGGACTCATTGCCGGAGATGTAATTGAGCAGATACCGTATGCTCTCAAGACCGTCCAACAGGCCTAGTCAGCCTACTTCCGGCACCGTTCAAGGTGCACGGCCGTCGAAGACGTCACGCCGTCCGTCTGTCGAGCGCCTCGAGTCGGTCCTCTCATCCCGCTCCCAGACCGAACGCCTTGGACATGTCATCGGCGCTTTGCTTACCGGCGGAGAAGTCCTCGCATTGATCGGGGCCCTCGGCGCCGGCAAGACCGCCCTGGTTCGAGGCATTGCCGCGGGCCTCGACGTGCCGCCGGAATCTGTCAGCAGTCCCACGTTCGTCTTGGCCCATGAATATCACGGCCGAGCCCCCCTGATTCACATCGATCTCTACCGGTTACGAACCGTCGCGGAAGCAGAATCGATCGGGTTGGAGGAGTATCTTGCCGGCTCGGCAGTTGTTGCCATCGAGTGGGCTGAACGCTTTCCAGAATGGCTCCCTGAGGACCGACTGGAGGTGCAGTTGACCCATCGAAGCCCGGCGACAAGGGACATACTGGTCACGGCACAGGGCCCCCGATCGTCCGCGCTCTTGACTCGCATTGCACGGAATTGGAGGATAGTCCAACGCGCACCGGTGTCGCTGAAACCGGTGCGCCCCGCTCGGAGAAAGGCTCCGGCTCGATGATTCGATTGATTCTTGTCGGCATTCTCCTGCTCCTCTCCCTGGCATTTTTTCTCCAGAACCAGGAACAAGAAGTCACGCTCCGGTACTTCTTCGGATTGCTGGAAGCGTCGACGCCCGTCTACAAGCCCATCATGGCCGGCTTTGTCGTCGGCTTGTTGGTCGCGGGCATCTTGCTCTTTCCTCCGTGGATCCGCGGGCGCATTGAACTGCGGCGCAAAACGAAAGCGCTGCAGGAAGCCGATGTAGACCTGGAACGGCTCCGCCAGTCACTCGGAAAAATCACCGACCGAACCGCTGTGCCCGCATCCTCCGAATCACCACAGAGTTTCGCCGATGACTAATCAGGACGCGAGCCCCCTCATGCGCCAGTATCGGGATATTAAGCGTGGATATCCGCAGGCTATCTTGTTTTTCCGTGTCGGCGATTTCTATGAAATGTTCTATGAAGACGCCCAGGAAGCCTCGCGACTCCTATCCATCGCTCTCACCTCCCGCGATAAACAGAGCCCCGATCCGGTTCCGCTGTGCGGCGTCCCCTATCACGCCGCGATCGGCTATATCGCCAAACTCCTCAAAGCCGGGCGAACCGTTGCGCTTTGCGAACAGGTCGAAGACCCCAAGCTTGCCAAGGGGTTGGTGCGCCGCGAGGTGGTCCGGCTATACACGCCAGGCACGCTTGTCGAGACGGAATTCCTGTCTCCGGCTGAATCCAGCCACCTTGCGGCCCTGTCTTTCCGTCCACCAACAGCGGGACCGGCCCTGATCGGACTGGCTGCGCTCGATGTCTCGACGGGCGAGTTTTGGTCGATGGAGTTCAGCGGTCCGCAGGCAGAATCGCTGGTCCTCGACGAGTTGGCCAGGCTCGATCCACATGAGCTGTTGTATTCGGTCGGACTGCCCCCGCACACCACCGCATGGCTCGACCGGATCAAAGGAACTCGGCTGTGCGAACGTCCGGCTGATTCGTTCGAGTACGAGAAGAATAGACAGGCTCTGGAAAAGCAGTTGCGCGTGCAGACTCTCGATAGGTTCGGATGCCGTGGCCTCACCGCCGGTCTCGAAGCCGCCGGGGCGGTACTCGCCTATTTCCGGGAAACCCAGCCGGCCGCACCACTTGATCATATCCGCTGTATCCGAGTTCGTCGGCGCGGCGAGACCATGCATCTAGACGGTGTCACGATCCGAAATCTTGAGATCTTGAAACCAATGGCATCCGTCGATGCTGGAACGGAGTCGCAGCCCGCCACCCTCGCGTCCGTGCTGGATCGCACGGTCACGGCTATGGGCAGCCGGCTGTTGCGGCAATGGCTGGTCAGGCCCTTGATTCACTGCGCGCCGATCCGATCACGGCTGGACGCGGTCGGAGAGCTGAAAGACCGGTTGCAGACTCGAGTACGGTTGCGCACGGCGTTGCGAAACGTGCAAGACATGGCGCGGCTGGGCAGCCGTATCGTCTTGGGGTATGCCGGACCGCGCGAATTGCTCGCATTGAAACAGTCCCTTGCCGCGTTGCCTGAGATCGGGACTCATCTCCAGGAGCTTGAAAATCCTCTCTGCGCCGAGATCCGTTCGTCGTGGGATGACGGCCGCGATCTGTTCGAGACCATCGAGCAGTCTATTCATCCCGACGCGCCTCTTGCCGTGCGTGACGGCAACCTGATCAAGGAGGGATACCATGCCGGCATCGACGAGCTGCGCAAAGCCTCCAAGGAAGGGAAACTCTGGATCACAGGGATCGAAACCAAAGAACGTGAACGCACCGGGATCGAGTCGCTTAAAGTCCGTTACAACCAGGTGTTCGGGTACTACATCGAAGTGACGAAAGCCAATCTGGCGCGCGTCCCGTCCGACTACATCCGCAAACAAACGCTCGTCAATGCCGAGCGCTTTATGACCGCCGAGTTGAAAGAACTCGAAGAGCGTGTCACCGGAGCCGAGGCCAAGTTGTTGGCGCTCGAGCAGGAGGTCTTCGCCGAAGTCAGGAATCGTCTCGCCCGAGAAGTCCATCGCCTGAACGCCATCGCGCAGGCTCTCGCCGTGATTGACGTCGCCGCCGGCCTTGCCGAAACCGCCGCGCTGAATCAATACACCAGACCGGTCGTGGATGAAGGGGGTACCATCTCGATTCTCGATGGCCGACATCCGGTGGTCGAACGGCTCCGCGATACTGCATTCGTGCCGAACGATACCCTGCTGGACATCGAGCACCAGCGCCTGGTGATCCTGACCGGGCCCAACATGGCGGGCAAGAGCACCTACCTGCGGCAGGTCGCGCTGATCGTGATGATGGCGCAAATCGGCAGTTTTGTCCCCGCATCGGAGGCGCGGATCGGGCTGGTCGACCGCATCTTCACCCGCGTGGGAGCCTCCGACAACCTGGCCGGCGGCCTCAGCACCTTCATGGTGGAGATGGTGGAAACGGCGAACATCTTGAACAGCGCCACCTCGCGCAGCCTGATTCTGCTGGATGAAATCGGTCGCGGTACCAGCACTTACGACGGGCTCAGTATTGCGTGGGCGGTGGCGGAGCATATTCATGATCGTACGCGGATCGGCGCCCGCACATTGTTCGCCACGCACTATCATGAGATGGCGCAGTTGGAGCGACAACGCGACGGCATCAAGAACTATCGGGTCTCAGTCCACGAGCGGGACGGGGAAATCGTGTTTCTCAGAAAAATCGTAGCGGGCGGAGCGGATCGCAGTTACGGCATTCATGTCGCCAAATTGGCGGGGATTCCCGGCAGTGTCATTGAGCGGGCTGGCGCAGTACTGGCCCAGTTGGAACAACCGGAGTCCGCGCTCGGACGGCCGGTCCTCGATCAGTCGCAGGAGTCCGCTCCATCCCTTGCCCTTCCTCAGCCTCACCCCCTGATCGAAGAGGTGAAACAGATCGATTTGTTTTCATTGACACCCCTGGATGCCCTCAATCGCCTGGCTGAATGGCAACGCAGGGTTCAAACGGACGAGCAGCAGTCGCAGCGCTCGTAACGAGTGCACAGTTGACGCGGAAGTCCGGGAACAACAAAGGCGGCGCCTCCGATCGGAGCGCCGCCTTTGTTTTACTGATCCGTGCGTTCAGTGAGCGCGATTGTACTTCGGAGTCCAGGGAATCAATCCGCCCAGGGGCTTCCCTCCCGGAGCCATGACATCGTATTGCATGCCCGGCTCTCCCGCCGGCGCGTCGTTTTGAGCGGTCTTGGCCGTTGCACAGCCTGATTCAAATTCGTGCTTGCCCGCGCATTCCTTGAAGCGAAGTCCTGCAATACTCAACGGCTTGCCGATGGCGCCGGACACTTCTGGAAGTTTCTTGACCGAGGAAATCACCCGGTGATTCTGCTCAGTTTCCACGGCGACGAATTCGATCAGATCCGTGGTGCTGCCCGGAGGTACGTCCTTGGCCGCAGCCGGTCCCGCATGGGGGCGGCCCATTTTCTTCAAGTCTTCCCACGCCCCTTTTTCAGCGTAGAACTTCAACGTTTTCCCGGGATGCGATTTTTGCCACCACAGTCCGCTTTCTGCATTGCCGCCATAGACGGCCACATTGATCCAAACCGCTTCGTCGTAGGGATCCAGCACGATTACACGACCTTGAATCGTCGTGGGCTTGCTCATATCCCCCCATTCAAACCGCTCTTGAAACGATTCAATCGCCAATGCGGTAGAAGCCACACCGGCAACCAGTGCCAGGGCTGCGAGGGCGATCCCACCTTGCTTCTGCAGCGTCATCATCACATCCTCCTTCAACGACGTTCAAGGGTGAAAATTGATGGGGCTATTCCTTGATTACCTTGAAACCGGTGATGGTCCGGCCATCCAGAGTCACTTCCATGGCGACGAGTTCCTGTGAGGCCTTGATGATCTGATCCATCAACGCCTTATCCTTCACCGCCAGACGGACAGTCGTCGCGGCATGGTACCAGCCGGAATAGGCACCGTTCTTCTCGGTGCCGCCGGTGAATCCCCACGCACAGCAGGTGAGCAAGGGATCGGGCGGCTTGACATCGAGCATTGTGGACGAGCGTCCGCCAGAGGTTCCGGACGCCGGTTCCCCGCTATTCCAGAATTGAATGCCGAACAGTAATTCGCCGTCGGGATTATCGGCCCACTGCGACCACACACGCCCTTGAAGTGTTTTCGTCGCTTCTGCCTTGAGTGGCTTTCCACCCACAATAGAATCAGCCGCCCCTCCTACCTTGGCACCGCCTTCATCGGCCGACACGAATCCGGTTTGGGATAAGCCAAACATCAAGAACGCGGCGGCGGCTAGCACGACTTGCCTTTTCATACCTCGTCCCTCCTTCGTAACAAACAGTAAAACGGTCAAGCAGAATCTCACCCTGACGAACAGGATCATTCATCCAAAGGTGAGAACAGTCCATGCAGTCGACTCACGTTGTGACGTGAGTCTTGTGGTATATCGGTCCCATCGATTTTTCATGGTTTTCCGTACTCTCAGGCCCTGGTCCAGACTGGACATACAGACCGATTGAGGTGAAACGGTACTGAAACGGCCCTTTTATGTCAAGAAAATGTTTGGCGACCGTTCGTAACGGTCCACACTATACTGCTAGATGATCATGTAAATCAACCATTTGCATCATGTACTGCATCCCACCATTGGCATAGCCCCTACGCGATGCTCCTGCCATGAGAAAGCGGGCTACTGCATCGCCTTTACGGCTCCAATTTGACGGGATGAGAGCGGGCCCAACCCGGTGATCGCCATCGTTCCCGGTGCAAACAATTCCTGCGCGACCTGGGCGACTTGTTGCTCCGTGATGGCATCGATGTCCACGAGCATCTCTTCCAGGGTGGTATGAGCTCCGGTAATCAGCTCGTCCTTCGCCAACTTGTTCATGCGGCTGTGGGAACTTTCCAAACTCAACATCAGACTGCCCTTCATCTGCTCCTTGGTTCGTGTGAGTTCCTCCCGCTTGATGCCGCGCCCCGCCATCCGCCTGACCTCACGCCGAATCACATCGAGCACACGCTCCACTTCCCGCGAGCGGGTACCCGCATAAATCGTGATCGTGCCGCCGTCGGAATAGCCGGATAAAAACGAATAGATCGAGTAGGCCAATCCCCTCTTTTCACGCACTTCCTGAAAGAGGCGGGAGCTGACGCTCCCGCCGAGCACACTGTTCAACACATAGGCCGCATACCGGTCTTTGTGGCCCGCGGGAATGCCCTTGAGTCCCACGCACAGATGGACTTGCTCCAACGATTTCCGTTTCAGCCTGACGCCGCCGCATACGGCCGGCGGCCACCGCGTGCGGGGCCCGGCGGGCATGGATGACCGACGCGCGCCGAACGTGCGGGCTATCGTCCGTTCGAGCCGGCGCCGATCGAAGTTGCCCGCAACGGCAAGCACCATTTCCTCCGGTCGGTAATGCGTCTCCATATAGTCCAGGAGATCTTGCCGCCGCAACCGCGCGATCGTCTCGGTCTGGCCCAAAATCGGTCGGCTCAGAGGATGCCGCCCCATGACCAGTCCCGTATGAAGTTCCTGGACTAAGTCCTCGGGGTCGTCCTGCACCATGCGGATTTCTTCGAGCACCACCTGCTTTTCTTTTGTGATTTCGTTCGACCCAAAACGGGAGTGATGGAAGAGATCCGAGAGCAGATCCAGCGCTTTCGGCAAATGCTGGTCGAGCACCTTGACGTAGAATGTGGTCGTTTCGCGCGTGGTGAAGGCGTTCATCTCGCCCCCGAGCGCGTCAATTTCGCGGGAGATGTCCGTGGCCGACCGGCTGGCCGTCCCCTTGAAGAACATATGTTCGATGAAGTGGGAGTATCCCGCTTGCGCAGGACTTTCGTCCCGGGAGCCGGCATTGACCCACATGCCGACTGTGACGGACTTGAGCGTCGGAATCTGCTCGGTGACCAGGCGGACGCCGTTGTCGAGAATAGTTTTGCGGTACAAGGGGATTACCCCTCCGCGGGATCCTTCGCCCCACCCGCGGCCGGCGCCGGCAAGACGTCCTTCCGGCTGAGCCTGATCTTGCCTTGTCTGTCAATCTCCAGCACCTTCACGAGAATCTGATCACCTTCGGCCACTTCGTCGGACACGGCTTTGACCCGATGATGCGCCAGTTGGGAGATGTGAACCAACCCATCGGTGCCCGGCAAGACTTCAACGAACGCACCGAAATCCATGATCTTCCTGACCGTGCCCATATAGACCTTGCCGACCTCGACTTCTTCGGTCAGCCGGCTGATGATGTCTTTGGCCTTCTGCAGCGACTCGCCGTCGGACGAGGCGATTGTGACAATCCCCGTATCCTCGACATTGATCTTGACGCCACAATCGGCCTGGATGCCGCGGATGGTTTTCCCGCCCTGGCCGATGATGTCGCGGATTTTGTCCTGTTTGACCTTCATCGTATAGATCCGAGGCGCGAACGGCGACAGGTCGGTCCGTGCGCCCGTGAGGGCCTTGGCCATATGACCCAAAATGTGGAGGCGGCCCAAGCGAGCCTGTTCCAATGCCTGTTGCATGAGGGCTGTCGTAATCCCGCCGATCTTGATGTCCATCTGCAACGCGGTGACCCCATTTTTGGTCCCGCACACCTTGAAATCCATGTCGCCCAAATGGTCTTCGAGCCCGAGAATGTCGGACAGGATCATCACCCGCTCATCTTCCTTGATGAGTCCCATGGCAATGCCGGCAACCGGCTCCTTGATCGGCACACCCGCATCCATCATGGCCAGTGTGCCCCCGCAGACCGTCGCCATGGATGACGACCCGTTAGACTCCAGAATTTCCGACACAAGACGGAGCGTATAGGGAAAGGTGTCTTTCCCCGGAATGACCGGCTTCAAGGCTCGTTCCGCCAGTGCGCCGTGGCCCACTTCTCGTCGGCCTGGAGACCGGAGCGGCCTCGCTTCACCCACGCTGAACGGCGGAAAATTATAATGGAGCATGAAGGTTCTGGTATATTCTCCCTCCAGCGCGTCGATGCGCTGTTCGTCGTCAGTGGTGCCCAACGTCACGACGGCGAGGCTCTGCGTTTCACCACGCGTAAACAGTGCGGAGCCATGTGTGCGCGGCAAAACCCCCACTTCACAGGTAATCGGCCGAATGTCAGCCGGTCCACGTCCGTCCGCGCGAGAACCCTTTTCAAGAATCATGTTCCGGACTTCCGTGTACTCCAGACCATGGAAAACGATCTTGATGTGCCGCTCGGTCGTGGGCTGGTCCGGATTCTTGAACTTCTCCACCGCCTCAGCCATGACCTGGTCCAACCGCTCCTGGCGAGCCGTCTTGTTGGGAATCATGATCGCATCGCGGATCGGCTGCGCGACCATGGCTTTCACCTGCGCAGCCAGAGCGGGATCGATTGGTTCAGCCTTCACCTCACGTTTCTTATTCCCGACTTTCTTCGCCAGTTCATCGATCGTGGCCACGATCTTTTTGATCTCGGCATGCGCCAGTTCGAGCGCCTGGAGCATCGTGGCCTCGGACAACTCGTTGGCTCCCGCCTCGACCATCATGACCGCATCCGCGGTCCCCGCGACGACCAGATGCAATTCACTCTTGTCCATGGTCTCAAGATCGGGGTTGACGACGAACTGCCCGTTCACTCGGCCGATCTTGACGCCGGCCACCGGCCCTTGGAATGGGATGTTCGAGATCGCCAACGCAGCCGAGGCCGCGGTGATGCCGATCACGTCGGACGAGCCGGTCTTGTCGACGGAGAGTACCGACGCAATCACCTGTGTTTCAAAGTAGTAGTTTTCCGGAAACAGAGGCCGTAACGGGCGATCGATCAGCCGGCTGGTGAGCACTTCCTTCTCGGACGGCCGGCCTTCCCGCTTGAAGTACCCGCCTGGAATCTTGCCGGCGGCGTAGGTTTTTTCCTGATAGTCCACCGTCAGCGGAAGAAAATCGGTCCCCGGCTTTGCCGTCTGCGCGGACACGGCGGTCGCTAAGATGACCGTTTCGCCGTACGAGGCCCAAATTGCCCCGTCCGCTTGTTTGGCGATGCGACCGGTTTCCAGCCGGAGCGTTCGCCCCGCAATATCGAGTTCAACAGTATGTACCATCTATGGTCTCCTTCTCATGAGTCCCACAGATGCCCACAGAGATAGGCTCATCAAGAAGTACTGCGTGATGCGTACTGGGTGATGAGTGCCGGTACTTTTCGGACCGCTCAGCACTCATGACTCCACCCTCACACCTGTTTCTTGATGAGCCCATGTCCGTGTTCACCTGTGTGACGGGTGATTCCTGCGCCGCACACGGGCACACGTCCCGCGTGCGTTCGGCTTACTTGCGAATACCGAGGCGATCGATCACCGCCCGATACCGCGCATCGTTGATACCACGGAGATAATCCAGCAACCGCCGTCTCCGTCCCACCAATTGCAGCAATCCGCGCCGCGAATGATGGTCCTTCTTGTGCGTCTTGAAGTGTTCGGTCAGATACGTGATGCGGGTGGTCAATACCGCAATCTGAACCTCCGGCGACCCTGAGTCCGTCTCATGACGCCGATGCTGCGTGATCAATGCGGTCTTCGCTTCTTTGAGTAACGCCATGGGTCTGCTCCTCTTCCTGGTTCAATTCAGCGATTCACTCTCCGCCAGTACTTTCTGTACTTTGACGATGCCGGCTGTCGTCCCGCCATAGATGCCGATCGCGAGCAAGCGCCCGTCCTTATCCTGCAATCGGATTGAGACCGGCCCACCTGAACAGGGTAACCGCTCAATCCCAACAGGAGACACCGCGCCCCCGTGCAGGACC
Source organism: Nitrospira sp. (assembly GCA_015903945.1). GTDB lineage: Bacteria > Nitrospirota > Nitrospiria > Nitrospirales > Nitrospiraceae > Nitrospira_D. The sequence continues at coordinate 54,297 of JABMDL010000003.1, read as the reverse complement.
AACCGGGCCTGCTCGTCAGTCACCGTCATGGCCGGCAAGCAGTCCAGCGCCTGATTCAGTGGAACCAGATGCCGGGGCAAGGTTCCGATGGCCAACCGATCGGCCACCTGATCAACCGTCAGCGCCTGCTCGATGGAGAGAGGGCCCACGCGACGACGTTCTAGCGCAGCGAGATGTCCCCCGACTCCTAGCGCCTGGCCGATATCGGCGCACAAGGTTCTGATGTAGGTGCCTTTTGAACACACCACGCGCAGAGTGACATCCCGGCCATCAACGGTCAGAATGTCCAGTTCATGCACGATGATCGGTCTGTCTGCCCGTTCAACTGTCTCACCGGCCCTCGCCGCTTTGTAGAGAGGCCGGCCGCCAATTTTCACGGCCGAATACATCGGCGGGACCTGCCGTTGCGGGCCACGAAACCGTCCGACCACCTCACGCAGCGCTTCTTCGCACACCACACTCGGATCTGCACGCGCAAGCACCGTACCCGTTGCGTCTTGTGTATCGGTTGTCTCACCCAGCCGCAACACCGCACGGTATTCCTTATCCCAATCGAGTAAGTACTCCGCCACGCGCGTCGCGCGGCCAACCAGCATCGGCAAGACACCGGTCGCCGCCGGGTCCAGCGTACCCGCATGGCCGACCTTCATTCCGCCCAACAGGCCGCGTACCTTGGCGACGACGTCGTGAGAGGTCCAGCCCGCTTCCTTGTTCACCACGAGCACTCCCTCGGCCACAGCGGTTCGTCGGCTCATGTGCGTCACGGTACCCATATCGGCCTATGATTCCGAACCCGCTCTATCCGAAGCATCTGGAACATTCAACTGCGGTGTGGTGCCGACCTGTTCGACAGGCTCGTGTAACCCGTCCAAGAGTCGCAAGATGCGGTCGCCGCGCAGACCGCTGACATCTTTCTTGAAAATGACTTCGGGCAGATAGCGCAACGTGAGGCGCCGCCCCAATTCGGCCCGCACGAATCCGCTGGCCTTGGAGAGCCCGGCAAACACCTCCTGCTCGGCCTGTCCCGTTTCCATCGTCGTGACAAAGACATGGGCGATGCGCAAATCCGCCGTCACCTCGACCCCCGTCACCGTCACCGAATGTACACGCGGGTCCTTGATCTTCCGCATCAGAATATCCGCAACTTCCATCCGGATTTGATCGGCCACCCGATCGGCCCGCTTATAGGTCGTTTTGGACATGCGCTGATCCGCTGCTTCAATGAGGCCGGTGACGAGCATCACGCCGCTTCTACAACAATTCTAACCTGGTTCGGATGACTTCAACCACAGGCATGCTCTTGATCACATTCAACGCCTGTTCCAACACCTGACTCGCGTGGCTGCCCTCGTTCGCCACACAGGCCATTCCCAGCACCGCCTTCTGCCACAGATCTTGTCCGTCTACTTCGGCTACCGACAAATTGAACTTTCCGTGCAGTCGGTCTTTCACGCTATGGAGCACCTGCCGCTTATCCTTGAGCGATTGGCTCCCCGCGATCAAGAGTTCGACGGTGCAGACGCCGACCACCATGTCCGTCCCGCATCCGCTCAGAGCTTCGTCGCGATCTTGTCGATCGCATACGCCTCGACGATGTCGCCAACCTTCACATCGTTGAAGTTCTCGATACTCAAGCCGCACTCGTATCCCTGCTGCACGTCGCGCACATCGTCCTTAAACCGCCGCAGCGAGCCGAGCTTCCCCTGGTAGACCACGACGTTATCCCGGATCACGCGCACGCCGGCACTGGCACGGGAAATCGTTCCGTCGATGACGTACGACCCAGCCACGGCTCCCGCCTTGGGGATCATGAATACCTGGCGCACCTCGGCCCGCCCTAACGTGCGCTCCTTGAGCGTCGGCTCGAGCAGCCCTTCCATCGCAGCCTTGATGTCGGCAATGGCGTCGTAAATGACCGTGTACAGTCGGACATCGACCCCTTGCTGCTCCGCCAGCGAAGCCGCTTTCGGCTCAGGCCTGATGTTGAACCCGATGATGATGGCACGCGAAGCAGCGGCCAGCAGCACATCGGACTCCATGATGCCCCCCACGCCGTTATGGATGACGCGCAGCTTGACGGCGTCCGTTGAGAGCTTTTCCACCGCGCCGGCCAAGGCTTCGGACGAGCCCTGCACATCGGCCTTGATGACGATGGAGAGTTCCTTGACCGATCCTTCTTGAATCTTCGCGAAGAGATCGTCGAGCGACACCTTGGCAGGACCACCCAGCTCGGCAGCCCGCCGCTTCTGGGCCCGCTCTTCGGCGATCTCCCGGGCGACCCGTTCGTCCGACACCACTTGGAAGACATCTCCGGCGGACGGCACGCCCGGCAATCCGAGCACCTCCACCGGGATAGAGGGGCCGGCCTGTTGCACCTTCGCGCCTCGATCGTCAATCAGCGCCCTGACACGCCCGCTGTAGGTTCCCACGACATACACGTCACCGACCTTGAGCGTACCGCTTTGGACCAGCACGGTCGCCACGGGGCCTCGGCCTCGTTCGACCTTGGCTTCAACGACCGTCCCCTTGGCTGGCCGGTGAGGATCAGCCTTCAGCTCCAGCACTTCGGATTGAAGCAGGATCATCTCAAGCAGGGTATCGAGTCCCGTCTTCTGCCTGGCGGACACTTCCACCATGATCGTGTCACCGCCCCAGGCTTCGGAAATGAGCCCGTGTTCGGACAGGGCATTCCTTACCCGATCGGGATTCGCCTCCGGTTTATCAATCTTGTTCATCGCCACGATGATGGGCACCCCGGCGGCTTTAGCGTGGTGAATCGCTTCGACCGTCTGCGGCATGACTCCATCATCCGCAGCCACGACCAAGATGACGATATCGGTGACTTTCGCGCCGCGCGCGCGCATCGACGTGAACGCTTCGTGGCCCGGCGTATCGAGGAACGTCACTTGTTTCCCACGCACCGGCACCGTATAGGCGCCGATATGTTGCGTGATGCCGCCGGCTTCCCCTTCGGCCACTTTCGTTTGCCGGATGGCGTCGAGCAGCGAGGTTTTGCCATGATCGACGTGGCCCATGATCGTGACGACAGGCGGGCGCGGCTCCGGCCGGTCTTCGCCGCTGGTGTCGATCACATCTTGCAGCAATTCCTCGCCGCCTTTCTCTACCGCCACCTCGATCTTCACGCCGCTCTCTTCAGCAAGCATCGAGGCGGCGTCCAGATTCATCGGCTGATTGAAGGTGAGCATCTGCCCCATCTCCATCAGCTTGCGGACGATGTCCGCTGGCCGCTGCCCGATCGCTTCGGCAAACTCCTTGACCGTGATTCCAGCCGTCAATTTGACGCTCTTCTTGCGCGGCTTGGTAATCTCGCTCGGCGCACTGTGATGCAGATGTTTCGAGCGGTCGTCGCGCCGCTGCACGGGAATGGCCCGGAGATCCTGCCAGCGGGCGGCATCTTCACGGAACTTGACGTCATGCTCGTCGTCTTTGACCCGAACGGGCTTCTTCGCCTTCTTGAGCTTGTCTTTCAGTCCCTCGGCCTCGATAGCCTCGAACGCCATGCTTTTTTTCTTGCCGGCAACCGCCTCCACCGTCGCGGCTGCGCTCGGCGGGGTACCCACCGGTGGCTTGGCAGCAATGGCTCCTGACACCGGGGCTATCGGAGCAGGAGCTGGCGGGGTGGATGGGACTGGCTGGATGGGCGGCGCCACCTCCGCATGATGAACACGCTCGGCTTCCACGGTGGGCGGCGGAACCGACGAAACGACTGGACTCGGCACAGGAGCCGGCTGAGAAGCCGCAGCGGGTGCCTCGAGGTCGACGGCCGGCGCGGAGGCAAGGGCTTCAGCCGGTTCGTCTTCCTTCTTTCGCTTGATCAAAATACGTCGCTTGTCAGGCTTCGCAGGCGACTCGATAACCGGACTCTTCATCACTCCGGCTTTGGTGTGGGCCGTATCATGCACTTTCACTCCCTGTTCTGATTGCCTCTCACCCGCTTTACCTTCACCCTTGACGTTGGGGAGAAATTTCTCCAGCACCTTTTGCACCACATCGTCGTCCAGTGCGCTGCTATGGGACGCAACGGACACGCCCATCTTCTTGAGCTCGGGCAAAAGCGCCTTGTTCTCTATCCCGAGTTTCTTGGCCAATTCGTAAACGCGCATGCTCATCGGAGATCCCGGTCGGCTAGCTGGTGGTCTCTTCCCCGGCCTCGGCCCTGGCCGCCTGCCGCACTTCTTCCTGCAACCGCTGGGCTTCGGCTTCTTCCGCGAGGGCGGCTTTGATTTCCTTATCCCGTTCGACCTTTTCTTTCTCGTACTCGGTCGCACTGATGATGTCGATCTTCCAGCCGGTCAGCCGCGCGGCCAGTCGAACATTTTGCCCGTTCTTGCCGATGGCCAACGACAGCTGAGAGTCGGCGGCGACGACCAGCGCCGACTTCTTTTCCTCATCGATACCGACCTTTTCGATCGTGGCCGGGTTGAGCGCTTCGGCGATGAACACCCGCGGATCTTGGGTCCAGGTGATGATGTCGATCTTCTCCCCCCGTAATTCGCGGACAACCGCCTGGACGCGCGAGCCCTTGATGCCCACGCAGGCGCCGACCGGATCCACGGCTTTTTCCCGCGACACCACCGCAATCTTCGTCCGGTCGCCCGGCTCACGGACCACCGACTTGATCTCGATGATCTTTTCCATGATCTCCGGGACTTCAAGCTCAAACAGCTTCGCCACAAATTGTGGATGGCTGCGGGAAAGAATGACTTGAACATCCTTCGGCGTGCGGCGCACCTCCAGCAGCATCGCTTTCACCCGATCGCCCCGGCGATATGTCTCGCGGGGAATCTGTTCTTGAATGGGGAGAACCGCCTCCGTCTTGCCGAGATCAACCAGGTAATTCCGGCGCTCCATGCCGAGGATGATGCCGTTCACCAGATCGCCCTGGCGTGTCGAATACTCCTTCTGCACTGCCTCCCATTCGGCTTCACGGACTTTCTGAAAGATGACTTGCTTCGCCGTCTGCGCCGCAATCCGCCCGAGCTCGTTCATTTCGATCAACGATCCGATTTCATCGCCGATCTCCGCTTCGGTGTCGTATTGGCGGGCCTCCTGAAGAGAAATCTCCGCTTTTGGATTGCTGACCTGATCGACGATGACTTTCTTGGAAACGACGGAAATTTCTCCCGTCTTCGGATCGATCTCGACTTGAATGTTCTCGGCCTGACCGAAACGTTTCTTGGCGGCAGTTTGCAAAGCGGATTCGATGGCGCCGATCACTCGCGCTTTGTCGATTCCCTTCTGACGACCGATTTCGTCGATGACATTGATCAGTTCTCGGTTCATGCGTCATGCTCCTGCATAGGATTCTCCACTGCCACGCTCCCGCCGCTTATATTTTCACGACCAGCTTGGCTTCTGCAATCTGCTCCCGATCCAGTCGCAATGTCTGCGGCTCCGCCTTGCCCGCCGGAACGGCCACCGATACGGCCTGTTCACCAACTTCCATGAGCCGTCCGCTCACACGCCATTGGCCGTTCAGCGGCTGCCGCAGCTTGAGGCTTACCTCTTTCCCGATCGCTCGCTGATAGTCTTGAAGACGTTTGAAGGGCCGATCGAGACCGGGCGATGACACTTCAAGGGTGTAGGCGTGGGGAAACGGATCTGCGACGTCCAACGCAGGCCCCAGCGCCTTGTGCGCCTGTTCGCAATCTGTGACGGTGACGCCGCCGGGCTTCTCGATCAGCACGCGGACGACGGTGCGAGCCCCCCGCCCTACGCACTGCACCTCGACCAACTCTAACCCGAGCGCCCAGAGGATCGGCGAAATGACATTGTGCACCCGGTCAACGACCGACTGCACACTACGTTCCCCTATGATCAACCCTCTTCCCCTAGCAACGACCGGCACCAGCTCAAACAAAAAAGTGGGCCTGAGCCCACTTCCAGCGGCAGCACAATACCACGCACCCCTGTGCAAAGCAAGAGGCGTTACCCGGTCAAGATCGACCAGCGTGCAGCAAGCGTTTTGGTGATCGGACCGGGCCGTCCGGACCCGATGGTTTTCCCATCGATCCGGACCACCCCCAAGACTTCCAGCGTGGTTCCGGTCAAAAATACCTCGTCCGCGCCATACAGGGCATCGAGCGAGAGGAACTGTTCTTCTACCGGGATCTCTTCCTTCCGCGCCAATTCCAACACTACCGTCCTGGTGACGCCGGAGAGAATTCGAGGTCCCTCGGGAGCGGTCACGATTGTTCCGGACCGCACGGCCATGACGTTGCTGAGCGAACCTTCCGTCACCAACCCGTCTTTGACCAGAATCGCTTCGAATACGCCGGCTTTTCTGGCCTCTTCACGGGCCAGCACATTCCCGAGCAAGTTCAAGCTCTTGATATCGCAGCGGCTCCAGCGAAGATCGTCACACGTCCGCGCTGTCACTCCGTCCTGCCGTAGCTGAAGACTCAAGGGATGCAGTTCCCGGATGGTCATGACGACAGTTGGTGAAACTCCCGATGGGAACGCATGATCGCGGGGAGCCGTCCCTCTCGTAATTTGGATGTAGACCTTGGCTTCCTGATACCCGGCCTGGCCAAGCCCCTGCTGAATCCATTGGGTCCATTGGGCTCGGGCATAGGGCTGGACAAGGTTCAACTCCTTTGTACTCCGTTCAAGCCGCGCTAAGTGCGCCGCCAATTCGAACGGCGCGCCACGATAGGTCCTGATCACTTCGTAGACGCCATCGCCGAATTGGAATCCACGGTCGTCGATCGAAACCACAGCGTCTTTCCATGGAAGGAAGCGGCCGTTGACGAACGCGATGTCAGGCATAGCACTCAGCTCCCCGGCGGATTCACCGCCTCGACCTGGAACACGCGCCGGTCCTCGGCGGTGAATTTCCACCCCATGCGCTTTTCAAACACCAGCCGATGACTCCCCGGAGTCACGGCCTTGAACTCGAAGGTGCGCTGTCCGTTGTCCACCGCGTTATTACTCGCGATGCGGAGGAATTCGTCGCTGAGCAGGGTCAGCGATGTGGCCTCGTAGGAGGGCACCCACAATTCGCCTCTGGTGCGATCCTCCCACAAATGAATGACGAAGGGGTGACCGACCGTCGTCGCCATCGTGCGGCAATCGTGAGACTCAGGAATGGAACGAACATCCGTCTTGGACGTTGTCATGCGCCCCTTGTCCGATTCAACCACGCGAGCCCGATCAGGTCTCGCGGGTGTGTTCCTCAGATCTTCCGCCGAGGACCCACCCAAATGTCGGTCCCCTCCACCCGCACTTCGTAACTTCCGACACAATAGCCTCCTCCGTCTGTGCCTTGTCCGTTCCGAATATCGAAGGCAAGGTCGTGCCATGGGCAGGCCACAACATAGCCTTTGAGGCGTCCCTCGGCAAGCGGCCCTCCTTCATGAGGGCAGCTGTTGTGAATCGCATAGAATTTCCCATCGACATTAAACAAAGCGATTACCCGGTCATTGACCGTCACTTTCTTCGATCGCCCCGGAGCGAGGTCATCGAGTTGCGCCACCTTCTGAAACCCCTCCATGCTTCCTCCTCCGTTCCTCCCTTGGCCGATGTGCTACGATTCGGAGCTCGAAACCGATAGGCGATACCTACATCCGAAGCGTGTAGGTAAGCTCGTCGTTCCTTGCGACTCCGGATCTCTTCAGAAATCCTACTTCAGCTTGAATGACATACCGGGCCGCTTCCGGCGGCGGGCCGAAAAACGGGCACGGGTCTTTCGCGCAGGGGTCTGCGTGTTCCAACATATGCACGACATGATGGCTTTCGTCCACCCACAGGATGTCGATGGGGAAGCGATATTCTTTCGTCCGCACCCGATGGAGTCCATTTTCTTCGAAGATATAAAGCATCCCCCCGTTCGGAGGCAACTCGTCGCGGAATGCGAGCCCAAACAACTGCTTCTCAGGTGTATCCGCGACCTCGGCCTCGAGCTCGGCACCGCTTGGAAATCGGACAACGATGATGCTCGATTCTTTACGCTCGCCCACAAATACCGAGAGGCTCATCATGAGGATAGCGAGCAGGATCATCATGACGATCCGATTTTTCTTGTCCGCCCACCCGCTCGATCGGCTCTGACTCGACTCCATCGTGGATGACCGCTCCTGTTTGCGATGGGCCCATCGGCCCATTTCTATCTGCCAACCACCTAGGCCTTCTGCTCCGTTTCCATTCTGTTGACTTGGAAAAGAGGCACAGAATAGAATGCGCTTCTGTTTTGCGCAGCCCTACGCACTATGGTCGGGGCGGCGCGATGTTGTCAATATCGTCTGGCTGACTGTTGGAGTGAGAAGGAGGCGTGGGTCATGGCACTGTTGATTACAGATGAATGCATCTCTTGCGGGGCATGCCTGCCGGAATGTCCCAACGAAGCGATCTTCGAAACCAGGAGCGACGCCGAGAGCAAAGGCAATCACGTGGGCGATGGCCAAGGAGTCGGCGACAACATTTATGTCATTGCACATGACCGCTGCACCGAGTGTGTCGGCCATTTCGATGAACCCCAATGCGCGGCTGTGTGTCCGGTCGACAATTGCTGTATTTCAGACCCCCTCTATCCGGAGACGACGGAGGTTCTCTTGGAAAGGGCAAAGACGTTGAACCCCGATAAAGCAATCGATCCCGCGAAAGTGTGGAGCGGCGTCAGAAACTAATTCGACCACTGTTCCTGTCGTTGAAGGAAGGCCTTGGTTCTTCTTAAAACCAAGGCCTTCCGCATTTTGAGGTCTACCGAACACTGCGGTAGCCAAGTCACAGACCGCCAGAAAACACGACGGCCTCAAGGAGATGCTCCTTGAGGCCGTGAATCTGCGATGGGACTTTTCTTTCTTCGTCGCCTGCGACTACTTCAGCATCAGCAACTTGCCGCCCACATGCCCCGGATGCAGATGACAGCGATACGTAAGCACATTGCCCGCTGCATAGAACAGGTCGCTGGTCGGTACACCGATATATTTGGTCTCACCTGGCTTGAGCACCACTTTCGTGTCCAAAACCGTCGGCGCCGATTGATTCACGGCCGCTGTCAGTTGAAAGCCATGTTCCGCTGTCGCGTTATTCGTGACCTTCAGCAAAACTGGAGCACCAGGACGAGCCTTGAAGTCAATGACTGTCGTCGGAGGGTACCAGGTCTTCATCGTGCCAATCTCGATTGCATAGAATGAAGCATCCACGTCAAGTTCTTTGAACGGTTGGCCAACGACCGATCCGGTCTCCAGATCGCCGACTTCAACGCCACCGGCCTGAAGCGCGTGGGCAACCGATACTCCAGCCACCACCATTCCAAGACCTACCAGGACCGCACTCATGATCTTACCCATTCCCAACCTCCCTAAGAAAAAAACAGACTGTGATTGCCGCCGAGCACCGCCTATGCCGAGCGGATGATATCCCTGGCAGCCTCGAATGATTTCAAATTCTTCGCGGACCTATTATCGATAGCCGATAAGGTTCGACTTATATCATAGGGGTGAAAAGGGAAGCAACCGATTCACGCTCTCTTCGGTCGTGCGCGAATACACATCGCGGTTATCCCGCCGGCATCCTTTGGGAGATCCCTACTGTTGGGCATTCAACAAATCCCTCGTGCCCGGCACACATTCGTCACGCTTCCAATCCTTGAGGATGTGCGCCTCGCTGAAAATCAGTGTGTACCGATAACAGTAGAGCGTCGGCTTTTCCCGCTCGTTCGGTCTTCCCATGAGCGCACCCATCGATTGGGACGCCTCCACCAGGAAGTTGGGATTCCAGCGAGCCAGATCACTTTCACCCAACGCTATCCGGTACGTCCAAAGACTGTCACCGCCCAGGACGGGGTTTTTCGCCGTGTGGGGAGGACCGAACCTGTCTCGGACCTCGTCTTGCGTCAGCTGGCCGACGCCACGAGAGAAGTAGCCATCCCACCCTGGAGCATGGCATGCGCCAAGGACACCGCCGATGACAAGCAGTCCGACGGCGCGAACTATGCGTGGAGTGCTCAATGCGAGCAGTCGGCGTATAGGCAGGATACCCATCATGGTGCTTACGCTACACCGGTCTTGCCGGTGAGTGCAACCGTTTGAAGAACAACTGTCGAGACGGGGTTAAGGATTTCTCAGAGTTTCCGATACCCTTGTTGAGGAACCACCATATGCCCATCGTTCCGGCAATCAGCGGGATCGTGGAGACCTATCCGGTCAAGCCGACCATTCAGCGGCCGGCACACGTTGAATCCGTCGAGGCACAGGGAGACCAGAGCCACCATCCGCCCCTGCCAGACCACCCACATAAAGCCGCGCACACTGCCTATCAGCAGCAAACCGAGCTAGACATACAGGCGAAGCCGGTTCTCCTGGCCCGCGATCTCATGTCCTCACCGGTCCATACGCTGTCTTCGGAGAGTACCGCAAATGAGGCTTGGGCAGAAATGACGCGCAGGAGTATTCGTCACCTCCCCGTCACGTCTATCCATGGCATACTCGTGGGAATCATCTCTGACCGGGATTTGCTGCGTCAGGTACCGGAACTGACAGCCACGACCTCACTCAACCCAGCCACTCACCGAAAATTGGCTGACCTCATGACCAGACGAGTGGTCTCCGCTGCTCCCACCACGAACATCAGAGACATAGCCCGTCTGATGCTGGACGAGCGAATTCACGCAGTTCCGATCCTGGATGCCCATCGCCGCCTTGTCGGCATTCTGACGACGCACGATCTGCTGCGTGGGATTGCCAACCATGGGCCTCTCGAACTCTGGACATAGCTCCGGATAGCGGGATGGCCGGTATGACGTTACCGGTTGAGCTGCTGCAGCCGTTGACAGGCACAATCGAGGTCCTCGTCGGTTTTGGCATAGCTGAAGCGAATGAAACCGGCTCCGGCTGAACCTGAAAAGAACGCCTCTCCGGGGACACCGGCTACGCCGGTCTTGTCTAGGAGATACAGCGCGCGAGCCTTCCCCGTCGAGCCAGGCAACCTGGACACATCCGCCAACACGTAGTAGGCGCCGTCTGGAATCGATGGGGTCAGCCCGGAGTCGGCCAATGTCGCGCAGAATCGATCGCGTTTCCCTTGATACGAGCGTGCCAGATCTCGATAGAAGTCATCGGAAAGCTCGTTGATGCCTACAGCCACAGCCAGTTGAAGCGGAGCGGGGGCACACACGTACAGCAAATCGTTCATGGCCCCGATCGCCTGCGCCCACGGTTCAGCCGCGACGCAGTACCCGATGCGCCATCCGGTCACACTGAAGGTCTTCGAATACCCCCCGATGGTGATCGTCCGTTCGGCCATATCCGGCAACGTCGCCATACTAACGTGCGTCCGGCCATCGTACAGAAAGTATTCGTAGATTTCGTCGGTGAACACGAAGAGATCGTGCCGGCACGCAAACTCCGCGACAGCCTCCAGCTCTGCTTGCGCGAACACTTTGCCGGACGGATTCCCCGGCGAATTGACGATGATGGCCTTCGTCTTCGGCGTAATCGCCTGTTCCAGCTGAGCCAGGGTGAAGCTCCATCTTGGCGCGTTCATTTTCACGATGACCGGGACCGCCTCAACCGCGAGCAAGGCGCTGATGTGGTACTGATAGTACGGCTCGAACAGCATGACTTCATCGCCGGGGTTCAGGACTGCTTCGCAGGCGCAATGGAAGGCTCCGGTCGCCCCGGCGCTGACAATGATTTCTTTCTCGGGATCGGCCTTGATCCCGTTGTAGCGCGCCAGCTTTCCGGCAATGGCCTGCCGCAATTCCGACAGTCCGTCAAAGCGGGTATAGACATTGTACCCGTCCTTGATCGCCCGCTCAGCGGCCTGTAGCACAATGGGAGGAACCGGTGTATCGCAGACTCCTTGAGCCATGTTGAGCCCTTTGGCGCTTGCGCAAGCCTGTGTCATCGCCCGAATCTCCGATTGAGCCAGATTCACCATCCGCCGGCTGATCGTCCGTGCCGTCATTTCTGGGTCTCCCTCTTGGTTGAAGCCATCCTTTCTCGCAAACAAAGAGATACCCGTCAAGATCCCCCCCAAAGAAGCTCAAGACTACGTACCGTCGCCTATGACGTTCGAATGTTCATTATTAGCCCGCAGATGGCTGATCGAGACCCCGTGGCCGCTACGGGTCAAAGAGGCCGTTGTGCGCTGGGTCGACGGGAGGCAATTCGGACTGGAGTTCGCGGAGATTCGGCTTGCGCAACGGGGACGCATGAGCGCCGTGTCATCCTGACAAGGCGCTAGCCGGACCCTGGGCCGTATCTCGATTCGCCCGCACCCTTGAGTGGTACCGGGTCTGTTTGTTTCGGCCTGTGAGGAACAGCAGCCGATCGACACGGTATCGGGGGAGCCGAACGCCCACATCGGCGGGGTTCCCGATAGTGTTCGTAATACCGCAGCACCTTCCGCACATACAACCGCGTTTCACGGATCCGTGGAATCTTTCCCCCCTTTACACGATGCACTCCGGCGTTGTACGCGGCGAGTGCCAGGAGCAGATCCCCCTCATACAAGTTCAGCAAGTGGCGCAGTTGCTTGGCACCCCCTCGAATGTTTTGGAGAGAGTCATAGACATCGGCGACCCGCAGGGTCGCCGCTGTGTCCGGGGTCAGCTGCATCAACCCAATGGCTCCCTTCCGCGACACGGCATCCTGGCGGAAATCCGATTCCGTTTTGATCACTGCGCGCAGCAATGCCGGATCGAGGCGGTACCGATTGGCATAGAACGTAATTGCACGGCGAATCTCTTGTTGAGAATAGCGGACTCGATCTTCAAGATCCGGCTTGGTTGGAATAGGAGTGGCCGCAACCATCACGCCTGCAAGGAGGAAGATGAGCAAACAGCGTGATAGAAGAGCCGCTGTGCGGATCGGCCATGTCCATTTTGTCTGTGCCACAACGTGACCAGATCATTCCATTCTTCATGGAAGAACCGGGGTCACGCCTAACTACTCAAGAGCTGTGCCTCCATAACAGCATGAAAAAACACAGGAAAGTCATTCATGCCCCTGTGCAATAGACACTACTCGGCACAAGTTCTGGCCGTTTTTGATCTGTCCAATTTTGACCGAAGTTTGGACTATGGCTTGCCCCAGAGCGCTTCCAATCGTCTGGCTCGGCCGCAGCCGAATTTGTAGGACTTATAGCGGAACGGATTCTTCTTGTAGAAGTCCTGATGGTAGTCCTCAGCCGGATAAAACACCGACGCTTTGACCACTTGCGTGACGATCGGAGCAGAAAATCGCTTGGACCGTTCGATCGCCGCTTTCGACTCTGCCGTCAGCCGCTGTTCTTCGTCCGTCCCATAAAACACCGCGGATCGGTACTGGCTTCCATGGTCGCAAAACTGGGCATTCGGCGTAATGGGATCAACATTGCGCCAGAACACATCGAGTAATTTCTGATAACTGACCTTGGCCGGATCATAGCTGACTTCGACGGATTCGGCATGGCCGGTGCTTCCCCCGGAAACTTGTTCATAACTGGGATTTGCCACGGTTCCGCCCATATAGCCGGAGACGACCTCGATGACTCCCTCCACTTGCTCAAACGCTTCTTCCATGCACCAGAAGCAGCCTCCGGCGAAATAGGCCTTGGCCGGAACCGTCGCCCTGGCGTCCATGTTGTCCGACCAGAGCGTGAGGCTGCCCAACAAGCTGAGACTCACCACAATGGAGACGGAATGACGAATGGAAATCATGGACGCGTCCTCCCCTGCACACTCTGTCGCAGCAACCGGAGAACTCTTACATCATACCTACATGCTTGCCGAGCAGGAATATGTGCTCGACCGACCGGCCGTTAGCCTTGTCTCATAAGGACATTGGATCATACGGGTTGGACGCTGCATGCCGCGCTTGCCGATGGTGCCCTTCCACCTGTTTCATGATGAGCGCAATCGCCTCTTCCGGCGACGCGGCCGCGGCGACCAATCGCTTGCCCAGCTTGCGAAAGAACGCCACATCCGCCGGCGAGGCATCCACCAGGATGACCGGCCTCCCGCCTTTGACGGCTAACGCGACTTCCGACACAGTGCCGGACCCGGTCAACCCACACGCGATGACGACGTGGCTGGTCAGCACATTGATGTTGTTGCGGCCGCTGCCCATTTCCGTGATGATCGGCACATCGACATGGCGCGAGACCTTGTCCTTGGCGGTCGGGAGGACTCCGATCGTTAAACTTCCCCCCACCCGCTTGGCGCCCTCGCACGCCGCATCCATGACGCCGACATCACGTCCACCCGTCAAAACGACCCATCCGCGCCGGGCGATCAGCTCCCCCAGCGTCCGCGCATTATCGAGATCTTTTTTCTTGGCCTTGGCCGGCCCCATCACACCCACGATAAACCGCATGGCTCCCCCTTGATTCCCTCACGCCACGTGTCAGAAACGAGACGCCGTTAATGTCACCTCCGCGTAGGTCCACACCGCCTTGAACTGCTGTTCGACTGCATCCGCCTCGCTGCCTTTGTCCTGATCGCGAAGGCTCTGCATCAACCCGAAGAACGCCCATCCGTTGTCGGCATTTTTGGCCAGATCCGCCCGGTAAACCATTTCGGCATCGGCCGGTCGTCCCGCAACCAAGAGGATGTCACCCAAGTAATGGCGGACCGGAATCGGCCAGAATGGGGGCTCCATATACGGAAGGCTATCCTCCAATCTGACGGCTTCCTTGAAGCACGTGATGGCCTCATCATACTTTCTGTGACGGGCGGCGATTTCCCCGGCCAACAGACGTTCCGCGATCTTGAGCAAGGCCCGTTCCGTCTTCTCCTCCGATGTGCGGTCGCGTCCCAATCGCTTCGCCAGCCCGGCCAAGACGGTATGTTCACCTTCAGCTCCGGGGAGACGGCCGGTAGCCGCCAGCGCCAATCCTCGCCCCAGCCGCCAGATACCTTGGTGGAGGCGGAGGCTCTTGTGCGGCGCCGGTTCCCGCAGCATTTCATGCCCTTGCCCGAATCGAATCATCGACCACAGAGGCACCAGGAGATAGGATTCTTTCCCCTTGTCTGTACGCGCGTCTTCCACCGTGATCAGGCGGGCCAGCTCACGGGCGACCTTCAGCGACTCGTCACGCCGCCCCTCCATGGCCAACGCGGCCCAGAGGAAGTGCAGATTGTGCGGGTAGTAGCCGGCGGCGTAGTCCTGCGCGACTTTTCGCGCACCCAGATACTCCTGATCGACATGGGCCGCATGTGCGTTCCGTTCCGCGGCCTGATGGTACTTGCCCACACGCATGTAAATGTGGGCCGGCATATGCACCAGATGGCCGGCGCCCGGCATCAGCGTGGGGAGCCGCTCTGCGCAGGACAGGGCCCGTTCGGGTGTGAGTGAAGCTTCGACTGCGTGGATATAGTAATGACAGGCTCCGGGATGATCGGGATGCCGTGCGAGGATCGATTCCAACGTCGTGACGATCTCTTCCGTTCCAGGTCTAGGCTGCCCCTCGGAGGTCCACAAGTCCCAGGGGCGCAGATCCATCAAGGCCTCGGCGAATAACGCCCCGGCATCTGGATCATCCGGGAAATCATGCCACAACAATCGCATGGCATCAGCATACGCTTTATCAAGCGCGCCTCGCGTGCGGCCCTTGGCATCGTATCGTTTCCCCAAGGCTTCGATGTACCGTCGCTCAGGGGTGCTGACGTGGGAACTGCGCGCCTGTGCGTGGTGGAGAGCCTCTAGCGCGCGGCGTTCCCGCGGCTTGTCCATGGCGGCATTGATATTGGGACCCAGCGCCAGCGCGATCCCCCAATGAGCCATGGCAGCGGAAGGATCGAGGGTGGCTGCCGCAGTGAACGCCAACACGGCTTCCTCATGGTTAAAGGCATAGACCAACCGAAGGCCTTGGTCGAAATAGCGTTGGGCGAGGCTGGAGGACGTCGTGATGGGGTGATGCAGGGTGCCGAGATTGTCGAAGAGCGGGACGGAGGAACGTGCCTCAGAAGGAGAGGCCGCGTGCACCATCGCACCATTCCATCCTCCAAGCCACACGGCGACGGACAACACACATCCGCTGAGCATTCGGCTGACCGGCGCTGTACGGTCTGTCATGGGTACCAAGATGAGCAGATGCGGCGGGGCCTGGGATGGAACGATCGCACCCCCGGCGGCACTCCGGTCGAGCCTCAAAGAGTGAGCGGCGCCCGCGTGGGCTTGTCTTTCTCTGCCATCGCCTTCTCTTTCACGACCGGCTGTTGGCGAATCCGAATCAATGTATTCCCTTTTGTCACGGCGGACGCGACTCGCTCCTCCCTGAAAGGAGCGGACGTCATCTCCGATTCCTTCTCAAAGCACAGTAGGACCTGCTGCTGAGCATGGACGATGGTTTTCAATTCTTGAATTTGTGCGGCGAGACGAACGATGTCCTGTTGTTGTCGCAGGAGAAACGTCCTGAGTTCGCCGATTTCTTCCTCGTAGGACACACCGGACACGGGCCGCGGGGGAGACATCGCCGCCTCGGCGGATTGAGAACGCGCGGCCAGGGGTTGCGCCTGTGGCTGAGCAACGTGTTCCCCCTCCGATTCCTCATCCTGATGGCACTCTGATTCCATCGCAAGACACGATCTCTCTTCACTGAACCGGTCGTGCAATGTGACGTTGTCATCCTGCGAATCCGGTTGCCGTTCCGTTTGTGCCGGAGAGGAAAATGCTTCCATCGCGGAACGGACGAACGCCGCTCCCTTCTGAGAGAGCAGTTGACCCAACGTTGGCTTGGCAGGACGAGCCGCGTCCAATTGTTCGGGAGAGGGAATGCGGCGGATCAAATTGATCGGTTCATCGTTGAATCGGCGTCCCATGACCTCTCTCCTGATCGTCCTCTACCGCCCATCCGTATGAACCGCCGTCACCCTTTGCCTGGAAACGCTCGCGCACACAGCGTTTTCCCATACTCTGCGGAACTTGTCTGTTGTCTACTCCTGCCGAAAGAAAGAGTCAATGGCTTTCTCTAGATTGCCGTCGGAGAAGCCTCGCAGGCCGCCGTCTGGCCTCCCATGAACTTCTAGAATCTGGTGACACTTGAAAAATGAAACTCCGGCAGGACCATGGCTGGCGCCAGCATCTTCCCCGTCTCCGCCGTGACCGCCTCCATCGGCGTCGTCCAGGCGTCAATCTGCTGGAAGGCCCGAAGAGGACTGTCGTGGAACCGGAAATTCTTGATCGCGCAGACGATCTCCCCCTTTTCCACCAGAAATGTTCCGTCGCGGGTCATCCCGGTCAATGTCAAATTGGTGGGATTGACGGAACGGATGTACCAGAAATTCGTGACCAGAATGGCGCGGTCGGTCCGTTTGACGAGGTCCTGTACGGTGCCGCAGGCCGCGCCGTGGACTGACAAGACAGGGGCGTCCAACGTCGGAATCACCTGCACCCCCTGAGCCTGGGCCGTGAATCGGTCATACGCCAGTTGCGTGAGCACCCCATGATCGATCCATGTCGAGGGCCCGCTCGGTAATCCATCGGCGGTAAACCCCACGCCGAGCAGGTCGGCATGGCCGGGAGCATTGGCCAACGTCAGACGGCGGTCCACCATCCGTTCTCTTAACTTGCCCGCAAACGGACTCGTGCCCTTCTGATACGATTTGGCGTCGAGCGACCACAACAACCAGGTCCAGAGGCCAGCCACGGCGGCTGGTTCGAGCACTACCGGATACTGCCCCGGCGGGAGCTCACTTGGCTCTCGCCCGCGTTTCGCCTTCTGAATGGCGGCCAGCGTCCGTTCTTGAATTTTGAGATGGTCGATCGACCGGTGTGCCGCCGCGTTCCATCCCGTCGCCTCGCCCGCCTGCACCGTGAGGCTGAATCGTGCATCCGTCCGCGTTTCGCAGCCGAAGAGCCCGTTATCGGCGGCGATGCCCACCGACGAAACCGACGACGAGACGATCCCGGCCGCCATGAGATTCTCCATACGGCATTGGCCAATGGCTTCGTTCGCGTACTCGAGGCGGCGCGCTGGTCCCGCGAGCTCTGTCTCCGGTCTGGCCGTTTCACCGACGGGAAACGATTGCGGTCCCGGGGGCGGAAGATATTCCGGATCGTCGGGTGACACATGGGCAATCCGCTCAGCCCGCATGAGCGTCTCCTGGACCGAGCCGGCTGTAAAATCCGTCGTCGAGGCGGTGCCATGCCGTCGTCCGAAGGCCACCGTCACGGCCAATATGCCTCGCCGTGTATCGACGTTCTGCACGACTTGGTTGTTGGCAAACCTGGTGGTGCCGGAATGCAGATCGTGCAGTTTCACCATGGTGTGGTCCCCGGACGACCGGGTCAGGACGAGATCAGCGAGGAAGCGAAACTCCTCCCGGCTCGTCATTTTAGGCCAGGATTTGACAGCGACGCCGGTCACGATCTGCCCTCTCCTCTGATGACGGCGACCTGTCGGAACCGCGCGGGCGAGGCCGCATGGGTCATCCACCCCGACTGGCCGGGCTGTCCCTTGCCACACGTGATGAACCCGTACCGGCGCCGGAACGACCGGTCCGCCACCCCGTCGCAGCTGTTCCAGAATTCCGGCGTGATTCCATGATAGATCACGTCGCGCAACATGTGGGTGCGCCGGCCATTTTCGATAAGCCAGAAGGCGTCGCCGCCGAACTGAAAGTTATAGCGCCGTTGATCGATGCTGTAGGACCCGTGTCCTTCGATAGCGATCCCGCGCTTCACGTCGCCGATCAGCTGATCGAGCGTGGCCGCGCCGGGATCCAGCCCGATATTGGCAATGCGCACGATCGGCATGCTACCCCATCCGTCCGCCCGATTGGACCCGCGCGACCGGGTCTCACCGATTTGGGGGGCCACTTCCCGGTTCGTGCAGTACCCGACGAAGATGCCGTCGCGGACGATATCCCATTGCTGGCATGTCACGCCGTCGTCATCGTAGCCGGTCGCGGCAAGCGTCTGCGGCTCGGTGTTGTCCGCTACGAGCGTCACGTGCGGAGAGCCGAAGCGAAACGTGCCCTGCTTGTCGGTCGTCAGAAAACTCGTGCCGGCGTAATTGGCTTCGTAACCGAGTGCGCGGTCCAGCTCGCTCGGATGGCCGCAGGATTCGTGCATCGTGAGGGACAGATGTTCCGGGTCAAGGATGAGGTCATACAGACCGGCCTCGACCGCCGGCGCCTGCACCTTTTCAACCGCCTGGCTGGCCACACGCGGCGCTTCTCTCGCAAAGTCAGCTTCCTCGATCAGTTCATAGCCTGTCCTGAGATGTGGCGTATTGAAGCTTCGTGACGAAAACCGGCCGTCATGTAGCGCGGTCGCGGTACAGTCGCCCTGCCCCGCCAACAGGTCGAATTCCAGGTACGTGCCTTCGGTGGAGAGAAACAACTTCCTGTCTCGGCGCGCCCACAGACTGGCACTGCTTCGCACGATCCCGGCCTGCCGGTGCAAGGCGTCCATCGTGTTCAGCAGCAAGTCGGTTTTTTTATCCAGTGCGATGCTGAACGGGTCAATCCGGCACGGGGTCACGACACGGTCATGATGCACCGGCTCCTCGGCCAACCGGACTTTTTCTGTGGCGATCGACGCCGAACCCTTGGCAATCTCCACGGCAAGGTCCGCAACGCGGGGAACTTCTTCCAATGACAGGATCGAACTCGCGGCAAATCCCCAGGCGCCGTGATAGAGCACGCGCACCCCGAATCCGCTGTCCTCGATATTGCTGATGGACGCAATGCGGCGGTCTTCGCCGTGGATGGTCTCGGTCACACTGTGTTGGATGCGCACATCGCCGTACTCCGCGCCAGACGCGGCGAGGCGTTTCAGCGCAAGGTCGGCGAATTCGTCCCAGGAAAGAATCCCCATGGCGGCCCGGCTCCGGGGAAAAGGAACAGGGTCAGTATAACAGGAGTGGAAGGAGAATGGTGGCTGAGAAGGATGTGCCCACAGGGGACGCAGCTAAATGCTGGTCCCCGTGCGGGTCGCCTCTACAAACTGCTCGCTCGACTCGTCGAGCGCGCGCCCTCGGCGCCCCTTGGCCGGAAGAATGAACAGCTGCTTGGCATCCAGGTTCTTGCTTTCCTGCGGTCCCGACGGAAGCGACATCTCATACTTTGGCAAGCGTTGGTGATCGGCGATCTGGAGTTTCGGATTGTAGACACTATTGAACTTCCAGAGCATCTTGATGAAGTTGGTTTGCCCGCGCATAAGATGTCCGGCTGCGATCTTGGCCGTGCCCTTGAGCGCGGCCCAGCCGAGATGCTTCTTGTTGAGCACCTGCTGCGTCTTGACCAGCTCTTCGTAAAACTCAGGCAGCGGCATCTTCGTCGGCAGCACGGCATGTTGAATGTCGAACAGGCGATAATCCCGCGTCTGGAACTTACGCGACTCCGTGTGCCAGCTTTCGGTGCCTGGATACGGCGTATTGACGCTGATGTTCACAATTTCCGGAATCTCCAAGCACCATTGCCGGATGACTTCGAATCGCTTCCGGTCCCAATCGGGGTCGGCGATCAAATTGATGGCGACGGTAATGCCGAGCGAGCGGGCAAACTCAAGCGCCTCGAAGTTTCTGCCCAACGAGATGCGCTTGCGATGCATCTTGAGGCCTTCTTCGTCGATCGCCTCAACGCCCAAGAACATGTACTGAAGCCCGAGGGTCTTCCAGAATTGGAACACTTCCTTATTGCGCAACAAGACGTCGCCGCGCGTCTCCATGTAATACTGCTTCTTGATGCCCCGCCGCGCCACGCCTTCACCGATTTCCATGCCCTGCTTGCCTTGAATGAACGCCACGTCGTCGACCAGAAAAATCCCTGGTTCTTCGACTCGCTCCAGATCTTCTACGGCCTTCTCCGGACTGACTGTCCGATAACTGCGTCCATAGAAGGTCCAGGCGCTGCAGAACGAACAATCCCAGGGGCAACCCCGGGCGAACTCAACCGACGCGCAGGGATCCAGTACCCCGATGAAATACTTGCGCCGGTTCCGAAGCAGATCGCGCGCCGGACGGACATCGTCGAGATTTTCGATGAATTGCGCCGGGGGCCCTTCGCCGTCGAGGGTCACGACGCCGGGAACCTTCGTAATCGCCTTGCGGTCATGCTCCACGGCTTCCAACAGTTTGGGGGCGGCCACTTCGCCTTCGCCTTTGAGCACACAATCGATCGCGCCGTCGCCGTGCGTCAAAAAGTCCTGCGCCACAAAAGACGCACTGTGCCCTCCGACAAACACGAATGCATGTGGGAGCAGGCGCTTCGTCAGCTTCGCCAGATCGACGATTTCCGGGACATTCGCCAGGTAGTTGCAGCCGAAGGCCACAGCGTCCGGCTTCCAGCTCGTAATCAGCGCTTCGTAGTCTTTCCAGGTATCCGCTTGCAAGTCGATCAAGCGGACATCGTGCCCCGCCTGGCGGACCGCCTGCGCGACCATCTCAAGCCCGAGCGGCTCCAGACGGAGATAGATTTTCGTATACATCAGCGGACCAGGATGAACCGCGAGGAACTTCATGCCCTCAACCCTCCTCGTCTACACAATCTGCGGCCTGAATTCATACCGTCGCTGCGGACGGATCGTGATGCCGGGCCGGCCGACCGGATACTCGTAGCGTAACACCGTATGCGGGGCCGCATTCTGACAGAACAATCGTGGAGGTTCAAGGATGAAAACCCCTGGAACTGATCAGCGGTAAGAGGGGCGCTGAGTGCTGGGCACGAACGGCCGAGGCTCCTCAATAAGTTGGATTGTGCGTCCCAACCCACTCTCTCCCAGGTGCGCAGGCCGTTCGCTTACCACCCCAATTGCCACTGGTGTCCGTTTCGTTCCGGAATCGCGTCCGCCTCTTGCGGCCCCCAGGAGCCGGCAGTGTAGGGATACACGATCCGTTCGGCAGCCAGCAGGGGATCGTAGAGACGCCAGGCAGTCTCGGAAAACTCCGCGCTGACGAACAACGTTTGGTCGCCGATCATCACATCGCGGAGCAGAGTCTCGTAGGCTTCCGGCAACTGGCCGAAGGCTTGCTCATAGTCGAACTGCAACGCCCGGTTGCTGAATTGAAAGGACCGGCCCGGGCTCTTCACGGAAAAGCAGAGCGAGAACCCTTCGCTGGGCTGTAGGGTGATGAGCAGCTTGTTGGGCGAGATGCTCCCCGGTTCGAGCGACCGAAAGACCTGAATCGGTGCATCGCGAAACGTCACGGCGATTTGGGTGAGTTTCCGCGGAAGCCGTTTGCCACTACGAAGGTAGAACGGCACACCCTGCCATCGCCAATTGTGAATTTCCGCCTTCAGGGCCACGAACGTTTCCGTGGTCGAATCCTTCGGCACGCCGGGTTCGTCATGATAGCCGGGAATCGTCATGTCGGCGATTTGCCAGGCGCGGTACTGGCCAAAGATGACGTCCTGTCGGCAGATCGGATTGACCGAATGGAGAACCTTGAGTTTTTCGCTCTGAATGGCGCCGGCGTCGAAAGAAACCGGGACCTCCATCGCCACGACGGTCATCAGCTGCGTGAGATGGTTCTGGACCATGTCGCGGAGGGCCCCCGCCTGATGATAATAAGCGCCGCGATGTTCGACGCCGAGATCCTCGGCCACAGTGATCTGCACATTTTCGACGTTATCGCGTTTCCACAGGGATTCAAAAATCGGATTGGCAAACCGGAAGGCGAGTAGGTTCTGCACCGTCTCTTTGCCCAGATAGTGGTCGATCCGATAGATCTGCGATTCGTCAAGATACTGATGGAGTTGGGTATTCAACGCCCGGGCCGAGTGAAAATCGTGGCCGAATGGTTTCTCGAAAACGGTGCGGATCCAACCCCGCCCCTTGAGGAGACCGACCCTGTCCAATTGCTCGATGGTCCCAGGGACAGTGGCAGGTGGCAGGGCCAAATAGAAGATGCGATTTTCCGGGATCTGGTGGCTACGTTCCAATCGCCGGATGGAGTGGGCCAAGGCCTCATAGTCCTCCGGCCCTCCATGCTGGACACTTTGATAGTGGAGGCAGGATTCGCACCAGGCGCGCAGTTCATTGGCATTGCGCCATCCCGCTTCGTGCACCCCTTCGTAGGCCCAGAGACGAAAGGCCTCGTCGGTCATGTCGGGCAACGCGGCGCCGAGGATCAGCCTCGTCGGCTTTTCCGGATTTCGGGAATCGCGCAAATGGTAGAGCGCCGGCAGGAGTTTTCGCCTGGTCAAATCCCCGGTAGCACCCAAGATGACAAAAACGTGCGACTCAACGGTTGGTTCCTGCAATTGTGCTATCCCCCGATCGGATAGTGTACCAGGTTCCGAGGGAGGGAGGAGGGTCCGTAACCCGCATGATTCATAACCGCTGCTCCTGCAACTGCCGATACGCCGCTGCGACTCCCCGGTCTGTCTTTCACGATCCAGGCGCCAAGACCTCTTTAAACATCACCGCCAGGTCACGAAGTGCGCGGGCGCCGTCGCCGACATAGGCCGAGCCGTGCATCGTCGCCAACGTCTTCGGTTGCAACTCAGCCAGCCGCTTGAGCGTGGGACCTGTGAGTGTCGAATAGGGCAGATAGTTGGCCAACGGCCCCTGCTGATACTCCACGAGCACCTGTCTGGAACGACCCACCACGTCCGACCGTGTTGTGGCCTCCACGTCGCCGTTCTGATGAAAGAGGTCCGAGCATAAGAGCGTCCGTTGGGTTTCCTCGAACAACAGTCCCGCCTCCCAACAATGCGGAACGTGGGGTGTGCTCAAGAACCGGAATCGATAGTTGCCGGTCTTCAACACTTGGCCATCCGTCATTCCCAGGGCCGGGCGCAGGGCCATACAATCGTCCACACTCACCACCTTGCCGACCACACTGCACACCGCCGTCGATTGCGGCGCCAACTGCTGCCACTCGGGCAAACTGCCGCATTCATCCGACTCGAAGTGGCTGAAGCCGATCCATCTGACCGTCGCCGGGTCCAACACCTTCGCCACGGCGTCCCGCACCTGCGCGAACATTGCCCGCGGGCCCGTATGGAACAGCAGCGGCTCTTCGTCATGCACCAGGAATTGATTGAATTGCAGATCGAAGTCCGGCACGTAGATCGAGATGCGAAACAGGTCCGGCGCGATTTCTGAGACCGTGGGCATGAAGGCCTCCGCGGAAAGAGGACCGCAGCCTACTGCCGGAGTGAGAGCCTGTCAACGCGGGAAAACGCGGCAGGGGATCCACTCGCACCGACATGGTCGAGTGGAACCATGAACGGCACCCCAGTAGGTCACCAACGGCCAAGCCTACTCGATGTTGGATGGCAAGGCTCGGCCCCCTCTACAATGGGTTAGGAACGAAACGGCTCGACATCGCCTGACTTGCGCAACATCTTATTCACCTCGTCAAGATGCAGCTCCTCGCCGACGATCATCTCTCGTGCATATTCTTCCAACAGGATGGACTTTCCTTCCGAGACTTTCAGCAGTTGGTAATAGGCGGCAACAGCGCCCTTTTCATGCTCTAAGCTTTCCCGCAGGATATCCCCCACATCATGTTTCTCGGTTTCCAGGAGCGTCCCGATTTTGAGCGACGGGTGGCCGCCGAGTAAGGTGACCAGCTCCCCGGCCTTATGCGCATGAGCAAGGCTCTCGGTGGCGTTGCTCTTCAGCCAAGACACGATGGGAATCCGGTTATAGCCGTACACCATGAGAGAGTAATGCGTATAGCGCACGACGCCCGCCAATTCATGCTCCATAATGGTGTTGAGAATCCCCACCGCGCGTTGCGTGTCTTGATCGTTCATCTCTTGCCTCCTGTTATGGCACCGTCGGTCATTCGTGAAGAGGTCAGTCTACTAGAAAGCCCCGTGCGTATCCACCTCGCCCGATGCCAGGCGCTACGCGGGGTGTTGATGGTCACTGAACAGCTGTCCCGCCTCTGCGAGAGAGAGCCAACCATCTCTACTCTCGTTCGTGAACGCGGCGAGGAGGATCAGCCCGATCGCCGGCGCAGATGAATTACCAAGGATCGTTGAGCCGGTGCTGAAATGCGCCCGAGCATGGCCGAGCCTCGTCAATGTCGGATTGCAAGACCAGCCCCATTAGGCCTGTTCTTGAGGAGGGAGCACCCATCGCGGTAGATTGGCGTCGAAGTCACTGAAGCACAGGAGGCTGTCTATGTTTGGACCCATCACCGTCCCCTTTGGAGCCAAGATGCTGTTCAACACCGTCACACTTAAGCCGGGCGTCACATTTGAGGATGTAGAGATGGCCGTTGGAGAGCTCTGTACTGTGGTCAAGGGAACCTACGGAGGGGACAATGGCGGCTTCATTGCCGGACAAGTGTTCAAGTTTTCCGGCTTCGTCTCGGATGAGGGCTCCCTCTCGGCATCCAAAACCGCCGACGACCATTATGTCATCGTCACCTATTGGCGCTCGTTCGGAGAACATGAACGCTCCCATGCGGACGACGTCTTCAATAAGAAGTTCGCCGCACTGGCCGCCATGTGCTCCGAAACCAAAGAACTGGGGTACGACATGCTGTGGCAAGGAGCAGCGGGAGGCCACTAACCGACACCTGCTCCTTTGCTTGTCTTGGGGGTAGCCCGAGCGTTGGAGCCCCTCCCCTTGCCGAAGATGCAACCCACATCACAAAGGCAGCGAACGCATAGGATGAGGCTTTCTGATTACGCAGCAGTGTGCTACAAACCCGCTCTATAATGGCGTGCTTTTCGGTGGAGACTTCCATGGCGGCGACTCTCCGCTTCACATCGTGTGCACGGCTGATCCTGGCCGGGGCTTGTTGTAGCCTGGCGCTGTCCGGCTGTCTGTCGCCAATCACGCTGACTCGCGCCGTGACGACCTACGATGAGGCTGTGACGGATGCGATCTCCAAGCAGCTACTCATCAACATTGCCCGTGCCCATCGGCATCAACCCATCCACTTCACCGGCGTCTCGAATATCGCCGCGACGTTCGACTTCCGGATGAATGCCGGAGCGACCCCGGCGCTGACGGGAGAAGCCAGCAAGACGCTCATGCCGGTGTTCGGCGGCAGCGTGGCGGAGAATCCCACAATCAGCATCGTGCCCATCGAAGGGGAAGAGTTCACGAAACGGCTGCTGACCCCCTTTCAGGACAATAAGTTCACGCTTCTGCTCCGGCAGCGGTTCGATATCGACCTCTTGCTCCGGTTGATGGCGCAGGAACTGCGGATCAAGCAGGACGGCCAGGAGGTCTCCTATCGCAATACACCGGCCGATAAGCCGGGCTATGAAATGTTCCGCCGCGTGGTGTCGCATCTCTCGGCCATTCAGGATCAGAACCAACTCTATGTTGAGCCGCTCGTTTCCCAGCGTACCTGGACGATCCCCGCCAACTCGGTGACCGCCGAAGGCTTCCAGTCGCTGCAAAAGGAGTATCTCGTCGCCTACAACCAGAAGGACAACACCTACACACTCCAGAAGCAAATGACCGGGCGCATTCTGATCACCAACTATGACCCCAACACCCTCTCACCGGAGGAACGGGCACAGTTGATCACCGTGAGGGAGGACAGCCACTCGAACGATGTGTCCTTTGACATTCGTCCCGGCCATCTCGGCGGGGAGTACCCGCTCAAGGGCGATTTCCGGCTGCGGAGCTTTAACACGATTCTCAACTTTCTCGGACGCGGGCTGGAAGAAGACCCCGAATATCATGTGGAGAAGGATCCACGGACGCCGCCCGTGCATGAAAATCCCGTCCACACGATGGAACTCGTGCTGTCGGACAGTTCCCCGTCTGACGCCGACCTGTCGATCAAGTTCCACGGAAAACATTACGCGGTGAAGACCGCCGGACCGCTGGCGCGTTGGAACCGCGAGGGGTTCCAGTTGCTGTACCTTTTATTCCAGATGACAGTAAGCGAAGTCCCACGCGTGGGCGTCCCCAGCATCACGATTGCGAAGTGACGTCCTCGACAAGACAGTCCCGCTACGGCAAACCCGAGCAAGCGGACCCAGTACTACAATTCGCCCGAGCATGACCAAGCCTTCGCAATGTTGGCTTGCAAGACGCGACCCCGTTGGCATCCGGGACGATTGCAGCAGAAGTATTCATGAATGATGCGGGTTATGCCGCAGGAGTCGTTTCCCGCACTTCGAGGCGGGGAATCTTAAGGCTGGCCGCCCGCTTGGCGGCATGAGCAAGATCGTAGTCGAGCTGAAGGCCAAGCCAGACTTCAGGGCTGCTGCCGAACGCCTGGGAAAGCCGGATAGCCATTTCAGGGGAAATCCCTGCCCGCCCGTTAACGAGGTTGTTGAGGGCCTGCCGCGTAACGCGCAGATGCTTGGCCGCGTCGGTCACCGTGAGGCCAAGGGGCTCGATGCACTCCTGCCGGATGATCCTGCCGGGATGCGGGGGATTTTTCATACGCATGGCCTCATTCTCCTAATGATAGTCCACAAGATCAACGTCAAACGCGTGGCCGTTTTCAAAACAGAAGATCACACGGTAATTGGCCCGGACAGTCACGGCATGGAATCCCTTCATGCCGCCCTTGAGCGGGTGAAGGCGAAAGCCGGGGAGATTCATGTCCTCAGCGATCGGGCACGGCCGAGGACGGCGAGAATGTTTTCGATCTTCTCAATGTAATCGGCGCGGATCCCCTTGCGGTCGCCGTCCTCGAAAAGGCGTTTCAAGCCCTTGTGCCGGAAAGTCTGTATCACAAAATTAAGAATACGATGACAAGTATAACTTGTCAATTATGACGTTTCAGAGGATGATCTCGCATTCGCCTGCTCTATAAGAGGGGCGCACAGCAGACGCAAATTAGTCCACGGTCATGCCAGACCCCATAGATCGATACGAATCAATAGCTTCGAGAAAATGAGCCTGGCTTGAGGAGGGACTTGTGAACAGTCATCTCGAACCCCACAGGTTCGCTTCTATGCACGATTCAAGATCCGACCCCAACCTTTCATTTGAACGGCCACGCCTCTGCAATGTGGGCTGCAAGACGCGACCCCTTACTCTTCGTCTGGATTTGATGGGCAGCGGCTCCCTGAGCTGGCAGATGGCATCGAAGAGCGAACGAATCTGTCCGTCATGCCCGCCCATTTTGATGCTCCAAAGTGGAGCTTCAAGTCGTTGAACTCCGCGCGTGTCAGCTGAAGCGTAAAAACGTCGGGGAATCTGTCCGTGTTTCTGAAAGCGGACAATTTGTCGTTTCTTAGGATTCAGGAAGCCCATAAGGCTGTCAAAGGCTGTGATTCTTCTGGATGCGGCTAAGATGGCAAGTCAGGAGAAAGCAGGTCAGTAGGCGTGAAGGGATTTTGTGTCGAGGACGCCTCAATCTTCCGGCATCCGATCCACCACTCGATCCCATTCCTTGATGGCGGGCTTTGCATGATGGTCGAGATGCGTCAGCGCCCCGTAGAGTCGGCCTTCGTACTCATCTCGCTTGGGATCGGTGGGAGACAACGATTTCAGGATCGCCACAAGGCCTAAAATCTCCTCCGACGCCTCCACGATCTCATCAAGATGATTGTCCAGCAGAGGACTCGACGGCGTCAGGAACGACTGTTTCTCGGCGAGCGTAGCTGACCTCGTTTTCTTAATCATGGCGTGTCCCTTTCTTCAACCGTCGCTCGAGATTTGACACGGTTCGCTCCCACGCTCTGATCTCGACCTCCCAATGCTTAATAAGTCTCCGATCAGGATGCGCACCCTGCTGCTCAAGCGCAATCTTAATCCGATGATCGGTTATCCGCCCTCTCAGGCTTTCAAGACGGATTCGCAGCTTTTTGTTACGCCCCATACCCCCCTATGGTTACAACCGTACCGCCTACGGCGATAGGCTGTCAATGAAGAGTCCAGCACTGCACAGATAGCACATCATCTGCATGGCAAAGACGAGCCGGTATGACTATGGACTTAACTGAACCGACTCTCGCCGGGCGCTTGTGTGCTTGGCTTGCGCCTTATTGCGGAGTTGTGGAGGAGCCGGCCGGTGAGCCGGAGAACACGCCCGGCTCGACGAGTGTGCCCGCACTGGTGAACGGCAGTCGTCCCTCCGTGCTATGCAGCACGCCTTTGATGTCGTACGCCAATTCCTGTTTCTGAGAGAGCTCGATCAGTTGGCGCACGATGTCCAGCGTCGAGGTCGTGGTGTCGATCGTCATCACGGCATCACCTAACCGGGGAACCGTCACCTCCTTGCTCCCCAGGCCACGGGCCAGACGTTTCCCGTTCAGATTCAATGTGAAATCAATGCCCGTCAGATGATAGGCGAGGTCGTTCGGATTACGGATCCGGAGATCGACACGGAGCCGCTGTTCGAACAGCGTCGCGTCCAGCGGCGTGATGTTGGTGACGAGCACCTCTGGAGGCTCGCCTTTTATGAACCAGGAGGCGCAGCCAGGAAACAGCAGGATCACGGCGAAGAGGAACACGGAAGCTTGGTGCAGTCGCATAGGCGACATCCTAGCAAGAACCTCTACGGCAAATCGACACTCGGAGGATGGTGCCGGGACATTCAGAGGGAAAGTTGGAGTCCCGTCTTGAAGTTCAACGGCAGCCTGACTCAGCGGCGGTTTTGTTCCCACGCCCGGAAGGCCGCCAGGTCGTGTGCCAAGCTCTGGAACAGCAGAGCCAGGACGACCACGTCGTCGATCATGCCAATGCCGGGAATGAAGTCCGGCACCAGATCGATCGGGCTCAGCACATAGAGCAGGGCTGCGGCCAGCGACGCGAGGGTGCGCACGGAGAGGCCTGGGTAGCTGCCCTTCTTCCACGCTCTGAGCAGGCGGACCAGCAGGGGAAGGTCGTGCCATAGGCGGCCAATCATGCGAAGCATCTCGAAGAACCTCGTGGATATCGTCATCTTTACCTCCGGGGTGGCGGGTTCGCTTGGCCCTGCTTGAGACAACTCGTCACACCTGATGCCGCTCAGCCTACCAAAGTCGAGGAATTTTTAGAAGCAACTGCGGTGAGTTTCTGTAATAGGACCATCCGCCCTCTTTTCTGCTACTCTCCTCCATCATGCCTTCATCGCTGTATCTCTTTCTTATCCTCTTCATCGTCGGTGCGGCACTGCGCCTGTTCGGCGTACTGGGCAAACAGCACGCCGAGCGGTTGGGCACCTTCGTCTTTTCGGTCACGCTGCCGGCCACGATTCTTGTCTCGCTGGATCGCGTCGTGTTATCACCGACGGCCTGGAAGCTCCCGCTCGCAGCCTGCCTCATTACCATCCCGCTGGCCCTCATCACCTGGACGATCGCTCGCACACTGAAACTCGAACGGCCGACGCAAGGGGGACTCGCGCTTGCCGTCGGATGCATCAATTCCGTCTACTTTGCCTATCCCGTCGCGCTCGCCACATTCGGTGAGGACGGCCTCGCACAGGCGGTCCTCTTCGACCTCGGCCAGACGACGCTCACGCTCACGGTACTCTATCCCATGGCGCTCTGGCACGGCACAAATCACCCCTCGTCCCGTTCGGCGCTGCTGCGGCTGGTCACATCGCCCCCGCTCTGGGCCTTGATCGCAATCCTGATTGTGAAGGCCGCCGGGATCCATCTGCCTGATGGGCTGCGGACGGTCCTGACACCGGTGCATCTGCTGACGACGCCGCTGGCGAGTCTGGTGCTGGGCCTCTCGATCAGTGTGCGTGCGGTACGACAAACCTGGAGGCTGACGAGCCTGGGAGTAGGCTTGCGCATGGCCGGCGGGGTCCTGCTCGGCTGGATCGTCACCTGGCTGTTGGGGCTGACGGAGCTGGAACGGGCGTCGGTGTTGTTGATTGCGGGGATGCCCTCGGCGGTGACGGCAGTGATTGTCTCGACGGAGGCCAAACTCGACGAAGACCTCGTCACCTCGATTGTGGCCGTTTCAATCTGTCTCGGTATGGCGTTCCTGCCTTGGCTGCCCCAGCTTGCCGCGGCGCTGGCGGGCTAGCCCCATGGCATTTCCTCTCGCTCTCGCATACCATACGCCCATGTTGCCGCCGGAGCGCACGGTGCGCCAGCGCATGATCGAGTTGTTGGCCGAGACTCGACTGTCGGCCTACCAGTTGGCGCAGTTGCTCGGCATCCCGGAACGCCAGGTCGAAGACCACCTGCCGCATATCGTGAAAAGCCTGGTGCGGGACCGGTCGCGGCGATTCGTGCTGGACCCCTCCGCCTGTTCCGAGTGCGGATTTGTGTTTCGCGACCGGACGAAACTGACAAGGCCCAGCCGTTGTCCGACATGCCGCAGTGAAGCCGTCTCGGCTCCCCGCTACGGTATCGACTCGGGAAAGGCGGGAAAGGGATGATCCGCGCGACTGGACAGCCGTCCTTCAAGCGGGTAGGATACCGCTCCGAAAGGAGCGGCATCATCATATGGTCATGACATCCGTGCGATCGATGGTTTGCGCCCTCGGATTCCTCCTGCTGTTGGGCTGTTCCGACAAAGCCAAGGAGCTGTTCGAGACCGCCGCGTTTGAAGAGAACCAAGGGAACATCCCCCACGCCAAAGAGCTGTACGAAGAACTTGTACGTTCCTATCCGTCCAGCAAAGAAGCAGAACTCGCGCGAGCTCACTTGGCAGACTTGAAGTAGCCGATCTACGCCTTTTGGGGAATCCCAGGAAAGAAGGCGTTGGTTGTCCGCTGATACTCTCGATAGTCGTCTCCCCGCGACCGCACGGCTTGCGCTTCCGTCCGGGGAATCCCCGTCACTTTGAGCAGCGCCCATCCCATGCCGATCGGCCCGATCCAGGTGAACGGCCAGTCGGGCGCTCCCATTGTCATCACGACATACGAACACCAGTGCAGCCATTCGAAGAAGTAATTTGGGTGCCGTGAATAGCGCCACAACCCTTCCCGGCAGACACGGCCTTGATTCCGAGGATCGGCGCGGAAGTGGGCCAATTGCCGATCAGCCTTGGCTTCGCCGGATATGGCCACGCTCCAGATCAGCAACCCGATGAGCTCGACCAGCGCGGACGGAGGCCGTGGATTCCAGAGTACCGCCAGAAAGGGAAGGGAGAAGACCGCAACGGCCACGGCTTGCAGTTGAAAGTAGACGAACATTTTGACCGGCTCGGACTCTCCCCATTCTTCCCGCAGATGGCGATAGCGGGCGTCTTCCTGCTTGCCCACGACACGTTCGAACAGAATGTAGAGCCCCAGCCGCCCTGCATAGAGCACCACCAACATCGCCGTGAGCAGCACTCGCTCGATTCCGACGTCAGCTTCGGTGGTGTACCACAGCACGGAGCCCATAAGTCCCATGCACCAGCCGACGTCTCCGATCGCGGCGTTCCTGGTTCTCCGCTGCACCACCCATAGGAGCCCCATCACGACCGCCATGACCAGATACGCGGTCAGGACGAGGGGCAGCGGATCGGATGCCATCATTCCACTTTGTGGATCCATCATTCCTCCGCCTTACGCATCAGGCTTCACGAGATTCGGCCTCATAGTCCCAGAGATCAGCGCCTCGGCGCATCCGACCGGCCAGCCATCCACGGAAGCCCGGAATGGGAAACGACAAGAGGCGCCGAATCTTTTCACAGTTCAGCGACAGATCCGCGGGACGCGGGGCGCCTCGATGGTCCCGTGAAGACCCTTTGACCAGCCGCCCGTTCAATTCGGGATACCAGGGCAGTACCGCTTCTCCGATCTCCCAGCGCGAGAGCCGTTCGCTCCCGCCCAAATGGTAGAGCCCCGGACAATCGCGTTGGACAAGTTCCCACAGGGCCCGGGCAATCACCCCTGCCGGAAGCGGACAGCGGAATTCGTCCGCATACAGCATCACGTTCTTCCCCGCCTGTGCTGTCCGGCACATGTCTTCCACAAAGCTTCGATCGCCATGCTGAGATGTCCCAGCGGTCAGGACGATCCGCACCACGGTGTGACGCGGATTCTGCAACACGTACTGTTCGGCTTCAACCTTGGTCTTGCCGTAGACGTTCATCGGGGTTGGGCGATCGTCCTCCTGATACCACCCTCGCCGGCCGTCGAAGACTTCGCCGCTCGACAGGAACACAAAAGGGATATCGTGGCACAGCCGGGCCAGATGCGCCGTAGCCTCCACATTGACGCGGCGGGCCAGGTGAGGGTCTTGCTCACAGTCTTTCGTGCGGCTCAAGGCCGCGCAGTGGACGATTGCACTGGGTTGAAGGAATGACCAGGCTCTTTCGACAGCCGCGAGATCCGTGAGATCGAGCGCCGCGCGGGTGAGTCCCCGCACATCCCAACCGGGTGCCCATCGAAGGGCGGACCTCATGACATACTGCCCGATCAATCCCGCCGCTCCGGTCACCAACACACGCGGTTTCATAGTGCATCGGCGTGGCTATAGAGGCGCGGCACGGCCCAAGGACTCCTTCCGGCGAACACACCTTCCCCTCAATCAGCTGCTGGCAGCCTGCCGACACAGATACTGCGCCATCGAAGCGCAGACGGGAGAATGGAAGGGGATTGTACGATGTCAGACGGTCAGTTGGAAGATCCTTTAGACGGAGGACCGATTCGGGCGGGTTCTGGGGTCTGGCGTCGTGACGGGCGTGGTCGTCCGGATGGCCAAGAGGATGCTGCACGTCCCTTCATGACCGCAGTATCTGTTATGCCGCCTCACTGGCGACCGTGTCCTGTGGTAGCCATCGATTCAGTGTTGCGGCCAGTGCTTTGCCGGCGACCGGCTTGCTGAGGAAATCGTCCATCCCTGCCGCCAGGCACTGCTGACGGTCCTCTTGCATCGCGTTGGCCGTCATGGCAATGATCGGCGTGCGCCGCCCCCCGGCTTCTCGGCAACGAATGGCGCGCGTGGCTTCAAACCCGTCCATCTCTGGCATGTGGCAGTCCATGAAGACGATGGCATACGGGATCCGTTCGAGCGCCTCGATGGCTTCGCGCCCGTTCCCGGCGACATCGACCCGGTAGCCGAGCTTTTCGATCATTTTCACCGCCACTTTCTGATTGACGGGGTTATCTTCCGCCACGAGAATGCGTCCTCGTGAGCGCGCCTGCACTTCCGACAAACTATGCCGAGTGATAAGAGGCGCCGCGGGCTGAGCACTGGTGGGAGCGGCACTGGAAGAATTGGCCAGGACGAGGCTGAGACACTCATGGAGCTGCGATTGACGAATCGGTTTCGTCAGGTAGGCTGCGAATCCGGCATCCTGGGCCGCCTTGGCATCTCCCCGCCGGCCCCACGACGTTTGAAGAATCAGACGCGTCGAGCTAATCCGCGGCTCGGCCTTAATGCTACGGGCCACATCCAGCACATCCATACCCGACAGCTGCATGTCCATGATCACCAGATCAAACGGCGAGCCCTGCTCGGCTGCGGAGCGCAAGTGATCCAATGCCTGATCCCCATCTTCTACGCCCTCACAGAGAATCCCAACCTCACTCAGTTGGTGCTCAAGCATTTTCCGGGTAGTAATGCGGTTGTCTACGACCAGAATTCGGCGACCCTTGAGGGCCGCCTGCGGTTGAACAGCAGCTTGGCTCCCCTCCGGCTGGAGGTCGAACTTGGCCGTAAACCAGAAGGTACTGCCTTGGCCGGCGACGCTATTTACGCCAATCTGTCCGCCCATCATTTCCACCAGTTGTTTGCAGATGGCGAGTCCAAGCCCGGTACCCCCAAACTTCCTTGTTGTGGATCCGTCAGCCTGGGTGAACGGTTGAAACAATTTTGCCCGCTGCTCCGGCGTGAGCCCAATCCCGGTGTCGGTGACTTCAAATCGCAGCGTCCAGCATGACGCGGGGGACACGGGGTGAGAAGCTGGGTTGGCCTCGGCACTGATCATCACGACGACCTCGCCACGCTCGGTAAACTTGATGGCGTTTCCGACCAAATTCGTCAGGATCTGTCGAAGGCGGCCGGGATCGCCGCGGAGCGCCGTGGGGACACCCGCCTGTACCAGATAGGCAAGTTCGAGACCTTTGGAGTAGGCGCGCTCGCCGATGAGGCTGATGGCGTCCTCCACCGTTGTGCGCAGGTCGAAATCGAGGCCCTCCAGATCCAGTTTGCCTGCTTCGGCTTTGGAAAAGTCGAGAATGTCATTGATGATGTCCAGCAAATGTTCACCCGATCGGCGGACCGTTTCCGCAAGTTCACGCTGTTCTCTGGAGAGCGTCGTGTCAAGCAACAGTCCGGTCATCCCAATGACGCCGTTCATCGGGGTCCGAATCTCATGGCTCATGGTGGCGAGAAACTCGGTCTTCATTTTCGCGGCGTCGAGGGCCTTATCCCGAGCTACCGCCAGTTCCCTGTTCTTCTGTTCAAGATCCTGCGCCGCTTGGGCCAGCGCCCCTTCCGATACCTTGCGCTCGGTGATGTCGGTCATCGTACCCATCATGCGGAGCGGGCGGCTCTGCTCATCCCACTGCACCACTTTCCCGCGCATCGCGAACCATTTCCAGTCGCCCGACCGGTGGCGGACTCGGTGCTCAATGATATAGCTGGCGGTTTTCCCCTCCAGATGCTCGTTCAGTGCCTGTTCAACCCAAGGGAGGTCTTCCGCATGAATGCGACTTTTCCAGTCGTGGATGTTGTTGAGGGGAATATCCTGGTCCTCACGGCCCAAGAGCCGAATCCAGCTCGGGCTGTAATGCGCCTGCTTCGTCTTGAGGTTCCAATCCCACAAGCCGTCGGTGGCGACATCGAGTGTACACCGGAGACGTAGTTCACTGGCCTGGAGTGCCTCTTCGGCCTGCTTGCGGGCAGTGATATCGCGGGTGATTCCTGTGAAGAGCCGCTGCTCGCCCAGACACATCTCGCTCACGGCGAGGTCGAGCGGGAACGTAGTGCCGTCCTTGCGAAGCCCCATGACTTCGCGGCCAATACCGATAATCTTGGCCTGCCGGGTTTGGTGGTATCGGGCAAGATACCCGTCGTGTTCGCTCCGATAGGGCTCCGGCATCAGCATCTTGATATTTTTCCCAATGACCTCATCTACGCGATAGCCGAACATGCGCTCCGCAGCCGGGTTGAAAGACTCGACCACCCCCCGCTCGTCCATGGTTATGATTCCGTCAACCGCATGGTTAACGACGGCTCGCAGGCGAGCCTCGCTCGTGCGCAGATCCTCTTCGATCTCCTTGCGCGCGCAGAACTGGCTCAACTGATCGGCAACGGCTTGGAAAGTGGTCAGGAGCGAGGCATCCGTCGGCACGATCTCATGATGAAAAAACTCAAGTACTGCATAGACACGGCCAGCTAACCTAACGGGAAAGGCCGCCGCCGTATGGAACCCCGCTCGCTTGGCGAGTTCCATTCGCGGGAAATTCTTGTCCTGAGCCACATCTGAAATCCACGCCGGTGCTGCGGTCGCCCACACCCGACCGGGCAAACCGACTCCCCGCTCGAAGCACCATTTACGGCTTGCCGTACCATACTCGTCGGATCCGACGCCAGGAGTAGTCCACGTCGAATGACATCGAAGCCCCTGGGCCGATTCGTCAACCACCCACAGGAGCGCCTCATCCCACCCCAATGTCTGGCAGACCGGTTGCAGGATAGCGGAGATCGCGTCGTCCAAACCTGATGCACGGGCCAACACGTTGGCCACCTCATGTTGGAGGGTTAACCGCTGCTCCAACTGCTTGTGCGAGGTGATGTCGGTATGGGTTCCCACCACGCGCATAGGTTTGCCATCCGGTGTCCAGGATAGCACCTTGCCCCGATCGAGAATCCATTTGTACCGTCCATCCTTGCAGCGGATCCGATATTCCGAGATATAGACGGAGCATTCCCGCCGAAAGTGTCGGGCAACCGCTTCACTCACCTGTGCCCGATCGTCTGGATGCACGCGGGTACGCCAGTCCGCCAGGGCGTCACTCACCTCATCCCCTGTGTAGCCCAGCATGCGTTTCCATCCGGGCGAAAAGAAGACCCGATTAGTCTCCGCGTTCCAATCCCACACTCCATCGCCGCTGCCTTCCAAGGCAAATTGCCAGCGCTCCTCACTCTCGCGCAGGGCATTTTCAGCACGCTTGCGGTCAGTGATGTCGTGAGTCACGGCAAGATGCTCGGTGTGACCCGTAAGCGGGTTCAGGAACGGGACTGCAAAGGTTTCCATCCATCGCCTCGTCCCCTTGAATCCTTGTATTTCAAACTGAAGGGTTCGCGATGCCCCCTTGACCACCGCCTGATGCATGTCGATGAATGAGGCCCGGTGCTCAGGTGTGACAACATCGAATACACAGCGCCCGATCGCTTCCTTTTCATCCAGCTCAATCATGCGGAGCCCGGCCGGATTCATCTGCAACAGGGTCCCGTCCGATGCGACGCGCTTGATACACCCGGGACCCGTATGGAGCATCAACGAGAGGAGCGCTTCCCGTTTGAGTCGCCCTTCTTCCTCATGTTTGCGCGCCGTGATGTCGGCCAGGAAGCCGAGGAGACGGAGAGGTCTGCCATCCGGCATCCGCGAACTGATCTTGGCCCGATCGTGAACCCATTTGTAGGACCCGTCTTTGCACCGCATGCGGTGTTCAGTGGAATACGTCGTGGCCTCACCGCAAGCGTACCGCTGAAGATCAGCCATGACCCGCACACGATCGTCCGGATGGACGAGGGATGACCATGTATCGAGGCTGTCGCCGACTTCATCCGGCGCATACCCGAACATCGCCTGCCACCCGTCGGAGAAGAGGGCTCTGTTTGTAGTCACGTCCCATTCCCAGAGACCCATGCCGCTACCTTCAAGCACAGCAGCCCAGTCCGCCTCGCTGATGCGGACAGCCCGTGCGCCTGTTCTATCCGGCCTCCGATCGGTCATGAGGATACCGTTCTCATTCAGGATGAGGCCCCTTCGCTCCTGCAATCTCCGGGATGATGGATCGCGTCAGGGAGGGCTCGACGAAGCTCTCCCTGTCCATTCGTATCGGTTTGTAAATCAGGAACCTTGAGAAGAATGAAGGGGTTAGCCCAACACGTACGATGGTATTCGGCCCTAGCAGGCCTCTAGAGATACTGGGGGAGAGCGCAATTCAAAAGACGCCCGCAAGGGATGCTCCGGCCACGTAAACCATTAATTTCGCGTCAGCTTCCGGTAGCGAATACGATGCGGCTGGTCGGCTTCTTTGCCGAGTCGCTTCTTCCGATCCGCCTCATACTCACTGTAGTTCCCTTCGAACCACACGACCTTGCTGTCGCCTTCAAAGGCCAGGATGTGCGTGGCGATCCGGTCAAGAAACCAGCGATCGTGGCTGCTGATCACCGCGCAACCGGCAAAGCTTTCCAACCCCTCCTCGAGGGCCCGGAGTGTATTCACATCCAGATCGTTTGTCGGCTCGTCCAAGATAATGAGGTTGGCGCCCTCCTTCAGCATGCGGGCCAGATGGACGCGATTGCGCTCGCCGCCCGACAGATCCTTGACCTTCTTCTGCTGATCAGTCCCGGCAAAGTTGAAACGGGCGCAGTAGCCACGGGCATTGACCTCGGCCTTACCGAGCTTGATTGTCTCCTGGCCGTCGGAAATGATTTCGTACACGGTCTTGTTTCCATCCAAGCTGCGGTCCTGATCAACGTAGCCAAGCTTGACCGTCTCGCCGATTTTGATCGACCCGGCATCCGGCTTTTCTTTCCCGATGATCATCTTGAACAAGGTCGTCTTGCCGGCGCCGTTCGGCCCAATCACGCCGACGATCCCGCCTTTCGGCAGACTGAAATTCACCTGTTCGTAGAGGAGCTTGTCGCCGAACCCCTTGCTGATCCCTTTGGCTTCGACCACCACGTCCCCCAGCCGGGGGCCGGGGGGAATGTAGATTTCCAGGTCCTCCGCCACGGCTTCTTGCCGCTGGTTGACCAGTTCTTCGTAACGATTCAAACGCGCCTTCCCCTTTGATTGGCGGGCCTTCGGCGACATGCGAATCCACTCCAACTCGTGTTCGAGCGTCTTTTTGCGTTTCGACTCCGCCTTCTCTTCCTTTTCCAAGCGATCCTTCTTCTGCTCCAGCCAGGAGGAATAGTTGCCTTGGAACGGGATCCCGTGGCCGCGATCCAACTCCAGGATCCAGCCGGCTACGTTGTCGAGGAAATAGCGGTCGTGGGTCACGGCGATGACCGTGCCCTTATATTGCTGGAGATGCTGCTCCAACCATTGGACGGACTCGGCGTCGAGATGGTTCGTCGGCTCGTCGAGCAAGAGAATATCCGGTTCCTGAATCATGAGACGGCAGAGCGCGACACGCCGTTTCTCGCCGCCGGACAGACTCCCGACCTTCTGATCGGCCGGCGGGCAGCGCAAGGCATCCATGGCAATATCGAGCTCGTTTTCCAGTTCCCAGCCGTTCGCCGCCTCGATCTTCTCTTGTAATTGCGCCTGCTTGTCCAACAACTTTTCCATCGTGTCGGGATCGGCTTCGCCGATCTTATTGCTCACGTCCTCATATTCCTTCAGCAGCGCGACCAGCTCATTCTTTCCCTCCTCTACGACTTCCTTGACCGTCTTATTGGGATCGAGCTGCGGCTCCTGTTCGAGTAGACCGACGCTGTAGCCTTTGGATCTCGTAATCTCTCCCGTGTAGTTGGGATCGACACCCGCGATGATCTTGAGCAGAGAACTTTTGCCGGAACCGTTCAAACCCAGCACGCCGATCTTGGCGCCGTAGTAGAAGCCGAGATAGATCTCGCGCAGGACCTGCTTTTTCGGCGGATAGACCTTGCCGACATTGACGAGTGAAAAAATGACCTGCTTGTCGTTCGTTGCCATGCGACCTGCCCCCTTCTTCATCCTCAATGTGACGTAAACGGACACCATACCAGACATGCCTTTTCGATCACAACCAAGCCACGACGCGGTCCTAAGTGCGGATACCCTGTCTTTGCTGGAACGAACGGGGTGTTCGATCGCCTTCCGGGCAGGTGGAGCGAGAACTGCGATCAGCTTATAATCCCCGGCCTGCGCGCTCCACCTCTGATCGGAACTAGGATGCTGAACACCGTCTCAGTTCAGTGCTGCATTGCCGGTGGCGGGCCGGCAGGGATGATGCTGGGTCTCCTGCTGGCGCGGGCCGGCGTCTCCGTGCTCGTCCTGGAAAAGCACGCGGATTTTCTTCGCGACTTTCGCGGCGACACCCTTCATCCCTCAACTCTGCAGATCATGCACGAGTTGGGAGTGCTCGAACGATTTCTGCAATTACCCCATCAAAAGGTGTCGCGGATCAACGCTCAGTTCGGAGATTTGGCGCTCACTGTGGCTGATTTCTCCCATCTGCCGACCCGATGCCGCTACGTCGCCTTTATGCCGCAGTGGGACTTTCTCAATTTCCTCGTAGACGAGGGGAGACAGTATCCCGCCTTCCAAGTCCGCATGAGTGCGGAGGTGACCGACTTGATTGAGAGTGGAGGGTCGATTGCCGGACTTCGCGCTCACACGATCGACGGGCCGGTGGAAGTCCGTGCCCCGCTCGTCGTGGGAGCGGATGGCCGACACTCGGTTGTCCGCAAGCGAGCCGGGCTGGTGGTAGAGGAATTCGGCGCGCCAATGGATGTGCTCTGGTTCCGGTTGTCACGCACGTCGAACGATCCGGCCGACCCGATGGGCCGCTTCGATGCCGGCCGCATCTTCATCATGTTGAATCGGGGCGACTACTGGCAATGCGGCTTCGTGATCGCCAAAGGATCGCTGAATGAGGTTCAGACACAAGGCCTACAGACGTTCCGCGACAGCGTGGCAACGCTGGCCCCGTTTGCCGCGGACCGCGTCCACGAGCTGCGAGACTGGGATGCGATCAAACTCCTGACCGTCCAAGTCGACCGGTTGCGGCAGTGGTATATACCGGGACTCCTCTGCATCGGAGATGCCGCCCACGCCATGTCGCCGGTCGGCGGTGTCGGCATCAATCTGGCAATTCAGGATGCCGTGGCAGCGGCAAATCTCTTGGTCCAACCGTTGCGCGATGGGCGAGTCACCGAAACGGATTTGGCCAAGGTGCAAGCCCGCCGCACCTGGCCCACTGCGATGACGCAACGAGTCCAGCTCACTGTCCAGAACCGTGTGATCAGCCGTGTGCTGGATAGCAAGGGTCGGCTATCGCCTCCCTATGCCCTTCGACTGCTTGCACGATTCCCCTTTCTCCGCCGCATACCCGCCAGGATGATCGGCCTTGGGGTCCGGCCTGAGCATGTGCAGACACCGGTCGGCTGAACCGGCTGCGGGTTGCCCGCATTATTCATGACGGTTCGTGGCG
Organism: Nitrospira sp.; assembly: GCA_015903945.1. Lineage (GTDB taxonomy): Bacteria > Nitrospirota > Nitrospiria > Nitrospirales > Nitrospiraceae > Nitrospira_D. The sequence continues at coordinate 13,275 of JABMDL010000003.1, read as the reverse complement.
AAATCGTGCAGTCGCATGGCGAGACGGGCACGCGGAGCCCCGAGAGACCGACGCGTACTTGAAACAGTACGTGAAGGCCGCGAGGGGCGAGCCTGCCCGCCGAAGGCTCGTCGCAGCTGCGAATCCGCGATTGCAGCAGAAGCGTTCATGAATGATGCGGGCTAGATCCCCAGCTCTTCCGATAGCCGCACTTCGGATTCGTCGAGAATATCTTCCAGGCAGGTAAAGCACGGGAAGGGAAACCGATCGATGGGAATGGCGCAGACCTCGCCGACCGGCGACTCTTCCAACGCCGGGCCGCCACATTCTTTATGAATGAGAACCAGCATTACACCTCTCTGATCACCAATCGTCGAAACAGTTCCAGGTGCTCCGGACTGCTGAGCCGATGGTCGCCCTGAATCAGCCGAAGGTCAAGTGGGAACCCCGGAACACGGCGACGCAATTCGTCTGCGAATTGTCGGCTGCCTTCCGGATCAATGACCGCATCTTGCAGACCATGCAGAATCGTCGTCTTCACGTGACGAGTGACATCGAAGGTTCCGGCCCAATACCGTTCGCTCTCTTCCACCCATTTCCAGGATAAGGGCCAATCCCTGTGTAACGGATCATCATCCCAGGGCATCCAGCCAGCGGTATGCCAGTGATGAAGCCGGTCCTTCGAGATGGTCTTGGCTCGCTCACCCATCATGTTGAACGCCGGTGCGATCAGGATGAGTTCCTCGACGATGGGAAATTCCTGTGCTACCAACCACGCGATCCAACTGCCGAGCGAATTGCCGACGACTGTGACGGGTGGCCCAGCCTCTATAGATTTCACCACTGTCCGTGCATCAGCGATCCAGTCTGAGAGGGTGTAATCGGTAAACCGCCCTTCAGAGTCGCCGAACCCGCGCACATCGTAGCAAGAGAACCCCCACCCCTGCTCCTGACACCACTGCGCCAATGCCTGACTCTTGTTGCCCCAGCGTTTGGAGAGAAAGCCGGTGATGAAGAGAATCTGGCGGCCCTGTCCCACAGCCTGATCGCCGCGAATCTGCTTGCCATCCGGGCCGGCGAGAAAGAATGGCTTTAGCACGCTCATGGTCTCGTCAGGACCTTCGTGAGAAACACGCCGAGCCGCCGCAGCACCAGTTCCGGAATTTCGTGACCGCCTCGAAAACTGTGCCATTCGACGGTAAGGCCGGATTGTGCCAGCAGATCGCGTAGCCGTTCGGCACCGATGTGAGGCAGGATATCGTCATCTGTGCCGTGGCTCTGAAACACTGGCAGGCCCTTACGCTTGGGCAGGAGCGGGCTCCAGACCGGTTGCGCCAGGAGATTGCCGGACAGTTGCACCAGCCCGGCAAATGGAGCGGGGCTGTGCAGAACGGCGTCGCATGTCAGCATCGCCCCTTGCGAGAATCCGCCGATCACTGTGTTTGTGAATTCCACCGGCAGAGACCGAGGCAGTTCGTTGAGAAACCTCGCCAGACGCTCTCTTGCCAGGGCCAGGCCGTTCGGCACCTCCGTCGACATATCGCGTACGCGGCCGGCATCGCGATCCGCCTGGATACGCGCGAAGTCGATGATCCACCAGGCCCGCGAATCGCCGAAGCCCAGACTGAGCGGCAGAGGCCCTTCCGGGAACAACCATCGCGTGCCTGCCGGAACATCGATGACCTCCGCGAGCGGAACCAAATCGTCACCCGGTGCGCCGAACCCATGGAGCAGGATCACCAGCGGGCCGGTACCCCCGCCTCGCCCATCGGTGCCGCCGACAAGCCGGACTTTCAGTCCGCCCAGAGTCGTTTCATCCATGACCAATCCGCTACTTTAAATAGAAATACTGGAGCAGCGCGACGAGACCGTAGAGCGAGGATTCGACCACCGGCTGCTGATAGAACGGCACGAAGGCCCCCTGCTCGTTGGCTTCCACTTCGTTGATGAGGTACTGGATTTGCTTGGCGCGAACGTCATGATCCTTCCCGATTCCGAGCGTCTGGATCATGTGCCGGCTCAGTCCGGCCAGCATGGCCGCTTTGGCCCGGCTGGAGGATTGATACAACAAGAACGCGCCCAATAAGGCCAACAGGACGTTGACCGACCACGAGAGCAGCAGCAGGACCGGATAATTCCAGATATCGAAGTATTCGCTTCGCGCCGCGATCATGACCAAGAGCGTGATGAAGGGATACCGGATCAGCCGGTTGACCACCTCTGTCCGCCGCGCGATCACATCCACGACCGCCAGGTATTTCAATTTATCGAACTCAGCCCGTTGCGCATGGCCCAAGCCATAGGCCTGCAAGTACTCCTCTTGCACCTGATCGGACCAGCCTCCGGTGGACGCCGTCAACCACCCGATCCACCGGCGGCACTGCATCACGGCATCGAACACCGCCAAATTCAGTAACACCACCAGGCCCCCGCTGCCGAGCGTCATCAGCCAATCCACTCGGCAACTCAGCGTCCCGCGGCAGGGATGGATGTACTCATCATCGAAGACGAAATAGCCCAGCGCCCCCACGGCTCCGAGGTAGAACACGAAGAGCACCAGCGTGCGCGCCAGCCACTGGGCTGGCCGGCTTGCTTCATGGTACCAAGCCCAGGCCTGATCCACGGTCGTGGACGACTTTGTCGCGATCGGATGGTACACGCGCTGGAGATTCGTCCAGACCGTGCTGGGTGAGAATCGGCGGCGCCCGGAGAGATCTTCGAAGCGAAACGTCTTGCCGATCTCTTCGCTGTTCTTCGCCAGATCCCGCGCGCCTTTCGCCAGCAGAATCACACACAGCGCCACCACCGCCAGCCGGAGCAGTTCACTCGGCCAGACGCTGACGCCGTTGGTCCACGAGAAGGGTTCGCCCTCGTCATGGCCGGCCAGCAGCGACTCTGCCCCACCGAACGCCACGAAGGCTGCAAACGAGGCCATGAGGAAGACGGCGATGGCCCCCAACATTCCCGGATGTCGTTGGACCCAGGACCAGAGCCGCTGATTGCACCAGGCAACGATCGTCAACAGAAAGAGACCGACGGCGCCTGCTACCGCCACTGCCGTATTGTCGAACCCCACCCCTTGCTTCAACTGACCATACTGCTCCGTGTAATCCAGGTCCGGTCGCAATGGATGGATCGTCCGGACCCCATCTTTCTCGACGATGCTCAAGTCCACGGCGCCGGTCCGTCCTATTTCAAACAGCCTTGGGTGCAGCGCGGCGTCATAGAGGCGGTCCTCGGGCGTCTGCGAGACATGGTACCCGGTTGTACAGGTCCCCCTCGACCCCTCACGAAGACTCTCTGGACGGCATGTCACATGCTGAACCGCTTGCAGCACGGCAAAGTAGGCCGACGTTTGATAACTGCTGCGAAACGGCGGCACATCCCGCTGCAGGCCGCCGTCCAATTGCAGGCCAAACGGAGAAGCAATCACCATATTCCGCGTCCATTTGTACTCGCTTGGATGCAGATGTCTGGCGTCGAGATCGACGGTAAAGAAGATCGCGTGCGGGAAATACGGGCGAAGTGCTTTGATGATGAGGAGTGCGTCGTAGGGATCGGTCCCCATGATGCCGATGGCCCTGGCGCCTTCTCCTTCGTCATGGATGCGGGTGACCAACGCCCGGATGTAATCGATCTGGCTCGTCCCCTCAGGACGCTCTCTGGCTGTATCTTTGGATTGGTCTCCGGCCGCCGCCTTGGCGGCTCGGCTTGCTCTTGCCCCATCGTCTCCCGGCACTTCCCCATCGAGACCGCTGAGGTAGCTGTAACGAAAGACGTTCAGCAAAAGCGATTCATAGTCGGCAGGGCGCTGAATTTGCAGATCAATGGCCTGGGCAACCGTCTGGCACCACTGCTTGATCTCCGTCGGCACCAGGATCGTGTGGAGGTCCGCTTCCGAAAAGGTCGCGACCTTCGCGCAGGCGGCGGCTCGGAACTCGATGGGCAAGGTACGACCGTAGAAGGAATCCCATTCGCCGATCAGGATCACTGCGTCCCACCCGAGACGAACCTGCCGCCGCTCGAGTTCGGCCACCAACGTGTGGAACAGCCGGTCGTCCGATCCGATATCGTACACCAGCCGGATATTCGCCCGGGCCAGCCGACGATAGAACTCCCGGTCGCACGTTTCATAGGTCGTGCAGGCCGCCCCCTTGCCGGACTCGGCTGTGAGCCCGTAGGCAAGGAGCCCCTTCATGGCGGTACTCCACGGTGAATAGAGCTCGATCCAGCCATCGGGATTCGGCCAGATCCCGGCTCCCGCACGCGGTTCTTCACCGACGCCGCCGGACTCGCTCAGGAGGGCCCGCATGGCCGACGCATTGCGGGGACCGATGATTTTGAAGGTCACTGCCTGCTGCCATGTCGGATCGATCGTGACCAGCGTACGCCCGTCCCGATTCACCAGGCAGGCGCTCTTCTGAGAAGACGCGGTGCACACCAATGCCTGCGAAAAGGACGCCAGCGTGGCTGTAAACCCTCGTATGAGCGCTTCATCAGGAAACCAGACCACCAGGACATGTTGCGAACGAGATCCCTCCGCTCCACAGACACGCGTCTTCCTCAGCCGATACCATTCGTAGGGCAGGGCCGACTTCAATCCTTGGTGATCCCACTCGACGAACGCCAGGGTCCCTTCATCCTCCGGCACATAGCAGGCCACCCCCAGCGCCGTGCCGATCGCATACCGGTCGCGAATTCTGGATTCCGTGCTCTCGACGTACGGCCCCCCGCTGGTCGTGACCAGGAGCACGGTAACCCGTTCCCCGGCTTTGACTCGATCGGCAAGGGCCTGCCGCAGCGGCTGGAGCCGTTGGATCAGGGACCGTTCCGAACCGTTGGGGGCGCCCGTCCGGCTGTCTTTGAAGCCACGCTGCACCGCGGCGATCGGATCTTCCCACAGCCTGGCCCTGACCGTCCGCTCGCCGGTAGTGGGATCCATCTGGAGGCCGCCGCCGACCGGCCGGGAGCTGCGCAACGGCTCCTGCACCAGCATCACGCCGGCAACCGCCATCACGAGCGCCAACGCCCCCGCCACTGCAATCTTGGAATCACTCTGCTTTTTGGCCATAGCCTTTACTTGCCGGTACGTGCAGGGAACTCGGATTCCCCCATACCGGCGCCGTCACTCTACAACAGGAGGTTATGGAGAGTGAAGCCGAGACTGCAAGGTGTGTGAAATCCGGCGGCGAAGGTGCAGGGCTGGAATGGCAGGCGGAATGCTACTGGGAGAGAACTCGGAAGATGGCACTGGGGCTTGAGACGTACACATACCCATCGGCGCCGAGCATGAGACTGAGCAGCCCTCCGTTGCCGCCATTGTACGCCGTGCTGCTAGATGCAAGCGTGGTGAGATTCGCACCACTCAGGATGATGCGGCGAATCCGTCCGTCATTCCACGCCGCAAAGAGCAAGTTGTTGCGATAGGCCGGAGGATAGACCGTGGAATCTTCCGGAATCGAAATAATTCCGGTCGGGGCGATGACCGAAACGTAGGCCAGCAGAGGGTTGATGAAATTAGGATTGTTGGCGACCCCTCGGACCGTGGGCCAGCCATAGTTACCGCCCGATACGACGCGGTTGATCTCGTCATTGTCGCTCGGCCCGTTTTCCGTTTCCCAAAGGTGCCCCGTGTGCCCATGGAAAGTGAAACCGTAGCTGTTCCGGTGCCCCAGGCTGAAGACCTTCTGCGCATTGGCATTGGAATTGGAGAAAAACGGATTGTCCGACGGAGCCGTGCCGTCCGGATTCACGCGCAGCACCTTTCCCGCGAGCGAGGTGAGACTCTGCGAATTCGCCGTATTTTCTGCGTCACCGATGATGACGTACAGCTTGCCGTCAGGACCGAACTGAATAATGCCGCCGTTGTGGTTTGTGCTGGCCGGCAGGTTGTCGAGAATGACCGTTTCCTGGGCACATATCCCGCTCGAATCCGTATAACGGACGACACGATTGCGCAACGGGGTCGAGACTGTATGGAAGACATATACAAATTTGTTGCTTGCGAAAGCCGGATCGAGCGCCAGCCCCAGGAGACCCTGTTCTCCGCTCGTTGCGATGGTCAGCTGGCAAAACGGTGTCGAGACGAGCTGCCATTGCTGATTGATGATTCTGACTCGTCCGCTCAGACGCTCGTTGAAGAACACTCGGCCGTCCGGCGCCTGCGCCAAGCCCACGGGAAAATTGAGACCGGTTAGGACTGATTGTAGCTGCAGATCACCGCTCGGTGGCTCACTGACGGTGAAGGTCAACGTCTTGGCCGCGTCCGAATTGGCGAGCTCCGTGTGGTCGGCGTTGGCCAGTATCAGACGCACCTGGTGCTGAGCGGACGAGAGACCGAAGATGTCGAACGACGTGGCGGTCTTCCAATGGACGAAATGCGTATGGACTCCGTTGTACTGCACCCCGTTGTCGTCGTTAATCCCTGCCCCACTGTAGAACATGTAGGGCACAGGGTCGTTGTCGAGATAGAAGTGGAGATGCGTTTGACCAGGCAAGCCGATTGTAAAGAATTGGGTCGTAAACGAGACTGTGACCGGGCCGACCGGCACCGTAGCACTCTGTGCCGGAGCAGTGATCGTGACAGTCGGAGGATTGCCGGACGGAGCCCCAACTGAAAACACGATCGTCTTCGTCGCATCTGGATTGGACAGGTTATCGTCTGCAATATTGGCCAGCACCAGCCGCACTTCGTGTGTACCGGGCGGTAAAGCTGGGAAACGGATCTGGCTGTTGCTTTGCCATTGCACGTTCGCAGCTACGGCGCTGCCATACAGCACCTGGCCGGGCGAACCGCCGAAGTAGTGGTAGGGAGTTGAATCGCCGTCGAGGTAGAAGTGTAGGTGTGGTTGATTCACTGCGCCAATGGTGAAATTCTGCACGGCAAAGGTGATGGTCACCGAACCGTTGGGCAAACTGGCATTGTTCGCCGGACTGCTGATCGTGAGGATCGGGGCCACACTTGGCGGCAGACCGGGATTGGGTTGACCGGGAGTCACATCGGCCGGGGGAATCTGCGGCGTTGCCTGAGTGCCCGAGGTCGTCACATGGCCCAGATTGATTGATCCCGCGCTGTTGACGGCAAACACGTTGGTGCTGGGATTTCCGAAATATAAGGGATAGACGTTCCCACCGGTGATGAAGAAGATCCGGATGTTCGCACCGACCGGCAGATTACCGAGCGACCAGGCGAACTGTCCTTGTGAGTTCGGCGTTCGCCCTGCGGTGTCATCCTGCGTAAGCACTTGATCGCTTGGATCAACTGCTACGATACGGGTGCCGGACACGGTCCCGCTGATGGAGACTCCGGTCTGTGCTGTAGGACTCGTCCCACCCCCTCCAGACCCACTGTCAACGCAGGCCGTAAGAAATAAGGCCAGACCCGACAGGGCCAGGAATTGAGTAATGACCTTCCGGCAATTTTTTAGTCGAGGCTGTTGCATAACCTGCGCATACTAGCACCATGAAAATGTCGGAGGCTACTCTTACGAACCCACCGCTCCAGTGAGTCGAGTAGCCCCCAACCGTGGAGGCTGCCTGTGAGTCGAAGCATAAAGGATGCCCTAATGGAGAGATGTATTACGACGAGCAACTGACCGATAAGTGCTTGCCCCAGTTGGGAGGCGGCGCCGCATAGGCCTCCATGCCCGGCTGGTCGCTGTAGGGATGTTGCAACAGGGTGTACAACCGTTCGATCTCAGAGAAGTCCTTGTGCTGAGCCTTCTCAATCGCCACTTGAGCCAGGTAGTTCCGGAGCACGTACTTTGGATTGACCCGGTTCATCCGCGCCGACCGCTCATGGTCGAGGCTGCGCTCGCTCCGCAACCGGTCGCGATACCGCGCCGCCCATTCGTCGAACCGGTCGCGGTTGAGAAAGAGCTCGCGCAGTTTCTCGTTCGTCGCACCCTCGGCTGACGAGAAGGTGCTTAATTCCCGAAACACCATCGTGTAATCGGCCTGACTCTCCTGGAGCAGACCCAGAAAATCTCGAATCAGGGTGTCGTCTTCCGCGCGCTCATCCACCAATCCAAATTTCGCCCGCATGTGGGCGAGGTACGTCTGCTCATACAAGGGTTGATAGGTCTCGAGCACTGCCTTTAGTGCCTCCTTGTTGACCAGCGGCAACAAGGCCTGCGCCAGACAACTCAGGTTCCAGAGACCAATATAGGGCTGTTGATTAAACGCATAGCGGCCATTGTGATCGGAGTGATTGCAGATAAATCCGGCATCGTAGTCGTCCATGAACCCGTAGGGGCCGTAGTCCAAGGTGAGACCAAGGATCGACATGTTGTCGGTATTCATCACCCCATGAGCCCAACCGACCGCCTGCCACTGCGCGATCAGTTTGGCGGTCCGCTCGACGACTTCGGTAAAGAAGCGGACGTACGTGTCTGGAACGGCCGTAAGGTGCGGATAATGCCGGGCGATCACATAGTCGGCCAAGACTTTCAGATGTTCATGCTGCTTGCGGTAGTAGAAGATTTCGAACGTGCCGAACCGCACATGGGACGGCGCCATGCGGACCAGCATGGCGCCGGTTTCGACCTGTTCACGATAGACCTTGTGGTCGCTCCCGACAATGCAGAGCGCCCGCGTCGTCGGGACGCCGAGCCCCTGCATAGCCGCGCAGCAGAGATATTCGCGGATCGTCGAGCGCAACACCGCGCGCCCATCGCCGTCACGCGAAAAGGGCGTCAAGCCGGCACCCTTGAGATGCAGGTCCCACCGCTCGCCCCGCTCGTTCGTCGCTTCGCCCAAGAGAATCGCGCGGCCGTCGCCCAGCTGCGGCACATACACGCCGAATTGATGGCCGGAGTAGAGCATCGCGAGCGGCTCCATGCCCGGCACAAGCATGCTCCCACCGAAGACCTGAGCAAACTCCGGACGGGCCGCTTCTTCAGGATCGAGGCTGATCAGCGCCGCGGCTTCAGGATTCGCATGGACGAGGTAGGGGGACGACTGAAACGGCGTCGGGTTCAGCTTGGCGTAGAAGGGTTCTGGCAGACGAGCATAGGTATTGTCGAAGGCAAGGGTTTCCAAGGTGCGTCGAGTCATGGTTCTGTGTACCATGACGTTCTCGGATTTCGCCAGTTGCTCACCTTCATCAATGTCAGCAAGTCCGTTCTGATTAACCCGCTTATTCATGACAGTTCGTCGCGAGAGCGGCGCGCGGAGCACAGAGGACCTGAGGCGTACTCGTGCAGTACGTCGAAGGTCCGAGGGGCGAGCCCGCCGCCCGCAGGCTTGTCGCAGCAGCGGATCATCGATTGCAGCAGAAGTGCTTGTGAATAATGCGGGTTAAGGGGCAACCCCCTGTCAGGCCATCTGAAATGCTTACCCAAGACAAGGCTTGACAACAAGATGTCCAAACAGTTGTACTGCGGAAATTTGGCCTCATGGTTTACTGCCATTTCATATGTCGGCGCTCATGATTGACGAAAAAGCGCTCATCCGGCAGCGTAGACAATAGAGCATTGCTTAACCATAGCAAGTCGACCCATCACGACGGCGCCAATGGCACCGTAACTGCCATGATGATCAGAATCAAAAAAGGGCTGGATTTGCCGATCAGCGGGAAGCCGGAGCAGCATGTCCATGTCGCCAAACCTGTCCGCCACGTCGGCGTGCTCGGCGTGGATCATATCGATCTCAAACCCGCCATGCTGGTCGCCGAAGGGGACAAGGTCAAGCTCGGCCAAGCGATGTTCGAGCACAAGAAGCTACCCGGCGTACGCATCACGGCTCCGGGTGCCGGCACGGTGCGTGCGATCCATCGTGGAGCGCAACGCCTGCTTCAGTCGGTCGTCATCCGGCTTGACGAAACCGAAGACGAGGAGACATTTGCGGCCTATCCTGTCGACCAACTGGCCGGCCTGACCGAAACGCAGGTGGTGGACAATCTGTTGGCATCGGGTCTGTGGGTAACCTTACGCACGCGACCCTATAGCAAGATCGCCGACCCGACCACTCGTCCGGCTGCCATCTTCGTGACAGCGATGGACAGCAACCCGCTGGCCGCCGATCCTGCTCCGATTATTACAGCAGAGGCGGAATCGTTCAGCCATGGCCTGACGGTGCTGTCGCGCCTTGGCACCATGCCGCTGTGGGTGTGCAAGTCACCCGCAGCAGAACTGCCGTTGCCACAGGGTATAGGCCACATACGCCAGGCCAGTTTCGAAGGCCCCCACCCGGCCGGTCTGCCGGGGACGCACATTCATTTTCTCGAACCGGTTGACGTCAACAAGGTGGTCTGGCACCTCAACTACCAGGAGGTGATTGCGATCGGCAAGCTGTTTACCAGCGGCCGGTTATCGACCGGACGCATCGTTGCGCTCGGCGGACCGCAAGTTAAACAGCCACGCCTCTTGCAGACCAGGCTCGGCGCCTGTATCGAGGAGTTGATCGAGGGTGAGCTTCAGGACGGTGAGAGCCGCGTCATCTCCGGCTCGATCTTGTCGGGGCGTCACGCAGCCAACTGGTCATCCTATCTGGGGCGCCATCATTTACAGGTCTGTGTGATTCAGGAAAAGGTAGAACGGACGTTCATGGGCTGGTTCACGCCCGGGCGGAAAGCATTCTCCCAGAGCAACGTCATGCTGTCGAGTCTCTTCCGCCACCGCCGGGAGGAGTTTGGGTTGACCACCGGGCTGAACGGAAGTCTGCGTGCCATGGTGCCATTCGGCAACTTCGAGGATATCATGCCCCTGGATATCCTTCCGACGCAGCTGCTGCGCTACCTGATGGTGGGCGACACCGACATGGCGCAACAATTGGGCTGCATGGAACTGGATGAGGAAGACCTTGCCTTGTGCTCCTTTGTGTGCGTGGGCAAGAATGACTACGGCCCGGTGTTGCGGAGCGTGTTGAGCCAGATTGAGAGAGAAGGCTGATGGCAGGTTTGAAACGCTATCTTGATCGTCTCAGGCCCCTGTTTGCCAAGGGCGGCCGGTATGAAAAGTACTATCCCGTCTTCGAGATGGTCGATGCGTTTCTGTATTCCTCTCCCGAAACCACGCACACCGCGCCTCATGTGCGGGATGGCATCGATCTGAAACGATTGATGGTGTACGTGGTGGTGGCGCTGATTCCCTGCATCCTGTGGAGCTGGTTCAACACCGGCTATCAGGCCAATCTGGCACTCGCAAAGATGGGGATAGCCAAGACTGGCTGGCGTTATGACCTGCTGGCAGCGCTCCATATCGGGTTTGATACCGGCAGTATTCTGGCCAATACGGTCCATGGCTTCTTGTATTTTCTGCCGATCTATCTGACGACCTTAATCGTCGGCGGCGTATGGGAAGTGGTATTTTCCACGGTCCGCCAGAAAGAGATTAATGAAGGATTTCTGGTTACCTCCATGCTCTTCACGCTGACGCTGCCACCCAATATGCCGCTCTGGATGGTCGCCATCGGGATTAGCTTCGGCGTGGTACTTGGCAAAGAGATCTTCGGCGGCACCGGCAAGAACTTTCTCAATCCGGCCCTGACCGCGCGGGCGTTTCTGTTTTTCGCCTATCCCGCCGAAATTTCCGGTGACCGGGTGTGGGTGGCCGTGGATGGCTATTCCGGCGCGACCGCGCTCAGCCTTGGTAAAGTAGGCGGCGTCGACGAGATCATCCGCGGGGGCACGACCTGGTGGGATGCCTTTATCGGCCTGATGCCGGGTTCCATGGGGGAAACCTCCACCCTCGCCTGCCTGCTCGGCGCGGCGTTTCTGATCTATACTAGAGTAGGTTCCTGGCGCATTATCGCCGGGTGCTTTCTGGGGATGGTCGGGGCTTCGCTCTTGTTCAATGTGGTCGGCAGCGACACCAATCCCATGGTGGCGATGCCCTGGTACTGGCACCTGGTGCTGGGCGGATTTGCCTTCGGCATGGTCTTCATGGCCACCGATCCGGTGTCAGCCGCTATGACGAGCGCCGGGCGCTGGGTCTTCGGCCTTCTGATCGGGGCCATGACCGTGCTGATCCGCGTGGCGAACCCGGCGTTTCCGGAAGGCGTGATGCTCACGATTTTGTTTGCCAATGTGTTCGCGCCCCTGATCGATTATGCGGTCATCCAGCTGAACATCCGACGGAGGCTCCGCCGCCATGTCCGCGCCTGAACCGGATTCCGCCGTATCCGCTGCGCCGGTTGAGAGTGGCAGCAGGACGCTGCTGGTGACGCTGGTCCTCTGTCTGGTCTGCTCAGTGGTGGTTGCCGGAGCGGCGGTGCTCCTTCGACCGATTCAGGAAAAGAATCAAAAGGCCGACCTCATCCGGAACGTGATTGCGGTCTCCGGCCTCCTCAAGGAGGGACTGACCGAAGAACAGGCGCTCAAACGAATCGACGCGCGCATGATCGAACTGGCAACCGGTGACGAAGTAAAGGGGGTCGATCCTGACACCTTTAATATCGTCAAGGCCGGAAAGGATCCTGAGATCTCCACCGAACTCGCCCGCCGGGAGGATGTGGCGGGGATCAGGCGTGAACCGCGCCATCTGCCGGTCTATCGGATTATCGGCGCCAACGGTGACATGAAGAAACTGATTCTGCCGGTGTATGGCTACGGGCTCTGGTCCACGATGTACGGGTTTCTCGCGCTTGAAGAGGATTTGCGAACGGTGCAGGGCCTGCGATTCTATCAGCATGCCGAGACCCCTGGATTAGGCGGAGAGATCGACAATCCCAAGTGGCGCGCCCAATGGACGGGCAAAGTCCTGTTCGATCAGAACTGGAAGGTTCAGGTTGAAATAACGAAGGTTGCGATTGACAGTTCCACCCCCGAGGCTCAACATCAGGTTGACGCACTCGCCGGCGCCACCATCACGTCGCGAGGGGTAGAGAATTTGCTCAAGTTCTGGCTGAGCGACAAAGGATACGGGCCATATCTGTCCCGTTTGCGTCACGAAAGGAGCTAATGCTCATGTCGTACCAACACAAAAAAATCATTTTCGACCCGATCGTTGACAATAATCCGGTCATTTTACAGGTCTTAGGGATTTGCTCGGCACTGGCTGTGACGTCCAAGCTCTCGACGACGATCACGATGTGCATCGCGCTGACCGTCGTCACCGCCTTCTCCAATGCCGCCATCAGTCTGGTGCGCAATCATACCCCGAGTAGCATCCGCATTATCGTGCAGATGACCATTATTTCGTCGCTGGTCATCGTCACCGATCAATTCATCAAAGCCTATGCGTTCTCAATCAGCAAAGACCTGTCGGTCTTCGTCGGGTTGATTATCACCAATTGTATCGTCATGGGACGCGCGGAAGCCTATGCGATGAAACATCCTCCGCTCCCAAGCTTCCTCGA
>JABMDL010000076.1 GCA_015903945.1 Nitrospira sp. | reverse complement strand
AGCAATCGCGGTGTGACCGGCCAAACGGTCGAGGCCTTCTGGAATTCCATCTCCCATGTGCCGCTGCTCAGTGTGGGGATGAACTGCGCGTTGGGGCCGAAGGAAATGCGTCCGTTGATCGAAGAATTGTCGCAGATTGCGCCGATCTACATCAGCAGCCATCCGAATGCCGGGTTGCCCAATCCATTACTGCCGACGGGATTCCCTGAAACGCCTGAATCGCTCGCACCGCAGCTGAAGGAATGGGCTGAAAACGGCTGGTTGAACATCGTCGGCGGCTGCTGTGGAACGACGCCGGCGCATATCAAAAAAATCGCCGAGGCCGTGCGTGGCGTGAAGCCGCACGTACTTGCCACGGTCCAGCCTTATACCCGCCTCAGTGGTCTTGAAGCAGTCACGATCCGGCCGGACTCGAATTTCGTGAACGTCGGCGAGCGTACCAATGTGACCGGTTCACCGGCCTTTGCGAAGCTCATCTTGGCCGGGGATTACGACACAGCGTTGTCGGTGGCTCGGCAACAAGTCGACGGCGGCGCCCAGATCATCGACGTCAACATGGACGAAGGGATGCTCGACTCCACGGCGGCGATGGAGAAGTTTCTCCGCCTCGTCGCGTCGGAGCCGGATATCTGCAAAGTGCCGATCATGGTGGACAGTTCCAAGTGGGAGGTCCTGGAGACGGGGCTACGGAACATCCAAGGCAAGTCCGTCGTCAACAGCATCAGCCTGAAGGAGGGTGAGCGCAAGTTCATCGAGCAGGCCACGCTCATCCGCCGCTATGGCGCGGCGGTCGTCGTCATGGCGTTCGACGAGCGGGGCCAGGCCGATACGGTGGAGCGCAAGATTGAGGTCTGTGCGCGGTCGTACAAGATTCTCACGGAGCAGGTGGGGTTTCCCCCGCAGGATATTATCTTCGATCCGAACGTGCTGACGGTGGCGACCGGCATCGAGGAGCACAACGGCTATGCGGTGAACTTCATCGAGGCGACGCGCTGGATCAAGCGGCACCTGCCCGGTGCAAAGGTCAGCGGCGGCATCAGCAACATCTCCTTCTCCTTCCGCGGCAACAATGTTGTGCGTGAAGCCATGCACGCGGCGTTTCTCTATCATGCCATCAAGGCCGGGCTGGATATGGGCATCGTCAATGCCGGGCAGTTGGCGGTGTACGAAGAGATTCCCAAAGATCTCCTTGAGCTTGTGGAAGACGTGCTGTTGAACCGGCGGCCGGATGCGACCGAGCGGCTGGTGTCGTTTGCCGAAACGGTCAAGGCCAAGGGGAAGGTGGCCGCCAAGGACGATGAATGGCGGAAGGGGACGGTCGAGGAACGGCTGGCCCATGCGCTGGTCAAGGGGATCACGGACTACATCGACCAGGATACGGAAGAGGCGAGGCAGAAATATCCCAAGCCGCTGGCGGTGATCGAAGGGCCGCTTATGGCCGGCATGAACATCGTGGGAGATCTCTTCGGCTCAGGCAAGATGTTCTTGCCGCAGGTCGTCAAAAGTGCCCGCGTCATGAAGAAAGCCGTGGCCTACCTCATGCCCTTTATGGAAGAAGAGAAGAAGCGGTCCGGCAATTTTCAGTCGCAGGGGAAGGTTTTGCTCGCGACCGTCAAGGGCGACGTGCACGATATCGGGAAAAACATCGTCGGCGTGGTGCTCGGTTGCAACAACTACGAGGTCATCGATCTGGGTGTCATGGTGCCCTGCGAGAAGATCCTGGCGGCCGCGCGGGAACAGAAAGCGAGCATCATCGGCCTGAGCGGCCTTATTACACCGTCGCTCGATGAGATGGTCCATGTGGCCAAGGAAATGACGCGCGAAGGGTTTGAGGTGCCGTTGCTCATCGGCGGCGCCACAACGAGTAAAGCTCACACGGCGGTCAAGATCGCCCCGTCTTACGATCCGGCCGTCATCCATGTGCTGGATGCCTCGCGGGCAGTCGGTGTGGTGGGAAGTCTCGTGAGTCCGACCCAGAAGCCGGGCTTTGTGCGCCAGGTGCGAGAGGACTATGAGCGGATGAGGCACGCGCATCAGGGTCGCGGCACGAAGCCTGTGTTGCCCATCGCCCAGGCGCGTGCCAATCGATTGGTCACCGACTGGCCGACGCTCGATATTCCACGTCCGGCGGTTCTTGGTATTCGGGTGCTTGGCGCACAAGCGGTGGGGGATCTCATCCCGTTCATCGATTGGTCGCCGTTCTTTCACACCTGGGAACTGAGGGGGCGTTATCCGACGATCTTCGACGACGCGACAGTCGGCGAACGAGCCAAGGAACTGTACGACGATGCGCGCCGGCTTTTGGACGAAATCGTCCACAAGAAGTGGCTCACAGCCAAGGGCGTCTACGGCTTCTTCGCCGCGGCGTCGGACGGTGACGACATCGAGCTGTATGCAGATGTGTCGCGGAAGACCGCGTACACGACACTCCACCATCTTCGTCAGCAGTCTGAGAAACCGGAAGGGCAGCCGAACCTGTGTCTCGCCGACTACGTGGCACCGAAAGAGTCAGGCCGGCAGGATTTCATCGGCGCCTTCGCCGTGACGACCGGCATCGGGCTGGATGAACTCTGCAAGCGGTTCGACCAGGACCACGACGATTACAATTCGATTATGGCCAAAGCGCTCGCCGACCGGTTGGCCGAGGCCTTTGCGGAGTTCCTCCATAAGAAGGTGCGCCAAGAGTGGAATTACGGCAAGGGCGAGGAACTCACAAATGAAGACCTGATCCGAGAGAGGTATCGCGGTATCAGACCTGCGCCGGGCTATCCGGCGTGCCCAGACCACACCGAGAAGCGATTGTTGTTCGACCTCTTGTCGGTGGAGACCAACGCAGAGATCACACTCACGGCTTCCGTGAGCGGGTTCTACTTCGCCCATCCAGACGCCCGATACTTCGCCGTCGGCAAGATCGGCAAGGATCAGGTCGAGGACTATGCCCGACGCAAAGGGATGGACCTCCGTACCGTCGAGCGCTGGCTTTCGCCGAATTTGAATTACGAGCCTGCCTAATCCACTCCAACAATTCGTTGGATGTTAAGGGCTGGTGCGCCCCGGTCGGACCAGCGCTGGTTTTGTTCGTGCCCACCAGATGAACAATAACTCCAGTCTCCGGAGGTTCCTGCATGGGCGATGTTCGTGAGCAGCGGTCCTAGCTCCCCACCGGCCGCTTGCAGCGTCGTGCCTCGCATTTCTTCCGGGGATTTCGTGATGATGTTTACGATGCCATCAAAGGCATTGAAGCGGTACACGGCGGATGCCGCTCCCTTCAGCACCTCGATTCGCTTGTTTCAATCAAGGCGACCGGTAGGAGCTTCCAAAAGACAGTTCGGGATTGGTCAGGATATATGGAGTGTGCTGGCATGGCTCGATTGCCTCGCCGCTCGGCAGAGCTGATCCATCGTTTGTTGGGCCAGGTGAATCTATATAGATCCGAACCTGTTTGGGTACAGTGTCGCTATGGAGGCATCTCCTCGATCTTCTGAACGCATTGTTTCATCGTTCTCGAAGGATCGCGTGCGAGCACGTCCCATCGGGATCGCATCTGCTGTAGCGGCATTTTAAGCGTTCGGGGCCATAGTCACGATTTGTCATAGCTGAGAGAAAAGGAACAATAACTTCTGGAATGAAACTGGCATGCAGGCTTGTCCGTCAGCTGGGAGCTCTGTTGTACGGATAGCGCTGGAAACAGCATCGGTGAGGATTGTGACGGACGGATTCTTGATCGGATGCTGCATATTGGATGCAAAGACGGGGACGGTGTAAGTCACCCGTCACACAATCATTCTTTTTTTGGACTGAAGAAGAGAAAGAGAGGGTAGGCAATATGAAGCGCTTCATGATCATAAGTATTGCCGCCGGTCTCGTACTGTCTTTGCCAGGGAACCCCTTGGCAGAGGAGCAACAACGCGGAATGACCCAAACGAGTATCTCGTCGCCGAAAGTGGAGTCGATCGGGAAACCACTGCTGTCTATCCCGCCCAGAAAGGGGACTCCAGCCTCAGGGATGCAGAGGGGAGGAGGTACGCGCGGTATGAATAAGAGTGTCCCCGTGATCAGCGCGTTAGCTCCTGATCATGTGGGATTGACGCTTCAGGCACAGCCGGTCCTCTATTGGTTTGCCCAGACCGAACAGGACATGCCGTACGAGTTCGTGCTCATCGCGGATAACGCCGAGGCGCCAGTCCTGGAAACGAGGCTTCCACAACCCGCACGCCCTGGCATCCAACAGATCAGATTGTCCGACTATAACGTGAAGCTCTCACCCGGCGAGCGCTATCAATGGTCGGTCGCCTTGATTCTGGACTCAGAAGAGCCATCGGGCAACATCGTCGCAAAGGGAATCATTGAACGGGTAGATCGGGACAAGCTTGAACTGCCCCTACCAAGCGTTATAGCGAAAGCGGATGCGCCGAGGTGCTTCGCTCAATCGGGAGTTTGGTACGACGCTGTTGCGGCGATTTCCGATCTGATTCAATCCAATCAGAGGGAGGGTGAATTGCTACGGCAGCGGGCATCGTTACTCGAACAAGGGGGACTTGGAGAGATCGCCGCGAGGATGCTGGCCATGCAGGCCTCGTCGGCGCAGTAATGGCGGTGAGGCTCAAGGGTAGTGGGCGGCGTGCGGGCCACCGTGTTGCTGGCGAACATACGCTGAGACAGGGCGGGAGGTCGTATGAATGTCAAGGGGTTCCTCATGGAAGATGAACATGGACAGGAGTTCGTCGTGGTCTGTGAAAAGCCGCATGGGCAGCCGGGGAAAGTCTTCTCGCTCAGGGGCTGGCAACGGCGGCGAATGGTTCCGCTGCAGTATGCAGGACCAGAACTTCGCCGCCACATTACGGGGGGAGTACTGAGCACGCTCAATGACTTGTTTCAACGCCTGCAGAGACTATCTGAGAAGACATGAATATTGTGATGAGGCCAGAAACGTGCCCCAGTCGAGTCTGAAGGGGGGTCGCGTCGGAGGTGTGAGTTAACAAAAGGAGGCTCTCGTGGGCGCGTCTGCCCTAGGGCCTCAGCGAAAGGAG
Organism: Nitrospira sp.; assembly: GCA_015903945.1. GTDB lineage: Bacteria > Nitrospirota > Nitrospiria > Nitrospirales > Nitrospiraceae > Nitrospira_D. The sequence goes on along the minus strand of JABMDL010000076.1, from coordinate 4,329 downwards.
CGTTTACGATGAGCCTCCATCTCATGCGGGCGCGTGTGTTGCGGTCGGCGGCCTGTTGGTCGCCGCACCGGCGCAAGCAGACTGTCCCCCGGTGCCATAGGAAACCTACGAGGCACTGAAGATTGATCGATCGGCGTCGCCGAAAGAGCTCTACAAAGCCTTGGTGAAGCAGTATCTGGATCCGGAGGGGGACGGGAAAGGGGGCTTCGGCAAGTATTGGGAGCCGGTTTATGAAATGCGGCGTCATCCATTCAATCATTGATTCCCCTGTATTCCAGTAGAGAGCTAACTAGGGAGGATCTTATGGTTACACGGAAGAGCCAGTTGGTCCAGTCAATGAGGGCGGCGATAACGTGCGTCCTAATCCTTGGCACTCTATCGATAATCTGGCCCGCCATCATTGTCTTAATTATGGGTGCATTCCTGCTGCTCCATTCTTGGAGCACCGGAGAGGAGTTTGTGGTGCTGTCCTGGCCCAACGTCGGTAATGTGTTGTTCGTCTTCGCCTCTCTTCGGCACCCCAGTCTTCTGACAGTTCTGTTGTGACGAGTTCGAGCGGTGCGTTTGTCGGGCGAGGGTACTCCCCCAGAAATGGATGGGCTCCGAGGTGATCGGGTTCTCCCCCGTTGCTACGGACAGGTGAGTTAAGAGTTTCTGCTGCTGCTCCTAAACCGCCCATCTCCTGGGCTGTCGTGGATTGTGCCAGCGTTCGAGGTAGGAGGCGACGATGAGTGGTGAGCTGTCGAATAAGGAAATTTGTCTGGCGCTCAGCATCAGTCCGCGGATGGTTCAGAAGCATCTTCAGCGTGTCTGTCAGCATCTGGGTGTGCAGACGCGGGTTGAAGCCATCGTCCGAACGTATCGGCAAGCGGGGCATCCCAGAGCATGATGCTTCCGAACTCTCTTGTGAAGCTCTACCGCCGTGGCCTCGTGGGTTAATCTGGTGTATTTGAATTTAGGATCTGATCCTCACAAAGCCGTGCGTGCATCTTCTTTTTCCTGCCGCATGGCATGTCTTTTGCCGTCACGTAGCGGACGAATTTTGTCTATGGGAGAAAGTCCTCTCCTAAATGAGATAAATGGTTGAAAATGGAAATGGCATGCCGTACAATCGGCCACCATGGCCGATTTGGAGGATATGTGAGTACGAAGGATGGTCGGCATCGGTGATTTCTGCGGATCACGTCTCTCACCTGACTGGGGCGGCAATAATCTCAACATGAAAGCAGGGAAGCGGAAGGAGAGGAGAGTGCAGCTTATCGCGCCAGGTTTCGCACGAGCGGTCGCTGGGTGTCTGCTGCTCGGTCTCACTGCGTGCGGAGCACCAGTTTCCGAGAAAGCGCCGGGGTCAGCGCCGAGTGTCAGCAAAGGAGAAACCGCCGGTGCCGGAGTAGTCGTGGGAGCGGCGCAGCGAGGCTCTGGTCAAAACGATCGAAAAGCGGTCGCCGCTGGTCAGTCGGATTCCGACACGGAGGAGCGTGACAACCGGTCGATCCCTGGGGTTCCTGATATGGTCGTGAGGGATCTTGGGTCAGCCGATCCGCGAGATCGGTATCGGGCGTTGGAGCATTGGAATGTCAAAGGGGGCTCCGCCCCACTCGATCCGGTGTTCGAGGCGATGGAGGATGACGACGAGGACGTGCGTGAAAAAGCGACGGCCATTGTCGAGCAACGGTGGGCGGAAGAGCAGCAGAAAGAACGAAGTTGATTGTTTTGTGAGATCACGAGGAGCAGCGGTGGTTTAAGTGAGTGTGTGACGCGGAGTTCAGTGTGGTGATGGTGTGTGGGTAGTGATTAATTTTTAAAGGTAGGAGGCACAATTATGAAGTGTAGTCGCCTAGTGTCCCTGATTGGGGGGCTGATGCTCGGCACGGCGCAGCTTGCGTCTGCCGGTGAGGTCAACTTTAAGGTTACCGATATCCCGGGGTATTGGTTCGATCTTGATGGCATGGAGAATCCGCACAAAGCAACCCGTTCCCTGGCTATCGTTCCCCCTGGCACTAAGGTGAATTTTTGGCAAGAGATTAACGGTATGAAAGTCGCGGAAAGCAAGCATACCGTGACCAGCCTGCTGTGGCCATCAACCGCCGGCAATGATGAGCGGATCGATCAGCCTTCCGCAAATCAGGCTAATCACTCTAGGATCCTGACGACCCCGGGTTTGTACGTGTTTTTTTGCAAGCTCCATCCGTACATGCTGGGGGGAGTGATCGTTGATGATCCGACTACCAAGACGGAGTCTGGCGATGCAGCCTTTGATATCGGCAACCAGCTCACGCTTCTGATTAAGCGAGAAGTCACGGATGTTGGGAATGTGACCTTTGATAGCAACTCCAATCTGGGGCTGCGGTTGTTGCGGGCATTTTTTATCGTGACGACCCCATCCAATTGGAAAGACTACACCAAGGTGGGACAAGCCTATAAGCCAACCTATCCCGCCGTGCCGGTGGTTGTGACTGGTGGAGCAGTCGTTCCCAACCTTGAGGCAGCACTCCAGGCAACATTTGATGGCGATACGATTCCTCGCCAGAAAAAACCCCGCACCAAAGGGATTGGAGAAGTTTGGGTTGATACCCAGTACGAGCTGACCGACAAGAACGGGAAAGGGGCAAACTATCCAGGGACAGCGACCGTTGTGTCGGCTACGGGATGGAATGTCACGAGGAAGATTGCGCTGCCGGATCAGCTGATGAACAACGGGCACAACTTCTGGGCCAGCAATGATCAGAAGGAAATCTATCAAACAGAGTGGCACGGCAACAGTCTCTTTGTGATCAATCGTCGTAACGGGAAGCTCATTCAAGAGATTGATCTCGTCAACGGCGATGAAGTCAAGGCCAAAGGCATTGTGTGCCATGATCCGGCTCACGTGATGACGCGGTTGCATCCGGGTACAAGTGACCAGCAAGTACATGTGGGGTGCAACGGCGATGATGGGGTCATCGAGTTGGATCGGCTGCCGAACGGCACACTCACGGTCGGTCGGCTGATCTCGATCCAAGATCCAAACAATCTCACCAAGCAAACTCAGCCCCATGCTCACTGGATGGGGTTCAACGGCGAGCACATGGTTACACCTAATTCCAATTCAGCGGACTCGACGTTGTATGAGTTTACGGGCTGGAACACGGGCCATGTGCTTGCGAAGAATGAGACAGGGCCTGTGTCTATTGCGAGCGGTATGATGCCGGATTCCAGCAAGTATTATGTGACGAACTACTTGGGGCACTCGATCTCGGTGATGAATGGCCCGCGGACATTAACGAACTATACTGGCGTTGGTGGACTCAAGGGTGCTGGTCCTTATGCGCCCGGGGAGAAGATCAAGGACATCAGCTTGATTCAGGGCTATGATCTGGTCAAGGGTTGTGAAAAGGATGAGCAGGGCAAAGAAAAATGTGTGGATGGTTTCATAGGCGGCTTGCCGGTGCAGGTTCCGGTGAGCCCGGATGGGAAATTTGTCATTACAGGGAATACTTTGGGTGGCACCATTACTATTGTGGATGCAACCACTGATACCCTTGTGCGGATCCTTCCCTGCGATCCGGGCTGCCATGGGGTGAACTTTGGCGCCAAGAAGGGCGGCGGATACTATGCCTATGTCACGAGCAAATTCGCCAACAGGCTGATCGTGTTGGATTATGATCCAAACAATAACGGTGATGCGTCGGATGCTGTGATCGCCGGTTGGGTCGTGCTGGCCAATGACCATGTAGCCAAGGACGACAAGATCACTGGCAACAAGGGCCAGGGTGGTCAGGGAGTTCTCCCGGTGCCCAATGTCTACAACGGCTGGGTGCAGGAGCTGCCGATCGGCTACAGGGCCCAGCTCACGAAGAAGCAGCGGAATCCGATCGGACCGATCGGGGGTGGGAATCCTCACCCGTAAAGGGAAACGATGAGGTAGTATTGGCAGCCGGGTAGTGTACGGCTGTAGAGTGAAGGCCCCGGTGCGGAGTGGTAAGACTCCGCACCGGGGCCTTGTTATTTGTCATTGAAGGAGCGAAAAGGGCTGGTCAGGTTTCCCGGGTTGGGTCAGGCACCACACGGTCGGCGTACTGGTTATGGATGCGGGTCAGCTCGTCTGCGGAGGCGACGAAGACGTCGAGCAATTCTGGGTCGAAATGCTCCCCGCGGTGTTTCAGCATGAGCTCGATGGCGTGGCTGATTTCGAACGCCGGCTTGTAGACACGTTGGGTCGTCAGGGCATCGAACGCATCGGCGATGGACGCGATACGGCCTTCGATGGGAATGGCCACGCCTTTGAGGTTGCGTGGGTAGCCGGTCCCGTCGAATCGCTCATGGTGGGTATAGGCGATCACCGCCGCG
>JABMDL010000114.1 GCA_015903945.1 Nitrospira sp. | reverse complement strand
CGCTCTTCCTGGCTCAGCACCGCTTCACTGGAGGCCAGCGGCTGGAGGATAATATCCACGACGTCGAGCCCCGCCCGATTGACGCTCTTGATGATATTTTGCGCAGATGTCACAGCACCCGTAATCACGTGCACGTTCACTTCGAGGCGGTTCCCCGACAGGCCCAACGGTTCGCGCACGCCTTCCTGCCCGTCCACCATGAACTCTCTGGGCAACACATGCAGAATCCGGCGTTCATGCGGAATCACCGCCAGTGTGCGCGCGCTTTCGATTGCCCGATGAATGTCTTCGCGCGTCACCTCGGCGCGCTTCAACGCGACAACACCTTTGCAGTTCTCGGCGGAAATATGGCTGCCGGCGATGCCGGTGTAGACCGAGTTGATCTGCACCGCCGCCATCAACTCCGCTTCCTCGACAGCCTTCTTGATCGATTCGACCGTGCTCTCAATATCGACGACGACGCCTTTGCGGAGTCCCCGGGAAGGGCTCGATCCAACTCCGATCACGTTCAACGCGCCCGCGTCGGTCACCTCGGAGACGATCGCGCAAATCTTGGTCGTCCCGATGTCGAGCCCGACAAGGATGTGTTCTCGTTTCGGCATCGCCCTCACCCCCTTTCCCGCACTACAACCCTGTTCTCGTACCGAAGATCCACGTCGTTGGCTCCGTCGCCGGCCCCGTCGAAGTTCAGCATCTTCACGACCGGCATAACCTGCTGAAACCGTTGCCACTGATCGCCGAGGCCGTCCTCACCGAAGTGAAACTGCACGCCTCGAACGGAGGCAACAAGATTCTCAGGATCCGCGGCGTTCACATGCAGCCGGCCCTCATAGGCCAGCCCCATCAGCCGTGCCAGCTCGACGCCCGCCGCGACCGCTTGCCGCACCGCCTCATCACCACGTAACAACTTTTTGGGATCGATGCCCGTCACCATCGGCAACGAGCCGTCGTCCGTCTGAGCCAGCCGAGCAAGCACACGGCCCTCTTTATCGCCGAGAAAATTCTCTCCGCCCGCCCGGACGACCACCGCGGGTTTTCGCTCGACCACCGAGATTCGCAATTCATGCAACGGCACTCGGGCAACCACCGCTTCCTTGATCCACGGATGGGCTTCCAACCGCGCCTCGACAGCAGACGTGAGGACATGATGAATCGGCATGCCTGGCTTCACCCCGGCCAGATCGAGGATCTCCTGCCGGTCGACGCGATGCAGGCCGTCCACGGTCACCGTGTGAATCTCGAGCAACTCTCGGAGGAACGGCCCAGCCTGTTGCACCCCCACGGTAATAGCCCACATCGTCACTCCCACAGCAGCCATCGCGCCTCCCCACCGGACGGCGGTCTTCCATCCGGCCAGAGTCCGGAACCGCTTGACTTCCGCCTCCTGCCCCACACGCGAATCCTTCCACTGATTCTTTCGTGGGCCCGGGGAAGAGACGCGTGGGCGCTTCCGAAACATGTTCCTCATGCCGGCTCCTTATTCGTCGCCTGCGCAAGCCGCTCGGCACGAGCAATCGCCGACTGCAAAATCCGCACAACCAGATGGTCGTAATCGATCCCGGCCTGCGCCGCCGCCATCGGCAGCAAGCTTGTTTCTGTCATGCCCGGCACAGTATTGATTTCCAGCACATAGGGACGGCCCTTGGGGGTGATTCGAAAATCGACGCGGGCGGCTCCTTCACAGCCCAACACCTGAAACGTCCGGCGGCCCATTTCCCCGATCTGCTTGATGATCTTGGCCGGCAAGGGCGCCGGGCAGAGATATCGGGTCTTCCCCTTCTGATACTTGGCGGAAAAATCGTAAAATCCGTCCGGCGCGAC
>JABMDL010000041.1 GCA_015903945.1 Nitrospira sp. | reverse complement strand
GCCTAGATCATGGGCCACTTCAATTTGTGTTTCGAGTTCGGCGCAGGAGCCCAGCGCCACATAGAGTAATTGCCGGTATTCCGGATTATGCTTCCGGTTGAATCCTTCGGCCACGTTTGAAGGAATTGAAACAGCCGCACGACGCATTTGTGCGACCAGCCCGTACATTTCCTCTTTAGGAAAGTCCTTCGTCACTCGATACACGTCGAGGACGATCTTCTTGCCCAGCTTCCAGACCTCAAGCTCGCGAAAATTCCTGATCTTGATCGTTCGCGCCTCTCCCTTCGTATTTTCTTGCGCTTCACGATTCACGAGATACGCTTCACGAAAGATTGAGCTTGGGGAAGATCGGCAATGAACTGTCAGCCACGCCCGTGAGCTTGACGACGACCTCGTAGAGTTGGTGCACCCGCTCGCCTTTGATTGGCTCGAAGCCGTGGCCAAGGACGGCATGATTGGCGGCATCGAGCAACGGTTTCATCATCGGCCATTCGCGGAGAAAGGATTGGCCCAGCTGATCGCCCAACCCGGCCAGCACGCGAAACTGCGCCTGCAGCGGCAGCTTGAACTTGCCGTCGATGTCTTCGAGATAGCAGGTTCGGCAGGTTTCTTGGAGCGCCTGCGGCAGCTGCTCGATCCGCACATCCCAACTCTTGATCTTGTGCGCGTGGAACAATCGTCGCTGCGCGAAGGCTTCGAGAGCACGGATGAGCACGGCCATCGCCCTCTCCGGGTCGCGCGTCACATGGAGCCGCCGGCCTGCATGGGCCAGCAGATCCAGCACGAGAAACTCCTTCGCCTCCGCCGGGTCGAGCACAAGCCGCTCCAGAAATCCTGCGTTGGCTTTGATGCCTGGCAGCATTGCTTTCAGTCCAGGCGGTCCGCCCCACAGAGACGCCATCTCCAGCGCCTTCGTGGCGGTCTTCAATTTGTCCCAGGCCTGGCGATAGTGAAACCGCTCCCACAAGTTATAGCCCTCGGCTACATCGGCAAAGGCACGATAGAGCGGCTTCTGCCCGCCGCTCACCCGTGCTTCCACGTCGTGGAACAATTTCGCGGCGGCGGCAAAGTCACCCCGATTGAACAGCTCGCATGCCTCTCGACGAGACATCGCCGCCGCCTCATCCCAGGGATTGCTTTGTAGCCAGAGGCACGCGCGTCCCTCCATCATAATGGTATCGTCCTCCGACCCTGGACGAGCGGGGGCGAGCGAGACAAACCGGGAACTCCACGGGAGCGCCGCGGCCGTCAATGCGGCCGCCATAGCCGGCGTCGCGCCGGTCAGGTCGACGACCAGTTCACCCGGTTGCACCTCCCACGTCCGTAACAGGTCAGGCAGCGACCGGGCGAGCATCTGATGGCAGCCGGCAAACTCGCCGGGATCGGCGAGGCCGATCCAGTCCCAACGCCGGGGCATTTGTTCAATCTTCGGTTGGATCGACGACTCCACCGAAACCTTGGCCGACTCAGGAAGGACGAAGCAGAGATTCTCCGGACGCAGCCGGTTGACCGAATAGACGGCGGCCGCCGTATCCTCCGTAAAAGCGACCACCAGAGCTTTGACCGGTTGATCGTGCGCCATCGTGCGCGGACTATAGCATCGGCCCTTCGGCTGTTCAATTCGCCGAATGTAAACAACCCTCTGCTTGACCCACTGTCGTATCCGGCCTAGACTTCCAACAGTAGCGCTATTTCTTCACGCCGGTTTTCCCTGCACAACGGGGGTTCTTCAATGATCTGGTGGTATTGGATCTTTATGGGCCTCGCCCTGGTCGGCGCGGAGTTGCTGTCTCCCGGCGGATTTTACCTGCTGTTCTTCGGTGTTGCGGCCGTCATTGTCGGGGCGCTCACCGGCATGGACGTCGTCAGCACCGACTGGTTGCAGTGGCTCTTATTTTCCTTCTTGGCGGTCCTGTCCCTGTTGCTCTTGCGCAAGCCGCTGCTTCGCCTGACGCAAAAGCATCCCTCACAGGCGATGGACACCATGATTGGAGAGTCTGCGATCCTGATCGAGGACCTTCAGCCCGGTCACACGGGCAAGGCCGAGTTGCGGGGCTCGACGTGGAGCGCGCGGAACGTCGGGACCGTCCCTCTGTTATCGGGTCAGCGCGCCACAGTCGCTAGAGTGGACGGCCTGACGATATTGGTGAAGCCTGAATAACGCTCATTCGCAAACGAGGTGCAGACATGGAAGGCGGAACATTCGTCGTCATCATCCTGGCAGTGCTCGTCTTATTCGTGATCGCGAAAACAGCGGTCGTCGTCCCTCAACAAAGCGCCTATGTCGTGGAGCGCTTGGGGAAGTACGGGTCGACGCTGAACGCGGGATTTCACATCCTCGTGCCGTTTATCGACGTGATCCGATACCGGCACGTGCTGAAGGAAAGTGCCGTCGATATTCCGGAGCAAGTCTGCATTACCCGCGACAATGTCCAGGTGCATGTCGATGGAATCCTGTACATGCGGGTGCTGAACCCGGAACGTGCCTCCTACGGAATCAACGACTATCAGTTTGCGCTCACGCAATTGGCGCAGACCGCGCTGCGGAGCGAGATCGGCAAAATCGAACTCGATAAGACCTTCGAAGCCCGAACCACGATCAACGCTCAGGTGGTGAACGAATTGGATAAGGCCTCGGAGCCATGGGGCGTGAAGGTCCTCCGGTACGAGATTAAAAATATTACTCCTCCCAAAGACGTATTGAACGCGATGGAAAAGCAGATGCGCGCCGAACGGGAAAAACGCGCGTTGATTTTGACCTCGGAAGGCGAGCGCGACGCGGCGATCAACCAAGCCGAAGGACAAAAGCAACAGGTGATCAAGGCCTCGGAAGCCAAGAAACAGCAACAGATCAATGAGGCCGAGGGCGCCGCAGCCGCCATCCTCGCTATCGCGCAGGCTACTGCCGAGGGGCTCCGAAGAGTCGCCGAAACCATTCAGGTTCCCGGAGGGCAGGAAGCCGTTCAACTCCGTGTCGCCGAGCAATACATCGGCAAATTCGGAGAGTTGGCGAAAACGACCAATACCCTTATCCTGCCGGCGAGCGTCTCCGATGTCGGCTCGATGATCGCGTTGGCGATGAATGCTATCAGACAGACCGGAATGTCGGCGCCAGTGAAGTCGTAAGGTCACACTCGTTCGGTTTGACAGGTTCGCCTGCCTCGCCTAGAATCGTGCCCATGAAAGAATCGGTGCTCAACGCGTTCGCCGACAGCGCGCGGGTCAAAGAACAGTTTGCCCGCGAACATGCCGACCGCATCGTTCAGGTGGCAAAGCTGATGGCGGACGCGTTTCGCAACGGCTGCAAAGTCTTATTGTTCGGCAACGGCGGGAGCGCCACTGATGCGGCCCACATCGCGGCTGAATTCGTGGGGCGGTACAAGCGGGATCGGATGCCCTTGCCCGCGATCGCCTTGGCCACGGACATCGCCGCCATCACCTGCATCGCCAACGACTACGGCTACGACGAGCTGTTTGCCCGTCAAGTCCGGGCGCACGGACGGAAGGGCGACATCGCCGTGGCCATCAGCACCAGCGGCAATTCCCCCAACGTCTTGAAGGGCGCCGAAGCGGCCCGTGACTGCGGCTTGACGACCATCGCCTGGACCGGCGCGAACGGCGGCAAACTGGCGGGGCTCGTCGAGTATCCCTTCATCGTTCCATCCACGATCACGTCGCGAATCCAAGAAAGCCACATCACGCTCGGCCACGTTCTGTGTGAATTGGTAGAGGAACAGCTCCTTGGCAAAACGTCCTGATCGGACTTCCCCCAAGCGCTCCGCGCCGGCGTTGATTCGACCGATCGACGTCTCGGCCCTCAAGACCTATCCGTTGAAGAAACGCCACAGCTTGGTGGAAGTCTCCAACTTCGCCACCCCTTGGAAGCCCGGCGGATCGTTTTCGAAGTTTTGCGCCGGCCTCCCCGACATCCTCGCTGTGAAGACACTGCGGGCCGTGGCGCAAGCCGTAGCCACCGCCCACCGTAAGGGCCGGCCTGTGATTGTGGGACTGGGCGCGCACGTCATCAAGGTAGGACTGGCCCCGATTGTAACGGATCTCATGGAACGCGGTATTGTCACCGCCGTCGCCATGAACGGGGCCGGCATTATCCATGACTTTGAGTTGGCCTTGATGGGCCACACCTCCGAAGAAGTGGACGCTGAAATCGATGACGGCCGGTTCGGCATGGCAGACGAGACGGGCCGAATCCTCAACGCCGCGATCACCCGTGGGGCCGAAGGCGATGAGGGCCTGGGCGAGGCCATCGGGCTCTATATCAACCGGTCCGAGCACCAGTTCCCGAACCGGGCGACGAGCATTCTGGCAACGGGCGCGCGCCTTGGCATCCCGGTAACCGTGCATGTCGCCATGGGCACCGACATCATTCACATGCATCCGTCGGCCGATGGGGCCGCCATCGGAGCGACGTCACTTCTGGACTTCCGGCGCCTGGCTGCTGTCGTCGCCGGGATGGAAGGTGGCGTGTATCTGAATATCGGGTCGGCGGTGATTCTCCCGGAAGTGTTTTTGAAAACAGTCTCGTTAGGGCGGAATCTCGGCCACCCGTTGGCAAACATTACCACCGTGAACATGGATTTTCTCTCCCACTACCGCCCCCAGACCAACGTAGTCCGGCGTCCCACACAAAAAGGCGGCAAGGGCTATGCCTTGACCGGCCATCACGAAATCATGCTGCCGCTGTTGGCCGCCGCCGTGCTGGAAGCCATCGGATGACACAGCCGATCACCGGATCAACCGGCGTAGCGGATCTCTCTGCGGACGGATTGCACACCCGCTGGCGTGCTCTGAACGCACGCTACTTTCTCAATCGGCTGCCGCCGATTCCCATTGTCTGGAGCCGGCGCCTCACCTCCTCGGTCGGCCTGTTCGTCTGTCGCGGCGGGCCGAGAACGCCGCAGCCGGCTGCTCCCACCTCCAGCCGTCGAGAGATTCGCCTGTCCCGTCCCCTATTGGAACGGCTTGCGGAGCGGACACCCTACGCGGAACAGGAACTGCTTAACACCCTCGCCCATGAGATGATCCACCAATGGCAATTCGACGTGCTGAAGCGACGGCCCGATCACGGCCTTGATTTTCTCCGGAAGATGACGGAGATGAATCGCTCGGGGGAGGTGGCCGTGACCAGATACCACTCGCTGCAGAACGAAGTGCTGGCCCTGTCTCGATTCGCCTGGCGCTGCAAAGACTGCGGACGGATCTATCGCCGACAGCGGAAGACCATCGAGCCGCGCCGGCACCAATGCGGCGGGTGCCGGGGCGCTCTCCAGGAACTGCGTCTGCTGAACGTCAATCGTCAACCGTCAAGCGGCGCGAACAAGGGACTGGTATCCCACGCCATCACTGACAGGCCGACCGGACAATTGACGCTGGAATTTTCCTTTCCCTCATCCTAAAATTTCATTGCTCTGACTTCGACCTCACTCACTCGATTGACGAGTGACGAATGACGTATCACGGTGTCCCCATGCGCTGGCCCCGCCAAATTCTGTTCGGCGATGTGGACGCCATGTTCGCGGCCGCCGCTGTCGTGAACGATCCGAGACTTGCCGGTAAACCGATCGCGATCGGCGGACCACCCCCGCGCGGGATCATTGCGGCGGCTAGCTACGCCGTCAGGCCGTTCGGCGTTCGCTCCGCCATGCCGACGGCCCAGGCGTTGCAACTCTGTCCCCAGTTGATCCTGCTGCCGCCCGACCGACCTCTGTATCGGCGGTTGCACGACGCGATGCACAGGGTGACCGACCGGCTGTTTCCCCTCACCCAATGGAGTAGCATCGACGAGTTTTATGCCGACACCACCGATCTGCAGTCGCTCCATCCCGACCCGGTGGCTTTGGGGCAGTTTGCAAAAGATGAGCTCTACGCCGCCACCGGCCTTCGTTGCACCATCGCCCTGGCCACCGGCAAAACCGTCGCCAAGATCGCCGCCGAGACCCATAAACCGAACGGCCTGGCCGTGATCGAGCCGGGCACGGAACGGTCGTTTCTCGCCCCCCTTCCTCCGCGCGCCCTACCCGGCATCGGCCCTAAAACAGCGGCCAGGATTGAGGCGCTGGGAATCACCACCATCGGCGACCTCTTGGATACCCGCTGGGATCGGCCGCTGCATCATCTGTTCGGCAACAGCTTGCTCTGGATCAGAGAACTGGCGCGAGGCATCGACCGGGAACCGGTCGTCGCCGACCGGGAGTCCAAGAGCATCAGCCGTGAAACGACGTTCGAGCGCAACACACACGACCGGGCATTTCTCGCGCATACATTGCGCGGATTCTTACGCGAGCTGGCGCACGATCTGCGGCAGGAGGGCCTGGCGGCCGGCGGGTGTGCTGTAAAACTGAAAGACGCGCGGTTTACCATCACCACCAAGCATGGCCGATTTCCACACCCGTTGAATTACGACCCTGACATGTGGCCGGTCGTGCAACGAGCATTGAATGACGTGCTGAAGCCCGGCACAGACTACCGGCTGGCCGGGCTGGCGCTCACCATGCTGACCGCCGCCGCGCCCGGCCTGTTCGACCAGCGGCGGGCCAAAGCCATCGCGGCGCTGGATGCGCTCGTCGCCCGCCACGGTTCCGCGGTGATCGGACTCGGAGGCGTTTCTGAAGAGGCGTAACCTGCTCCTCCCTTTCCATCTCCGCATATGAATAGGTATGATGGGACCATGTCCGACAAGATCATGACAGGCGCGCAATTAGTTCCTGTCCTCGAACAGGCGCGCGCGCAGAAGAAACGGATTGTCTTCACCAACGGCTGCTTCGACCTGATGCACATCGGCCACACCCGTTATCTACAGGCGGCCAGAGCCCTCGGGGATCTGCTCGTGGTCGGCGTCAACAGCGATGCGTCAGTCCGGAGTCTGAACAAGGGTTCCGACCGGCCGATCGTACCGGAAACCCAGCGGGCTGAAGTGCTGGCGGCGTTGGGGTGCGTGGATTATGTCGTGATCTTCTCCGCACCGGACCCCGGCGAGTTGATAGCCGCTCTCCAGCCTGATGTCCTGGTGAAGGGCGGAGATTGGGCGATCAACACGATCGTCGGCCGCGAGACGGTCGAAGCCCGCGGCGGTATCGTGACAACCATCCCGCTGGTTCCAGGCATGTCCACGACATCACTCCTCCAACGCATTCGATCCGCTATGTGATTCGTGTCTGACATCGGCGCTGAACCCACAACATGGCTTGCTCCTCTCCGCTCGGCCTTGAGCCGGGACGACGCCCGCGCGTGCCTGACAGGCTTACACGGTTCCACGGCAGCGTGCGCACTGACGCTGTTGGTCCAGTCCCCGAAGTACCCCCAAGACGGAGCACGCCCTTGGGTCGTCTTGACCGCTACCGATGAATCGGCCGAACGGATCTTCAATGATCTGCGGTTCTTTCACGATCTCATGGGCCTCCCAGCCGAACGCTTGGCCTTGTTTCCCGAATGGGAAACCTTGCCCTATGAAGCAACCGCGCCGCATGTCGGACTGATCGCGCGCCGGATGACGACACTGCACCGCCTGCGCACCGGCGCGGCCTCTCTGCTGGTAACGTCCGTGGCCGCCGCCATGCACCGCCTGATTCCGCGCTCCACATTCGAACACGCGGTGCTCCGTTTCAGGACAGGAAGCGCCTGCGAACGGGAGCCGTTTCTGTCCAGTCTGCTCCGGTTGGGTTACCGGCGCGTGTCGGTGGTGGAAATTCCCGGCGAATTCAGCGTCCGCGGCGGCATCGTCGACATTTTCTCCACCGCCTATGCCGATCCGGTCCGCGTAGAATTTCTGGGCGATCAGGTCGAGTCGATCCGCCTGTTCGATCCCGCCACACAGACGTCGGTCAAGAAACTGAGCGACGGCTTGATCCTGCCGGCGCGGGAATTTCTTCGCCTTCCCGATGCGAAGGACGCATTGGCGATGATCCCCCCGGACGCCGAATGGCGCAGCCCGGACCTCTATCCCCACATGGATACACTGCTCGAATATCTGGACGCGCCTCCCTATCTCGCCCTCGATCAGCCGGCGCAGTTGAAGACGGCCTGCGAGACTGCATGGGAGAAGATTGACGACGGCTATCTGCGCCACGCCGATCGTGACGCTGTACCCTATCCGTCCCCGGAACGGCTTTTTTTGAGATGGCCCGAACTGGAACAGCACACCGCGGCGTGGCCGTTGTTGGCTCTGGAGCCGTTGGCGGCACCGGACACGTCGTGGATGCCTGCGCCAGCGTTCTCCGGCCAGACGCCGGCGAGCATCGGACTGGGCATCAGAGGCACCCCCTTCAGCCAAACCCTCGGCTTGTTGGAACGGCTGAGAGACGAGCATCGTGTCGTTCTCGTCGCCAGAAGCCGTGGGCAGGTCGATCGCCTGTTGGCCCTCCTCCGTGAGCATGATTTGCCGGCGGACGAGTGGACCGCCTCAGCCTGGTCACGCCGAGGTGCGGGCAAACCTCCCTTCTACGTGGTACACGGCGATCTGTCGGCAGGATTCATTTCCGACAACCTCCGCCTCGCGCTCCTGACGGAAGAGGAGTTGTTCGCCAAAGGCGCGCGCCACAAACCACAGCCGAAGACCAGAACGGCCACGTTCTTATCCTCTTTGGAAGATCTCAGTGTGGGCGACTACGTGGTCCACGTCCAGCATGGCATTGCCAAGTACCGGGGACTCAAGCGCCTGGCCGTGCAGAACTTCGAGAGCGATTACTTGATCCTGGAATTCGCCGGCGGGGACACGCTCTATGTTCCGCTCGACCGCCTGAACCAGATCCAGCGGTACAGCGGAGCCGACAGCCACGTCCCTCGGCTCGACCGCCTCGGCGGCACCTCCTGGGCCAAGACGACGGCGCGGGTCAAGAAGGACATCGAGGAAATGGCTCAGGAGCTGATCGAGCTCTACGCCAATCGCGAGCTGGTGCAGCGAAACGCCTATGCCGCGGGGGGTACGCTCTACCACGAGTTCGAGGCGGCGTTCGAATACGAGGAAACGCCGGACCAGCTCACAGCCATCAGCGACATCGTCCGCGACATGGAATCATCCAAACCGATGGACCGGCTCGTGTGCGGCGATGTCGGATACGGCAAAACGGAAGTGGCCATGCGCGCCGCGTTCAAAGCCGTGGAACATGGCCGCCAAGTTGCGGTCCTGGTACCGACGACGCTGCTGGCCCACCAGCATTACGATAACTTTGCGGAGCGGTTCGCCCCTTTTCCGACCCGCGTCGCGCTCCTCTCACGGTTCCAATCGCCCAGAGAAACCAAAGCGATCCTCAAAGATGTGGCCGCCGGTGTTATTGATGTCGTGATCGGCACGCACCGCCTCCTCCAGAAAGACGTCACATTCTCGAATCTCGGCCTCGTCATCATCGACGAAGAACAATGGTTTGGCGTGAAACACAAGGAGCGACTCAAGCAGCTCCGCACCCAAGTCGATGTGCTGACCCTGACGGCCACACCGATCCCGCGCACGTTGCAAATGGCCATGTCGAGCGTCCGCGACCTCTCGATCATCGATACCCCCCCGGCCGGCCGCCTGGCGACCAAGACAGAAGTCGTCCGGTCCAGCGATAGAACCGTGCGGGACGCGATCCTGCGCGAGCTGGGCCGTGGCGGACAAGTCTACTTTGTGCACAATCGCGTTGAAACGATGGAACGCATCGGAGCGTGGCTGCGTCAGCTGGTCCCGGAAGCCCGCATGGTCATGGCGCACGGCCAAATGGACGCCAAACCGCTGGAAGCCGTCATGCTGAAATTCGTGAAGCGTGAAGCGGACGTCTTGATCGCCTCGGCCATCATCCAGTCCGGCCTCGACGTGCCCAACGCGAATACGATCATTGTCAACCGAGCCGACATGTTTGGCCTTGCACAACTCTACCAATTGCGTGGGCGTGTCGGACGCGGAGGCGAGCAGGCCTTCGCGTATTTCTTGATCCCTGACGAAGGCACCCTCACAGGCGACGCGCAAAAACGGCTGATCGCAATTCAACAGTTCACCGAATTGGGGTCGGGATTCCGCATCGCCGCCGCGGATCTGGAAATCCGCGGAGCCGGCAATCTCCTCGGCAAACAGCAATCCGGTCACATCGCCGCGATTGGCTTGGACCTCTATATGCAGATGGTCGAGCAGACCGTCCAGCGATTGAAAGGCCATGTCGTGGAAGAAGAGCCGGATCCCACACTGCAACTCCCCGTATCGGCCTTTATTCCGGAAGACTTCGTGGGAGACCCGCACCAACGGTTGTCGCTGTATAAACGGCTCACGGCATGCGGCAAAGTCGGCGAGCTAGCCCTGCTGCACGGAGAAATTCAAGACCGGTACGGGCATCCGCCGGAGCCGGTGGAACGACTGTTAGAGGTCATGGAGCTCAGGATGCACGCGAAACGGCTCCACCTCGCCTCCATCGACGTGCACGGCCACTCCGCCACCCTCACGCTCAACCCCAAGGCCACCATGCAGGACCGTGCCGTCCACCGCTTGATGGACCAGTTCCAGAAGCGGTTGCGGTTTCTGAGTCCGCTTTCATTCGAGATCCGCATGCCGACGGAGGACTGGCCCGCGATCTTTTCGGAACTCAACTCCACCTTGCAAAGCCTCGATCTCTGTGATACCAACACAGCCGAACAGGATATAATCAGGCGGTGATCGCGCCTGCCCCTAATCATTGACATGACGTTACTTCACGGTTCCAACACCACTCGCACTCCCTTCCGTCCATCATGTTTTCTCGCATATTCTCTTGCCGGACTGCTGGGCGTGGCCCTTTCAGGCTGTCCGGCCCAGCAAGAGGAAGAACCCATCGTCGCGCTGGTGAACGGACGCGCCATCACCCAAGCCGAATTCGATATCCGCTGGGGAGAACTGGCTGGTGCGACACGAGCCCGCTATGAAAAGGCCGGCGGCAAACGGCGGTTTCTGGATGAGCTCATCACACGGGAACTGCTGATGCAGGAAGCCCGCCGCCAGGGGCTGGATCAGAGCGACACCATTCGCAATAAGACCCAGCGCTACAAGGAACAACTGATCCTCGACGAGCTGCTAAAAGACAAGCTCCAGTCCAAAGTGGAAGTCACAAAGGCTGAACTTGACGCCTACTACGAGAGCCATGCGGACGAACTCCTGGACCCCTTGAAGGTGCAGGTTTCGCTGATGCTGCTGCCAAACTTTCCCGCAGCCAAGGATCTGGAAACTCAGGTCAACCGCGGCGGGAGCTTTGCAGCGTTCGCCAAGCGTTACTCCGTCGACGAGAAGACCAAGGCGAAAGGTGGCGATCTCGGCCCCTATCGGAAAGGCCTGGTCCTTCCGGAAGTCGATGCCGTCATCCACTCCCTCAAACCGGGGCTCATCAGCGCGCCGATCAAGACGGAGCAGGGCTATTACCTGGTTATGACCACTCCGCTCGACAAGGAGATTATCGAAGCCGATCTGGCCACCCAGGAGCGGCTCCGCCAAGAACTGTTGGCCGACAAGCGTCGGAAACGATTTGAAGAAGTCATCGCGGACATCCGAGCAAGCGCGACCGTCCGCCTTGCCGATGCTGCCCGATATATCACCGACGAGACTGGCAAATAACCGACTCCCCTCCCTCCCCTTGACTCACTCGTTTCGTGTAGAATGTCCACTTTCTGTTTTCCTTCATTCCTGAACAGGAGCTGAGAGCGGTGTTCTCCGTTTCACGCAGTCCACGTCTGCCACTCCGGCGCAATGCTGCGGTGTGGCTCGTCGTGCTCCTGATCTTGCCGCCGACTTTCGCAGCCGCTCATCTTGAAGACCGCATCATTGCCGTGGTGAACTCGGATCTGATCATGTTGTCGGACCTCAAGCGCGAAGTCGCATCGCAACAGGAACGCATCACGCGGCAACACCAAGGCGATGACCTCGCCCACCGGGTAAAAATCGCCGAGTACATGGCGATCACGAAAATGATCGAGCGGAAGTTACAGCTCCAAGAGGCCAAGGCGAAAAAGGTTGAGGTATCGGATCAGGAAGTGAGCCAAGCCTTGGAGCAGCTCAAACAACGGGGAGCCGCACCCGATCCGTCGAATGCCCTGAATACCCGAACGGTGAGGGACCAGCTCATGCTGCTGAAAGTGGTGGACCGGGAAGTACGCGGCAACGTGATGGTTGGCGACTCCGAAATGAAACGGTATTATTACGAACATCGTGACCGCTTCGCGCTACCGGAGGAATACCTGCTGAGCCAAATCTTCGTGCAACGGCGCTCCCCCGAAGAGACCGCCGACGCATTGACCAAGGTACGCCGAGCAATGGATGAATTGAAGCGTGGCGAGAAATTCGAGGATGTCGCGCTGCAATATTCAGACGCGCCGAATGCCGTGCAAGGCGGTCGGCTCGGGCTCGTGCGGCAAGGCGAACTGTTGCCGGCCATCGAACGGGCCATTGCCGCCCTCGTGCCAGGCGGCATCTCGGACATCATCGAGAACACAGATGGGTTTCACATCATTCGCATGGACGACAAGAAACCCAAGCAGTTTCGCTCCTTCGAGCAAGTCCGGTACGAAATTCATGGCTTGGTCTTTGAGCAAAAAAATGAGGATGTGTTTCAGTCTTGGCTGACCGGTCTCAAGAACAAGGCCTACATCGAGATTAAATTTTAGCCCAATCCTTAATAACCCCCCACACTCGATCGCGGCCCTCCCCCGTTATCGACGAATAGGGAATCAGCATTTCCCCTTCCGATAATCCCACGTTCCGGTGGGTATCCCGGAGCACACGTATCCGCTCACTGGATTTCAGTTTGTCGGCCTTGGTGGCCACGACGAGCGGAGCGTGCCCGATCGACCGAAGCCAAGACAGTGTGTGCCGATCCTCGTCGGTTACGACCCGGCTCTCAATGAGCAAGACCAGGCCACGGAGCGCAGCTCGGTCGGCAAGATAGGCTTCGAGTAAGGGGGCCCATTGCGCGCGGGTCACGCGGGACACCTTTGCAAATCCATAACCCGGCAGATCCACCAGGTACAACTTCGACAACAGGGGATCGGACGTCGAAACCAGGAACAGATTCACCGCCCTCGTTTTCCCCGGCGTCCGGCTAACTTTGGCCAAATCTCGCCGATGGAGCAGCGAGTTGATCAAGGACGATTTCCCCACGTTGGATCGCCCGACGAAGGCGATCTCCGGAATGTCGCCGGGAGGAAATTGTTCTGGGACGAGGCAACTTCTGATAAACTCAGCCGATAAGATCTTCATCCTGTCATGGCCACACGACTTGTACGACTCAAGAAGACACGCCTTATTATTCTGTCCGGCCCATTGTGCGCCGTTAGACATACGTGCCCTTCATGCCCAAGTCAACCCGCCGCCGAATAGTCGCCCGCCTCATCCTATGGGGCACGCTGATCGTCGGCATTCCTGTCGGCATCTTGGCCCTGATCTGGCTGGTGACGATGCCGGATGTCGAAGCATTGGCTCGGCACAATCCCAAATCAACAGCACTGATGGAACGCCGCCTGGCTACTGCATCTGAAAAAGGACGCACCGTCACGGCTCAATGGACGTGGGTGCCCCTGGGACGCATTTCGTCCCATTTGCGGCGGGCCGTCATCGCGGCCGAAGACGCATCGTTCTTCGTCCATGAAGGGTTCGATTGGGAAGGTATTCGAGACGCCGCGCTCTATAATCTCGAAGCGGGAGAAATGAAACGAGGCGGAAGCACCATCACGCAGCAACTGGCCAAGAACCTCTACTTGTCATCGGAACGGTCGATGTTCCGCAAAGCGCGCGAGGCCCTCATCACCCGCTCGCTTGAGCAGCACTTGACGAAAGAACGCATCCTGGAGCTCTATTTGAACGTCGCCGAGTGGGGGCGCGGGGTTTATGGCGCTGAAGCGGCAGCCCGGCACCATTTCGGCAAATCCGCCAATGAGCTGACCTTGGACGAGGCGGCCTGGCTGGCGGCCATGCTGCCCTCGCCCCAGCGATACGACCCCATCAGAAAAACCGCCGCCCTCACACACCGGCATCAACGCATTCTCCGGTGGATCCACAAAGTTCCAGCCATCTCCCACACATCGGCAGAAGAGAACCGGCAGCGCGATGCAGCCCGATAGGACGATCGGTCAGACGTCGCCGGTGTCACCCACCTGGCCATGCTCCCGCTCACCGAAGATGGCTGATTCGTGGGTGTAATGTTTGAACTCAAGGAGATTGTGAAACGGATCTTCGAGGAAGAAGGTGTGGTGTTCGAGACGGGTGCCCGGAAACCGCACACGCGGCTGTTGATAGAACGGCAATCCTTTGGCTTTTGCCCGATCGGCCATCGCCTGCCAGTCCTGCCATGACAGAAACACCAAGCCGAAGTGGCGCGGATAAATTCCCTGTTGCTGCACCGGCTGATCGGCGACAAGATGCCCAACCAATTGGTGCCCCGCCAAACCAAGCGTCAGCGCGTGCTGTGACCGTCGCCCGACTAGACAGCCGAGGCCGTCCACATAAAACCGCTCGGCGGCCTCAAGATCCTGCACGGGGAACGCCAGATGGAACAGGCTGCTGGTCATTGGAATTGATCTCCGACTGTCGGCGTTCCATTTCCATCCCACCATCCAGCCGCCATGCGAGGCGTGACGTGCCTGATGGCAAATCGCCCGTTTGGAGCCAATACGAGCGCACCGGCTGCGCCGTCGATTCTCGTCACAAGCTTCTTCAAGACCATCTTTGCTGCCGCGACCGGGCTCTGTCGTAGAGCCAGCCGATCACAGATTTCCTTGGCTGCGGCAACCCGCATAATCCCTTCTCCGATTCCGGTCATCGAGACCGCGCCGCTCTGATTATCGGCATACACCCCACAACCGATAATGGGCGTATCACCGACTCGTCCGGGTAACATTCGATCGATCCCACCAGTCGAGGCACCAGCCGCAACCGTGCCGGACCGATCTCTCGCCACCGCACCGACCGTTCCATGCCGATCCCGCAGAAGCTGTTTCCGTTCGAGCATCGCGCCATATGACAGCCGGCGAATCAGCCTCCCCGTCTGCTGGCCTTCCAATTTGAAATACCGGGCAAACGCCGTGGCCATTGGCCCCACCAGCAGCACATGATGTGTTTCCTCCATCACAAGTCGGGCAGCGGCAATCGGATGGACGATGCCTTCGATAGACGCCACTGCACCGGCACGCAAGCTCAGGCCCTCCATGATCGACGCATCCATCCGCCGAACCCCATCGAGTTGCCGCCTGGCACCCTTCCCCGCATTGAACAACCCGCTCTGTTCGAGCACACGAATGACCTGCTCCACAGCGGCCAGCGAGGACGCGCCTCGGTCGAGCAGATGATACCCGATTTCCAAGGCAGCTTGGAGACAGGCCGCTTGCGGGGCAGTCATGGCCCGGAGGCCGGCTCCTCCATGGGCAAGGATGATGGGGCCTGCGGATTTCAATTGAGGAGAAAGTCTCGAGCCTGCCGATACGCGGGGTTCTGCATGCGGTCCAGATCGGACCGGACGAAGCCCAGGCCGGTCACACAGAGTTCAAAATTCTCGGATAGTTTTTGAAACAACGGCGGATCTCCGTCGGCGCTCGCGCGGCCGATTGTGGCCACGATACCATAGGACCGTTTGCCCGTCTTGACATAATCCACAAGGAAATCCTTGTGATAGATGAGCCCCGCCGTCTTGAGGCGCCTGAGATATTCCGGGAACAACCCGGCCATGAACAGAGTGAAATCCCCGATGTGACGATGCACATCTCGTTCACGGTCCATTGACTGCGCCCCCAGTATCACGTCCGACTCGTAGAGTAAGTCGACCACCGTATCCACCGGCTGATTCCGGCTGTTCTTGATCTTGTAGAGTTGGTCCATGTGGGCAAAGTCCACGAGCAAGTTCGACAGATACGAAGTCACGTTGTGATCGGGCCAGCCCAGGTGTTCGGTGAAACTCTTCTCGGTCAGAGCACCGAACAGCCGACGCAAAGGGTGTTGAGGAGAGATCTGAGGGGCCATCGTAACCTCTTATGGCGTCTAACGATGCCGCACGTCAATTATAGCAGACCCCGGGCAAGTCGCCGGTGTTTTCTCCTGTGTTCTCGGTGTTACTTCGAAAAACTTGACCCAAGCCGATCAGGAACGACTGTCACGACTGTCCAAGACGAACGTGACGGGCCCATCGTTCATGAGTGACACATGCATGTGAGCCGCAAACACCCCGGTCTCGACCGGTGTTCCCTGAGCCCGCAGATCGGCCGCTAGCTGCTCATACAGTCGTTTGGCTTCGCCGGGAGGGGCAGCGTCGTCGAAGCTGGGGCGCCGGCCATGGGCGGCTCGTCCCAAAAGCGTGAACTGCGACACCAGCAAGACGGCCCCGCCCACATCCGCAAGCGACCGATTCATTTTCCCCTGGTCGTCGGGGAAAATCCGCAACGTTCGGATCTTTTCCACCAGATACCGCCCGTCGGATGCCTCGTCACCCTTGGCCACCCCCACAAGCACCAAAAGCCCTTTGGCGATGTTTCCGACGACGGCACCATCCACCGTCACCGACGCCTGGGCCACACGCTGGAGAACAGCTTTCATGCCAATTCCCAAGAGCGTATGGCAGACGGCCTGTAGCTCATGGAACCGGCCATCCGGAATTCCATCTCGTTCGAGCCATACGCCATAGGCTATTAGCTCCTCAGTTTGGACAGCGTCCCTTCGAGCGTCAGCAGTTTGCGCTTCATGGGCAGGCCACAAGAGAAACCTCCCAGTGATGCATCCTGAGCGACAATCCGATGGCAAGGGATTACCACCGGTAGCGGATTGGCGCCGACGGCACTGCCGACAGCACGGGCATAGTGTCGTCCGCCTACACGGAAGGCAATCCATTGATATGACCGGAGCTTGCCGTACGGAACCCGCTGGAGCACACGCCATACCCGTCGTTGAAATGGGGTCCCGCGGGAGAGATCAAGCGCCAGATTGAAGGTGTCTCGCTTCCCGTCCAGATAGCCAAGTAACTGGTGCCGAGCCTCTTCCAGTCGAGCGGAGGCTCCCTCTTCGAACGGCTCACCCGTCACAGACCGGAGGTCCGATTCGATCGCCCGCTTTGACCCTTTGGGCAAGGCGACGCTGTCGATACCTTTCGTGGTTTCAGAAATGCCCATCCATCCCCAGGATGATTTGAAGATGATCGCCCGTCTCATTACACTTTCTATGATCCCCCTATCCGGCCGAGTTTTCGACGCACGATCCCCCACACCACATCAAGTTCCTCGGACCGCAGCAAGGTATGGACTCCGACGTAACTGCCCACGCTCACGCCGATGGCCCCGAAGAGGATCACGGACTTGGCGATCCAGTCATCGGGATGCATCCACACCGGCGCGTCGGCCGCCCACCAACAGGCCAGAGCCATCGGGATACAAGCGACAGCCACTCGCAACGATGACCGCCCCACAACCCCCCACTCGACACCGCCCAACCGCCGGTTGAGCACCGCCACGAGGATGCCTCCATTGACCATAGCAGCGAGAGCCGTGGCAAACGCGAGTCCTGCCGCACCCAGCGGGCGCATCAGCAAAAGTGAAAACACGATGTTGGCGACCACCGCCACCGCAGCTGAAACCGCCGGCGTCTTGGTATCTTGCAGCGAATAGAACGCCGCAACAATGATGCGCACTCCTCCGAACGCCCACAAGCCGATCGCATAGCACAGGACCACGAGGGCCGTTGCAGTCGTATCCTGCGCCGTAAACGTCCCGTGCTCGAAAAAGAGATGCACAATCGGCGTTCTCAGCAAAATCAAGCCGACCATGGCCGGCACGATGATGAACAGAATCATGCGCAGACCGAAACCGAGCGTCGTACGCAATTCATCCAGCGCGCCGCGTGCCGCTTGGGAAGACAAGGTGGGCAGAATCGCCATGGCCAACGCGACACCGAAGATCCCCAGTGGAAATTGGATCAGCCGCATGCCGTAAAAGAGATACGTCGGTCCTCCGGTAAAGAACGACCCCAAGACCGTGCTGACTGTCAGATTGACCTGCGTCACGGAAAGGCCGAGCAGCGACGGCACCATCAGTGTGCCGATCCGCCGCAGTCCGGGATGGCCAGGCTCAAAACGAAACCCGAACAAGAGGCCGCGCAGCTTCAGACTAGGGAGTTGCATGGCAAACTGTGCCGCTCCTCCGGCAACCACACCGATGGCAACCCCGATGATCGGCTCCTGAAGCAGCGGGGACACAAATAATGCCCCGACGATGATGAAGACGTTGAGAAACAGCGGCGAAAAGGCCGGCACCGCAAACGCCCGCACAGAGTTGAGAATGCCCATCGCCAGCGCCGCCAAGCTGACAAATAGCAGATAGGGGAACATGATACGGGTAAGCAACGTCGCCAGCGCCAGTTTGTCCGGATTCTCTTGAAATCCCGGTGCGAGCAGCTGCACAAGCCACGGTGCCGCCACCATGCCAACGATGGTGACAAACGTCACGATCGTCAGGAGGGTCGTGAAGACTGCGCTGGCCATTTCCCAGGCATCCTGCTTGCTGCGCGTCGTTCGATATTCCGTAAAGACCGGGATGAAGGCCGAGGACATCGAACCTTCCGCGAACAATTCTCGAAGGAGGCTTGGAATACGGAACGCAATGAAGAAGGCATCGGCCGCCGGCGTCGCACCGAATAACCGAGCGAGCACCATGTCGCGGACAAAACCAAGAATCCGGCTCGAAAAAGTGGCGATGCCGATCACCCCGGCCGATTTTACAACCGAGTGGATCTCATCTTGTTTGGCCTGCGGAGAGGGGGCCGGCGCGGTGGGTTCGGACATGGACCGGATTCTAGCGGAACATCGGCGCGTCGTCTATTGATCGGGATATTTCTCGGCCGCCTCTCCCGTTGCGGTCAGGCGGAATAGTGCCGGGCAAGATGCTCGCGCTGGAATCGCATGATGTATTGAATCAAGAGCTCCCGATGTTGAGCGGCCATTCCAACGAATTGAGCATGCAGCCTGTACGTACGAATGTGATGGGCTTCGATGTGATCCACCCGGAGGACCTCGATGGACGCCGTGAAGAGGACCTGGTCCGGAAAACGCATTGTGAGTTTGAGGATGTCATGTGGTTCATAGAGGGTGTTCACGATAACGCCGATGCCCCCGCCACTGAGATTGACGGATTGCTCAAGGAGTTCCCCCTGGGTGTCGTCCGACTCGGCTTGAAGACACATGGGCAGCATGACATTGATTCGATAATAGGCACGGCGATCGGCGAAGGAAGATGGGTTGTCGAGTGACATGAGACCACGCACTATAGTTTGATGTCGACGGAAACAACGACTCCGCTACCGCTCTTCGACCAGCTGGTTCGGCAATTCATTGGGGTTGTCCCCAGCATGGGGTGGACAGACTTCTGCGAGCAGGCGTCCACATTGCTCGATCCCTTCACACAGCCCTCCTGCAAGATCCTTCGCCTTTAACCGTTCGACGGCCGCCTGCACGATCTGCGACCACCGTTCCACGGGAACCTGTTGCGCCAAGGGGCGATCGGGAAGCACATAGATCTCACGCTCCAGAACCGACAAGAGGATCAACACCCCGGTGCGCCCCCGCGTCCGGAAAATGGCGTGCCGGGCAAAGGCTTGCTCGGCTCGAAGACGAACCTTGTATTGCATCCGTTCTCTGGACGTGAACAGGTGGATCACGGGACCGAGGGTGCCGAGCCGAGAGCCGATTCCATACGCGAGAATGGTGGCACATACCAGCCATGCAGCATTTGCAGCATGCCAGCCCCAGGGGAGCCAGAGCGTTTCAAGAGTCAGTAGGACCGTCAAGACTATCAAGGCAAGCACGAGCCCCGCCCAATGCTGCGCATCGCGATAGAAGCCAGACCGCGGGACGATCATTGGAACGATCTCCGCCCTCGTGTGTTGCTCCGCCCACTGGACAGTTGACTCGATGCGTTCCCGCTCTTTAACCGTGAGCATCCCTTCCTTACCAGCTTCCACTCGCGCCACCTCCTCCAAAACTACCTCCTCCTCCGCTGAAACCGCCCCCCACGCCGCCGAACGTGCCACCGCCCCATCCGCCTCCTCGGCTGCTGTACCACATCCAATCGTCCATGCCTCCTCGCATACTTCGCCGCCCGCCGATTCCCGCGGACGACAGGAACAGAAGCAGCAGCAGAGTGATTCCCCCGGCGATCAAGGCCGGCACCAGCCAGGGGGCTAGCAAGAGTGAGAGCCCCGTGCCGGCGATCGGTCCAAGGAGCCGATTGACATTCATCAGGATGAATCCCAGCATCAGGCCGACCATGATTGCGGTCATGATCTGACCCAGGTGATCGGTGTCCTCCCGAGGGACCGGCCTCTCCGATGCCTGATAGGTGCCTTCGATTGTCCGTACGATGGCATCGATCCCAGACGCCACTCCACCCGTCACATCACCGGCGCGGAAGCGGGGGACGATGTCGTTTCTGATAATGTGTGCCGATCGGGCATCAGTTAACGTTCCCTCCAGGCCATACCCCACTTCAATCCGGACTTTACGTTCCTGTATCGCCACCAACAACAGAACCCCGTTGTCAGTTCCTTTCTGACCCAGTTTCCAGGTCGTAGCCACACGATGAGAAAACTCTTCCAAGGCATCTCCTTCGAGCGAAGGGACAATCAGAACCGCGACTTGATTGCTCGTGGCACCTTCATGCGCCGCCAGTCGAGCCGACATCGACTCCACCGCCGAGGCTGGCAACACATGAGCCAGATCCATGACGCGCCCAGTAAGCTGCGGCACGTCAAAGGCGTGGGCGAAACTGACGAAGGCCCATGCGAAGGTTACAGCCACGACAAAGAAGAGGCCGCCGGAGCACCTGTTCTTCTTCGCCTCCACCGTTCCCCTCAACATCAAACCTGACCCTAGAATTTCACGTCCGGCGGCTTCGCCACCGCCTTCTCGTCGGCGACGGTGAAGTTCGGCTTTTCTTCCATGTGCAGGAGAAACTGAGCCGTCAAATTGGTGGGAAAGTAGCGGACCATTTTGTTGTACTCCGCCACCCGGTCGATGTAGCGTTTGCGGGCGACGGTGATACGGTTCTCCGTACCTTCCAGTTGGCTCTGAAGGTCGCGGAAATTCTGATCGGCCTTGAGGTTCGGATACTGTTCGGCGATCGCAATGAGGCGGCCCAGCGCCGAGGTCAGGCCGGCTTGCGCTTTCTGAAATTCTTCAAACGCCGCCGGATTCTTCAGCATGTCTGGAGTCAGCTGAATCCCCGTCGCCTTGGACCGTGCGGTCACGACTCCTTCCAAGGTCTCCCGCTCATGTTCGGCATAGCCCTTCAC
>JABMDL010000113.1 GCA_015903945.1 Nitrospira sp. | reverse complement strand
AGGTCGCCGAGGTGGAAGTGCCGCGCGGCGAGGAGGAATGGAATGAATCAGTTAGAAGGGCGGACGCCCTGGTGTTGATCGGGGGTGCCGGAGGCACCTGGATCGCTGGAGAATGCGGGCTGAAGTTCGGCCGTGCTGTCTTCCCCCTTGCTGATACGGGCGGAGATGCGGCGAAATTCTACATGCACATGCAGCGCCACTGGAAACCCGAGTTCTTACCCGGAGTTGACCGAATGCGGTTTCAGGCAGTGGGGAGAGAAGCGCCACAGGTGGTTGTCGAACTGATCAGACTCTTAGATGAATGGAAATGCCGACCAACTCATGGGGCGTAGCAGAATGGCATAACAAGCCGTTCAACCGGAGCACCCAACGGCGGCGCCCGGTTAACGGCAGCGTTCGGCCTCAAAGGAGACACCTTGGCCAAGGAAAAGGAGGTATAAACAGCAGGTGTGGAAATAGGAAAAGGGCGGTGGCAACCTTTCGGGTGACCAAACCCACCGAGGCCCGGCCAAGAAAGGAGACACCGCTATGAACGAGCAGAGCACAGGGACGGGAATCGAGTCAAGGAGTCTGTGGAGCCATCTGGAGGAGTTTGTGCGCGGCCACATTCAGCAGTTCGTGCAGCGGCTGTTAGTGGAAGAAGTCACGATGCGGCTGGGCCGAGCGAAGTCCGCGCGGCGGGCCGCCGTTGATGCCCCGGAGGGCTATCGCAATGGGTACGGCACGCCGCGGAAGCTGACCCTGACCTGCGGGACGATTACCGTCCGACGGCCCCGGGTACGGGGGCTGGCCGAGCGGTTCGTCAGTCGGATCCTGCCACTCTTCAAGCGACGCACGAAGCAGGTGAGCGAGCTGCTCCCCCAGTTGTATCTGCATGGATTGGCGCTGGGCGATTTCGAGCTGGCGCTGCGGGGCCTCTTAGGCGACGGGGCACCGTTGTCGTCCGCCTCACTTCAGCGGCTCAAGGCGCAGTGGCAGGACGAGTATGCCATGTGGAAGCAGCAGCGGCTTGATGACCTGGAGGTGGTGTACGTCTGGGCGGATGGTCTGTATGTGAAAGCTGGCCTGGAGCAGACCAAGGCGGCGCTCCTCGTGGTGATCGGGGCGCTCACAGATGGACGGAAGGTCGTGCTGGCCGTGGAGAGCGGCCAGCGCGAATCGAAGGAGTCCTGGGGTGCGGTATTACGGGATCTGCGGACCCGGGGGCTGAAGCCCTGGCGCTGCACCATCGCCGATGGCCATCTGGGGATCTGGGCGGCGCTCGCCGAGCAGCAGCCCACGGCGGCCGAACAGCGGTGCTGGAACCATCGGCTCGTCAACGTGCTGGATGCCATCCCGAAGACCCACCAGGCCGAGGCGAGCACGTGGCTGAAGACCCTGCCGTATGCGGAGACGCAGGCAGCCTGTGAGCGAGTACGCGATCAGTTCAGCCGCCGATATCGCACCCTGGCCCCCAAGGCCGTCGAGCGCTTACACGCGGACTGGGAGCGCCTCAATTCCCGAAGGAGCACTGGCGGCATTTGCGCACGACGAACGTGGTGGAGTCGCCCTTCGCCGCGGTCCGACTGCGGACGACGGCGGGCAAGCGGTTCAAACGGGTGGAGTCCGCCACCGCCTTGATTTGGAAACTGCTGCAGGTCGCTGAGCAGAGTTTCCCCGGGGTCCCGTTTGTCGATGGAAGGAAGCAGGCACCCGAAGTCATTCAACAGGAGGTCGCCGCCTGATTCCATTTACACACCTATTGACAGGACCTCCCCGAGCCGAAGGCCAGTTTCTGTCCGAGAGTCTAGGATGATGACTTGCACGGTAGTGCAATATTCGATATTCCAAAAATCATCATAATTCTGATATACTTCGGCAATTTTTAGGCTGACTGGGGTATTGGACCGCAGCAGCCCCGATCAGTCGGTCAGCCTGTGTTGAGGAAGGATGGGCATGGAACGACGAGCTGCTTCGCATACCGAAGAAGAAGAGATGAATCAACGCCGCAAGCTCTTGAATGCGGCGAGACGAGGTGATACGAAAGCCATCAGCAAGCTGTTCGAGCTGTACCAAGTCCGTGTACTCAGCGGTGACCAATTGGCGAAGGTCAACCGCACCTCCGCGTACATGACTCCCGTGAAGCATTCACAGAGCAGCAAGTCCAAGGGTGCGGAGAAAAAGGAAAAATCAGGCACGTCAAAGACAGTGAAGAAATCGGGCGAGGCTTCTAAACCGGTTGCCAAGAAGGAACCGACAAGCCCAACCAAAAAATCGACCAAGAGCATCTCTAAACATAAGTAAGAGTAAGGTTGGATTACTGCACGGCCACTCTGAGTCCACCCCCTGCAAGTTTTGCTGCAATGTCATCCGCCTGTTCCGTCGATCCGGTGAAGACGATGGCTTCCCCCTCATGATCAATCCGATAGGCCAACTCAAATGCCTTGGTCGAGGTCATCGCGGGAATAAACCGACAAAAGAGCTCGATCACTTGTTGGTACGTGTGACAGTCGCAGTTGTAGACGATGACACGAGACTCAAATCCGGTTCCGGAACCGATTTGCACATCTTCACTAGTGTCCGGAATCGTCTGTGGCGTGGCAGGTGTCGGCATGGAGCGGGGCTTCTAGCAGGCTTGGCGGAAACCGTTTATCTCTGTGTCGCTGGATGCCATGCAGGGGCTTAGACTTTATCCATATCAATCACTTCGGTCGCATCCCACAAGTTTTTCAGCTCAGCATCAGCCAAATCCTTTTCACGATCCGCTTCCGTTTCTTCTCCAAAAGTTTGTCGCGGCGGTGTCGCTGAGCAACGGCGAGGGTTGCGGCCACGTCCTCGCCGGGACCGGCGTCATGCTCAACAACATGCTCGGCGAGGAGGACCTCAACCCCGGGGGCTTCCAGCGCTGGCGCCCCGCGACACGCATGGCCTCCATGATGGCGCCGACGCTGATCGAGCGGCCGGGCAGCCGCGCGGTGCTGGGCTCCGGCGGTTCCAACCGCATCCGCAGCGCGATCCTGCAGGTCATCACCAACCTGGTGGACCTCGGCCTGGCACCGGAAGAGGCGGTCCACGCGCCGCGCATCCACGTCGAGGGCGAACTGCTGAGCCTCGAGCCCGGCTTCGGGCCGGGGGAGGACCGCGTACTCGCGGGCCTCGGCCTGCAGGTCGATCGCTGGCAGGAACGCAACCTCTTCTTCGGCGGTGCCCACCTGGTCGTCGAGGACGCGGCCGGCCTGCATGCCGTCGGCGATCCGCGCCGTGGGGGGGTCGGCCTCGCGACCTGAAGCGGTCGTCGGTGCGGGGCGAGCCCGCGGCCGCGCCGCTCAGCGTACGAAGACCCGATAGCCCCAGGGCGGCAGCTCGAGTTCGGCACCGCCGTCAATGGTCGTCGCCGCGCCGCTGAAGTGCTCGGTGTATGTGCCGTCGGCGAGGGAGTCGCGAAAGCGGACGCGCCGCATCTCACCGGAGAAGTTCAGCACGGCGAAGACCTTGTTGGCTTCGCCCTGCCTGACGAAGCTCAGCACCCGCTCG
>JABMDL010000075.1 GCA_015903945.1 Nitrospira sp. | reverse complement strand
CTGCTACGTGGTTGGGCGGTTCACACGAACCAACTGACCGGTGAGTTGAGGGATCGATTTTAGGGCATCGTGAATCCGCTGCGCTTGCCCTTCGAAGTCAGGATCAAAGGTGCAGACGACGATCCCCGCATGCGAAGACTGCTTTGCATGCAATTGCACAAAATGCTTGCGGTTCAGGGTTAAGACGGCACGCCCATCCGCTGAAGCCGTCTTGAGCACGATGTCATCGGGAGTCGATTGCTGAGCTTTTCCCGCTTCGTGAATGGTGAGCACGTCGTGGCTTCGTCTGCGCAAGGCCTCAACGGCCGGCAATGGAAAGTTTTCGTCCGCAAACAGTCGTGCCATCGACCCTAGGCGGCCTCATTCTCTCGTATCTGCCGCTCAATCTCTTCTTTATGCGCACGAACGTAGGCCCATGCGTTCGCGAGATCTTCGGCTCGCACTGTGGGGTAACTTTTTAAGATGTCCCCTTCGCTCATACCCATTCGCCTGGCTTGCTCCAATACCCAGACAGGGATTCTTGTCCTCGCAAGACAGGGCTCGCCTCCGCACACACCTGCAAGATTGTCGATGCCCGGATAGCCCTCACCGATTTCACGCGCCACCCATTGAAGCAATTGTGCCTTCTCTCCCCGGGTCATGGCGCTGAGTAATTTTTCGGCCTCTTCAAGTGTGCTCATGTGGTGTGCCTTTCAGGTATTCGACCGCTGTTTTTTGGTCACGGCATGCTGCTCCCAGTCATTGACTACCTGTGCCAGGGTACCATTCCCCTTTCCCCACTGTCACGAGAAAGGACCGATCGGATCGCCATGGTTGCGCCGTTACCCCAAGCTTCTGAGACGTCACTCAAAACACTCCGCCCGGTCAAACGTCACCCCTTGCCGATCTTTTCCGGAGAGCACCGGCGCGCTGTCCAATGGCCAGTCGATATCGATCGTGGGAAGACAGATCATTAGGCAAAGAACAAAGGGTTGTCCGCAATCTGCTACGTGGTTGGGCGGTTCACACGAACCAACTGACCGGTGGAGCCCTCTTTATCAACCGGCAAGAGGCAGAAGGCGTTCGACCATCAAAGCAGGAGGAATGACTTGCACGGTTTCGGCCAATGGATACTCCATCTCAACCGGAGCAACCACATAGGCCGCCTCGGGCTTGACATCGGTGAGCGCCTGCCAAAATCCCTTTGTCGGCGCAGGCGCTGTGCCGAGTTTCATCTCGAAGGCCAAGCGGCGGCTTCCTCTCTCGGCCACGACATCCACTTCCGCTCCGGCCGCCGTCCGGTAGAACGACAGTCGCCAGGCCGGCCCCAACACCCGAATGAGTTGCTCCAACACCCAGCCTTCCCAGGAAGCCCCGGCGACCGGATGGCCGTACAGCTCGTCGACGTTTCGAATTCCCAGCAAGCAATGGAGTAACCCGGTGTCCTGGATGTACACTTTTGGCGACTTGGTCAGGCGCTTCCCGAGGTTCGCCGTCAGCGGAAGCAGCCGACGCACCATGTAGGTCGACTCCAGGATTTCAAGATAATGTTGCATGGTCGGCGCCGATACCCCGAATGAAGACGCAAGGCGAGACGCATTCCATAGCTGTCCATGGCTGTGGGCAATCATCTGCCAGAATCGCCGCAGATGGAGCCCGGGGACGCGAATCCCGAAGGCAGGAAGATCCCGTTCCAAGTGTGTTTGAATAAATGCCTCGCGCCAGTCGAAGGAGTCCGCCTCACTGCTGGCCAGCCAACTTAACGGATACCCTCCCCGCTCCCAAAAGCAGGCAACTCCTTCTCCTTGCGGCCGTATTTCCGCCAGATCGAATGGGCCGAGTTCGTGAAAGACAACTCGACCAGCCAACGACTCGGATGCTTGGCGCAATAACGCCGGTGACGCAGAGCCGAGTAAGAGAAATCTCCCTGGGCGTCTGTCTTGATCGATCAGTACCCGCAAGACCGCAAATAATTCCGGTAAACGTTGCACTTCGTCTAAGACAACTAAGCGTTCTGCGAGACGAGACAGAAAGAGCTCTGCATCGGCCAATTTTGCAAGATCCGCAGGTCGCTCGAGATCGAGATGCATACTGCGAGGAAACTCTGTCGCTATAGCCTTGGCTAATGTCGTCTTGCCAACTTGCCGCGGTCCGACAAGAACCACAGCCGGAAATCGGCGCAATGATCCGATAATGGTGGATTGAGTACGGCGATGAATCACCATCGCATATTAAAAGACTACATTTTAATTTGCAATGACATTTTTCAACACTGACCTTACGCCCGTCGCGTCGCAGGCAAGCCACAGTTGACCAGACCGCCCAAATCCTCACTCAAAACGCTCCGCCAAGTCGAGTATGAGTCCTTGCCGGTCTTTCCCGGAGAGAACCGGCGTGCCCTCGAACGGCCATTTGATCCCGATCGTGGGATCGTCCCAGATGATCCAGTGCTCGGCCCACATATGAGGGCTACCCTGGCCATTACTTTCGAGTCGCAATATTGAAGCAAGCATGATCGATGATATGGGCACTCACATGATTGACATCCATACGAACGAATATTATGATACGGCTAAAGTACAACATAAAGTACGGGGTGACACACCATGAAAACCACGATCGAGATCGACCAGCGGTTATTGCAACAGGCGCGGAAGACGCTGGGAACAGACACCATTAAAGGGACGGTGGAAGCGAGTCTGCGCAGCGTCATTCAGCGAGGCCAGTTACAGAAGTTGGCGGATGCGCTCGGTACCATTCCCCTTGATCTCACACCTGACCAGCTTCGGTCGCAGCGTCGCAAACGGACCCCCCATGTATCTGGTTGACACCTCCGTCTGGATCCACGCGCTTCGTCCAACGGGGCATGCCGAGATCCACGCTCGACTCAAGCCCCTCATCCTCAACGCACAGACATCCGTCACGGAGTGGGTTATCCTTGAATTGATGACAGGCCTGGCCAAGTCCGAACAACCCTCCAGCCTTCTCCACTGGCTTACACCGGTGCCCCGCCTTCCATTCCACCCCGATTGGTGGGACACCGCCTGGGACTTTGCCGGGCGTCTTCGAAAACACGGGGTATCTCCTTCGGCTGCGGATTGTCTCATTGCGACCATTGCAATTAAGCACCATGTCACGTTGATCCACTGTGATGCCGACTTTGAGGCAATGACGCCGATCCTTCCGTTACAGACACTCGATTGGACCAGGTATCTCCGCATACCTTAGTTGACTCGACTACCCCCAAAGGGGTTCGCAGCAGACGAGATCTTCCCAATCCTCATTCAAAACACTCCGCCCGGTCGAACGTGACTCCCTGCCGATCTTTCCCGGAGAGAATAGGCATGCCCTCGAGCGGCCATTTGATCCCAATCGTGGGATCGTCCCAGATGATGCAACGCTCATGATGCGGCGCGTAGTAGTCGGTGGCTTTATACAGACACTCAGCCACATCCGACAGCACCACGAACCCATGCGCGAACCCTTCCGGTATCCATAGTTGCCGCTTGTTCTCGGCCGAGAGCACTTCGCCGACCCAACGCCCAAACGTCTGGGAAGACCGGCGGAGATCGACCGCCACATCGAACACGGCCCCCGCCACGATGCGCACCAGTTTGCCTTGTGGCTGCCGGATTTGATAGTGCAACCCCCGCAAGACCTGCTTGGCCGAGCGGGAGTGATTGTCCTGCACAAACGAGACTCGCCGCCCGACGGCCGCCTCAAATTCAGCCTGGTTGAAGCTTTCGAAGAAAAACCCTCGATCGTCTCCAAAGACCTTGGGCTCAAACAGCACCACATCCGGTATGGCGAGGGGCGACGCCTTCATGTCACACCAAGATTCAAGGTACAAGCTTCAAGGAACAAGGTTCAGGGTGCTATGTGGCTCTTGAGCGGACGGTGCGGATGAGACCGTGTAACATGCGCGAGATTTCCTCTGCCTCCTGAATCCAGCGTCGGCCTGTTTCGTCGTCGATGTAGTTCACTTCCATGCCGATATGGATCTGCGTCCGGAGCTCTCCGGCTGAGCCTTTAGCATAGTTGAGGAATTGGGCTGTCTCCTTGCCGGAGTCACGTTCATAGCCTTCGGCAATATTGGAGGGAATGGAAAGGCCAGCTCGGGTAATTTGGTCGCGAAAACCAAAATCACGCAGGTCAGTGAGGGCTTTGTATAGCTCGGCGCTCAGCCGCGCAGATCGCTTCCATACATCCAATTCCTCAAACCGTGCCATCCTCTTCAGTTTCAAGATTCAAGGTCCAAGGTCTAAGTTCCAAGCCCATCTTTCACTTGTGCCTTGTCCCTTGAACCTTACGCCTTGATCCTTGAACCTTGCCCCTTGCATCTTGTCCCTTGAACCTTTCAGTTATCAAAACACCTTTTCCTCCAGCATGCGGAGCAGATATCGTCCATACCCGTTTTTGGCCAGCGGCTTTGCGAGTCTTTCAAGTTGGGCGGCGTTGATCCACTGCCGCCGATAGGCGATCTCCTCCGGGGATACTTTCAGCCCTTGACGGTTCTCCAGCGTCGCAATGAATTGGCTGGCCTCGAGCAGCGATTCATGCGTGCCGGTATCCAGCCAGGCATACCCACGCCCCATGATTTCAACATTGAGCGCGCCTTGCTCCAAATATCTACGGTTCAAGTCGGTGATTTCCAGTTCACCGCGGGCCGAAGGCTTCAGACTCTTGGCCAAGCCGACAACCTGGCGATCGTAGAAGTAGAGACCGGTCACCGCGTAGTTGGACTTTGGTTTCGCGGGCTTTTCCTCCAGCGACAGCACTTTTCCGCTCGCATCGAATTCGGCCACCCCATACCGCTCAGGATCATGCACGTGGTACGCGAACACGCTGGCTCCTTCGACGCGGACCATCGCGTTGCCCAACAGGTGATGAAAATCGTGGCCATAGAAGATATTGTCGCCCAGCACCAAGGCAGACGGAGCGTTCCCAATGAAGGATTCGCCGATGAGAAACGCCTGTGCCAACCCGTCGGGCGACGGCTGAACGGCGTAGCGCAGATCCAATCCCCACTGCGTGCCGTTGCCGAGCAGCTGCTCGAATCGCGGCGTGTCTTGGGGCGTGGAAATAATCAGGATCTCGCGGATGCCTGCGAGCATGAGCGTGCTGAGGGGGTAATAGATCATCGGTTTGTCGAAGACCGGCAACAATTGCTTGCTGATCGACAACGTCGCCGGATGCAGCCTGGTGCCGGCGCCGCCGGCCAGAATGATGCCTTTCCTGGGGAGTGGGGGGTGGGGAGTGCGGGGTGGGGTCATCGCGCAGTCCATTGTTGCGCCAGAGCGAAACGCTCTTCTGCGGGAAAGGCACCGGTAATGTCGTAGATGGACTTCACCAGGGTCATACTGACTTTCCAGGCATCCAACTGCTCGTGAGGCTTGCCCACTGCCTACTCTCCACTTCCCACTTTCGCGCCATATTGGCGCGAAACCCAATCCCGATATGCCCCGCTCGTGACATTGCGGACCCATGACTCATGGTCCAAATACCACTGAACGGTTTTCCGTATGCCGCTCTCAAATGTCTCGGCCGGCTTCCAACTGAGCTCCCGCTCGATCTTGGTCGCATCGATCGCATAACGCCGGTCGTGGCCAGGGCGGTCTTTGACGAAGGTGATCAGAGACCGGTAGGTGGCAAGAGGCAAGTTGCAAGAGGCCGGTGAGGCAAGTTCATCCAGAATGTCGCACAGGGTGTGCACCACGTCGAGATTGGTTTTCTCGTTCCCGCCGCCGATATTGTAGGTCTCGCCAAGCTTTCCGGCTTCCAACACCCGGCACACGGCACGGCAATGGTCCGTGACATACAGCCAATCGCGGATCTGCCGGCCGTCTCCATAGATCGGAAGCGGCTTGCCCGCCAGCGCGTTGTGAATGACGAGCGGGATCAGCTTTTCGGGAAACTGATAGGGGCCGTAGTTGTTGGAACAGTTGGTCGTGAGTACCGGCAGGCCGTAGGTATGGTGATAGGCACGAACCAGGTGATCGCTCGCCGCCTTGCTGGCCGAATAGGGACTATTGGGCTGATACGGATTCGTCTCCCGGAAGGCCGGCTCACCGCGATCAAGAGACCCGTAGACTTCATCCGTGGACACGTGAAGGAATCGAAAACCGGTCCTGGCCGATCCATTGAGCCCCGTCCAGTACGCCCGCACGGTTTCCAGCAACCGGAACGTGCCGACGATGTTGGTCTGAATGAACTCGTCCGGACCGTGAATCGACCGGTCCACATGACTTTCCGCCGCGAAGTTGACCACCGCACGCGGCTGATGTGTGTCGAACAGACCAGCCATCAATCCCGCATCACCGATATCGCCGCGGACGAACATGTGGCGTTCGTCACCGTTGAGGGCCGACAAATTTTCAGGATTCCCCGCGTAGGTCAGCTTGTCGAGATTGACGAGCGGTTCCTTTTCCCGGCTCAGCCAATCGAGCACAAAGTTCGATCCGATGAATCCGGCCCCTCCCGTCACGAGAAT
Source organism: Nitrospira sp. (assembly GCA_015903945.1). Classification (GTDB taxonomy): domain Bacteria; phylum Nitrospirota; class Nitrospiria; order Nitrospirales; family Nitrospiraceae; genus Nitrospira_D. The sequence continues at coordinate 4,708 of JABMDL010000075.1, read as the reverse complement.
CATGGTTAATGCACCTTTCCACGCCGGCAGCACATCTGTCACGCCTGCTTCGCAATCACCTCACGCCGTTCCAATTCGACCATGATCCGACTCACACAGTCATCGAGACCCGCCCGGCCTGTCTCCACGATAATCTCGGGGTGATCCGGCGCTTCATAGGGCGATGAAATCCCCGTAAATTCGGCAATCTGTCCGGCCCGGGCTTTCTTATATATTCCTTTCACATCCCGTGCTTCGCAGACTTCAATCGGCGCATCGCAGTAGATCTCGATAAAGTCCGCATCCGACACCATCTCACGGACGCGCCTCCGATCCGCGCGATACGGCGAAATGAAGGCCGTCAGCACGATCGTCCCCGCTTCCATAAACAGCTTGGCGACTTCACCGATGCGCCGGATATTTTCTTGACGGTCCTGCGCCGAGAAACCGAGGTCGCCGCAGAGCCCGTGACGCACATTGTCGCCGTCCAGCACGAACGACCGACAGCCGCGCCGGTGCAAGCGTTCTTCGACTGCGTGGGCCAACGTCGACTTCCCCGACCCGGAGAGTCCCGTGAACCACAGGATGACGGCGCGATGTCCGTTTTGCGATTGCCGATGCGCCCGGGTCACGGTGGCATGATGCCACACCACATCGGGTGAAACCGGAGGCGCGGAGATCGGCGCGCGAGAGACAGGCGAGATGGGTCTTACGGACATGGGCGTGCCTCCCTCATTGAGAAATCGGGTACTTGGCTGTGTCTTCGCCACTGGGCGACGGCTCCCCCTCATAGACCTAGGTCACGAATAAAACGACGCGATGGCCTCGACAACTTCAGCCTGCTGGGCGGCCGTCAACTCTGGATAGATTGGAATCGCGATGGTTTCATTGGCCGCCCGCTCCGACTCAGGGAAGTCGCCTTCCTTGTAGCCCAGATAGCGGAAACATTCTTGGAGGTGGAACGGGACCGGATAGTAGATCTCGGATCCAATCCCTTTGGATTTAAGGTGAGCGATGAGATCGTTCCGGTTGTCGACTCGGAGAACAAACTGATTATAGATATGGTAGTGCTTGACACCGGAGCCGCGGTAGATTTCTTCCGGCAGCCGAACCCTTCCCTTCTGAAGCAGCCCGCTCTGCTGAAACAACGATTGGTACCGATTCGCATTCTCTTGACGCCGTTTTGTCCACCCATCCAGATAATTCAGCTTCACGTTGAGCACCGCCGCCTGGATCGTATCGAGGCGGAAATTTCCGCCGATCAGCTTGTGGTAGTACTTGGGCTGGCTGCCGTGGACGCGCAGAATTTTCATCCGTTCCGCGAGCCCGGGATCGTTCGTCACCGCCATCCCCCCGTCTCCCAGACAACCCAGATTCTTGCTCGGAAAAAATGACAGGCATCCGACCGTCCCCATACTGCAGGCTCGCCGGCCGTCGCGATATTCCGCGCCGATCGCTTGGGCCGCATCTTCGATGACACTCAGGTTGTGCCGCCGGGCGAGCTCCATGATCGGCGCCATGTCGGCGCACTGGCCATAGAGATGCACGGGGATGATGGCCTTCGTCTTCGACGTGATCGCGTGTTCGATCCTCGAAGGATCGATGTTGAATGTCGTGGCATCGATATCCACCAGCACCGGCTTGGCGCCGAGTCGGGCCACTACCCCCGCCGTGGCGAAGAAAGAATAGGGCGACGTCATCACCTCGTCGCCGGCTCCGACCCCAAGTGCCATGAGAGCGAGCAGTAACGCATCCGTTCCCGAGGTCACCCCGATCCCGTATTTGGCTTGGCAATAGGTGGCGATTCGTTCCTCAAGTTTCTCCACCGCCGGCCCAAGAATGAAGGCGTTGCTTTGAAAGGTGTGTTCCAACGCCGCCATGATTTCTTTGTGAAGCGGCTCGTGATGCGCTTTCAGATCGAGTAAGGGTACTCCCATATGCTCCTCTTTTGACCGTGATCGTTGAACCGTGCCGACTCGTCCCGCTACTTCAATACACCGACATCGTCATCCCACCCGATGTTCGACATACCACCGATAGGTCGCCGCGAGACCCTCACGGAGCGACATCTTCGGCGCCCACCCCAATGCGTGGATACGTGTGCAGTCAAGGAGCTTGCGGGGCGTTCCATCCGGCTTCGTGCGATCCCAGCGAATTTCTCCTGTGTATCCCACCGCTTCGGCCACCATGGTCGCCAAGTCGGCGATGGGAATGTCTTTCCCGGTCCCTACGTTGAGAAACACTTCCCCCGAATGCCTCTCCATGAGGGTCAGGCAGGCTTCCGCGCAATCGTCCACATAGAGAAACTCCCGGCGCGGACTCCCGCTGCCCCATAACACCGGAGCCTGGCCGGATCCCTTCGCCTCATGAAACCGCCGAATCAAGGCCGGCAGGACATGGGCACTCTGCAGATCGAAATTGTCAAAGGGACCGTACAGGTTCGTCGGCATCGCCGCAATGAAGTCACAACCGTACTGCCGCCGATAGGCTTGGCACAGTTTGATGCCGGCGATTTTGGCGACGGCATACCATTCGTTGGTCTTTTCGAGCGGCCCCGTGAGCAGCGCGTCTTCTTGAATCGGCTGTGGGCAGTCCCTTGGATAAATGCAGGACGAGCCGAGGAGAAGCAACTTCCTCACCTTCTGTCGATAGGCCTGGTGAATCAGGTGCGTTTCAATCGCGAGATTATCGTAGAGAAAATCGGCCGGCAGCGAGTCGTTGGCCAGAATCCCTCCGACTTTGGCCGCCGCCACGAAGACATAGTCCGGTCTCGTCTCCGAGAAGAACGCCGCAACCGCCCGCCCGTCCCGAAGGTCGAGTTCCCGGCTCGTCCTGCAGATGAGATTGCGATAGCCGCGCTGCTCCAGCAACCGGACAATCGCCGATCCCACCATGCCCCGGTGGCCGGCGACGTAAATACGGGCATCCTGTTCCATCTCAGGCATGATCGGACGACTTAGGATAGGTTCTGGTACCTTCGAGCCGTTCTTGCTCCATGCGAAGATCGGCCTCGACCATCATGACCGCCAATTCTGTAAATCGGACCTTCGGCTCCCAGCCGAGCTTCTGCTTGGCGTGACTTGCATCGCCGATCAGGAGGTCGACTTCCGTCGGCCGATAGTACCGGGGATCGATTTTGACATGCCGCTTCCAATCGAGTCCTACATGTCCGAACACCACGTCGAGAAATTCCTTGACGGTATGGGTCTCGCCGGTGGCGATCACATAGTCGTCGGGAGCGGGTTGCTGCAACATGAGCCACATCGCCTCCACATAGTCTCCCGCGAATCCCCAATCTCGCTTGGCCTCCAAGTTGCCAAGGAAGAGCTCATGCTGCAACCCCAGCTTGATCCGGGCCGCAGCTTTGGTGATCTTCCTCGTCACGAAGGTTTCCCCGCGGCGCGGCGACTCATGGTTGAACAAGATGCCGCTGCATGCAAACAGGCCGTAGGCCTCCCGGTAGTTGACTGTGATCCAATGGCCGTAGACCTTCGCCGCTCCGTAGGGGCTGCGCGGATAAAACGGAGTGGTTTCCCGTTGCGGGACCTCCAGGACCTTTCCGAACATCTCGCTCGAAGAGGCCTGATAAAATTTCGTGTTGACCCCGGACTCCCGGATCGCCTCCAGGAGACGGATCGTACCCAAGCCGGTCACCTCGGCGGTGTATTCCGGAATGTCGAAACTCACCCGCACGTGGCTTTGGGCGCCCAGATTATAAATCTCATCCGGCTGGATCGTCCTGATCAGCTTATTCAGCGAGCTGGCATCGTTCAGATCCCCATAGACCAACCGCAACCGCGCATCCGACACATGCGGGTCTTGATAGATCGGGTCGATCCGTCCCGTGTTGAAGGAACTGGATCGCCGGATGATGCCGTAGACTTCATACCCTTTGGCGAGCAACAACTCAGCCAGGTACGATCCGTCCTGCCCTGTAATCCCCGTAATCAGTGCTCGTTTCATGCTCAGATTCGTCTCCTAAATAATGTGGGCTAAATCGGCACCACATCGTTGACGTCGATTTCCACCGCCGCCGCTTGCTGAATCAACCTGATTCCCAGGACCAAGCGATGCCGCTTCTCTTTCCTGAGCAACATTCCGTGGACCCCCTGCAATGGCCCGCGCACGACTTCCACCGCCATCCCCTCATGCAGGTAGGGATGCGGGTCATAGGGAAGGACGCTGGACATGAGCGTCCTTAAGGCCTCGATTTCCTCATCAGGGATCGGTTCTGGGCGGCTGCCGCTGCCGACAATCTCCACCACACCGGAGACCTTTTGCACGGGTAACTTTGCATCTTGCCCAAACCGCACGAAACAATAACCGGAAAACAGCGGCACTTCGATTTCTTTTTTCCGGTCCTTCCATTGGCTCAACCTCTTGACCGTCGGCAGCAAGGGTTCGATCCCCTGTTTGTCCAATTGATCCCGCACCAGCTTCTCATGCCGGGATTTTGTCCGCAGCGCATACCAGTGAGAACTGTTGGTCTGGTTCGTCTGGTTTGTCTGGTTCATTTGGTCTATCTGGTCTGTTTCGTCTGTCTGGTCAAGAGGTCGATCTGGTCTGTTCGGTCTGTCTGGTTTTTCGGAGGTGCTTGATGAGGCCGGAAATGATTCGGCTGGCTTTTTCGGCTTGTGCATAGATTGATTCAAAAGTCTCTTTGGACAGGTATCCTTGGTCTACTGCGATATAAAGATGGCTCTGGACTTCGGCAGCTGAGGACATGGCA
>JABMDL010000040.1 GCA_015903945.1 Nitrospira sp. | reverse complement strand
CCAGTTCCGCCACTTCGGCCTGAGGGATGCTGAAATAAACCTGTCACTGCGTTCTCGCGTCGCTCAACCCGTCAACGTACCGGCAAAGAGTACGCCTCCGGCTTTCGCTTGCTGCGGCCTTGTCACAGGCTTATTTGAGCATCCCCACCTGAAACAAGATGAAGCCGGATTATCCTGAATTCTCCGCGCTCGCGTCAAGCAAGAGTCGAGGGAGCCGCGGAGGGAAGGCTCGAACCCACTGTGTCGGCCAGAGTCCACTGACTAGCGGTGGCGATTTCCTTGAGGTCTCCACTGACGATGATCCGTTCACGTACGAGGCCGGCCGCGGCCACCAACGAAGCGGCAGCGATCCTCGGCGCTTCGTCGGCGATCAGGATGTCGAACCGCACGCGGCTGAAGAGGGGGTCGCTTGCGACACGCGTGGGGGTCGCCGCCATGAGCCGGCGATTCTGGATGAACGCCTGCCGATTCGGATCTTCCTCGGCAGCCAGCAATTCGCGGATCTTTTTGGTTCCTCCCAGTTTGACGACCTGTTCCTTCAGTTCGTCGAACTCCGGACGCAGGTCCTTCGGAACGGCCGCTTCGGGCACCAGTTCCTGAATACGCGCCTTGGCCACATCCAGCTCTTGATTGAGTCCGTCGACCTGTCGCTGATAGAGCGTTTGGTATTGCTTGAGCGAGTCCACATTCCTTCCGACGGCCTGCATGCTCAACCGTTGGAAGAGCGAGAGGCCCGCGTACTCGGTCAGGGTGGTGGTGACTTCGGCCAGTTTCACCTGCACGTCGCGCAGCTGGCTCACCAGGCGCCATTCGAGCAACCGCACCTCGTCCAAATCCTTCTGCTTGTGCGCTTTTGCGGCCAGCAGCGGCGCCAGTTCTCGGAAGCGTTCGTACTTGCCCCGCAACGACGCTTTTTCGGCCTGCGCCTTTGCATAAAATTGATGCATTTGGGACTCGAACCCCAATTCCTGGAGACTGATGTCGCGACTGTGGGGGGTGAGCGGCTGTTCGTACCGGCTGATCCACGTTTTGTAATTCAGCCCGCCGGCTTTCATCCGGCGGGCGATGATGCCCACGATTTCATCCGATTCATGATGGTCCGGGCTGAGCAAGAGGATGCGCTTATTGGCACGAATCAGCTCCATGACCATGCCCGCCAGCCTGTACCGACGCTGGGACAGCTCGTCTAAGCAGACGAAGCGCAAGACGGACGATGCGGACGCGACCTCGTTCCGGCTGTCTTCCTGCGCCTGCAGCAGGGAGGCCAGCCGTTCGGCCGGACCGAGATTGTAGGCATCGGCTCGCGCAATCATGTCCCTCAACCGGCCGATGACCGTGTCCAGCAGACCGGCCTGGTCGGGAACGAGCGTCACCGACGGCGTTGGGTTGCCAAGTGAGTCCAGCGCTTGCAATAAAATGAAGTTGCCCAGCTGGTGCAGGACGATCCCCTCGGTCGGCTCCCCTTCGTCGGAGGGAATAATCGACACGGGCAGATCCACGCGCAGCGCAACGCCCACGGGCAACCGAAACTCATACAGATGGAGTCCGCCGATCGTCCGGATATGACGGCCCTCAGCAGCCGTGATCGGAGCGTCCTGCGCCGTGCCGCTGACCTGCAGCCGGTCTGCGTCAAGCTGCGCGATCCACGATTCAATGAGGTCTTTCGCCGCCATGGCCGTCCTGATGTACTTCCCGTGACTCCAGGAAGGACCATGATAATGGCGCGCTCGCACGCCTGTCTACGGCGGAAACGGCCTGACGCACGCCTTTTCGAAGCGCTGCAGCGCCCTTGTCTTCACGACCAGAACTTGTCTAGAATGGGCTTCTTCCTTCAGCGAACGAGAGGGGTAGTGGTGAAGGGGCTACGATTCGAGCGCATCGGCAAAGGACAGCACTATAACCTGGTGTTTCACATCGGCAGCAGCTATGTGCCGGTGAGCGACGAGACGATCGAGGAACTCAAGGGCCAGAGCCTGTTGCCGGCCGAACGGTTCCTGGACCTCCTGATCGACCGTGTCGGCTATTCCTCCTACCTCAAGGACATGATCCGCGACGAACTGAAGTCGTCCGGCGATCCGGTGACACAAATCACCGTCCTGCAAGGCGCCATCAGAGAGCTCTAGTCCTCGTATCTCGGCGTTCGTGAAGCGTGAAGCGCAAGCAATGACTCGGATGGGTTCTTCCGTGCGAGATACGCGGCCCAGGCGTTGTTCTTCCACCGCGCACGTTCATTTCCTCTCATCCAACCCTATGGGACCAATCGAGTGGGGCCTGACTGCGCGCGTCGAGCTTGCCTTTTCCCTCTCCATGAGCACGGCGGGCATTGGTCCTTCCACTGCGCGCATCGAGGGAGCACCTCCCGCAATCTAAAAATCTAATTGGCCCTTGCGTGCGCACTCGGCGAGCTTCCTTTTTGCCTTTCCAAGAGTGGCTGAGGCGTTGTTCTTCCCCTGCGCACATGGACCGAGGTCCTTCCGAGGGCGCGCGGTCCGTGAGCAAGGAAGAATGACGCCTCGGCCGTTCAATCCCCCACCTGCCCTTCCTGGAACAGCTGGTTCATGATCTGGTTCCTTTTTTCCGGATCGCGATAGTACTTCAGCGCCTTGGTGTAATTCTCCATCGCGCTTTGGCGTTTGCCGCGAATCGCATAAATTTCCGCGATGCCGTGATAGGCCCGTGCATCCTCTTCATTGCACTTGAGCGCCCGGCTGAACGTGTCCGCGGCCTCCTGAAGCTGATGTTTGCTCAACGCCAACCATCCAAGGGCGGAATGGGCAGCCCCAAACTCAGGATTGGCCTTGAGCGCATCGTGATAGCTCTTCTGCGCCAAGTCCAGACGGCCCCGCGTCTCATACAGGTTGCCCAGAGCGAAGTAGACTTCCGCGTCGTTCGGATTCAGCCTGAGCGCTTCCTTGTACGATTGCAGGGCCGGTTCCATCTTGCCTTGTTCGGCCAGGGCGCAGCCGAGATTCGCATGGGCGACGGGATCGGTGGGAGCTAACTTGATGACCTCCCGATATTCCTTGATCGCCATTTCCAGCCGGCCCTGCTCCTGATAGGCCACGCCGAGATTGGTCCGCGCCGGTCCATAGGCGGGATTCAGTCGGACGGCTTCCTTGTACTCCTTGATCGCCATTTCCGGTTGATGGGCCCGTTCATGGATCTGGGCAAGGAAGTAATGGGGATAGGCGGATTGGGGATCGAGCCTGGCTGCCTCCTTGTAGACCTGAATGGACTGTTCCGACTGGCCGGATTGCGACAGAAACAGGCCCTTGACGAGATGGACGTGGCTGCTGTCCGGCTGCCGCTCGACCAGGGCCTCCACCCAGGATTGTACCGCCGCGATGTCCTGCTCGACTTCCAAGCACTGCGCATGGGCTTTCCAGGCGTCGGCAAACCGGCCCCGCACCAGGTAAACGACGTTCCGCGCGAAGTGCGGCCTCGGATCCCGGTGCTCCTCGCTCGGTTGCTCCGCGATCCACGCCGTCGCCTCGGTGAAGAGGGTGTCCCAGGCTCCGGCCGTGACGGCGGTTTCACATTGCGACTGATGGGTGTTCATGCGTGACGAGGGGACGTTATCGGGTCAGCGTGTCTTCGACATCGGGCGGCGTCGCTTGGATCAGATCGCCCAGAGCAGGATACCGCGCGGCCAGCTTCTGTTTCATCAGCCAGGCGATCGTGCGGTAGGACCAATGGCCTTTCACGCCGGACCTAAGCTTGGCGATATACTCAGCTTCGGCGTAGTCCATCTTGAAGAGGCACCGGACCTTGAAGCCGAAGGGAATGGCATAGAGTGAGGCTTCCTGGTCCTTCTTCCTGAGCAGCTCGATGTCGGTGCGCACGGCGTCCATCGCTTGCCGGTACTCCCGATCCAATCCTGCTTCGACGAGCGGCGGCGGTACATCGTAGCCGTGAATCGTCGTGAAATTCTGCTGAACCTGCTGGCATCGCCGGTGGCGGTGCATGTCTCTCCAAGCGCCGATGTCCATCAGGATATCGAAATTGAACGAGTAGCCGCAGCGAAATTCTTTGATCAGTTCATCGTACGGGCTGCGCTGTTGCGTCGCCACCTGGATCGTGGCTTGCTTCTGCTTTTCGGACCAGTCCTTCACCACCGACAGAATGTTGCGATACGGAGCCTGCGATACCCGATAGAGCAGCGTCGTGACGACTTCGTCCAGCGGATCGTGTAGGTCTATCAGCTCGACGGACTCGACTGCGCCCCAGCGATCGGGCTGATCGAGCCCGGTCCCGCGCAAGACCTCTTTCGCATGGCGGGACAAATCCGAATACACCGATTCTTGATAGGGATTCGCCTTCGCGTGCCGCGCCAGTGTCGGCGCCAAGGGCTCGCTCAGCCCGGCGGTTTGCCCGCTCAGCTCACCCCAGAGATTGACAGGCGGGCGCCGGCAGGCCTCTTTCAAATCCTCGCCGATGGCGCGCAGCTCCGGCAATTGCGACGACAGCAAGCGGGTGATCTGCTTTTCCAGCGTGCGGATGCTCACGACCTGGCCCACGTTCGTCTTGGCCGCAAGCGGGAGCAGGTAGCGCGTGGCGTCAAATGCGCGCGCGGCGATCGTTCGTTGATAATCGGCCGGCTTCATCGACTCCGGGCGAGGGTCCCGTTCAGAAAGATGAGCGATCAGGGGATCGTGCAACAGCCGGTAGATTTCGGATAGGCTGCGCAGGACGCCTTCGTAGAGCGCCTCGGTTTCGCTGCCTCGAATCTGGCCTGGGACATACCACCGGCTGGAGGCAAAGTTCTGGTACCGGCTGGATTTGGCCTGACCGTCCCAGAGTGGCTCGTCTTCCAGCCGGATCGCGGCGAGTTCCGAGATATCTTCAAAACAGACAACGACGTGGCCGAGATCTGCGATCGAGGCATGGCCGTAGTCGAAGTAGAACTGTTCCCAGAACTTCTCCGAGGAATGACCATGGACCCAGTTGATGCTGGCTTCGATAGAGTCGGGCGACCGGCTGTAGCGCGCCAAGGCATAGGCGGACTTCTCCGGCGGCATCGGCGCGATGGCGATTACGCGGCGGCCCGATTGATCCTGATTCATCGCATATCCATCATCGGCGGGTGACTGTCAGTGTAAGGGGCGCACTATACCCTTGCCCGCCAACCGGCGCAAGAACGCCGGCCTTCATGCCTTACCCGACACGGAACGGATTGACAGTCCCGTCCGTTGACTTGCCGCAGAATGCGCCGCTATAGTCCGCGCGAACCCTGAGGCGTGACGCATCAGGGCGCAAGAAGGCAACGGATTTGGTGACATGATCAAGGGTATCAAGGGCGTCAAAGACATTCTCCCGGAGGAGACGCCCCGATGGCGTCTCATCGAGGAAACTGCGCGGCGGTGGGCCGTTGTCTACGGGTTCCATGAGATTCGCGTGCCGATTTTTGAAGTCACCGCGCTGTTCGCCCGGAGCATCGGTGCCTCCACCGATATCGTGGAAAAAGAAATGTACACGTTCCAAGACCGGGACGGAACCTCGATCACGCTCCGGCCCGAAGGGACTGCGGGAACCGTGCGAGCCTATATCGAACACAACCGGGCGGCCGATCCCCTGCCGCAGAAATATTTTTATACAGGCCCGATGTTTCGCCATGAGCGGCCGCAAGCGGGCCGGCTCCGCCAGTTTCATCAGTTCGGCGTGGAGTCGTTCGGCGTGGCCGATCCCCGGGCCGATGTGGAAGTCATCGCGCTCCTGTGGCGGATGCTGTCTGACTTGAAGTTGCCGTCCATAACACTCGAAATCAACAATCTCGGCTATGCCGCAGACCGCGAAGCTTATCGGCCTCAACTGGTTAACTTTCTGAAACAGCACGAAGAGACACTCTGTGGAAACTGTCGGCGCCGCATCGACGCCAACCCGTTGCGTGTCCTGGATTGCAAAGTCCCTGAGTGCCGGGCCGCAACGGAGGCGGCTCCCCGACTGGCTGATTGTCTTTCGGAACAAGCCCGTGCCCACTTCGGCTCGGTGCTCGGTGAACTCAAGGCGATCGGCATCCCTTACAGCCTGAATCACCGACTCGTTCGCGGCCTCGACTACTACTGTCTCACGACATTCGAAATCACGTCGACAAGCCTCGGTGCTCAAAATGCCGTCGGCGCCGGGGGACGGTACGACGCTCTTGTCGAAACTCTGGGGGGCCCTGTAACTCCCGCGGTCGGTTTTGCCGTTGGTGTGGAACGGATGGCCATGATGCTTCCGCTGGCGGCTTCGTCTTCTGAGTCCGCTTCCGTCTACGTCGCAGGGTTCGGGGATCGCGGGTCGGCTGCAGGCTTCTCAGCGCTTGAGGAACTCCGTCAGGCAGGAATTCGCGCTGTCACGGATTTCAGGTCTGGCTCGTTGAAGTCCCACTTGCGCCAAGCAGACCGGCTCCGGTCTCAATTCGCCCTCATTATTGGGGATGATGAAGTTGTGAAGGGGTCGGCCATTCTCCGAGACATGGGGACGAAGGTCCAGCAAGAAGTTTTTCTTACAAGTCTGAGCTCCCAGGTATCTTCCCTCCTTCGAATTTCCTGACCCTCTTTTTTCTCCATTGACTTTCATCTCAAAAATCCTTAATTTTTAATCAGGCTTATATCACCTAACTCACTGATTCTCTAGTGTAAACCCTGTGAATTCGTACTATGAAACGTAAACTTGGCCTCCTCCTCGCGCTCCCCCCTTCTGATCCGAGTGCGACGATGGTTCATGGGTTGGCACAGGCAGCGATCGAGGCTGGGCATGAGGTTTACCTCTATCTTATTGATGAGGGGGTTAAGAACATCGGTTCCCCTCCCTATCAACAACTCGCCACGTCGGGCGTAAAGATGTTTGCCTGTGCCTATGGTTGCCAGCAACACCATGTCTCCACGGCAAACCTCAATCCTGCCATCTCCCTTTCTGGACTCGTTGTTCTCTCAGGAATAATCGATGCGTGCGAGCCATTTTTGTCATTCACGTAATGTTCACAACCACACATGTCTAAGATTGTTGTTGTTGTCATTCAAGAGGATCCAAGAAAAACCCATCGACCGGTAGAAGCATTGCGTATTGCACTCGGCCTCGTGGCAGGATCTCACTGTACGACGGTTGTCCTTCTTGGTGAATCAGTCCGTCTCCTTCATGAAGATGTGGATGATATTATCGATGTGGAAATCCTTGAAAAATATCTTCCCTCTATTGAACAGCTTGAAATTCCTTTTGTCCTACAATCGAAGATTGATCGTGCTCCTCTTCGGAAGGAGTTTCACATTGGATACAGTACTGATGAGGGTATCCGTAACCTGATTGCGTCAGCCGATCGAACGCTTGTGTTTTAATTCCTTATCGCAATGTAAATCTCATGTCCCTTCCTATGTACTTACTTCGACGCTCAGTATCAAACCTATCATCTGCCCTGTATGATCCCACATGTAAAGATGTAACGATCCATATCAGGAGTCCTCAATCGGATGATCGTACTGCTTCACAACAGGCAGCTTTCATACAAGTTGGTCATGCAGACTGTCTTCCGAACAGAGATCAATTGACCTACAGGCAGCTTGTAGAGTTAGTCCTGAAAGCGGAGAAAGTGGTGACCCTATGACTCTTCAGTATCTATCCAGGAAAAGAAATTAGGAGTAGGCGTAGGAGTGGGAGTAGAGAGATTGAATAGTGGGGAAACCGGAGACTCTGTTGTAAGAAAAAGGAAATACGTTTTACTTCTCTGAGTACAAGTGTGTGGGAAGTCTGTGAGAAGACCGGTATGCACTGGGGAAGAGATGTGGAACTACAGAGAATGAGAAGTGAGCCTCGACAATGACACGGAGAACATGTTATTCACCATCTCTCTCTCGGAAGCGGTTACCGTCAAAAATACCACGTTATCCACAGGTGTGAATAATCCTGTGTATAGGAATTTTCGCTACTTATGAGTGTTGAGACAGTTTGGCAGGAAGCCTTGCAGTATATTCAAGCGAAAGTCCCACGACAGGTATACGACACCTGGTTTATCCCTGCGCAGTTGGACCGGATAGAGGACTCGACAGCCCATATCGGTGTTCCCAATAAATTTTTTGGTGACTGGCTTCATACCCACTATGCCACGCTGCTTGCCGAGGCGGTCTCAACGGCCAGGGGAGGTGGCAACCTGGCGGTTAATTTCGTGATTTTCTCGAAGCCACCCGCCCGGCAACAGGACCCTCAAGCAGCTCTCAATGCGGCTCGATCTGCGGGACTACCGAAGGCTCGCCGGGGGATCCAACTCAATCCGAAGTACACCTTCGATAATTTCGTCGTCGGGGCCGGGAATCAGTTTGCCCACGCCGCATGCATGGCCGTGGCAGACCAGCCCGGAAAGACGTATAACCCGCTCTTCATTTATGGAGGGGTCGGTCTCGGCAAAACCCATTTATTGAACGCGATCGGAAACCATGTCGCCGAGCGCACGGATCTACGTATCGCCTATCTGACGACAGAGCAGTTTACCAACGAGGTCATCAACTCGATCCGGTACGACAAGATGGCGGATCTCAGGAAACGCTACCGGCACATCGATATGCTGATGATCGATGACATCCAGTTTCTCGTCGGGAAAGAGCGAACGCAAGAGGAGTTCTTTCACACGTTCAATTCCTTGTACGAAGGGCATAAGCAGATCGTCCTCTCGAGCGACCGGTTTCCGAAAGACATGCCGGATATCGAAGAGCGGTTGCGTTCGCGGTTTGAGTGGGGATTGATTGCGGACTTGCAGCCTCCCGATGTTGAGACGCGCATTGCGATCTTGAGAAAGAAATCGGAGGACGAAGGCGTCAAGTTGCCGGAAGACGTGATTCAGTTTCTGTCGAACACGATGAAGAGCAACATCCGTGAGCTCGAAGGCAGCCTGGTGCGCCTGGGGGCCTATGCGTCCTTAACGGGCCAGGTCATCACACTCGAGATGGCGAAGACCGTCCTCCGAGATTTGATCGGCAATAAGAAGAAAATCGTTGCGATGGACGACATTCAGGAAGCGGTGTGCACGCAGTTCCACGTGAAGATGACCGAGTTGAAATCCCGGCGTAGGAGCAAGACACTCGTGCATCCCCGTCAGATTGCGATGTACCTGTGCCGCGAACTCACCGATGCCTCCTACCCGGAAATCGGCCGCCAATTCGGAGGGAAGGACCACACGACCATCATTCATGCCTGTCGCCAAGTCGCGAAGGCGAGAGAGACCGACACGGTGCTGCACACAACGATTGAGACGCTGAAAGAAAAGATACTGCGAAGCTGAGAGTTTCTTGGGAGACCCCGCCATGAAAGTACGGATCGGACGAGACGAACTGTTGACCGGATTGCAACGGGTGCAGGGGGTCGTGGAGAAACGGAATACGATGCCCATATTGTCGAACATCCTGTTGGAGGTGAAACAAGACGGGGCGGAGATTGTCGCGACGGATCTCGAAATCGGCATGCGGGGTTTGTACAAAGCGACCGTACTCAAACCCGGCGGCGTAACCATCTCGGCTCGTAAACTGTTCGAGATCATCAAGGAATTGCCTCCGGGCGACATCGAGTTGACGTCGGGGGACAACAACTGGACGACGATTCAGGCCGGGAAGAGCCAATTCAAGATCGTCGGACTGCCAAGCGCGGATTATCCCGCGCTGCCGGCTATTGAGCGGGAAGGGCTAACCCCACTGTCGGGCGACGGGCTGCTCGAGTTGATCCGCAAGACGCTGTTTGCCGCCGGCGACAACGACGCCCGCTACATTCTGAACGGCCTCTTGGTCACTCTGGTCACGACCGACAAGAAGACCACACTGCGATTGGTTGGTACCGACGGCCATCGCTTAGCCGTGGCGGAGCAGGAAGTGGGCAAAGCCGGCAGCAAGGGAGCTCCCCAGGAAATCAAGGCCATCATTCCAAAGAAAGCCGCGCACGAAATGCGGCGCTTGTTGGAAGAGGGGGGCGATACCGAGCCGCTCATCGGCTTTGCGAAGAACATGATGATCTTCCGAAAGAGCGGGCTGTTGCTGACGTCGCGGCTGATGGAAGGCAACTACCCCAATTATCAACAGGTGATTCCCAAAGAAGGCGGCCGACGCATCAGCGTGAAGCGCCTGGAGCTGGAAAGCGCCCTGCGGCGCGTCTCGGTCCTGTCGAAGGACAAGGCCAGTGCCGTTAAGGTGTCGTTCGAACCGGGAAAGATGACGTTGTTTTCCAGCAGTCCGGACTACGGCGAAGCGACGGAAGAACTGCCCGCCCGCTACGAGGGCGAGGCCCACAGCTCCGGGTTTAATGCCCGCTATCTCTTAGACGTGTTCGGCGTCATGGATGGCGAGAACGTGTCGTTGCAGATGGAGACGCCGCTCAGCCCCTGTTTGATCCAGGAGCCCGAGAGCCCCGGGTTCAAATGCGTCGTCATGCCGATCAAGATTTGAGGCATGTCAATCGTCAATGGTCAGTCGTCAACCGTGGGGATGGTCCCGCGCGTACGGATCCCTCGATTGACGAAAGACGTTTGACCAATGACGTGTATTTGAGAGTGTAGGAGCAGAATGGCCGCCGACGAAATGAAGGTCAGCCCCAAATCCGACAGCTATAGCGCGGATCAGATCAAGGTCCTCGAGGGCCTGGACGCAGTCCGCAAGCGGCCGGCCATGTACATCGGCAGCACCGGCGTTGACGGGCTGCACCATCTCGTCTACGAGGTCGTCGACAACAGCGTCGATGAACACATGGCGGGGTTCGGCGAGTCGATCGACGTCACGATCCACATCGACGGCAGCGTGACGGTCGTCGACAACGGGCGCGGCATTCCCACCGGTATGCATCCGACGCAAAAGAAATCCGCCGCCGAAGTCGCCTTGACCGTCTTGCACGCGGGCGGCAAGTTCGAGCAGGGCGCCTATACCGTGTCAGGCGGACTCCATGGTGTGGGCATTTCGGTCGTGAACGCGCTGTCGGAGTGGCTCGAATTGGAGATCTGGCAGGATGGGCAGGTCTTCGAGCAGCGGTACGAGCGAGGCAAGCCGGATGCGCCGTTGAAGAGCACCGGCGTCACGAAACGGCGCGGCACGAAAGTCCGGTTCAAGCCGGACGGGCAGATTTTCGAAACACTCGAATTCAGTTTCGACGTCTTGGCCCAACGGCTGCGCGAACTCGCCTTCTTGAACAAAGGCCTCGCGATCGCGCTGAAAGACGAGCGGAAAGAGCCGGCCAAGGAACAGACCTTCCTGTACAAGGGCGGCATCGTCTCCTTCGTCGAACACTTGAACGAAGCGAAGACGCCGCTGCACAAACCGATTTACGTCAAGGTCGAGAAGCCGGACATGATCCTGGAGGTCGCCCTCCAGTACAACGACAGCTATGCCGAGAATCTCTTCTCCTTCGCCAACAATATCAACACGAAGGAGGGTGGCACGCACTTGGTCGGTTTCAAAGCCGCGCTGACTCGCACCATCAACAACTACGCGAACGCAAACGAGTTGCTGAAGAAAGAGACCGAGTCGCTCACCGGAGACGACGTGCGTGAAGGGCTCACTGCCGTCGTCAGCGTCAAAGTCCGCAATCCGCAGTTCGAGGGACAGACCAAGGCGAAACTCGGCAACAGCGAAGTCAAAGGCGTCGTGGAGACGGCGGTCAACGAGAAGCTGGGCGCCTATTTCGAGGAAAACCCGCCGGTTGCGCGCAAGATCATCGGCAAGGCGCTCGACGCGGCCCGCGCCCGCGACGCGGCCCGCAAAGCGAAGGATCTGATCCGGCGCAAGAGCGCGCTCGACGGGGGATCGCTTCCCGGCAAGCTGGCCGATTGTTCGGAGAAGGATCCGGCGCTCAGCGAGCTGTACATCGTCGAGGGCGATTCGGCAGGCGGCTCGGCGAAACAAGGACGCGACCGCAAGTTCCAGGCGATCCTGCCGCTCAAAGGAAAAATTCTGAACGTCGAGAAAGCGCGCTTCGACAAGATGCTGACGAGCGACGAAATCCGCACGCTCATCATGGCGCTCGGGACGGGAATCGGCCGCAAACGGGAAGAAGGAGACAAGAGCGACAAGGACTCATTCGACATCGCCAAGGCGCGCTACAACAAGATCATCCTGATGACCGACGCCGACGTGGACGGCAGTCACATTCGGACCTTGCTGCTGACCTTCTTTTTCCGACAGATGCCGGAACTGCTCGAGCGCGGATACATCTACATCGCGCAGCCTCCGCTCTTCAAAGTGAAAAAAGGCAAGACCGAGCGGTACTTGAAGGACGAGAACGCGCTGAACGAGTATCTGGCGGACATGGCCGTCGAAGACGTCGAACTCTATGTCGAAGGGGCACAAGGGTTCGTGACCGGGCGTCGGCTGTTGCCCATCCTCAAGAAGATGATTGCCTTCGAGACACTGCTGGCCCGGCTCAACAAGAAACCGCACGAATCGGCCATGCTGCGGACCTTCGTAGACGAGCCGGGGCTCGATCGCGACCTGCTGAAGAATCGTGAGGCGCTCACTCGGGCGGTTGCGAATGTGAAGAAGACGCTTCAGCTCGTGTTTCCAAAACTCGAGCCGGCGATCGAGATATGGCCGGATGAGGAACATCAGTCGAACAAGATTGCGTGCCGCCTCCATGCCAACGGCACGCTGCATCAGCTGGACATCACGCACGACATGGTCGGCTCCGCCGATTTCCGAGAACTCCAGAAGCTCACGCCGTCGGCGATCGGGATTGGGCGTCTCCCTTACAGGCTCAAGGCCAAAGGTCAGGAACAGCTGTTGCTCTCGACCGCCGAGGCGGTGAAGGCCATCCTCGAGATCGGCAAACAGGGACTCAGCATCCAGCGGTACAAAGGATTGGGCGAAATGAATCCGGGCCAGTTGTGGGAGACCACGATGGACCCGGAAAAACGCACCTTGTTGCGGGTGCAGCTGGAAGATATGACCGGCGTCGACGAGATCTTTACGATCCTGATGGGCGATGAAGTCGAACCGCGCCGGAACTTCATTCAGACCCATGCTCTGGAAGTGCGGAATTTGGACGTGTAGCGAGGAAGCTGTCAGCATTCAGCGATCAGCTTTCCGGAGCTGATGACCAAAAGCTGATAGCTGAGCGCTGTAAGCCGATAGCCTTTTTGGGGAGATCTATGCCGCCCGATGAACGACTAGGCCACATCGCGATCGAAGACGAGATGAAATCGTCGTACCTGGATTACGCAATGAGCGTGATCGTCGGGCGCGCGCTGCCCGACGTCCGCGACGGACTCAAGCCGGTCCATCGTCGGATCCTGTACGGCATGAACGAGATGGGCCTCGCCTCCAACCGGGCCTACCGCAAGTCCGCCAAGATCGTGGGCGAGATCATGGGCAATTACCATCCCCATGGCGACTCGGCGATTTACGACACGCTCGTCAGGATGGCGCAGGATTTCAACATGCGCTATCCGCTCGTGGATGGTCAGGGCAACTACGGCTCGATGGACGGTGATTCGGCGGCGGCCATGCGCTACACCGAAGCGCGTATGACCAAGCTGGCGGAAGACATGCTGGCCGACATCGACAAGGAAACCGTCGATTTCGGACCCAACTACGACGAATCGCGTCAAGAACCGCTCGTGCTTCCGACCAAAGTACCCAATCTACTGATCAACGGAGCGGGCGGAATCGCGGTCGGGTATGCGACGAATATTCCGACGCACAACATCGGCGAAGTGATCGACGGGCTGCTCCTGCTTCTGGAGAATCAGGACGCTACGGTCGCGCAACTCATGGCGAAGATTCCCGGCCCCGATTTTCCGACGGCCGGATTTATCTACGGCATCGGCGGGATCAAAGAAGCCTATGAGACCGGACGCGGACTCCTCAAGGTGCGTGCCAAGGTCGTGGTGGAGACCGACGAACGAACCGAACGCGAGCGGCTCATCGTCACGGAGATTCCGTACCAGGTCAACAAAGTGACGTTGATCAAGAAGATCGCCGAGATGGTCCAGGAAGACCGGATCAAAGGCATCTCTGACTTGCGGGACGAGTCATCGGATCGCGAAGGCGTGCGGGTGGTGATCGAATTGAAGCGGAACGAAATCCCGCTCGTCGTGTTGAACAATCTCTACAAACATACTCCGTTGGAGATCACGTTCGGTGTCATCATGCTCGCGCTGGTGAATAATCGGCCAGAGGTCCTCAATCTCAAGCAGATCCTCGGCCATTTCCTGGATCACCGGCGCGAAGTGGTCGTGCGCCGGACGGCCTACGAGCTGAAAAAAGCGGAAGAACGGGCGCACATCCTCGAAGGGCTCAAGATCGCCCTGGACAATCTCGACGCCGTGATCACGCTCATTCGCCGATCGCAATCCCCCGACGAAGCCCGTACCGGTCTTATGCGACAGTTCGGGCTGACCGAGATCCAGGCCAACGCGATCCTTGACATGCGGCTCCAGCGGTTGACGCAGCTCGAACGCGCGAAGCTTATCGAGGAATATCAAGCAGTCTTGAAACAGATCGAATACCTGAAATCCGTCCTCTCGAGCGAAGCGCTGGTCCGTTCGATCATCCAGGAGGAGCTGACCCAGATTCGCGAAGCCTACAGGGACGAGCGCCGGACGCAAATCGTGAAGGAAGAAGGCGAGATCAACATCGAGGATCTGATCGCGGAAGAAGAAGTCGTCGTCACGATTTCGCATGCCGGATACATCAAGCGCAACGCCGCCTCGCTCTATCGGGCGCAACGCCGGGGTGGTAAGGGCAAGATCGGCATGGGCATCAAGGACGAGGATTTCGTCGAGACCCTATTCACGGCCTCGACCCATCAGACCCTGTTGTTCTTCTCCGACGCCGGCAAGGTCTATTGGCTCAAGGTGCATGAAATTCCCGAAGCCAGCCGCGCCGCGAAGGGCAAGGCTCTCGTGAACTTGCTGGCCTTGGCCGGGAGTGAAAAGGTCACCGCCACCTTACCGGTCAAAGAGTTCCGTGAGGACCAGTTCGTCGTGATGGCGACCAAGAACGGACTCCTCAAGAAAACCGAGCTGTCGGCCTACAGCAACCCGCGCCAGGGAGGTATCATCGCGCTCAGTCTGGAGGAAGGCGACAAACTGATCGGCGTACAGCTCACCGACGGCCGGCGGGAAATATTGCTGGGAACGAAGCAGGGGCTCACGATCCGGTTTACCGAGGATGAAGTCCGATCCATGGGACGGACCGCCTACGGAGTGAAAGGCATTACGCTGGAGGAAGGCAACGAGGTCATCGGCATGGAGACGATCACTCCGGACTCGACCACTTCCATCCTGACGGTCACCGAAGGCGGGTACGGCAAGCGGACGCCGGTCGGCGAGTATCGCGTGCAGGGCCGTGGCGGCAAGGGCATCATCAGCGTCAAAACGACGGAAAAGACCGGGCTCGCCGTCGGATTTCTTCAAGTCAGGGACAGCGATCAAATCATGTTGATGGCGGCGCAGGGCAAGGTCCTGCGCTGCAAAGTCGGTGACATTCGCGAAATTGGTCGCAACACCCAAGGTGTCCGTATTCTCGATCTCGAAGGAGACGAGGATCGCGTGGTGGCCGTGGCCAGGCTGGCCGAACCGGGCGAACGGGAAGATCCGGCTCCTGAGGATGCTCCTGAGGCCTGACAGGCTGGGCCACTCTTCCACGACACGAACTTTCCATGGCTCCCTCCGAGTCCAAGACGAAGAAGCCGCTGGATACCGTCGTCAAATTCGCGCTCGCGGTCTTTGTGGGATCGTTCGCTCTGATCTGGGGCGGCATGTATCTGAGCCGCCCCGATCGGTCGATTCCCCCCTATACGGTCGGTGCGCAATCCAGCCATCTCGTCGTGACGGACGTTCCCCGCGGAACAACCGATGAGGAAGTAGAATCGCTGGTGAAGCGTTTTCGAAAGGTTGGCCGTGAGACGCACGATTTCGCCCGCATGAAGATCTATCCCACCACTCCGGGAGATCCGGGCGGTCCGTACAGACAGATCGTCATTTACGTGTTCGATGACCACGGATGGACGGATCCGGAAGTCCTGGCCAAGTATCTGGCCGGCAACACTGAAGTCATCAAGGATTTTGAACGATCAATGCGCGGGTACTATCGCTTGCTGGATCAGGAAGAAGAAGGAGGAATCGGCCCTCTTTCCAAGAATGGACAGGTGACCAGCAAGACGCGGATCCTCTTTAAAGGGCGCGTGACCGATCCCTTGCCGGTTGAGGCAGAGCCGATCGAGAAGGGTATCTCGATATCACCCTTGTGAATCGCTCGCGGAGTTCAAGATCTTGGATCCCGGCGGTGTGAGAGGCTGTGTCGGCGTCCGTCTGAACCTCGGACGGATTTCCGCCGGAAGCCGCCGCCGCCGGCTCGGCTCTCGGCGAGGGAATCTCTCCAACGCGCAGCACGATCTCGCCGATCAGTTCGGTCCCAGCCGTGTCACGCAATTTGGCGAGGAGGGTGGGTTTTAAGAAGGTGAGCTGTTGCAACCACACGGAATTGTGGACGACCAAATACAGTTTCTTGAACCGGATTTGGGTCGGCCAGGTGTGTGACGCGATAGGCTCACCGATGATGTCGTGCCAGTGATGCTGGAGGCGAAGCTCCAGCAGCCTGGTTTCGAGGCCGAGCCGTTTGGCAAGACCGGAGAGAATGGCCCCGAAGGAATCGAGCGACTTCGCCTTACCCATGGCGGCATCTTAGCAAAGGCGAGTTGAAAAGTGTGGAAGTTTGAACGTGGTGGCAGGAGCGGGGACGTGGGACTGTACAACTTTCTCACCTTCAACCTGTCAGCGGTGGGTCGATGACACGCGCCGCGGGCGAGAAGAAAGAGAAAGTCGTCGCCACGAACCGCAAGGCGTACCACGACTACTTCATCGAAGAGAAGTTCGAGGCCGGGATCATGCTCACGGGCACGGAGGTCAAGTCGCTACGCGAAGGACGGGCAAACCTCCAGGACAGCTATGCGAGCGTGAAGGACGGCGAGGCCTTTCTCTATCACTGCCACATCAGCCCTTACAGCCACGGCAACTTGATGAACCACGACCCGATCAGGGTGCGGAAGTTGCTGCTCCACAAAAAAGAAATCCACAAGCTGCTTGGCAAGACACAACAGAAGGGGCTGACGGTGGTTCCGCTCCGAATCTATTTCTCCGAGCGTGGCAAGGCCAAGGTCGAACTCGGACTCGCCAAGGGTAAGAAGTTGCACGACCGACGGGATACGATCAAGGCCCGCGAGGCGGGCCGCGAGGTCGAACGAGCGATCAAAGAGCGCAAATGAGATCGTGTCCCTACGGAGTCGGCAGCGGCTCGTTCGGTTCGGGGGATGGAGCAGCCGCTTTATGTTTGAGCGCGCGGCCCTTCTCCGGCGTCGGATCGGTGACTAGGCCGTAGACTTCACGGCCTTCGTGTCCCTCGGGAAGATATTCGGTAATCGGCATCCCGTCCTCGCGCACGAAAAGCAAACAGTGGCAGTATTTGTAAATCTGCATTTCGTCACACGCACAGATCCACCGGCGGAGTTTGGCTTCAGCCTGTTTGTCTTTATAGAAGTTGCAGGGACAGAGCGGTTTGCCGAGTTCATCCACGTGCATCGCCAGGCCCTTGACGACGGCTTCGGTCACGGCCGGGTTGGGATGCATGGCCGTACCGCTCTTCTCGGCGAACCCCTTTACGAACTTCACGATCTTGTCGAGACTCTCCTGCGTCGGTTCAGCCACTGCTCTGCTCCTCTCGTCGGGACGGAAACTGCCGCGAGAGGCTAGTTTACAAGGAGAATTCGCTCCTTTACAATCCGCCTCTTCAAGCGATGCCGGTGGTCACCATGGCGGAGTATTCGATACAGACGAGATTGAGGGAACGGCTGGCGGCCGAGCTGGGATCCGCCGTCTCGGAGACACTTGCCGTTCGATTGGCCGAGGCCGGGGACTCGTCCGATACGGGTGCAGCAGTGCTGACCCTCCTCGACGAATTGGATAGCGTGTCGGCAAAGGCGGCTCGCGCGGCCATCGACGCGCTTCCCGAGTTGGATCGACGCGCAGGACTTTCCCATCTCATCTCGTGGCTCGACCTGGGTATCGCGCTGGCCGAATCCTCAGGTGCCACGGCGCTCAAATATTTCAAGGATAGCCCACTGATTCTTGGCCTGATCGAGCAGCCCGATGCGAGAACGGCGGTTCTCACGATGGGGTTGGAACTAGCCGATCAGGATGCCAACGTCACTTTGGAATATCTGCGTGCCGCGCCGCACATGCTGTCTGTCGTCCCGCTCGATGAGCTGCGGCCGTGGCTTGAGATCGGCCTCGAGCTGGTGGAGGCTGATGTGGTGGTCGGGCTCGAATATATTCGCCAGATTCGCCACGTGGCGTCCGTGCTGCCGGTCTGCGAGGCGCGGACCTGGCTTTCCTTCGCCACCACACTGGTGATTCCGAATACGTTGGGCAAGCCGGATTACATGGCCGTCATGGAATTCATGCGGACCAGTCCGGCCATTTTGGCAGAGATCGATCAGCTGGGCGTTCGTGCACAGATGCTATCGGTGGGAACGCTATTGGCCGACCGGTCGCCGGAAGCCGGGGTCGCGTGGCTGGCGGAGTCGCCTCGCCTCCTGCGGGCGCTCCCGTCGCAGGAATGGCAGCTCAAAGTTCTGCAATACGGTGCACTGCTGGCGGAAAGAGATTCGGTAGCGGCCGCGAGCTACCTCCGGCACTGTCCCGAAATCGTCGGATTGATCGGTGACGGGCCTCACACCGGCTCGCGGTTCGACGCCTGGTTCAAAGCCGGCATGGACGTACTGGCCTACAGTCCGGAAGGCGCCCGGGCGTACTTCGCGGTGGCATCGCAGAAAGCGCTCTCGTCGGTTGAGCAGGCGTTGAGTGGTGTGCCGCTTCGACAGGTGGCACGCAAGCTCAAGCTCTTTGTCCAAGGCCTCTGTGGAAGTGACGTCTCTATTACGGCACTGCCGGATTCCTTGGCGGCCGCAACGCCGCGCGCGACCGTCAGCCAGGATGGACGGACGCTGGGGTTGCCCGCGTTGCTGCGCCGGTTTCCCACAGCGGAGGAGAACGAGCGATTGTATCTGGTCATGGCCGCGCATGAAGCGGGCCATGTGGAATTCGGAACCTATCGGCTCACAGTGGAATCTGTTGCCGATGTGATTGACTCCGTGCAGCGGCGCTATGGCCGTTCGCACAACGTGATGCCGGAGACGCTGGCGGCGCTGTTCCGGCTCTATCCCCACCCGCTCCTCGTCCGGGATCTCTGGACCGTCATGGAAGATGCGCGCATTGAATTTTTGCTCCAGGCGGAATATCCGGGCCTGCGGCGTGACTTAGCACAGCTGGCGGCCCACTCCATCACCCCACGCGATCCTGCTCATGGATTGACGGTCAAGGAATTGCTCGTCGATTGTCTCTTGCGGCTCTCGACCGGCGAGTCAGCCGCCTCCGCGGTTCCCCGTGCCTTCACAGGAGAAGTCTCCGTCCTGTGGGCCATGTGCCAGCCTCTGTTCCATCCGGCGGCGACGGCGGAGCAGGCCGTCCGACTGACCCATGCTCTCTACGTCACAATGGAAGAGTTGTTGGCGCCTCGCGGCGACATGATCAGGGTGGACCGAACGGAGGATGAGCCGGCAGAGCCTGGATCAGGGCAGTCCGCGTCGGAATCCATGAGCGATGTGTACAGGCCGGTGACCAATTGGGAGTACCGCGGTGCGATGAATCCGGAGTTCATCGCGACCCAGCAAGGGCTGACCGAACACGACGGAACGCAGGCAACCGACCAAGATCGGCAAGTCGGCCAAAGAACGGGGCGAGGCGACCAGAAGTCCGAGGACGGCGGAAGTTTCGCTGGGGGACGGTCGCTGCCGTCTGTGGTCGAAGAGTTGCTCGCGATAGAGGTGGAATCGCCGCCGATGCCGGAATCGATGGTTCATGATGAACGGACTGTCCGTTATCCCGAGTGGGATCATACGATTCAGGACTACCGGATGAATTGGTGCCAAGTGATTCAGCGGCCGGCGGAGGCTGGTTCTGACGATAGTGTCGGAGAGACCCTGGCGGCGCATCGGAGCGCCCTGCGGTCGCTTCGTAGGTTTTTCGAAGGCCTGCGCCCTCCGGCATTCCGCCGTGTTGCGGGACAAGCCGACGGAGAAGAGCTGGACATCGATGCCGTGGTGCGACACGCGGCGGAGTGCCGGGCTGGTCTGGAGGGGAGCGAGCGCGTGTACATCCGGCGGGAAAAGCGTGAGCGCGATGTGGCCGTGGCGTTTCTCGTCGACGTCAGCGGCTCGACGAGCCGGCAGCTTGAGGGCGGGCGCCGGGTGATCGATGTGGAGAAAGAAAGTCTGGTCCTGCTCTGCGAAGCGCTGGAAGCGGTCGGCGATCAATATGGGCTCTTCGCCTATTCAGGACAAGGCCGTTCCTCCGTCGACTTTCTCACGATCAAGGATTTCGACGACCGGTTGGGAGCCGCCACGGCTCACCGGCTGGGCGGGCTGAGTCCCCGGCGGCAGAATCGGGATGGAGCGGCGATTCGCCATGCCTCCGCCAAACTCATGGCGCGAGAGGCCAAGACCCGCATCCTGATCCTCCTCAGCGACGGCCGGCCGCTGGACGACGGGTATAAGGACGACTATGCCTTGGAAGACACGAGGAAGGCGCTTCGGGAGGCGAGACACCATCATATCGATCCGTTTTGCGTGACTATCGATCGGGAGGCGGACGCCTATCTGCGCCGTATGTACGGCGATGTCCAGTTCGCGGTCATTGATCGCACGGAATCCTTGCCGACGAAATTGCCGACGATCTATCACCGGTTGACAGCGTAAAGTACGTGAACGGTAAAAGATGAAAAGCGAGAGGTTGAGGGATTGATGGCTGATGTGTACGAAAGACCGACGGTCCCCCCGTGGCTCTACAAGCTGTTCACAGGCCACCAGTATCCCTATGTCCGCCGACTGGCAAAATTCGCCCAGCCGGTGAAACCGGGGGAGGATCGCCCGGAGCCCACCAAGGACATGATCGAAACCAAGTTTTGGGAGGTGTATCCTCGGTGCCGCGCCAAAGTGCTGCAAGAAGTGAAGGAAGGCATGATCGTGGTGTTTCACGATCTGGGCGAGTATCCGGCTGGTGGTTACCAGGATCTGGTCGACAATCCCGAAGAGTTTCTGGCGAAAACCTACGGCAAGAAGAAGATCAAGGTGAATTTCTACGATGACGAGAATTTCGTCTGCACAATCAATTTCAAAGTCGCTGGCTGGACAGAGCATGAACATTAAAACCAGGTCTGAGGGCGAAGTGCTGAGGACTGAGACGAAGAACTCAAACTACTCAGTCCTCGGCCCTCAGTCCTCAGCCCTTGATGTGAGGACATGATGAAGCGGCCGAAAATCACCATAGTGGGGGCAGGTAATGTCGGAGGCTCGACGGCACAGCGCTTGGCCGAGAAAGACGCCTACGACGTGGTGTTGGTCGATATCGTGGAGGGGGTGCCGCAAGGCAAGGCCCTCGATATTTCACAGGCCGGGCCGGTGTGCGGGTACGTCGAGACCGCCGGCTCGTCGGTCGCCGTCATCACGTCCGGCATTCCGCGCAAGCCCGGCATGAGCCGCGACGAGTTACTGGCCACCAATGCGAAGATCGTCAAGTCCGTCGTATCCGAATTAGTCTCCCGCTCGCCGGACATCATCTTGATTCTGGTGACAAACCCTCTGGACGCCATGGTCCATGTGGCGCGCCGCGTCAGTGGACTGTCCAAGTCCCGGGTCATCGGCATGGGAGGCATACTGGATTCCGCAAGGATGCGTTCGTTCATTGCCGCCGAATTAAATGTGCCGGGGCCGGACGTGGAAGCCATGGTGCTGGGCGGACATGGCGACACGATGGTGCCGCTTCCGCGGTACACTACGGTAAAGGGCAAGCCGATCTCATCCCTGATGTCCAAGGACAAGCTGGACGCGATCATCAAACGGACGCGTGAGGGCGGCGCCGAGATCGTCGGTCTGCTGAAGACCGGCAGCGCCTTTTATGCACCGTCGGCCTCGGCGGTGGATATGGTCGAGGCGATTCATAAGGATCAAAAGCGAGTCCTGCCCTGCTCGGCGCTCTGCGAGGGCGAGTACGGATTAAAAGACGTCATTGTAGGCGTCCCGGTAAGGATCGGACGGGGCGGCATGGAACAGGTGGTGGAGTACGAGCTGACGGCGGAGGAACGGGCAGCCCTGGAGGCGTCGGCCAACGCCGTACGCGAGCTCTGCGCCGCCGTCGATCGGCTCATGGCGTCGTAAGGATCGTCAGTGGTCATTAGTCATCAGTCATGGGAGAAGAGCGCGATCCGGTCCCCTGTAACCAATGACAAGTGACCGATGACCGGCCATGCATGCTTGACAAGAGAGCCGACGCTCACGTACAGAAATCGGCTCACCGGTGAACTGAACAGGAGGCCGTATGAAATTTCTTGAAGATCCGATGCAGACGATGGGGGTGGGATTTGGCCTCACCGTTGTGTTGATCATGATGTATATGGGTTTAACGGGCATTGGGGCGGGTGAGGCCGATTGGGGCCAGATAATCCTTCGCTGGGTTCACTTCCTGGCCGGCATCACATGGATCGGGCTCTTGTATTTCTTCAACCTGATCAATGCCGCCTTCTTGAAAAGCCTGGATGGGCCGACCAAGAACATTGTGATCCCCAAACTGATGCCGGCTGCGCTCAACTGGTTCCGGCATGGGGCGACCGTGACCGTGGTGGCCGGCGTCTTGTTATACGGACACATGTACCACAAGGGTGGCACGGGCGCCGTGGCCTTGGCGATCGGTGGACTGCTCGGCATCATCATGATGGGCAACGTCCACGGCATCATCTGGCCGAACCAGAAGAAGATTATTGCCGCCGTCACGGCTGCTGCGCAGGGCACTCCCGCGCCGCCGGAAATGGCGCAATGGGGGCGAACCGCTTTGTTGGCCTCGCGAGTGAATTTCATGCTCTCGATTCCCATGTTGTTCTTCATGGGAGCCGGCAGCCATTTCCGGTAAATCTCCACTATCCGCCGGTGGGATGATCCCACCGGCGGAGGTTCGTGGTATCCGCTGACCGCCTGCCCCACTCTACCCATCTCCGCTAGGCCCCTAGCCCTAACTGCTTGAGATTCAGGCCCATTCCCGTGCAGTTGCCTTGACGGATAGCGAGACAGAGCCGTATAGTACAAACTTAACAATTTGCAGTGTTCACGCGAGACGGACTATGCCGACTGTTGTCGAACCACGACTTGTCCAGCAACTTGAGGGTGCCCCTTGGGAGATCGATGGCTACCTCAAGGTTGGGGGGTATGAAGCCTGGACACGGTGTGTGAAGGAGTGGAAGGCTTTCCAGGTCGTCGATGAATTGAAGAAATCAGGGCTTCGTGGTCGCGGCGGTGCGGGATTTCCGACCGGGATCAAATGGGACAAGGTGCTCAACCACCGGGTGCAAGAACGCTATTTTGTGTGCAATGCGGGCGAACACGAACCGGGAACGTTCAAAGACCGGCACTTGCTGAAGACCTTGCCGCATCAATTGATCGAAGGCTGCCTGATTGCGTCGCATACGGTACAAGCCAAGGCGTCGTTCATCTACGTCAACCATGAATACCATGAAGAGCGGGAGAATCTGAAAAAGGCGATTACGCAGGCGCGGGAGCGAGGCTTGCTCGGGAAGAACGTGCTGGGCAGCGGCTTCGACATCGAGTTGCAAGTCTTCGAAGGCCACGGCAGTTATGTCGCCGGTGAAGAAACCGCTATGCTGGAATCGATGCAAGGCCGGCCGGCCATGCCACGGCAGAAACCGCCGTTTTATCCGACGGACTTCGGCCTCTATGGCAAGCCGACATTGGTGAATAATGTCGAGACGCTGTGCAATATTCCGCGCATCCTTTACAAGGGGGCGGCCTGGTTCACGCAAGCGGGAACGGAAAAATGTCCCGGCACGATGATGTTTTCGTTGAGCGGGGCGGTCAACCGGCCCGGTGTCTATGAAATGCCCATGGGCGTGACCATTCGGAATTTGATCGAGCAATGCGGAGGCGGAGTGCCCGGAGGCCGGAAGATCAAAGCGGTGTTCCCAGGCGGTCCGGCCTTTTCGATGGTCACAGCCGACCAGCTTGATCTGCCGATGGACTTTGATTCATTGAAGAAGGCCGGAACAGGGTTGGGCTCGGCCGGCGTCATTGTCGTGGACGATGCTACCTGCATGGTGGCGAAGACGTTGCACTTCTCGAATTTTTTCAAGAACGAAAGCTGCGGTCAATGTCCTCCCTGCCGGATGGGCACGATCAATCTGGCGGCGCTGATGACCAAGATCGAAGAAGGCCAGGGAACGCAAAAAGATCTCGACAGTCTGCTCCAGCTCTGTGGATTCGTCAAAGGTACAGGCTATTGCACCCTGGTGACGGGCGCGTCGGTCCTGGTGCAGAGCAGTCTGAAGCTGTTCCGTCACGAGTATGAGGACCATATTCGCTTGCAGCGCTGTCCCCATACATCTGCGCCGGCCGGTGCAGGAGTCCAGTGTTAAGGAGAGGACGATGCCGCGGGTGACCTTTCTGCATTACGGGGAAACGAGCGGAGACGTGGACATGAATGTGTCATTGCTGGAGGCGGCCAAAGCGCTTGGGCTTCCTCTGAATCACGACTGTGGGGGCAATGCGTCCTGCACCACCTGCAGAGTGGAAGTCCAGGCCGGCCTGGATCAGCTCTCGGAGATCGATTTTGACGAGCAGGACCTCCTCGATCGGGAAGCCTTGAGCGAGCCCCGGCATCGGTTGGCCTGCCAGGCACGCGTGCTGGGGGATGTCATCGTGCGTGTACCGGGGAGCAAATGGGAAACCCCGAGACCCGAAACGGCGGAAACCCAGGGAGTTGATATTCGCTAGAGAGGTGTTACACTAAGACATTCCAGAACGTGGGTTGCGGATCTGGATACATAGGAGGACGACGATGGTCACGATTACAGCGGTGGCAGAACAGAAAATCAAGGAACTGATGGCGGAAGAGCAGGATGTGGTCGGATTGCGGGTGTATGTCCGAGGCGGTGGCTGCCATGGCTATCAATACGGCATGGCGTTCGAATCCAAAATGGCCGAGGACGACACGGTCATTGAATTCGGCAACGTGAAGGTCATCATGGATTCTCAGAGCGCGCCGTTGCTGCAAGGTGCGGAAGTCGACTACGTGGACAGTGTGCAGGGATCGGGGTTCTCCATCAAGAATCCCCAAGCCAAAACGACCTGCGGCTGCGGGAGTTCCTTCAGCTCGTAACTAGCGCCCATAGGGCATGAATCACGAAGCCAGGGTTGCTCGGTGAAGGAGTGACCCTGGCTTTCGTCCTTTCAGAAGCATGGGAGTTCCATGTCCCAAGTGACCGTGACAAGGCGCTACCGGTTTTGCGCCGCCCATCGGCTTCACACCGACCATCTGACACCCGAGGAGAACCAGACTGTCTTCGGGAAATGCAACAATGCGAACGGCCACGGCCACAACTACGTGGTGCTGGTCACGGTGAAGAGCGATGGAAACGGCGATGTGGTCGACCTGGAACAGCTCGATCGTCTCGTGAACGACACGGTCGTCCGGCGGTTTGACCATCATGATCTGAATGGCGATCCTGAATTTGCCCGATGCACGACCACCGGGGAAAACCTCGTGAAACTGATCTGGGAGTTGCTGGAGCCGAAGCTGCCGAATGAGCGGCTCGCCAAGGTCGGCGTGATCGAGACGCGGGACAACTACTTCGAATATGTGGGCTCGGCGCAGCCGACAGGAGGATCACGTGGCTAAGCGGGGGAGCACCAAACGACGGGGGCCGGTCGAAGATGTCGGTGGGAGCGGGCAGCCGGCGGACGTACAAGCCTTGCAGTCACTCGTCACGCAGATGCTCCTAGCCCTCGGCGAGAAGCCGGGCCGAAACGGGTTGCTCAAGACGCCCGAACGGGTCGCGAAGGCTCTCGCCTTCATGACCCAGGGCTATCAGCGCAACATTGACCATCTCCTGAACGGGGCGCTGTTTCCGATCGAGTACGACGAGATGGTCATCGTGAAGGACATCGATTTCTTCAGCATGTGTGAACACCATCTGCTGCCGTTTTTCGGCAAGGTGCATGTCGGCTACCTGCCCAACAAGAAGGTTGTGGGCTTGAGCAAGATCCCGAGGATTGTCGACACCTTTGCCCGGCGGCTGCAGGTCCAAGAGCGGTTGACGGTCCAAATCGCCGAAACCCTGAGCCAGAAATTGAACGCGAACGGCGTCGGCGTGGTCGTCGAAGCGCGGCATCTCTGCATGATGATGCGCGGTGTGGAGAAGCAGAACACCGTGGCCGTCACCAGCTCGATGCTGGGGGCATTTCGGAGTCAATTGCAAACCCGCCAGGAGTTTTTGAAGCTGATTCGCCAAGGCAGTGTCGGCGATTCGGACTAAGCCGCGCGGCCAGTACGTCAGCCGAGCCTTTTTCCCTCCACCTCGTCGGCGAAGAATCGAACGATCTGCGTGAAGCGGTCCGGCTGTTCTAGGTTCGCGAGATGCGCGGCGCCGGGGATGATGGACAGGCGGGCACCGGGAATTCGTTCGGCCATGAGCTCGGCATCGGCCGGCGGGGTGGCTTGATCCAATTCGCCGACAATGATCTGGGTGGGACAGACAATCTGTTTCAAGAACGGAATCGAATCAGGCCGCTCGGCCATTGCCATCAAGTCCCCCGCAATCCCGCTGATCTGAGTGCCTTCAATCATGGCTCGAACCGTTCGAACCAGATCCGGATTCGAGTTGATCGATGCCGGACTGAGCAGTTTCGGGATCATGAGGTCGGCGATCGCGGTCGGCCCTTTTCGATAGGCAACCTGCGCCATCTGGAAGCGGCCGTCCTTGCCTTCCGGGGTATCAGCCTGCGCCCTCGTGTCGGCCAGTACTAATCCCTTCACACAGTCGACATACTTGCGATAGAACGCGAAGAGGATGTAGCCGCCCATCGACAATCCGACGAAGACCGCCTGTTGGATCGACAGGTGATCCAGCAACGCCCGCACATCGTCTGCGGCCTGGTCGAGGGTGTAGCGCCAGAGTGGAGCGTCTGACTCCCCGTGTCCCCGAAGGTCGATGGTCAGGACTCGAAACTGTGACGAAAGCGCCTGTTCCTGCGCGGCCCACATGGTCCGGTTCAACGGAAAGGCGTGCAAGAAGACAATCGGAAGGCCGCTGCCTCCATCACTATAGGCCAATGCGATGCCGTTGACTGTGGCTTGCACCGTTCTCTCCCTACTCGACGCTGGTCGTAACACCGGCGGTTGTTCCGGTCAAGGGGCTGTTTGCGATCAAGCGAATCGGCGTATACAATCCGCTCGTTGCAAGGAGCGACTTATGCCGACCCCGCGCGATCCACGGCCTGATTTGTTTGCCGCTCCCCAGACAGGGAAGAAAGCCGATGCCCCGCTGGCGGAGCGGATGCGCCCGCAGGACTTTGCCGACTTTGTCGGGCAGGATGAAATCGTCGGGCTGGATCGGCCTCTGCGTAGGGCCATCGAGTCGGATCGTCTTTCCTCCGTGGTTTTTTGGGGCCCGCCTGGTTCGGGCAAGACCACGCTGGCACATCTGATCGCCCGGCACACGAAAGCCCACTTCGTGGCGTTTTCGGCGGTGACCGGGGGGATTCCAGAATTGCGTGAGATCATCAAGGCGGCAGAGCACCGGCTTGCATTACAACAGCAGAAGACAGTCCTCTTCGTTGACGAGATTCACCGCTTCAACAAAGCGCAGCAGGACGCCTTTCTCCCCCATGTGGAACGGGGGACCGTCATTCTGGTGGGGGCGACCACGGAAAATCCCTCCTTCGAAGTGATCAGTCCGCTCCTCTCCCGTTCCCTCGTCGTCGTGCTGAAACCGCTTTCGGACCAGGCCCTGGGCCACGTGCTCGACCGAGCGCTCATGGACTCCAAGCAGGGTCTTGGAACATGGAACGTCCGGTTCACGCAGGAAGCCAGGCAACGCCTGATTGCTTTCGGAAACGGCGACGCGCGGACGCTGCTCACCTCGCTTGAATTTGTGGTGACACAAATGCCGGTAGGGGCTGACGGCGCCAGACTGATCGACGGGCCTGCCCTGGAATCGGCATTGGGCAAGCAGGCGCTCCGATACGACAAGTCGGGCGAAGAGCATTACAATGTCATCTCCGCCTTCATCAAAAGCCTGCGCGATTCAGATCCGAACGGGGCGCTCTATTGGTTGGCCCGCATGCTGGAGTCTGGGGAGGATCCCAAATTTATCGCCAGGCGGATGGTTATTTTCGCGTCGGAAGACATCGGCAATGCCGATCCCCTGGCCATTGTCGTGGCCATGTCCGTGGCCCAGGCCGTGCAATTCGTGGGATTACCAGAGGCTCAAATCAACCTCGCGCAGGGCGCGACCTATCTCGCATCGCGGCCTAAGGATAATGCCTCGTACGCCGGGCTGTTGGAGGCGCTCCAGGATGTCCAAACCCATGGAAATCTTGGGGTTCCTCTCCACCTCAGGAATGCGGTAACGGCGCTCATGAAGGGGTTGGGGTACGGCCAAGGGTACCGCTATGTCCATGACGATCCTCAAGCCAAGACCGAGCAACCCCACCTTCCCGAACCGTTGACAGGGCGGCACTATTACCGCCCGAAAAATCAGCCATAGGGACGATTTTGATGGTTTACAATCTCGTCTAATCGGTTATACTTAGATCGTATGAGACGAGGGGAAGCCAAACCATCGATCAGCGCGTCGGCGGCAGGTGAACGGCGGAAATTTGTCCGCGCGACGCTGGTGGGGTCCGCGTTGGTCTCTCCGAAAAGCGGTGGTCGTGCGAGCACGGCGGTACTTGACAATGTCAACAAGATCGGCGCCGGTTTTCATGTAAAAGAACGCTTGGTACCCAATGAAAAAGTGACGGTGTCACTCGCCTTCCTAGATTCCGATCGGGTTGAACAGCAAGAAAGACTGGACGGGACCGTCGCCTGGATTAAGCCGTGGGAGAAGAAAGGATTCTTGATCGGCGTGGTGTGGGACGAATTAGTGACGAAAGAGCAGAACCGCTGGTTATACTACTATCTCGAAGAAACCCTCAAGGCCTCCGTTTAACGCAACGCTCCGAGCTTCTGTTTCACTTCTTCTAATTCCGCCGACAGGGATTCCCATCGGGCCGTCAACCGCTCCAGGTCGCGTTTCCAGCCGTCATGTTCCTGGTGGAGGGCGGTCCACTTCCCGAATTCATTATAGAGGGCTGGGTCCGCCAATTCGATCTCCCTCGCTTTAACTTTGCTTTCGAGCTCCGCGATGTCCGATTCCGCCCGCTCGACTTGCTTTTCCAAGCGGGCCTGCGTTTTCGTCAAATCCCGTCGGTCGCCGCCGGATTGTTTGGGCGGAGCCTGAATCTGCTGCGCCATGGCCTTCGTGGGAGCCGACGGCTTGCCCTGCTGTTTGCCATCCAGCTCTTCTTTGGTCTCCTTGATCGATTCGAACTCCTGCGCTTTCTTCCAGAGGTAGTATTCATAATCGCCGATGAAATTCCGGGCGCGCCCGTCTTCGATCTCTACCACGCGCGTGGCGATTCTCGACAGGAAGGTCGGGTCGTGGGAAATGAACACCATTGTGCCGGGAAACTCGACCAGCGCATCGGTGAGCACGTCTACTGACGCCGGATCTAAGTGGTTCGTTGGCTCGTCCAGCAGCAGCGTGTTGGCCGGCTCGACCAGCATGCGGGCCAACGCGACCCGGTTCCGTTCCCCGCCGCTGAGCGCCTTGATCGGCTTCTTCTGTTCCTGGCCGGTGAACAGGAACGCGCCGGCGATGCCGCGCAGGAAATTCATCTCAGCATGCTTGGTCACCTCTTCCAGCGATTCGAGAATCGTGTGTTCGGGGTTTAACGTTTCTGCCTGATGCTGAGCGAAGTAGTGCAGGGTCACGCCGTGTCCCACGGTTCGCTTGCCCGTATCCGGCTGGAGCACGCCGGCGAGCATCTTCAAGAGCGTGCTTTTTCCCGCGCCGTTTTCCCCGACCAGAGCGATGCGCTGGCCTCGTTCCACGGCAAAATCGAGCGACTCGTACACCACCTTTTCGCCGTAGCGCTTGGCAACTCCGGCGAGATCCAGCACCTCGCGGCCGCTGGTCGACGGGAGCGGGAACCGGAATTTGACCCGCTTGGGATCGCGCTGCAGCTCGATGCGTTTGACCTTCTCCAGCTGTTTGAGACGCGACTGGACCTGGCTGGCTTTGTTGGCTTGATACCGGAAGCGATCGACGAACTTCTGCACCCGCGCGATCTCTTTGGACTGCCGGGCCGCGGACGCGTGGAGCTGCGCATCCTTTTCCGCTTTCAGTTTTTGGAAGAGGGAATAATTGCCCCGGTACTCTTCGATCTTGTGATGCCGCAGCTCCCAGATGTGCGTGACGACGCGGTCGAGAAAGGCGGTATCATGGCTGATGATCAGCAGCGTCATGTCCGAATCGAGCAGAAACTGTTCAAACCAGCGCTGCGTGGGTTTGTCGAGATGGTTGGTCGGTTCGTCGAGCATCAGCACGTCGGGGTTCGAGAGCAGCAAGTGCGCCAGCGCGACACGCATCCGGTAGCCGCCGGACAGATTTTCCACGGGGCGTCCGAAATCGACCTCGGTAAATCCCAACCCCATAAGGATGCGCTTGGCTTCGTGTTCGGGAAACTCGTCGCGATGCGCCGCGTCGAGCACGGTCTTCCCGGTAATGGTTTCAAGTTCCTGCGGAAGATACCCGATCCGGAGGCGGGGCCGTTTGCGGATCGAGCCCTTGTCCGGCGATTCTTCCCCCAGGATCATGCGGAAGAGCGTGGTTTTGCCCGCGCCGTTCGGTCCCACCAGGCCGACCCGCGAATTCGGGCGGAGATGGGCGGACGCCTCGGTGAGCAGCACCTTCGTGGAGTATTGCTTGCTGACGGATTCGATTTGGAGCATGGGGACAGACCTTCCAAGTGAAAGGAATACGACACACCAGTTTTAGTGACAATCCGATCGGAGCTAGTGGGTTGGCAAGCGAGGCAGCTCGAAATGGGTGATCAATTCAGGCGGCATAAGCAATCGGGAGAACCTAATGTTCGAAATCACGTGTGGTGGTTATCCGACCGCGACAATTACAATAAAACCAAAAGGGCGGACGGCACGCGCAAGCTATCTACAAAAACACCTCTGTCGGTTGAAGACTCCATCCGGTCGCATCAAGTTTGATACTACCTAAATGAACGACCGGTTCAACCGTATGACAGGCACTTGTGGGTTTTATCCGTCGGCATCAATTACCATAAGGCTCAAAAGAGCCGACAGGACGCACGCTAAAGAATCTAAGCCTACTGTTGGCAAAGTACTTATCCGCCGCGAGTTGATCGAGCGCGGCGGTACGCGCAAGCGAGGTTTGGTGGAGCTGGCCGGGATTGAACCGGCGACCTCGTGAATGCCATTCACGCGCGCTCCCAACTGCGCTACAGCCCCACACTGATCCGTCAAGCGATGATAACCCCGCGAGAAGTCGAGGCATGCTAACACGCAGGTCCGGAGCCGGTCAAGAAAACCGTCGGCTGTTCTGAAGCCGAAAACCCGCTCCCACAGACCGTATCGAACTGCCACAGGGTGGAATCGGACCATCCGGAAGCCAATTGGATTTCTTGCTCTGATCGACCTCTCAGGAGAAGAGATCAGCTTGACAAAGGTGAAGGGGGAATCCTACCATGCCCCTCTGGGCTCTGATCTCCCAGTCGGGTCAGAGCCATTTTTTCGTGTCGGTGCGGAGCGAAACGGGCTCACGATGGGCAATCTCGTCATTATCGGCGCCCAATGGGGCGATGAAGGCAAGGGCAAGATCGTCGATATCTTGGCCATAGATGCCGACATCGTCGTGCGCTACCAAGGCGGTTCCAACGCCGGGCATACGGTCATCAACGAGCGGGACACCTACATTTTTCATCTCATCCCGTCCGGCATTTTGTACCGGGGGACCACCTGTGTGATCGGCAACGGCGTCGTGGTGGATCCAGGCTCCCTGATCGAAGAAATGGACCAGCTCCAAACCAAGGGCATTGCAATCGGCAAGAACTTCGCCGTGAGCCGGCGCGCACACCTGATCCTGCCCTACCACAAAGCCATCGACCGGGCGACGGAACAGTCAAAGGGCTCGCGGAAAATCGGGACGACCGGGCGGGGTATCGGACCGTCCTACGCTGACAAGATGGCGCGGATCGGCATCCGGGTGGGCGATCTCCTGAATCCG
The DNA here is from genome assembly GCA_015903945.1 of Nitrospira sp. Classification (GTDB taxonomy): domain Bacteria; phylum Nitrospirota; class Nitrospiria; order Nitrospirales; family Nitrospiraceae; genus Nitrospira_D. The sequence continues at coordinate 1,189 of JABMDL010000040.1, read as the reverse complement.
CCGTTGTTCAGAAAGAAACTGGAAGAAAATCTGGTCGAGATGAATTGGTTTCTCGAACAGTTTCACAAGACCGAGACGTTCCAGGTCGACAAGGTATTCGATCAATACATGGGCTATGCCGAGCGGCTCAAGAGCCATCTCGTCGATACGGTCGCGCTCCTGAATCGGGCCATCGAGAAGAACAAGACAGTCTTGTTCGAAGGGGCGCAAGGCACACATCTGGACGTGGACTTCGGCACGTATCCCTACGTGACCTCCTCCAGCGCCTCGGCTGGGGGGGCCTGCACGGGCACCGGTGTGGGGCCCACGATGATCGATGCGGTCCTCGGTATCGCGAAAGCCTATACCACTCGAGTGGGCAGCGGACCGTTCCCGACCGAGCTCACCGATGAAGTCGGCCAAGGTTTGCAGGAACGGGGGCGCGAATTCGGATCGACCACGGGGCGGGCGAGACGCTGCGGCTGGTTTGATGCTGTTGTCGTCCGTCATGCCACGCGCGTCAACGGGCTCACGTCTCTAGCTGTGACCAAGCTGGACGTACTCGACGGCTGCAAGGAACTGAAACTCTGCACCGGATACAAGCACGGAGGCACGCTCTACAAGGACATGCCGTCGGATCTCGATGTGTTGAGCAATTGTGAACCGGTCTATCAACGGATGAAAGGTTGGACCGCGTCCACGACCGGAGCTACGACCTACAAGCAGCTGCCGTCGGAAGCGAAGCGCTATCTGGCCCGCATCGAAGAGCTGGCGCAATGCCGGATCGACATGATCTCGACCGGGTCCAGGCGGTCAGAAACGATCGTGCTCCGTAATCCGTTGGACTGTTCCCGCCGCCGCCCGAAGCGACGGTGAGAAACGTCAATAGTCATCAGGCATTCGTCAATGGTAGGATAACCCCACCCGTGCCTGAGTCTTCACGAATGACGTGTGACGATCGTCGATTCGCGTGGTCCTGCGTGAGCCGGTAGCTCAGTCGGTAGAGCATCGCCCTTTTAAGGCGAGGGCCCTGGGTTCGAGTCCCAGCCGGCTCACCAAATAAATCAAGCATTTGGATTCTCGCCTCTAGCATGACCTACGTAGTCACCCTTATCTGGACTGACCCCCTAGAATGAGACACGGCGAATTGGCACACTTGCACCCGAAGGGGGTGACAGGTGGCCAAGAAACGGGTGGGGAAGTTTCCGAA
>JABMDL010000039.1 GCA_015903945.1 Nitrospira sp. | reverse complement strand
GCCCCAGACACCGGTCGCCCAACCGTCGAATCCATTGGCGGTCACATAGGCATAGTCCGCCTGATTGCCGCGCTGACCATAATCAGCGAAGATCGGCATACGGAAGCTGAACTGTTCGGAAATCCCGCCCGGCTGGGCAGCGCGCCAGCCGCTGTTCTTGGCCGTGCCGAATCCGGATCCGGATTGCATCCACTTCAACCCATGCAGCAGAATCGTGTGTTCTTCCTCCTGCCCGCCCGCCTGCACTTTCACATAGACGTTGTCTCCATCATAGGCGCGCATCATCGGCGTGAACGGATCGCCGCCTGCCAGCGCCGACAGTTGATTGATCGGCGGCAAGAAGGGCGAGGTTCCCCCTCCCGCATAGCCGGCCGGCGCTTTTCCCAACTTATCGTTCAGTTCGGGAATGGCGCGTTGCACGTTGCTCACCATGGCAAAGGCCAGGTCGCCCTGCTTGAACGTCCCGTTTGCCTGGCAGCCCTTCTGGCCACCCGGACAATCGGTCCGGTTCGGATCGAACACCCGGGCAATGAGCGATTCGTTGCGATAGTTCACAACGTACATCCCCGGGTCGTCCGCGCTGATCAGCTCCGGACAAGGCCGCGTCACCCCACCAGGGCAGACCGGCGGGAAGATCCAGATGTCTTTCGGGAACCCGCCGACCAGCGGCGCCTGCTGGCGCACGCTCGGCTGAATCGCATCACGGAAACTGTCCGCATTGCCCGTCAACACCGTGGCGTTCATCCACAAGCCCGGGCTCAACGGCTGGCCTTTGGACACGGCATACTCGGCCAATCGTCGCCCTTCCTTGTTCGCACCGATGTACACGCCGGGTTGATAGGCATGCTGGAAGTCGGAATACTCCAGATAAAATTCCCGGTACGCTTCCACGCTTTGCCAGCCCACGTTGCCCGTGCCGCTGTAGTAACCGCCAATCCCGTTGCTGCCGGTGAGGATAGCGGCCTGCCAGGAGGTCGGCCCACCGTCCGCACTCGGGCCGTTGCCCGTTCTGGTGTAGAGCGGCGTGCCGGTCTCGTTATGCACCCACTTGGATCCCGCCGGCTCGATCAACACGGTTGCGTAGAGGCCGATCTGTTGATGCGTCGAGGGCCCATAGTGATCATGGGTAAAGATGATGCCCAGCCCCCGGTCCACGCCCTGAATGTTGACGACCGGGTCGGCGAACCAGCGCTGGATCGTGCTTCTGGCGCCCTTCCACTGCGCCGCAAACTGCGTGGCGCCGAAGAAGGGATGGTCGGCCGGATGCAGGTGCGTATTGGTCTCCGACAACGCCGGATTTGCGGTGGCATCGAGGAAGTAGGCCGACGTCTTCACGGCTGGATCGGTCCCTTCCGCGGGATCGCTATAGGTCGTCACCGGCGCACCGCCCTCATCCTGCCAGCGGTTGATCGCTTCGATGACTTCCACCACCGCCTCCGGCGACAGGGTACCGTCCTCATAGTTCCAGCCGTTGGCGGAGCCGTCCGCCGACACCAGATCCCACTTCGGCAGGTGGATATGTTGCCCAATGATGTCGGTGGGTGTGCGCACTTGATAATCGTCGAGCTCATAGGCCTTGGGTACGACGTTGGAGTGCACGTAGGTCGTGCAATCGAACGTGTTCATCCGGATGACGAAGGGCTCCGGCGGCCGTTGATGGAGAATCGTCGGCACGACATCCTGCCAGAGGGTGATGATGCGCTCCTGCGGGAAGTGATAGCCCAGCTTGTTGAACACGGCGTCAAATTGAACGTTCGCTGCCTTGTACACGCGCGGCGTCGTCGCAGTGAAGGGGGAGTTGCCTTGTCGATCCATGGCATTGTAATCATCCATGGCCGCCAGCGTGCCGCCGAAGAATTTGCCCACGACATCTTTAGCCATCGTCTTCCCGCGATCGTCCACGCAGGGTTCGAAGTAGGCCGCGCCTGCGACCGGTAATGCGCCGTTCGTCACGAAGCCCTTTCTGGTGTTCAACGATTTGTCTGTTGTATTGCGCTGATCATCTTGGTCCACGCAAGGCGCAGGCGTCCCGTCGGGCAAGGAGGTATCGTGGCAGCGCTGGGAGTGATAGTGCATGACCGCCTGCTCCAGGTCTGTTCCCTCCTCAGGGAAGAAGAAGGGCTTTGCCCGGTGCACTTCTTTGGAGAAATCCAGCCGATTGATCGCCACGATGGACTCCCCGCCGGCTGCATAGCCGTCGAGCGTGAATCGCGGCAGACCGCCGTCCCAACCCTGGATGGACGCGGGGTCGGCAAAGCCCGGATGCTGCCACAGGGGCTTATTGGAGGCTTTCAATGCCGCAGCCTGCGCGCTGTTCAACATATCGAGCGGCGGCGTGGGAGGCCTCTGCCCCACCGTGTGCTCGATCCCGGCGATCCAGAACGGGTAACCGGGATTGTCCAGCACGCCGTCGTTGTTCGCATCCTCACGAGGCACATCGGCCAAGCTGCCGGTTGACCGCTCCACGGTTCCGCTCGGACAACCGCCTGCCTCCTTCGCGGTCAGCCCAAACGTCGGGGAATCTCCCACACAAATCTTGTTGGGATTGTCCTTGACGGTCACCCCTTCCACCGGCATGGGCGCCATCGGCTTGCCCGGCAAAGGCACCACCGCCGGGATCGGCACACCGGCCAGGATTTCGCCGTCCGGCAAGGCACGGGCCCCATCCGCGGGCAAACCCTTGCCCAGTCCGATGCCGTCAGTCACGAAGGAGATGTGGGCACTGCCGCCGTCGAGCGTCGTCTGCAATTGCGTGCCCTGCTCGAACGTGTCGTGCACGCGCCACATTTCCCACATGCCCTGGGCGAAGTGCGGGTAGAAGTGGCAGTGGAAAATCACGTCGCCGGCGCTTTTATTCCGGTTGCCAGCACCCCCGAAGTTGATCCAATAGGCGTAGCCCGATCCAGGCCCGAGGCCCTGGGCGTCGAGATAGTTGGAATTGTCGTCATCAGCGTTAAAAAGCCATTGATGGTTGTGCAAATGGAAGACGTGCTGCTCGCCCCCGCCCGCATGCAGATTGCGGAAGGCGACGGCATCCCCCTGATAACTGTGATGCACGTTCGAGGGATCGTCAGGATACAGCGCGTAATTGGCCTTCGGCCCCGTCGCTCCGCAGCCGGTGAGGTCCGGCGCGCAGTTTTCCAATCCGAAATTGGCGGGAATGTCCACCAACTGCCCCACCTCACCGACCGCTGAAAATGCCAGGAAGAATTCCTCGTACGCACAGCCGATACAGTCATGCATCGGCCCGACGCGCAACCGGCTGGAGATGATCTCACTGCCGATGCCGCCCGAGCCGTAATTGATCATGAAGCTGTCGCGCACCCCGTGCAGCGTATGCTCCAAGACCGGATCGTTGAACCATTTCGGAAAGGCGTTTTGCGTGGCCACTTCATCATGGAAGGCCACGGTAAGTTCACGGAACGGCTCCAACCGGTTGGGAACCGATGGATTGCGCTTGCCGGAACTTTCCAAGGTGTAAGTCGTTTCCGGAAAGTGGCCCATCTTGCCGACATGGGGACCACTGGGCGCCGCCGCCATTTGGAAAGTGGGCCCGTAGGCGACAACCGCGTTCAATTCGGTATGCACGATCGCATTGCTGTCAACCATGTTGACCACTGGGAGGCCCGCTCTGCCTTCGGACACCCAGGGAGACGTGCTGCCGTCACAATTTTGAGTCGGGTACCGCACTTCGTAGTTCATGACCGGATGGCCGTCGAGTGAACGCTTGGTCTGCCCGCAATTTGTTGGATCGTTGGGGTCTAGACTAATCGCCGTGGCCAGATCCATTTCTTCACGCGTGAGCTGGCTGCGGTAGAACGAGCTATGCTTCCCGTTCACCGTCAACACAGCCCACAGCCCGCTCCCAGTGTGGCCACCCTGGCCTTCGCCTCCGGTCGTGGCCCCCATGCTTTCGCCGATGAAGGCACCGTCGTGCGGCGCGCTGATCGTATAGGTCGCCGAGCCACCTGGAGCCACGAGGGACGTTTGGTTCCTGCCGACGTTGCTGGAATCGGCACTGATGTTCTCGACCACTTCCGTGCCCTGGAAACGGAGGCCGATGCGACGTTCGGCAACGGCATCGTCATCCAGGAGGCGGAATGGAATCTTGCTGCGCTGCAAGATTGGATTAAAAGGATTCGCCGTGGGTGTCAGCAAATTCGTGAGCGTAATCGTGAGACAGTCGCCCTTGCCCATGTGCAGGATGAGCGGGCGCGGCCGCTTGTCCGGACGGAGCGCCACTCTCCCGGGGGTGGGAGAGCCGCCGGCGGTCAACGGCCTGTTGTCGTCGAGATTAATGACGTCATTCCGCAACGCGTACATCATCCCATTGATGTTCTGCGCGCCGAGGCGATTCCACATGAGCGGCATATCGATCGCGACGATATCGGCCGTGAGCGTTCTCACGCACTGACCGGTCGGGTTTGCCCTGAACTCGGCCTTCGCCGCATCAGGCAGCACGAGTGAGATAAGCGAGAGGGATGCTGCAAACCCCAACACTCCAAGGCTCTTGCGAAAATCGTATGCCATCCTCATTGCACTCTCCTCATGTAAGTAATCCGTGATGTATACAGCGCAGATTGTTGTCGTTTGGCATTACAATCGTCTCGGGGAAAACTTCCCGTCCAATGCGTCCGCAATTGCCATGCCATGTCCCCGCATAACAGACACCGGGAACTTGGCAAGAATCCCTCGCAAATTCGCCGGTTTCATCCGACATTTCGACTCAATGGAAACAGACGCAACGTAATGCGCATGGGACCCGCGGGCATTTCCCCATTCGGTGGGCATTTGCCCACTGCTCAATCTATGCGGTCGTGTTATAGAGGGGACGTAATCGCCAATCGTTCGTGGGAGGAGAGCTAATTCAGAAGCTCGGGACTCTTGAACCGTTCGCTGACCTGACGCTGCAAGTCAGATCCATTAGCTCTGAATGAAACCGGGGCAAGCCTGAATTTCTCAATCCGATAGCGGAGGGTTTCTTTTGAAATACCGAGCAGCCGAGCCGCTTCGGCCCGATTCCAATTTGCGTGGGTGAGGGCTTTAACGATGATCTCCCGTTCAATGGCTTCCAGATTGAGGCCTGACCTGCCAAATTCGACCATGACATCGCTCTCCTTTGAAACCGACACTGACGATGGCATGGAAGGCATCACCAAGTCCAAATCCACACAACCGATCACCTCACTCTGCGTTTGGATCGCCGCGCATTCAATCACGTGCATCAACTCACGGACATTCCCGGGCCAGGTATATTGCAGCAGCTTGCGCTCAGCATCCGGGGTGATCCGCTTGACCGGATCGCCGCATTCTTTGGCAAGCCGCTCTAGAAAAAATCGAGCCAACACGAGGATATCCTCTCCACGATCCCGCAACGCTGGAATGGCAACCGTAAAGGCGCTAAGGCGGTAGTAAAGATCCCGGCGCAACGCCTGGCCGATGTCCGCAGGGCTCGTCTTATTGCTTGCGGCGATAATTCGCACATTCACCGGCCTGCTGTTCAGACCGCCGACCCGGCGAATGCTTTTGTCCTCGATGGCCTTGAGCAGTTTGCCCTGCACAGACATCTCCATTGAACAGATCTCATCCAGGAATAACGTGCCGTCATCCGCCTCTTCGAACAGGCCTGGCTTGGCGACCTTCGCATCGGTAAAGGCCCCCTTCTCAAACCCAAAGAGCTCCGCCTCCAGTAACGGTGTGGGGATTGCCGCGCAATTCACTTCGACAAAAGGACCCTCTGGCCGCGCACCCGCCTGATGCAGCGCACGCGCCACCAATTGTTTCCCCGTTCCCGTCTCCCCGGTAATCAAGACAGATCGCCTCAGCCCCGAGGCTTTTTCCGCCCGACCGATTTGAAGCAGGCGCACATAGAGAGACTTCATCGCATCGCAATGGCCGACCAATGCATTGTCGTTGGGCGCTGGGCCTCTTTCGTCGATTGGAGAGGATGGACGACCAGACCCTGGACGCACTTGGTCGATCATACGCCCCAGGTGAACGATCGAAACCGGGTTGACCAGACAATCCTTGGCCCCCTGCCGAAGAGCATCTCTAGTCATGCTCAAGAGCAACGCGTCTTGAGGATCCACAGTGGCAATGACAACTGTTTCCGGCCACAGATCTTTAAGCCGGCGAACCGCGCTCAAGCCGTAGAGAGAAAGCTGGCTCAAATTCACGATCGCCGCGAAAGGATTGATGTCTTTTGCGATCGCACAACCCTGAACACGGCAGGCGGTGGCGCAAGCGGTGGAGGCTTCGGAAGCACCAATTACCTTGGCAATTTCACACCGTCTCAGGATGGTGTTGAGTTCGATGACCGTGAGACCTTTGGCCTCAAGCACCTTTCGGATCTGTCGCTTGAATGATTCATCTCGATTGATCACCAAAATATCGTTCATCGGCCCCTCTTTTCATCTGTAGGATCTTCATCATGTTCTTCTTCATTATCTTCAGCTCATGGCGATATCTTACGCACTATCGATGCACCGACTCTCGGGAATCTGGTGCCTGTGGATCCCCTCGGACAACGGGAAATGTGCAGTTCCGCCACCAGTACACACCTCCTCATTGCGCCAACATCTGTCTACAGGAGTCACCGGGGCATTTCACATCCCCTGAAAGTATGGCTACACGGCCATGGGAGCCGAATCGCGGCACACAACATCCCTGTGCAAATTGCTGACGACTGTACAGAAGGATCAGACGGAGACGTTATTGATACTGCAGATAGAAGCGCAGGACGCGCTGCACGTAGTGGATGGTCTCGCGAAACGGAGGGACACCGCCCGCTCGCTCAACGGCTGCCGGTCCGGCATTGTACGCCGCCAAGGCCAATTGCACATTGCCGTTGAACTGATTGATGAGAAGCCGCAGGTAGCGCGCGCCGCCGAAGACATTTTGTCGCGGATCGTGAATCTGTTGCACGGACATCGCCGCAGCCGTGCGGGGCCGTAGTTGCATCAGCCCATGCGCGTCGGCACGGGACACCGCCGCGGGATCAAAGGCCGACTCGGCCGCGACGACGGCCTTCACAAGTGCGACAGGGAGGGAATAATACTCCGCCGCTTCTCGAATGATGGGATCATAGCCTGCCTGCAGGCGCGCGGAAGGAACTGGCACCGGGACAGGCGCCGATCCCACACTCATCGCCCGTGACGACAGTGCATCCCTCGCCACGTTGGCAACATGGAGTACACCATCCGCGTCGGTATAGCTGTATACCGCCGCCCTCCCATCAGAGAGAGCCATGACAAGCACAGCCAGCCCGCAGGCAACACCCGTATACCATTGACGGGATGTCATCCGGCACACCCTCTGTAGAACAGAACCATTAGAGATGCTCCTCGCCAGTGCAGCCAGTCTATTGGCAACCGCTCAGAACGATTTACCTAGCACATTCACTACCCAATCAACAAGGGGCTCTCATCGCTGCAAACCACAGGCCCGCCTGGGTTTCCACCCAGGCGGGACATGATAACCGGCTTACGGAATCGGATTCCGCTGAGCGGACGTGAGCTGATCCTTCCACGCCTGCGGCAGCTGTTGCACCCAGCCGTTATAGACAACCGGAATTGTGAGAATTCCCTGGCCGCCCATGCCTGCATTACCCGTTATGGTGGCGTCTTTTGCTGTGGTACTGCCTGCATCCGTCAGCAAAATTCGTCCGGCAATATGGGCACTGGCTGCATCCCCGGTTTCATTAAAGCCCACGACAATGAGGGCATTGGAAAACTTGCTGGACACGTAGGCGTAGTACCCACCGTCTTTCTTCGCACCGTACTGCACACCATGGCAGCCAGGATCGCAGGGCAACGTTTTCACGACTGTGTTAGAAGCAATATCCACGACCGTGATCGTACCGGTGAGCGTATTGGCCGTCACCATGCTCTTCCCGTCTGGAGCCACCGGAGTTTGAATCGGCAAGGCCCCGACAACGGAACAGTCAAGACCTGGAATCGCTCGGTAGAGTGCGAAGCCAGGACACCCCCCGATTGGATCGTATTTCTCCAGCAGCTTGATCTCCCCAGCCGGCAATTGAGCATCAGTATTAATTACCGTAATCGTGCTATCGAGCAAGTTGGCCACATAGGCATGTTGGGAGTTTGGGGTCATGCCTGTTGCGATCGGCAGGGCTCCAGTTGGCCGCTTTGCATAAATGGCATTCCTATCAAAATTAAATTGCGTGCTGTTATTGTCGAAGGGATTTGGCGTGAGCATGAGATTTCCATCATGGCTCATCCAATGGGCATGCGGATTCCCTTCGCCGATATCGATCTTTCGAAGAATCCCTCCCGCATTGGCCGAGAGTTCCACCACGGATTTGGTATCCGTTGCGCCGTTCAGAGTCACGTGCAACTTGTCGCTGCCGATCTGGGTCATCACGTGGGCCGGTGACTCCCCGACCGTAATGTTGTTCACCAAGCGGCCGGTCGTCCGGTTGAACACCGTCAGCTTCGAATCGAACCACTGCGTCTGATAGATCACATTCTGATTCTTATCCGTCCACATGTTGTGGGGATTGTTCATATTGATCTGCGGAAGCGCGACCTTGCGCGTCGGCTTCCAGGTTTGACCGCTGATGGCCGTAGCCGTGCCTGGCTTCGTCTTGCCACTGGTTTTCTCGAACTGCGTATCCACCCAGATTTCACCAACCGCAGAAGCGGGGTTGAACAGCTCATTGGTAAGATCGATGTCGTTTCCATACAAGTTGAGCGCCGCGGCAAGATTCGGAACGACCTCGTCATTTATATTCCCCTGACTATCCAAAGCACCCACCCGAACTGGCACCGCGGGATAGCTCACCGTCCATTTGCCCTTTGTATAGTCCTTCCAATTCGCCGGATTCGTCGCAATGAAGAACGTACGTAACAGGCGGAGCGCTAGGTCACTTTTCGTCGGCACCCCTACCCCTGCAGGAAAATGAACCAGCGAGATCTGCTTGCCCAGCTCCAATGCATCCGCGGTGCTAGGATCATCAACGATCACCGCCCCAAACATGTAGGGGTGGATCTTGCACGTAAAGACATAGAGACCCGGGGTATGCAGCACCACCGAGTCCGATCCCTTCCGTGGCTCGGTATCGAACGGCATGTTGATCGCGCCCGTCGGGAAAATCAGGCTGGTGCGTGTGTGCACCGTGTTGGATTTCCCGGTAAACACGACTTCGCTTCCCGGCGTCGTGATCGCCAGCGAGCCCCCGCCGGCAGTATTGCGGAACCATGATCCCGGTTCATCGGTGATTTCAAACGTCACTTTCGCAGCACTGGCTGGTGTGACTGCCACCCCACCAAGCAGCAGCCCCACTCCCAACAGAAGCAGGCTCAAATTCCTTGCAACCTTTCGCATCTCCACCCCTTTCCTTTCATGGCCTCTCCTGTACCCGATACACCGCGACTTTCTCGGCGATCCTCGCAGCACTATCAGGCGATCCATGGGGAGAGGCCACTCATCATCCACATGGACCGGCAACCCTTGAATGGATACCGAGGTATCTATTTGAAGACTGCAGGCTAACGACGGTTATTTCAGATCCACGCGCCCAACTACCGTGGTCTTATTCTGGTAGGATATTCATCTCAGCGGTAGGTCAATTATCCAGCCACTACCCTAGGCGAGTTTCACGAAATCCACGCGGCATCTTTGGCCATTTAAATCCCCAGCACCTCCTTTTCTCCGGTCTCCACGTAGGATCCCTTTACCTATTTGCTTGCTGCTGCAAAGCGCAATATTGTTTGCGCCCCATACCAGCGGCGACCACAAGGGCCCACTGCGGACTACACACCCGCAACAACCAATTCCCGCAACTCGCCAGCACGATCATTCGCATTCACTAATGAAACTCGGCAAACGCTTATTAGGGGCCGATTCTACACGAATCAATTTTCATGCTTCAAGATCATTCACAAAATGAACACGCCCGTATGCCGGCATCTGTCCAAGAGCGCGGTTGGCTAGGAAGCGGGGAGTGGGGCCCCGCAACGCCAGCAGCGGAATTAGGCGTGGCAGGACGCCCCCCTTTCGTAGGCAGAACGGCTACCTTTGCCTGATTGAGAACACCGCCAAATTCCAGGCATTCAATTACCCACAGTGGAACGGCCTGATTTCAGAGGAGCAGAGATATCGCTCGTTGGTTGTCAGACAGGCCACCCACTTACTATTAACACTCATCACATGGAGGCGTTATATTTTATGCGTTACTCACAACTCACTGTTGGAGCAAAGAGTCTGGGGCTGATGGCGCTCTGCGCCCTTGCCTCATTTGGTTTTGCAACAGCCAGCGAAGCGGGCTCGTCTGATCCGAAACCGAAGACCGTGGTAGAAACGACGACCTCCGTTGACTCCTCGAACCACATCAGCCTCAACGCTTTCGTCAAACTCATGCAAATGTCAGAAGACGCTGCTGATCCGTATGTTTCAACCGTGAAACTCTGGCTCCAGGAACATAAACCGACCTCGTCGGGAACATCAGGCTGGGTAGATCTACCCAGCACATTGCAAACATGGTCGTTTAATACCTATTTCGGCTATGAAGACGAACTGTACTCGACCGTTGACGTAATGTCATACAGTTATGACGTGTGCAACCACATAAGCCCATCAGCAGTGAACTCCATTCGTGCAGTGGCGATTGTCCAAGTCTTGTATGCGACGAAGGGAGGGACTGCGTCCAAGGATTTTCTTGGACGGTCCATTAGCGTCGCAAATACGTGTCCAGGGAAATAACTCTCCTGCCTTCTGAAGGCGAAGAGGGATGCTCGCACACGACCGAGCATCCCTCACTCACTCTCCGCCTCATCCCACCTTTCTGAACCCACAAAGGCAACATATTGGCTGACAAATCCGTCACATCGATTCGCATGCGTTGCTGTTCATAGGCTTAGCCCTTCGGGGTTACGTAGACCCTCTTTTGTAAACGCACGGCTACTTTTGCAGAATTGAGACAATGCGCATGCCTGAGGTATTCCAATACCACACGATGGGACGGCGTGACGCACCATGACCGGCACACACGATGTGCTGGGCCGTCAGCACTTCCCTACATATTATTTATTACTTGGAGGTAGAGGTATTATGCGTTACTCACAACCCAGAGTGGGAGCAAAGAGCTTGGGGCTGATGGCGATCTGTGCCCTTGTCTCATTTGGTTTTGCGACAGTCAGCGAAGCAGCGCCTGATGCGAAACCGAAGCCCGTGGTGACCACGTCTTTCGGCAGTGGAAGCCTCTCCGTCGAAGTCAATCTCCAGCAAATGAAGGACTATGCTCCACATCCGACTGTGCTTGCCAGCGGGCTGCAGATATCGATCGAGCAACATATCCCAACGTCAATAAGCGGTTCGCCTACTTGGACAACACAATTAACGCTGCCTTTCGACAGTGAGAGCACTAAGGTGCCCCAGCCCTGTTGCTTATATAACGGCAATCCGGCCCCAGCCCCTCTCGGTACGCTCGCGGACGTCGCCATTGTGGAGATTGGAGCTGGAAACTTTTGCTCAGCAGCACAAATCTCCTCAGCTGCGAATTCCATTCGTGCAGTGGCGGTGGTCAAAGTTCAAAACGGGTACAAAGGATGGGAGAAGACGTTCCTGGGACGCTCCATTAGCATGCCAAATCCTTGCAAGCCGTCATACTGACGGAGTAGAGGGATGCCGCTCATGAGCATGCGGCATCCCTCACCCCAACTCTTCCTCGTCACTCCTCCAAGAGATCAACGAGGACTCGCCCTATTGGAAATCCCTGCTACCGCCGCGGGTCCAGCTCGATGAGGCCCTTCCGGATAGCCAAGATAGCGGCTTGCGTGCGGTCATAGACTTGCAGCTTGTGGAAGATGTTCCGGACGTGATTCTTCACCGTCTTCTCGCTCAAGTCGAGATGGTTGGCGATCTCCTTGTTCGTCTTCCCGTCGGCGACCAATCGTAGCACGGTCACTTCCCGCTCGGTCAGATCGTGCTCGGCCCAGGCCGACTTTTTCCCTTTCTTCTGCGCCATCAGGGAAAACTCCGCCAGGATCTTGCTGGCCACAGACGGATGAATGAGCGATTCGCCCCGATAGATCGCCCGGATGGCAGCGACGATCTGCGACGATTCCGAATCCTTGAGCAAATACCCGGTGGCGCCGGCCCGAACCAGATCGAAGATATATTGCTGCTCTTCGTACATGGTCAAGGCGACGATGCCGATGTGCGGAAACTCCCGCTTGATCTGCCTGGTGGCCTCGACACCGCCCATGCGCGGCATGCTCACATCCATCAAGATGACGTCGGGAAGGAGCGCGCGGGCCTTCTCCACCGCTTCGATGCCGTCTTGCGCTTCGCCGATGACGTGAATGTCGTCTTTTGTCTTGAGGATTGCGGCCAGTCCCTCCCGGACGACCCGGTGATCATCAGCGATCAAGACCTTGATCTTTTCCATTGACCTCCTCCTTCTTCATCAGCGGCACCTCGACGACGACCTTCGTCCCGTGCCCTTTCTTTGATTCGACGCGCCCTTCTCCCCCGACCAGTCGAGCCCGCTCCACAATGCCTTTGATCCCGAAGTGGTCCCATTTTTCCGGATCCCGCAGCACGGTCTCCATGTCGAACCCGACCCCGTTGTCGGTGACGGTGATCCGCAACATGTCCAATTCGATGTCCAGCCTGATCGACACCCGGTCGGCCTTGGCGTGTTTCTGCACGTTGCTCAAGGCTTCCTGGATGATGCGAAACAGGAAGATCTTGGTCCGAGGAAAGAGGATCTGCTCGTCCCCCGTCACAGTGAAATTGGTCATGATATGCGACTGGGTCTCGTAGGACCTGAAATAGTTTGTGAGAGCGGGAATCAGCTCCATCTTGTCGTAATGGAGCGGGCGCAGGTTGAAGATCACCTGGCGGGCTTCCTGAATGGCCAATTTCAGCTGCGCCTTGCTCTCTTTGATGGTGGCCAGGCTGGCTTTTGGATTTTTCCGCATAAGCTGCAGGCAGAGATCCAGTTTGAAATTGACGCCGGCCAGGCTTTGCACCAGGCCGTCGTGAATTTCGCAGGCGATGCGGGTGCGCTCCTCCGTCACCGCCGTGCCGGTTTCTTTCACATACAGCCGGTAGAGCGACTGATACTTGTTGAGCGTCTTTTCAATATCCCCGGTCGCCCGGATGCGGGCATCGATCAGTTCCCACATGAACTTGGCACTGGCGCCTCCGATGATCGTCACGCCCATCCGATGGAAGTCCTGAAGGAACTCCCACACTTCGGCGTTGCCCGAGACATCGATGATGAGATCGACCCCCTCCATCGCAAGGAGCTGGCGGTAGTCGCGGGTCACCGGAATTCGCAGCTGTTTGGCCAGACGCAAACCCGGCGAATCAGGATTGACCTCCGCCACCCCGACGATTTGCACGAGCGGATCGTCGGCGAAGATTTCCATGAGCGCCGTGCCGCCGCGTCCGGCCCCGATAATAGCGACGCTGGTAACGCCGGGCCGGGCTTCTTTTTTCTTAATACGCTGTGGCAGCGGTTTCGGCATAGCCTGGACAGTCCGCTCACGCACGACACAACCGGTGATTGATGAGGGCTGAACATTCGGGGCAGGACAAAGAGGGACGATCGGCTCGACAGTCCGAACCTTACCGTTCGCGGCGCTGCTGAGCCAGCGTTTTCAGCTCATCCATGAATTGGTCGATGTCCTTAAATTCCCGGTACACGGACGCGAATCGGACATAGGCGACCTGATCCAGCTGGTGCAACTCCTTCATCACTTCTTCGCCAATCACCCGACTTTCGACCTCGCTTTCGCCCATCTCCTGGACTCGCTTTTCAATCCGGTCAGTCGCCGCCTCGATCGTCGCGGTGCTGATCGGCCGTTTCTCGCACGCTTTCTTCAATCCGGAGAGAATTTTGGCCCGATCGAACGACTCGCGGCGCCCGTCCTTCTTGACCACGACCGGCAAAATCTCCTCGACCCGCTCATAGGTGGTATAGCGGCGCTTGCAGCCAAGGCACTCCCGGCGGCGGCGAATGACCTCGCCTTCCTTGGCCATGCGGGAATCAACCACCTTGTCTTCCAGCTCATCGCAGAACGGACATTTCACAGGTGGCGACCCGCCCTCTTAGAATAGATGGAGTTTCGTCAGTAGGAGTAAAAGATGGGAAAACGGTTGCACAGGGCCTTGGCTTGCAGGCGCACTTCCTCCAGCACCGCCGGCTCCTGCCGGTGTTGCAGCACGCGATCCACAAGCTCGACGATCTGTTTCATCTCCGGCTCCTTCATGCCCCTTGTGGAGACGATGGGGGAACCCAGCCGGATGCCGCTGGCCACGGCCGGCGGCTTTTCGTCGTAGGGCACCGCGTTCTTGTTCAGGATGATGCCGGCGGCATCAAGCGCGGCATCGGCGTCCTTGCCGGTAATCCCCTTGTTGGCGAGATTCACCAACATCAGATGCGTGTCGGTCCCGCCGGAAACGATCTTGTACCCTCGGTCCATCAACCCCTGCGCCAGAGCCTTGGCATTGACCAAGACTTGTTGCTGATAGCGCTTGAACGAAGGAGCCAGCGCTTCCTTGAATGCGACGGCCTTGGCGGCAATCACATGCATCAGCGGCCCGCCCTGGAGGCCTGGGAAGACCAGCTTGTCCACGGCCTTCGCATGCTCGGCCTTGCACATGGTCACTCCGCCGCGCGGACCGCGAAGCGTCTTGTGCGTCGTCGTCGTGACGAAATCCGCGTATGGCACAGGATTGGGATGCAACCCTGCCGCGATGAGGCCGGCGATATGGGCGATATCCACCAGCAGATAGGCGCCAACCGACTTGGCGATTTGCTGAAACCGCGGGAAATCCAAGGTGCGGGCGTAGGCGCTGGCGCCGACCACGATCATGCGGGGACGGCACTCCTCGGCGACTTTCTGGACCGCATCATAGTCGATCCGCTCCGTCTGGCGATCCACGCCGTAGCCAAACACGCGAAACAAGATGCCGGAAAAGTTGACCTTGCTCCCATGGGTCAAATGCCCCCCTTGGGCCAAGTCCATCCCCAGAATCGTGTCACCCGCCTTCAACACCGACAGGTACGCCGCCATGTTGGCCTGCGAGCCGGAATGCGGCTGCACGTTCACATGCTCGGCGCCGAAGATCTCTTTGCAGCGCTGAATCGCCAGATCTTCTACCGTATCGGCATGCTGACATCCGCCGTAGTACCGCTTGCCGGGATACCCTTCCGCATACTTGTTGGTCAGCACCGACCCCTGCGCAGCCAGCACGGCTGGGCTGGCGAAGTTCTCCGACGCGATAAGGAGGAGTTTGTCGCGTTGCCGCGTTTCCTCCGCCTCAATCGCCGCGTAGACATCAGGGTCCGCCGCTTTCAGTGCATCCAGCGATCCGATTCCGTCGAGCATCGATTTTCCTCTCACGCGCGACTAGGCTTGTGCCGTTTCAGGCTCCTGTTTCTTCACCACGTTCACGGTCACCGTCGCCATCACATCTCTCGGCATCTTGATGGGTACCGTCACGGTCCCCAGTTCCTTGATCGGGTGTGCCAATTGAATTTTTCGCCGATCCACGGTGAATCCCTGCGCGGCCAACCCTTCGGCGATATCCTTGGACGTGACCGAGCCGAACATCTTGTCGTCCTTGCCCGCTTGCGCCTCGATGGTCAGCGACACCGCCGACAACTTCTTGGCATGGGTTTCAATCTCCAGTTTTTCCTTCTTGGCCTTCTCGGCCATGACCCGCTTGGCATGCTCGAAGGCCTTAATGCTGCGGCTGTTCGCCTCGACCGCTTTCCCGCGCGGCAGCAAGAAATTCCTGGCAAATCCATCGGCCACATTGATGAGATCGCCGAGGTGGCCCACCCCATCCAGCGTCTCCTGCAGAATGACTTTCATGGTTCCTATCTCCTTGGCTTAGAAAGCATTGGAGGATACTGGGGAGAATAGGAAAAAGTCAATTCAGATCGGTGGGTTTCAACCGATGACGCCGAGGAATCGTCCGACCTTGGCGAAGGCCGACACGGCTTGTCCCAGCTGGGCTTTCGTGTGGGCTGCCGACATCTGCACACGGATTCTCGCCTGGCCGTGGGGGACGACGGGATAACTGAATCCGACCACGTAGACCCCTTCTTTCAACAGGGCCTCGGCCATGGAGGCTGCGAGCGTGGCTTCGCCCAACATGACGGGAATGATGGGATGCTCGCCCGGCACCAAACGAAATCCCAGCCTCGTCAATTCCGCGCGAAAAAACCTGGCATTGCCGTGAAGCTGTTCCCGTAACATATCCCCCTGCGCCACGAGGTCGAACGCGCGCAGAGCACCGGCGGCGATCACGGGAGGCAGGGAATTGGAAAACAGGTAGGGCCGCGACCGCTGGCGCAACAACTCGATGATCTCCCGCTTGCCGGAGGTAAAGCCTCCTGTGGCGCCGCCCAAGGTCTTGCCCAGCGTACTGGTGACGATCTCGACTCGGTCGGCCACGCCGAAATGGGCCGGTGTGCCGCGCCCCTTGGGGCCGAGGACACCGGTGGCATGGCTGTCGTCCACCGCCACCGCCGCGTCATAGCGCTCGGCCAGCTCGACAATCCGATCCAACTTAGCCAGATCTCCATCCATCGAAAACACCCCGTCCGTCACGACGAGTCTGAGGCGACTCTCCCGAGCCTCTTGCAGCCGGGCTTCCAGCTCCCCCATCTCCGAATGGGCATAGCGCAATCGTTTGGCCTTACAGAGTCGAATGCCGTCGATCAGGCTGGCGTGGTTCAAGGCATCGCTGATGACGGCGTCCTGCTCGTCCAACAACGTCTCGAACAGTCCGCCGTTCGCGTCAAAGCAGGAACTATAGAGAATGGTGTCGTCCGTGCCCAAGAACCCGCTCACAGCCTGCTCCAGCCGTTTATGCAGATCCTGCGTGCCGCAGATAAAGCGCACTGAGGCCATGCCGTATCCGTATGTCTTCAAGCCATCGACAGCGGCCTGGACAATCTCCGGGTGATTCGCCAGGCCGAGATAGTTGTTCGCGCAGAGATTCAGGACCGGGCCTTGGTCCACGCGGATACCCGTGCCTTGCGGGCCCAGGATCTGCCGCTCGGATTTGTAGAGGCCCTTCGCGCGAATGTCGGCGAGTTGGGCATCAAGGGCTTTTTTGAAAGACGAGTAGGCCATGGCTAAAACAGGACTGAGGTTTGAGTGCTGAGGACTGAGTAAAAGGGAGTCCTGATCTTCACTCGGCCCCCAGTCCTCGCACCTCAGTCCTACTTATGGAATCAGCACCACCTTGCCGCATTGCCCGGAACGGATGAGATCGAAGCCTGTGGCGAATTCGGCCATTGGGAATGTATGCGTGATGACCGGCTTGATGTTCAGGCCCGCCCTGAAGAGTCCCGCTAGCCGGTACCATGTCCCAAAGAGTCGACGGCCCGTGACTCCGTAGACACGAATGCCTTTAAAAATGATTTCGTTCGGCAAATCGAAACAGACCTGGCCGGTCGGAATGCCGAAGAGCGTCACCCGCCCGCCGTTCTTCACGGCACGAAAGGCTTGATGCAGCGCGGCAGGGTCGCCTGACATTTCCAACGCCGCATCGACGCCTTCGCCGGCCGTCACCTGGCGAATCACCTCGCCCACGGCTTCCGGAGGATTGGTTTTCACGTTCACCGTCTGGTCCGCGCCCACTTGTTTGGCCAGGCCCAGCCGGTAGTCGCTGACATCGGTCGCGATGATGACGGCTGCGCCGGCCACGCGGGCCACCGCCACGGCAAACAAGCCGGTTGGTCCACATCCCGTCACCAACACCGTCTGCCCGGTGAGATCTTCCGCCAGCGCGGCATCGACGGCATTCCCGAGCGGCTCCTGGATGCAGGCGAACTCCGGCGGAATCTCCGAGGCGGTGCGCCACAACACCCCCTCCGGCAGCGCGACATACTCGGCATACGAGCCGTCCCGATCAATGCCTAAAATTTTGTACTGTTTGCAAACGTGGGCCTGCCCGGTCCGGCATTGGAAACATTGGCCGCATGTGATGTGCGATTCCGCCGCGACGTAATCGCCGACCTTCACCAGCGACACCTCGCGCCCGACTTCCACCACGTGACCGCAGACTTCATGGCCGATAATGCGCGGAAGCTGGATGCGCCGTTGGGCCCATTCGTCCCAGCGATAAATATGCGCGTCGGTACCGCACAGCGAGGTGGCGGCGACCTTGACGATGACATCGCGCGGACCCGGAGTCGGGTCCGGCCAATTCGTCGAAGTCAGACCGGGGCCGGACGTGGTTTTGACGAGCGCGCGCATGACGCCATTCTATACCAACTGCCTGCCCCACACATCTGTGTTCTGAAAAGAGACCGGTTGCATGAGCGCACCTCGTTGAGTAGGATTCGGGGACATGTTTGTCCGGGTCCCCCGATACATCGTCTTGGCTGCCGGCTTGCTCGGACTGTTGCCTGGCGACATATTGTTCCTCCCGCTGGCGCAGGCGGCATCCTCACCGGCTTCCACACAGTCACTCGTGGGGGGGAAACGCTCGGTGACGTTCGATTTCGCCGGCCTTGACGCATCGGGTAACATCCAACTCGGCAAACCGCTTAAGCTCTCGCTGTCGCTCAACGGAGTGGTCCAGGGCGATGCCCCCGTAGTCGCCGTCTGCGAATCGGTCTATTTCCAGCGACAGATCGTGACGATGGAGCCGGATTTCTCTTCGATGACGCTGCAAGCAACAGCGATATTGGAACCCATCGCCTCGGGAAAATTCTCGGTGGTCCCCAAAGTAGCCAGGATCCACGTCACCTTCGCCAGAGCCCGACCGGACAATAAGCTGGAACGGGTCATGACACGGATCGTGTATGTGACGTTGGGACAGCCGGATGAGGAAAGCGACACCCACGACCTGACGCTTCAGAGTCAGGACGATCTCGGCGAACACGATGCCGGCGGCGATGACGTTCAGCCCGACATCATGCCTATCTCCACTGAACAGCTGGTGGAAGAAAATCTCCTGCCGCTGCCGGAACCTGGACTGGGACGGGCCTATTGGCAACAGATCAGTGCACTTCTGAGCCGCAGCTGGAGCCGCACCGCACGCTGCGTGCGCCAGGCCCCATCAAGCGAAACCGTCCGCGTCCGATTTCGTATGTATCCAAACGGACGGGCACAACTGATCGAGATCGAGAAAGGCTCGGGCGCGCGCGAGATCGACGAGGCGGGCATTCATGCCGTCGTCCATGCCCAGCCGTTCCCTCCCTTTCCAGAGGACATGGGATCGGAACCGATCGAGGTGCATGTGCGAATGCGAACGGGCTCACGCGCGGGATCGCGCGTCGTCCGACAGGTTGCGGATTCTCCGGCATCGAAACCGAAGGCGGAATTGCCCGCACCCAAGAAATGAGCGGCACACGACAGGGAGACACACACATGAAAGTCAGATTGCACTGGATAGCTTATGCAGCGATAGGAGCCTTGCTGGCTGGACTGCCTGTGGAGGCCGGAGCGGAAACGGCCCGGTGGGAGATCGACCCTGACCATTCGCTGATCGAGTTCCGGGTCGCCCATATTGTGGTATCCAAGACATCCGGACGATTCACGGACTACAAGGGGTTCGTCGACATGGACGCGGATGCCAAAACGATCCACGCGATCGAAGCCACGATCAATGCTGCCTCCGTCAACACGAACCACGACAAACGGGATACCCATCTGCGCAATCCCGATTTTCTCGACGTGAAACAGTATCCGACGATGACCTACAAAATGAAAAACGTCAAACAGCAGGGCGACACATACACCATCGTCGGCGATTTCACCCTGCGCGGCGTGACGAAGGAAGTCACCCTTGTCAGCACCTTCAACGGTGTTGCCAAGGATCCCTGGGGCGGTACCAGGGCCGGCTTCAGCGCCGAGGGGAAACTCAACCGCAAGGACTTCGGCATGATCTGGGACAAGACCCTCGACAACGGAGGACTCGTCGTCGGCAACGAGGTGCACATCCGGCTCGAGATCGAGTGTCTCAAACAAAAACAGCAACCGTGAAGATGTGAAACAGGTTTCGAGTTTCGGGGGACGCGTTTCGCGAATTTCCCAATCTAACGCCCCGGAAATCCAAACTCGAATCTAAAAACTCTGATCTTCTGATCTAGAACCCGCAACTCGAAACTCATAGCTGTGGATGATGATGAAAGCGATGGTGTTGAGCCGTACCGGCGACGTATCCGGGAACCGGCTCGAACTACATGACCGTCCGATACCGGAACCGGGATCAAGACAGGTGCTGGTCAAGGTCCACGTTTGCGGTGTGTGTCGGACGGATCTGCACGTCGTCGAAGGCGAGCTGCCCCGTGTCACACTCCCGCTGATACCCGGCCATCAAGCCGTCGGAACCGTGGCGCAAATCGGGTCAGCTGTACGAGATCTCCGGGAAGGAGATCGCGTCGGGATTGCCTGGCTGCAGGACACTTGCGGTCAGTGCCAGTTCTGCACGAGCGGGCGGGAAAATCTGTGCGAGACAGCCCGATTCACCGGCTATCAGGTGGATGGAGGGTATGCGGAGTATGCCGTGGTGCCGGAGCGACTCGCCTATCCGATCCCGCCGATCTTTTCAGATGATGAAGCCGCTCCGCTGCTCTGTGCCGGCATTATCGGCTATAGGGCGTTGCGGCTCAGCGGCATCCAGCCGGGCCAACGCCTGGGACTCTATGGATTCGGCGCCTCCGCGCATATCGCCATCCAGATCGCGCGGCACTGGGGCTGCCAGGTCTATGTCAACTCCCTCAAGGCCGAGCATCAACAGCTGGCGCGGCAGCTGGGGGCCGTCTGGGTCGGTGGGGCGACGGAGATGCCGCCTGATAAACTGCACGGGTCGATTATTTTTGCCCCCGCCGGTGAATTAGTTCCGCCGGCATTGCGCGCCCTCGAACGCGGCGGCACACTCGCGCTGGCCGGCATCCACATGTCCCCGATTCCCTCGTTGGACTACGATCGCGAAGTGTTCGGGGAGCGGGTCATCCGCAGCGTGACGGCCAATACCAGGCAGGATGGGCTCGACCTGCTGCGCGAAGCCGCCGCGATTCCTATCAAACCACACACAGTCCGTTTTCCTCTCGAACAAGCGAACCGCGCATTACAAGAATTGAAAGCCGGCTCCTTCCAAGGCGCGGCAGTGCTGACGATATGATCAGCAGGACTTCCCTCAGATCCCAACACAATCCGCTTCTCACCAACTCCCACTCGGCAACACCCTGCGCATCGCTTACCCAAGGTTGACAATAGGCACACATCGTCATAGCATGCATCAATCCCAACCAGCTTCTCGATGAAGTCGATGTTGATGGATATGTCTATGTCATCCCGGTCATCAGAGAACACCAGACACTGTTTTTAAAGACGATCTATCCAAGCCGAAAGGCTACTAGAAACCGCGCAAAAGGAAGCACACCATGAAGAAGAAACCTGTACTGGATCAAGACGAGGAAGAACTCATCGCTGAGTACGAACGCGGCGCGTTTAGACCGGTCAAGAATCAGAACATGGCCAAAAAGGAGGCGATGGGGGCCGCCCAGCGCTATGGACGCCCGGATCAATATCCGCTTATCGACCACTGACCTTGAATTGCTGAAGCGGCGCGCCGCCGAGGAAGGTCTGCCCTATCAAAGCCTGATCGCCAGCATTCTGCATAAATACGTCAGTCGTTCTACGCCACAGACAAATTAAGCAATCCTTCTTGGGAGAAAGGTATCTCCAGGGCCGTCTCGACTGTCACCATACATAATACAAGACCCAAACCCACTGGCATTTTTATCTATCGGAACGGACGCATTCGGTTGAGTTCGGTTCGAAGGGCCAGAAAGGAAGAAAGGGAACTCTATGATGAAAGCCAAGAATCTCGAGAAGATGTTTAATGAGGGGAAGGATGTGACCCCCCATCTTGACCTCTCGAAGGCACGCCGTCCTGGGCATGAACAGAGACGAGTAAACGTCGATTTCCCCAGTTGGATCATCGAATCCCTGGACACTCAAGCAAGCCGCCTTGGCGTCACGAGGCAATCGGTGATCAAGCTGTGGATCGCCGAGCGATTGAAAGAAGAACAGAAGAAGGCCAGTTGAGCACATACAGAAGGGCATGGGAGCCAATGATCGCAAAGTATTCGGCGAGTGGGTCATCCGCAGCGTGACGGCCAATACCAGGCAGAACGGGCTCGACCTGCTGCGCGAAGCGGCAGCGATTCCTATTAAACCACACACAGTCCGCTTTCCTCTCGAACAGGCGAACCACGCATTACAAGAATTGAAAGCGGGAAGCTTTCAAGGGGCGGCGATTTTGACCCTCTAAGATCGCCCGCGATTCCGGTCAGCGCAATTCCATTTGACGGAACTACAAAACCATCCCTACTATACCGACGGACAAGGATTAACGTATGAGCCACCCGCTCCATCGAGGCTTACGGCACCTCGCGCTGCGCGTGACGAATCTCCCGCGCTCGCGCCGATTCTACGAGCAGGTCCTCGGAATGCGGGTGGTGTGGGAACCCGATCCGGAGAACGTGTATTTCAGCTCCGGAAACGACAACCTGGCGCTTCACCAAATCTCGAAGAGTGAAATGGAGGCCTACGATCGCACGAAAACCCAACTGCTCGATCACATGGGCGTGATTCTCGATAGCCCCGAGGCGGTGGACCGGATGTATCGCGAGATTGTGTCCACAATCGAAGCGCTGGGCGGTCGCATTGCCAAACAACCCAAGCAGCACCGCGACGGCAGCTATTCATTTTATTTTGCCGACCCGGACGGCAATCTCATCCAAGCGCTCTATGAACCATCGATCAGCAATCTCACAATAGGGCTGAGTAACGAGGACTGAGGGCTGAGGTGGAACGAACACGAGCAGATAAATTTGAGGACCTTATTGCTTGGCAGAAGGCACGAGAGTTGACACGGGCCGTTTACCAGGCAACCGCGGCAGGATCTTTTGCGAAAGACTTCGGATTACGCGACCAAGTCCGGCGAGCTGCTGTTTCAGTCATGTCCAATCTTGCCGAGGGATTCGAGCGAGGCAGTCGGGGTGAGTTTCACCAATTTCTGAGTGTGGCTAAGTCATCTTGCGCAGAACTCAGATCACAACTTTATGTCGCTTTGGACGCGACCCACCTGAATCCATCAATTTTTCGTCAATTGATCCTTCAAGCAGAAGAAGTCGCACGAATCATAGGCGGTCTGCGAAAGGCAGTGCATACACAACGACTACTGGCTCGCGCCTCTACGACCAGGGGAAAATCCGCTAAACCTCAGTCCTCAGTCCTCAGTCCTGACGACCATGAGCCGCATCTGGGATAACCTACCGCGCGAGCACTACGTGGCCCTGGCGCCCTGGTGTTGGGTGCAGCTGGAAAGCGCGGAGCCGCCCGGCCCATTCCCGTTCATCGGCGGCATCGCCCCGGACGTCTCGGCCAGCCTGCAGGAAGCCCACAGCCTGCTGGCCAGTTCTATCGACACGGCCATCAGCGACGTGTTTTCCAAACGCGCCCCGATCGACGACCCGAATCGACGGCGCAGGCTGGAGGACGCCTATGCGGAACTGGTGAACGCCCGCCCCTATTTGCGCCGGCACATTACATGTGGTCGGAAACCAGACGGGACCTTCCACTGGGAGTTCCCCTCCGATCCCACTCAATCATCGACGGTGACCAACGGCGGCCTGCGCATTTTTCATTCCGTCAAGCGCCAAGCGATCCCGCTTGGCTTCGATCAGCGCCCGCTGGGACCGGCGGTGGGCCATCTCCTCGGCCTGCTGGACGGCACACACCGAGTCGAAGAAATCAAAACGGTGGTGGCCACCACGCGCCGCGAGGCCATGACGGTGCTCACCCGCTTGCTGGAGTTGCTCGATCAATACGAGTGCCTGGCCGTCTCCCCGCGGACTTCGGTTCGCCAACGGTGGGGTGAGATCGTCCAGGACCAGGACACGGTTCATCTGGGCCACGCGGCGCTCCTCTATCGACAACGGGACAATTTCTTCTTATTCGATCCCTGGCTCCTACCCTGGTTCGCCGAATCCTCCCTCCCCTCCCTCTGGGATTCGTTGCTGCCGAAACCGGCCGCCGTGTTCCTGACGCACGATCACGACGATCATGTGGATCCCCGCACACTACTCCATCTGCCGAAAGACACGCCGATCATCGTGCCCAGCCGGCGGAATCGGAAACGGTTGTTTTACGATTACTTGCCGCTCCTGCGGGAATTGGGATTCAGCCGCATCGTCGAATTGGCGCACGGCGAGACCTGGCCGTTCGAAGGCGGCACGGTCGTCTCTGTACCGTTCTATGGTGAAGACCCCTGCGATTTGGCGATGCCGAGAAATTGCTACTTGATCAGCGACCGGGGCTACAACGTGCTCGTCCATGCGGACAGTGGGCCGACCAATGACGGCCTCTCCCCCCTGACGGATAATATCCTCGCCAGGCTAGTCGACACGTACGGCCCGATCCCGCTCGTCTTCGCCTCGCAACAGCAACTGCTCGAGCTGCGCAGCCACACTGCCCATGCGCCGCTGTCTCATCCGGGAACATGGCTGGACGTGGGCGAGAACGGCTATCTCACCAACACCTACCTCAGTGAGCTCTGCAAGACGGCCCAGGCGAAGCAGTTCATCTCCTACGCCACCGGCGGCGCCGACTGGTATCCGGATCATTTGTCGTTCATGTTCAGCCGGAGAAACCCGGCGCGGACCGCGCTGCTCACGGCCCATTGGGAACCGGCGGAAACACTCAAAGATCTTCTCTCCGCCCACGATTGCCGCTATCATAGCTCCCGTGCACTGGATCTCTATCGAGCCGGGGAAGGAAACCGCATCGACATCGTCTCGACGGGTGACACGTTGAGTCCCCTCCATCTTTATTGCCTGGATCACGCAGAGCCGCCGTTTCTCAAGGCCGAGGGCCGGACGTAACACATCTTTTATCTCAAGGATCAGATGAAATGAGCGGATCATCGTCCCACATCTTGGTCACGGGAGCGGCAGGCTTTATCGGATTCCACGTCGCGAAGCGGCTATTGGATCGCGGCGAATCCGTCATCGGCCTTGACAACCTGAACACGTACTACGACGTCCGGCTCAAAGACGCGCGCCTGGCCCAACTGACACCGCATGAGCGGTTCAGATTCGTGAAGCTCGATCTTGCCAATCGGCAGGGCATGCGCGACCTCTTTACCGACACGCCGATCCGCCGGGTCGTCCATCTTGCCGCCCAAGCCGGCGTGCGCTATTCACTGGTCAATCCTTACGCGTACACCGAGAGCAACATCGAGGGGTTTCTGAACATTCTGGAAGGCTGCCGTTATGCCGGCATCGAGCATCTCGTCTACGCCTCGTCCAGTTCCGTCTACGGCGGCAACACGCAGATGCCGTTTTCCATCCATGACAATGTGGATCATCCCGTTTCGCTCTACGCCGCAACGAAAAAGGCCAATGAGCTCATGGCCCACTGCTATGCCCATCTCTACCGGATCCCCTGCACCGGGCTCCGGTTTTTCACTGTCTATGGCCCCTGGGGGCGGCCCGATATGGCGCTGTTCATTTTTACCAAGGCGATCCTGGAGGGCACGCCGATCGAGGTCTTCAATCACGGCAAGATGCAACGCGATTTCACCTATATCGACGACATCGTGGAAGGCGTCGTGCGCACGCTCGACCGGCCGGCAGCCCCGAATCCGTCATGGTCAGGCGACCGGCCAGACCCAGGCACCAGCTCGGCGCCGGCTCGTGTCTATAATATTGGGAACCACCGGCCCGCCGAACTCATGCGGTTTATTGAAGTGCTCGAGCAGGCACTCGGCAAAAAAGCGGAGAAGAAGCTGATGCCGTTGCAGCCCGGTGATGTGCCCGCGACCTACGCCGACATCGACGACTTGTCACGCGACGTCGGTTTCGCGCCGGCCACGCCGATTGAGGAAGGAATTCCACGTTTCGTGAAATGGCGTTTCGTGAAATGGTATCGAGACTTCTACAGAGTGTGACGCCGGGTCACATCTCTTTCATGAATCTCCCGGCTTATGGGCAGCCGATCGGCACGAATCCCGCCCCAAAGACTCTCGACAAGGTGACATACCGCGTATTGTCGTTGAAGGAATAGCTGGCGCCGCGTTGATTGCGCCCTGAGATATCGCCACCGTACGAGGGATCGGATCCGTAGAACATCCCGCCGCGGGTTTTTTGGACCAAGTGGAGCCATTCCGAATAGAGGGAACAGACTTCCTCGTGGACGGAACCGCTCGGCGCCACACTCGCATACCAATCCTTGGCCCAATCCGGAACATTCCGGCCTCCCACACTCGCACCGCGATCTTGGTAAGCCGGCATGTCATGGTGCGGTGCGGCAAGAGTTGACGCTCGAGGAGTGATCGGCATGTTCTCCAACGACGGCACCACCGAGAGCGGCCTGAGCAGCACGGCCCGGCATCCGGCCCGTTCCTTGTTGGTATAGATCGTGTTCCCATCCGCCAGCTGGCATTCCCATGTATCGGCAGGCTCCGGCGCCGGCGGTGGAGTATCGGCTGACGCCGATGCCGCGAGCAGCACCACGACTGTGGATGCGAAAGACACCGTTCGCATGAGCCCCATAAGGCACCTCCATCAACAAGGCCGCAATCG
Organism: Nitrospira sp.; assembly: GCA_015903945.1. Lineage (GTDB taxonomy): Bacteria > Nitrospirota > Nitrospiria > Nitrospirales > Nitrospiraceae > Nitrospira_D. The sequence goes on along the minus strand of JABMDL010000039.1, from coordinate 52,935 downwards.
GAACCATCCAGGTCCTTCGGCGCGACGGCTGACCGTCACCGCGCAAACACAACTTACGTAATGGAGGCGGCCAGAATCTATGCCTCTTTGGAGGGGGAAACCAAGATCTGTGGCCGGTCTGCGCCAATTGACCATCCCACTACGCGCGATCGCAGCCGCGCAGGGATCGGGGAACACCTCCTCTCAGAGGGCGGGACGCACTCCATCCGCCGAGCGGCGCTCAAAGCTTTACCTTGTCCGATGGCGGGCAGTGAGGTATCCTCCGGCCTTAACCCGATCCGAGAAGCGTGCCTTGTGACGCGAGTGTACGAGATTCGGCGGCGCTCGCCTCGCTGAGTTGGCGAAGCGGGACCCATACGTAACGTCTCCCCGCGATTTCCATGACTGAATACGGCGTGCTCGGCAATTTGCTGGTCATCTACACCGTCTCCATCGCGGTGGTGTTTTTGTTTCACCAATTTCGTCTGCCCTCCATCGCCGGGTTTCTCGTCGCCGGCGCCTTGATCGGCCCGCACGGCCTCAACCTGATCTCCGACATCGGGACCGTGAAGATCCTGGCGGAAATCGGGGTGGTCCTTTTGCTCTTCACGATCGGCATCGAATTTTCGCTGGTTCAACTCGCCTCGCTTCGGAAGCTATTGGTGATTGCCGCCCCGATTCAGGTGGGCGGCGTCATCGTGATTGCCTGTCTCGGCGGCCTCTTCGCGGGGTTGACGACATCGCAGGCCATATTCTGGGGCTTTCTCCTCTCCTTGAGCAGCACCGCCATCGTGCTCAAGGCCCTGGCAGCGAACGGAGAAAGCGATTCCGTCCACGGCCGCGCCACGATCGGCATTTTGGTGTTCCAAGACTTGGCCGTGGTGCCCATGATCCTGCTGACGCCGATTCTCGCCACCCCAAGCGGCGACGCGCTCACGTCGATTCTCATCACGTTGGCCAAATCCGCGGCGGCCGTGGCCGTCATTGTCGTAGGGGCCTGGTACATAGTGCCGAAGATACTGGAACACATCGTCCGCAGTCGCAGCCGCGAATTGTTTCTCTTGACGGTCATTGTCATGTGCCTCGGCATCGCGTGGCTGACCTCGATGGGCGGGCTCTCGCTTGCCTTGGGGGCCTTCATTGCCGGCCTCGTGATCTCCGAATCGGAATACAGCCATCAGGCCACTGCGGAAGTGCTCCCGTTTCGGGACAGCTTCAACAGCCTGTTCTTCGTCTCCATCGGCATTCTGATGGATTGGCGCATCCTGCTCGAGTATCCCGGCGTGGTAACCGGTCTATTGTTTCTGATGCTGCTCATCAAATTCGTCACGGGGGCCGGCGCCGTGCTGTCCGTCTCTCTTCCCCCGCGATCGGCGATCATGGCCGGCATCGCGCTCGCGCAGGTCGGGGAATTTAGTTTCATCCTGGCCCAAGTCGGCGAGGAACAGGGTCTGTTGTCCGGGGCGCCGTATCAGATCTTCCTGGCCGTCTCGGTCTGCTCCATGATCATCACGCCGTTCCTCATGCAAGCCGCCCCCCACCTGGCCAGGCACGTCGAGGCGCTCCAACGGCTCCATCACTGGCTACCCGGGCAGACGACCGCCCATGTGCTGAAGACAGAGGGACGGCACCTGCGGATCAAGGATCATGTCATTATTGTGGGGTACGGGTTGAACGGTCGCAATCTCGCCCGTGTGCTCGGCGAGACCGAAGTGCCCTATGTCGTCCTGGATTTGGACGGCGATATCGTACGCCGCGAATCGCAGCACGGCTTACCGCTCTACTATGGCGATGGCACGAATCCCACGATCCTGCGGCATGTGAAAATCGAGGATGCGCGGGTGCTGGTCGTCGCGATTCCCGACCCTTTCACGGCGCGCCGCGCCGTGCAGATCGCGCGGGGTCTGAATCCGAAAATTCACATCGTCGTCCGCACGCGGTATTTGCGCGAGCTGGAGGAACTCCATCAGCTCGGCGCGGACGATGTCGTGCCGGAAGAATTTGAAACGTCGATCGAAATCTTCGCGCTGGTCCTGCGGACCTATAACATGCCCCAGGAGTTCGTGATGCGCAAGGCCGAGCAGGTCCGCCGGGAAGGTTACGCCCTGTTGCGCCGGAGCGAGCTGCCGGAATTGGCCCACCACCTGCGTGGCGGGACGCTGAGCGACGTGGAAGTGGAGACGTGCCGGCTCGAAGACGATTCGCCGGCGGTCGGAAAAACCATCGATCAACTGGCGCTGCGGCAACGGACCGGCACGTCTATCATCGCGTGGACCAGAGGGGGGGTCACGGAATCCAACCCCGCAGTTAAAACCACCCTCCTCGCCGGCGACATCGTGGTCTTGCTGGGAACGCGCGAACAAATCAAACGAGCGATGAGCCTGATCCTCATCGGCGACACAGAGAACTAGCTCGCACGCGCCCGCAGGATGGTCTTTTTCAATATCCTGCTAACTTCGCCATCGCAAGGTGACTCGCTCCTTGAGAGGATGATCCATCGGCTGTCCGGTCTGCACTGAGGCCACATGCGCGGCCTTCAGCTTGTAATACCATTTGGCCGGCATGTCGGCGTCACCCAGAAACATCGACGACGGTTTGTGGCGGAGCCCCACGGCAAGGTGCTTCATCGCTCGTTCGTCCTGGCCCAGAAACATTTTGGTGAGTGAGCGGAAAATCACGCTTCCGAAGGGAATCCAGTTCAGACCTCGCCAATAGGCGGAGAAGTCGATGCGGCACTCCATATCGGATATGGGCGTGGACATCAGCCGGTTGGCCATCCAGGCCGTGCCGCATTGCATGAGCTCCACCCGCTGGTTCGGCAGCAGAAAATCAATCGTGGTCGTCAACGGTCCCCCGTAGACTCGCTCCAGCCAATGAAAGGGGCCGCTGTTCTTGGACGGCCGGTGGGACGTCATCCGGAACCCGTTGGGAATCGGCTCGTAGATTTTCGTTTTTTCATGCATGCGGGCGTCACTGCGCCACCAGGAATGAACGTAGGGCCCGTGAACGGGATCGATGAGGCCGATGACGCCGTCGTCCGGCGTGCAGGTGTAGGTCAGCGACACATGAAACGATTGCTTAGGTTCGGAAGGGAGCGGCATACGAGGGACGGGCGGCAGCGGGAAATCAGTGCCACGCTCATCGGGCAAGTACAACCAAATCATTCCGTCGGCCTCTTCGACCGGATACGTCGCGATGCCGACTTTATCGATTTGTAGAGACGACTCCTCCGGCAACGCCGGAATGCGTCGGCAACGGCCTTTCGTGTCGAATTGCCAGCCGTGATAGGAGCACTCCACCCGCTCGCCGTCGAACCGTCCGAACGAGAGCGGCATGCCGCGATGGGGGCAGATATCCCGCATAGCTCCGAGGCGGCCTTCCCGATCACGGCTCAATACGATCGGCAGACCTGCCATCTGAAGCCCCTGCATCGAACCGGAAGACAGGCGGTCGCTCGGCACGGCCGGGTACCAAAATCCCAACAGCGGGGCGTTTTTCGCGGACACTATTTCGGGTAATAGCTGTGTGCTCATTGACAGGGAGTGAACGCGGTGAAAGCGGCCGGCATCCGATTGATTGGGACTATAGCGAGCGGTCCGGGCAAGGTCAAGCTGCCGCTGGTTCGGCGCTGCCCAGCCCGTTCCTTGACACCCTCAAGGACCCCATACTATTCTGTTCACGCGAACGTGATCGGGCGCAGAGTCATGAGGTGACATGATGCTTGCCACACAAGTTGAGCCGGCGGCGACGCTGGCGCAGCTCGAAGCGACGAAGCCGGAGAAAGTGACGATCGTCCTGCTGAGCGGCGATCTGGACCGGGCGATGGCAGCCTTTATTATCGCCACCGGCGCTGCAGCGATGGGCATGCAGGTAACCATCTTCTTTACGTTCTGGGGGTTGAACGCCATCCGCAAGAAAGGCGCCACCAGCAGCGCGAAGGATTTCCTGCGCCGGATGTTCGGCGCGCTCAACAAAGGCGGCGCCGAGACCCTTCCGCTCTCCCGCTTTCATTTCGGCGGCCTGGGCACCAAGATGATGCAAACGGTCATGAAACAAAACCGCATGCCGGGGGTTCCGGAACTGATGCAGACGGCCTTGGAGTTGGGCGTCCGTTTTATCGCCTGCACCACGACCATGGGACTCATGGGCATTACCAAGGACACGCTGATCGACGGGGTCGATCAATTTGCCGGAGTCACAACGTATCTGGCAGAAGCGAAGCAGGGCAGCGTCAACTTGTTCATCTAGCTGACAGCCGACAGCTTTCAGCCATCAGCCTAAGGAACCGTTCATGCTCCAAGCCGATGTCAAACTCGATACATTGGGGTATTTCTGCCCGATGCCGATCATCCTCACCTCGAAAAAGATCAAGGAACTGGCGTTGGGACAAGTACTGGAAGTCGTGTCCGACGATGAAGGCATCAAGAAAGACATGCCGGCCTGGTGCGAGACCACCGGCCATCAGATGGTCGGCATGGAAGAGGAACAGGCGAAGTCCGGTCGGATCTACAAAGCCTTCGTGAAGAAGACCAAGTAGGCACCACGCGACCGGTCCGATCGGTTGGACTGAGGTGAAGCCGGAGGGGATCACGATCTCCTCCGGCTTCGTCGTTTCGTTCGGATGACACCCATGCCGCACCTGATCGAATGTGTGCCCAATTTCAGCGAAGGCCGGAATCCCGCCGTCATTCAGGCGCTCCTCGCCGCGGTGACGTCCGTCCCCCGCGTCTGGCTCTTGCATCACACGGCGGACCCCGATCACCACCGCTCCGTGCTCACCTTTGCCGGACCACCCGACGCGGTCGGCGAAGCGGCACTCCGCGCCATTACCGCTGCAACAGAACTGATCGACCTGCGGCGACATGAAGGGGTCCACCCTCGCATTGGCGCCACGGACGTCGTGCCGTTCGTCCCGATTCACGACGATGGAATGGACGAATGTATTCGCGTGGCCCGTTGGGTGGGCCAGGAAGTGGGCACGCGCCTGGGCATTCCTGTGTTCCTCTACGAACACGCAGCCTCCAATCCCGCGCGCCGGCACCTGGAGTCGGTCCGGTTGGGAGGGCCGAAAGGGCTGGCTTCCCGGATGGATTCCGACACGGCCTGGCTTCCCGACTTTGGCCCTCCACACCTGCATCCCAGTGCAGGCGCACTGATCGTCGGTGCCCGCAGACCTCTTATTGCCTTCAACGCCAATCTCAAGACAAACGACCCCTCAATCGCCAAAGCCATTGCCAAGTCCATCCGGCAGTCGAACGGAGGATTACCTTCTCTGAAGGCAATCGGCGTGGAAGTGGCCAGCCGCGGCATGGTGCAAGTGGCGATGAACCTGACAGACTACCGAGTGACATCGATGCACCAGGCGTTTCAAGCTGTGAAAGCCGAGGCTGCGAAATGGGGAGTCGAGGTAGCCGGGAGTGAACTCATCGGTCTGGTTCCCCAAGCGGCGCTCGATCAGGCCGCCGTGGCCGCTCTGCAACTGGAACGATTCGATCCAAGTCACGTCCTCGAAACGCGACTCGCCGAAGCCGCGGCGAACATAAAAACTGCGTGCCCAACCCTTTCTGATTTCCTCGATGCCGTGGCCGCCACAGAACCGACTCCCGCCGGTGGCAGTGTCGGGGCACTGGCCGGCACATTGGCCGCTTCGTTGGGTATCATGGGGGCTCGCCTTGGACACGACATCGAGTCGGAACACCGCCTGACCCAGATGCAACATCGGCTGCGCGAACTGATCCTGGATGATGCGGACGCCTACCACCAACTCATGCGCGCCTACAGAATCCCCAAGCAGGAACCGCATCGACCACAGTCCATTGCAACGGCTCTCAACAGGGCCACAGACATTCCAATGGAAATCGCCGAATTGGCCTGTGAGGTCGGATGCCTGATCCATACCTGCATCCCATCAGTGAAGCAGGCAGTCCGTTCGGATATGACCGTAGGCATGATTATGGCTATTGCCGCCACAGAAGCTGGACTCCACACGGCATCTGTAAATATTCAATTAAATCCAGAGCTTAGCACGTCGAAATCGGCAACGATCGCTAGAGCCATAAGAAATCTTGAGGAACTGAAGAGGCTATGTTACACTCCGCCGCCATTTGAGTCAGGTCATTGATGCAACCAGGCCCCGCCTGAGAAAGTGAAAAGTCGGAACGGATGGAAATCAAAGTCTTCAATAACAATGTTGAAAAAGCTCTGAAGGTCGCCAAGAAAAAACTGGCAGGCGAAGGCTTGTTTCGTGAACTGAAACGCCGCCGGTTTTATGAGAAGCCGAGTGTCAGAAAAAAGGCGAAACAACGCGAAGCCCAACGGCGCCGCCAGAAGTGGCTCTCGAAACGGAAACCCGAGTAGTCGGCGGCGCTGCCGCCGTGCAAGCCCTCTCACTCTCATCAAGCTCGTCGTCATTCCTGCGGTCCTCTCATGCGTCAGGACCAGATTCATGCCGCGATTCGGATCGTCAAGCAGGAGATTCGCCGGTGGCAGGAACCGGTCGTCGGCGTCATCTCGCGGGAATCAAACCGTGATCCGTTTCTCATCCTGATTTCCTGCCTGCTGAGTCTGCGAACGAAAGATAAAACGACTGACGAAGCAAGCCACCGGCTCTTCGCGCTGGCCCGGACACCGGCGGCCATGTTGAAGTTGCCGCTCAAGAAGATCGAGCGGGCGATCTATCCCGTCGGCTTCTACCGGACCAAAGCCAAATCGATTCATCAGATTTGCGACCGGCTGCTCGATGCCTATGGAGGAACCGTACCCGATTCCATCGACGAACTGGTGACGCTGCCCGGAGTCGGGAGAAAAACAGCGAACCTGGTCGTGACGGTCGGCTACGGCAAGCCCGGCATTTGCGTCGATATCCACGTCCACCGGATCAGCAACCGGTGGGGGTACATCAAGACGAAGACGCCGGAAGAGAGCGAACAAGCCTTGCGGGACACGTTGCCCAAACGCTACTGGATCACCTTCAACGACCTGCTGGTCCCCTATGGCCAGAATCTCTGCCAGCCCGTATCGCCCTTCTGCAGCCGATGCAAACTGACAGACTATTGCGACCACGTAGGAGTTACGAAATCGAGATAAGAAGCTGCCAGCGATCAGCTTTCAGCCCTCAGGAATGAGCTTTCGGAAAGTTTTTGGTTTGTTTTGCAAGCTGATCGCTGAAGACTGACGGCTGAATGCTGAAAGCTAAATAAACAGTTTCGTTTCCGCCTCTTCCGTAAGCTTGAGAATAGCGGGCAACCCCATGACTTCATCCACGCGCGATTCAACCGCCTCGCCCTCGACGCCCATGTATTCCAGACCGGCGCTGCACGCGATCAGCCTGAATTTGCCGACGTGTTTCGCGTCTTGAAACATCTCTGAAATCTTCGGGACGTTCTTGTCTTTCAATAAACGGGCGACTTCCTCGGCGGACCCGGCGTATTCCGGGGGAAAGTCGAGCAGGTCGATCTTGCCCTCCGCCAATTTCTTGATGGTCCAGAACAGCAATACCACGATGACGTCTTTGCCCATCGCCGCGGCAGTCATGCCGATCGTCGCCACTTGATGCAACTTATCGTAGGTGGCGTTATGGGCGAAAATGACGAACTTGGGAGGCTGCGGCATAGTGGTTATGGCGTCTTCACGCGTGTCTTCACGCTGTTGATATAGTCGGCGATCGCGGCATCCACTTCGCCCTGCGTCATGGGGCGATCGTGGGTTTCGCTTTCATCGAGGAGATACTGATCGCGGTCTTTCTCCTGCCGGACGACGACGGAATTTTCGGATGTCACGTCGATCAGCATGAACCATTCTTTCGTTCCCTGCGAGATGACCACCTGTTTGCCGAGCCCTTTCTTGGTGATCTCAATCTCAAGTGCATCACCGGATGCAGGAGGGTCACCTGCTTGGATGGAGGGAATGGCGGAGAGCATCGCCATCATCAGGAGCCCCGCAACCATTGCATACCGCGTGAACAGATCCATGGCCAGGCTCCATCACCGGGCATTATAGCCACCGTGGGCGACCGCGTAAACACCGAGCCATGATAGGGGCTTGAGCGCCCTCTCCTTGAGGGGTGCCGGAGCACGTGTTAGGATGCCCGCCCGATGGATTGGCTCCTTTCAACGGTTCAACAATATGTGTCAGCCGAAACGCTGGTGGCCCTCACCGTCCTGTCGATTGTATTTTTCGTCGGGTCATTGATCACGATTCCATTTATCCTGGTCAGGTTACCGACAGACTTCTTCGACATCCGCGTCCCGCGTCCCTGGATGGAGGATCATCACCCGGTACTCCGGGTGCTCGGCCATCTCGTCAAGAACGTCGCGGGGGCGATTTTCCTCTTCGTCGGCTTTCTCATGCTGTTTCTCCCGGGGCAGGGCATCTTGACCATGTTGATCGGCATTTCCATGCTGGATTTTCCAGGCAAACGCAAGCTCGAAGCCAAACTCATCGGACAACCGGCGGTCTTGAACACGATTAACGGCATGCGCGAGAAATTCGGCAAGCCCCCGTTGATCATCGCACCAGATGCATGAAACGAACGCTGTCAGCTGTCGGCCATCAGCCGTCGGGAGGGACTGACAATCCCTTGCTGACTGCTGATAGCTGAACGCTGTACGCTATATCCATGACTTCGCCAACCGACAGACGCCCCACCCTCTATCTGATCGACGGCAGCGCGTATATCTATCGTGCCTTCTTCGCCCTCCCCGCACTGAACAACTCCAAAGGCCTGCAAACCAACGCCGTGTACGGGTTCACCACGATGCTGTTGAAGATCATCCGAGAACGCCAGCCGGATGGCTTGGCCGTGGCCTTCGATGAAAAGGGGCCGACGCTCCGGCATGAAGAGTTCAAAGAGTACAAGGCCCAGCGTCCACCCATGCCCGACGGCATGAAAGCGCAGATCCCCTACATCCACCGTGTCGTTGAGGCCCTGGCGATCCCCGGACTACGACAGGCCGGCTACGAAGCGGACGACCTGATCGGCACCCTCGCGCGCAAAGCCGAACAGGCCGGCTACGACGTGGTCATCGTCACCGGCGACAAAGATATGTTCCAGCTCCTCACCCCGCACGTCCGGATCTACGATCCCGTCAAAGACAAGTGGTTCGGTGAAGCGGAATGTATCGAGCGGTTCGGGGTGGAACCGGGGCGTGTGGTGGAAATCATGGGGCTGATGGGCGACGCCACGGACAATATTCCCGGCGTGAAAGGCATCGGTGAAAAGACCGCCATGAAGTTGATCTCGCAATTCCACACGATCGAGGAGTTGTTGCGACGGGTTGAGGAAGTGACGCCGGCACGGGCCAAGACTCTGTTGACGGAACAGGCCGACAATGCGCGCTTGAGCCGGAAACTGGCCACGATCGAAACTGACAGTCCCGTGGCATTTGACCAAGAAGCGCTCCACATCAAGCCGGCGCACATGGATCAACTCAGCGCGCTGTTGCGTGAGTTGGAGTTCACCTCGCTGCTCAAGTCCCTCCAGGCCTCGGACGAACTGCCGAAGAAGGAACAGGCGGCGGCCGAGAGGATCGAGAGCGAGAAAGCGGCGCATGCGTTTGTGGAATCGTTGCCGAAGGGGGCCACGCTGGCCGTGCGATGCCTGCTTGCCGGAGGAACCGGCGTACATGCGGAGGTCCAGGGGATCGCGCTCTCGACCGGAGACAAGACCGCCTACATCCCGCTCGATGTGCATGATTACATGAGATCCATCACATCGCTGTTGCACGAGCCAACCAGAACCAAGGCCGCCCACGACTTGAAGGCCACACTCCTGGCCTTCCATCGAATCGGGATCACGCTCGCCGCCCCGTATGCCGACACGATGGTGGCTGACTATCTGCTGCACCCCAACCGCCGCGACCATCAACTCGACACCCTTGCTTTGGAACTCCTGGACCACCGCATGGGCGCGCACGGGAAAGCACAATCCGCGCCGACTTCGCTGTTCGATGAAACGTCCGGGTCGAGCGACGAAGCGGCGGAATGCGCGTCAGTCATCGCGAAGATTACGCCGATCATGCTGGAGCAACTCAGGGGTCAAGGCAGTCTCAAACTGTTCCAAGAAGTCGAGATGCCGCTCGTGCCCGTGCTGGCTGAGATCGAGCGAAATGGATTTCTATTAGATGTCGAGGGGCTGCACGCCCTGAGCAAGGAACTGGAACGAGATCTCGACCGGATGATGGAGTCCATTGCCGCCGTAGCCGGCGGCGAATTCAATATCAATTCGCCCAAGCAGTTGGCCACGGTCCTGTTCGACAAGTTAGGGCTCAAACCGCTCCGCAAAACCAAAACCGGGTATTCGACGGACGAAGACACCCTCACGCAACTGGCCACGCAGCACGACCTGCCGGCACAGATTCTGAGCTATCGCAGTCTCAGCAAGCTCAAATCGACCTACGTGGACGCGCTGCCCGAATTGATCCACCCCGACACCAAACGGCTGCACACGTCGCTGAACCAGACGGTTGCCGCGACCGGCCGGCTCTCCTCAACCGATCCCAACTTGCAGAACATTCCGGTGAAGGGTGACTACGGCCTGCGCATCCGCGAAGCCTTCATCGCGCCGAAAGGGCACGAATTGCTCTGCGCCGACTACAGCCAGATCGAACCGCGCATCCTGGCGCATCTGTCGCAGGATCCCCGCCTGCTTGCCGTCTTCGCCAAAGGCGACGACATCCACATGGCGACGGCCATGGAGATCTTCGACCTGCCCTCCAGCCAGATCACCCGCGACATGCGCCGCGCCGCCAAAACCGTTGTGTTCGGCATCGTCTACGGGATCAGCCCGTTCGGGCTCTCCCAAAACATCGGCGTCTCACAGGCCGAGGCCAAGAAATACATCGACACCTTCTTCGAAAAGTTCGCCGCCGTGCGGGCGCTCATGGATCGCAACATCGCCGAAGGGCGGGAGAAAGGCTATACGACGACCATCCTGGGCCGCCGCCGACCGATTCCAGAACTGCAAAGCGGCGATCCGGTGCAACGCGGCTTCGGCGAGCGCATGGCAGTGAACAGCCCCATCCAAGGCTCAGCGGCGGACCTGATCAAAGTGGCCATGATTAACGTGCACCGCGTCCTGCATCATGACCTGCCGCACGTAAAGATGATCCTGCAAGTCCACGACGAGTTGATCTTTGAAGTGCCGGATCACGATCTGGAAGAAGCAAAGCGGCTGGTGAAACACGAAATGGAAGCAGTGGGGCAGCAGCTCGGCCTATCGGTTCCGTTAAAGGTCGACCTCGGCGTCGGCAAAAACTGGCGGGTAGCGCATCCGTAGGACCAGTTGACGACAAACAGGTGGCATGTCACAATGTGCCCACTTTGGTGACCACATGAAGACCGCAACCGTTCGGCAGTTTCGCGACCGTGCCACCAGCCTCTTCAAGCAGGATGAGCCAGTCATTGTCACACGACATGGAAAGATCGTGGGATTCTTCCTGCCAGCCTCGGGCGAGGCTCTCCCGCTTGAAATAAAGAAAGACCTGTTCTCGACCCTCACTGATGAGATTCGGGCTTCGATGAAGAGCCATCTTCTCACCGAGGACGCCATCCTTGCAGACTTCGAGAAAACCAGAAAAGCTCGTCGTCGACGCTAACCCCATTCTCTCCGCATTGCTCGGGGGGAAAGCCAAACAGCTATTCTTTGATGCCGGCATCTCCGAATTTGCCGTAACCGAATCGGCACTGGACGAAGTCCACTACTATATTCCAAAAGTTGCACAGAAGCTGGAGGTCAATCCGGCATTTGTGCGGTTTACGCTGGATCTCTTGCCATTGACGGTGCACGAACCCAAATCCTATCGCCGGTCGATGAAAAAGGCCAAACTTCAGATTGCGCATCGCGATCCTCAAGATATCGAAATCCTAGCACTCGCACTGGAGCTGGGAAGACCGCTCTGGACCAACGACAAGGACTTTGAAGACACCACCATACAGATCTTCACAACAGCGGAATTACTGTCGATCTACTTCCCCAAGCCGTCCTGAGGTAGGAGGACCGCCATTGAGCAAGTACGCGCTGGTCATCTATTGGAGCAAGGACGATCAAGCCTTCATCGCCGAAGTTCCGGAGCTGGCGGGCTGTGCAGCAGATGGCGCCACGTTCCAAGAAGCGTTGGCGAATGTGGAAACCGTCATCCGCGAATGGATCGAAACAGCGAAGGAACTCGGCCGCCCCATTCCCGAACCCAAGAGCCGTTTGGCATTCGCTTGATCTTGGCCACAGTAGAGGGTGGCAGGTCCAAAGTCATGCTACAAATTTCCAAATGTCCTTCTTGTGGAAGTAACAAGATAAAGAAGGTCCGTCGGAAATGGACCGGCAAATATCAGGGACAGTTATACTCTGTTCCAAGACTGGAGTTTCACGAGTGCCCAGCCTGCGGCGAGAAAGTCTATGATTGTGAGGCCATGCGAAAGATCGAAGCCCACTCCCCGGCCTTCGTCAAAGCCCGTGCCTCGTAGGGCGACTGCTGAACGAACGCCTATCCCGGATTTGGAAGTTAGGCGCTAACCGCACAACAAAGACTCCCGATAATCATCTCGAAGGCTCCTCTCGTGGAGTGTAGAGTCGTCGCTGACGCGGCGCACTCATCCACTTTAACCGAGGAGGTTGCGATGATGATGTGTTATGCGGGAATCGATCTCCATGCGACGAACAGTGTCCTTGTCGTGATCGATGACGCGGACCGGGTGCTGTATCAGAAGCGCCTGCGTAATGATTTGCCGCTGATCCTGGCTGCGCTGGAGCCGTATCGAACTACAGCGCAAGGTGTGGTCGTTGAATCCACCTATAATTGGTACTGGCTGGTCGATGGGTTGATGAACGCGGGCTACCCCGTTCATTTGGCCCACGCGCCCGCGCTACCCCAGTACAGTGGCCTCAAGCATGCGGACGATCAGCACGATGCGCAGTGGCTCGCGCATCTCCTCCGTCTCGGCTTGCTTCCCACCGGGTACATCTATCCCAAAGCCGAACGAGCCGTTCGTGATCTTCTGCGGAAACGGAGTCAGTTGGTCCGCCACAAAACGATGGTCGTCCTCAGTCTGCAAAGTCTCCTCACGCGCGTGACCGGGACACGACTCTCCCTCCCCCGCCTCCGGCAACTCACGCCCGAGGGCGTGCAGGCGCTCGTCCCATTTCCCGAACAGGTCCAAGCGGTCATGAGTTCGTTGGCCGTGCTGGCGTGTCTGGAGCAAGAAGTCCACACGATTGAGGATCGAGTCCGAGAGGCGGGACGGACACTGTCCGGGTATGCGCTGCTGCAGACGGTCCCCGGCATTGGGCCCATCTTGGCGGGCACGATTCTCTTGGAGGCTGGCGACATGCGGCGCTTTGCGACCGTCGGGCACTTCGCCTCCTATTGCCGCTGTGTCGGCAGCGAACATCTGAGCAACGGCACACGCAAGGGGGCTGGGAACACGAAGAATGGCAACAAGTATCTCAGCTGGGCGTTTATCGAAGCCGCCCATTTTGCCATTCGCTATGAGACTGTGATTCGGACCTACTATCAGCGCAAGCAGGCGCGGACCCATCCATTGGTGGCACTGAAGGCGGTGGCCCATAAACTGGCCCGGGCCTGTTATCACATGTTGCGCGAGCAGGTGCCGTTCAATCTGCACCGCGCCTTCGGGTAGGCGCAGAAAATTAGGGGTGAGGCTGGGAGCTCGCAAAGGGGTTGGGGCATGACCCCGCACTCCCGATTAGCCGCAGTCTTCACCCCGTTCTCTCCCGCGCCACGAGCGTGGGGACTGAGACGCCTCGGCGGTGAGCCATGGGCGCCAGCCTGCTGGTAGCCAGACGTCCTGTGCCTCTCGACAGTGGACACGGCCGAGAACCGACGGTTGTCTGGGGCACGTCGTGCCAGGGGCTGGAGTCGATCCTCCAGGAGGATCGCTCCGATGCCTTGATCCTGATGGGTGACTGGTGCGGCTCAGATCAGAGCTGACACCGCTGACGAGGACAACCGGGATGCGCCGAGGTCACACCACCGGCACGGCTCGGGCAGATAGTATCGGAACACGGGCCCCGTTTGGAGACGACGGAGGGCGCGATGGACTGCGCCCGCTTGACCGGAGCCTTCGAGATGGGCGACCCCATTTCATCTTCCCAGAGCTCCGCCTGTGCCCCCGGCGGCAGATCGAGATCGTTGGGCAGGGTCACGGGAATCGGTTCACTGGGCGTCCCGCCCCCTGGTTTGCCGAAGTAATCCATGTAGGCCGCGGTCGTGAAGAGGCCGGCGGGGGGCGGCGGCACGGGAATGCGATCGATCGGCACCCGGCGCACGGAGATCTGGGTATTGGGCTGGTTGTCCCACCCGATAATCTGCGCCCCGGCGGGAATCTTCATCTGAAAGCCAAGCATCTCCGGATCGGTCACGAGCCGCTCAACCGCTGCGTTGGAGATGTCCACCATGCCGGTGGTCTTCTGGAAATGGAGATGCGGCACGAAGCTCATGGCATTGGCTTGGTTCGCGACGATCGTCACCTTGTACGGAATCACCGGCAGATTCTTGCCTGGAGTCGAGGCCGGGCCCCCATCAATCAAGAGCACTTGATTGGCCCCCACCGGCGGATTCTGCATCAAGAAATTGCCACCGTCGTCGGTGGTGACTTGCGTGGTGCCAATCTTGATGAGCGCACCCTTGACCGGCTTCGCCTCTTCATCCAGCACAAGACCGGAGAACGTCGTCGCGCCGGCGGCCAACACCTGGACATTCACGATCGTCGAGCGTGGCGTCGTCACGCCGTTGAGCACACCGGTCGCGGTCACCGTAATGGGATGGGTCCCGGTCGGCGTCGTGCCGTTCGTGGTGAGCGTGAGCAGCGCCGATTGCCCCGCGCCGATGGTGCCCACGTTGAAGAGGCCTGTCATACCCGTCGGCAGGCCGGTGACGGACAGGCTGGCGAGCGTGGTAAACCCGCCGGTCCCGGTCAAGCCGACCGAGAAGGAGCCTTGGCCGATCGCCGGCACTGTGAGCGGTGTGGGCAGCGCCGTGATGGTGAAGTTCGGCGCCAGTGGCGGTGCGAACAAATCTCCAGCACGCTTGCACTCAGATCAGCGTCCGAGCATAATATCGGCACGAGGTGATGCCAATGCGCGCGTACCGAAAATATGTGGTCGTCGAAGCTTCTGGCCAGGTCACCTTATCGGACATGCCCTTTCAGGTTGGCGAGCGTGTCGAGGTGGTGGTGATTGCTGACGAACCCACCCCCGCCACGAACCTCACGACGCTGGAACAGCTGCTGAAGACCACGCAAGCCTTGCCCCAAGCCCGCCTGCTCACGGATGCGGAGATTGCCGCAGAAGTCGCTGCCGTCAGGACCAGCCGGTGAACGTCGTCATCGACACCAATGTCTTGGTGTCGGCGGCCCTCAAGAACAGAATGCCAGAAACCGTGCTGCGCTGGATCGTGGCCCAACCGGGCTGGGCCTGGGTCGTCTCCACGGAAATCCTTGCCGAGTATAAGACCGTCCTTGCCCGCCAGAAGTTCGGGCTCCCGCCCGACCTCCTCCATCAGTGGCTGACCTGGCTGGACACTGTGACGGTGTGCGTGGATGTCCCGGGCACACCGCCCTACCCACGGATCCGACCGACGCTAAATTTCTCGCCTGTGCCCTCGCCACCCAAGCGAACTGGCTCATTACTGGTGACCGCGATTTCACACAGGCTCGTAAGCTCGTCACGACGACCATTCTGTCCGTCTCGCAGTTCAAGACGCTCGTCTGTGACCCGTCGTCATGACCGATCCCACCTCTGGTTGACGCACCCACCCCTTCTATGATGATCCCCGTTACCTTGGCCCTCGCAAAGGAGTGGTCCCGATGCCGAGTATCCGTATGCGGTGGTCGTGGTGGTGCGCGCGTCTCTGGACGAGGTTCGCACAATGGTGTTGGTCATGGCTGGGGTCCTGGTATCGAAGACGTGGGAACCCGAATTGGGGATGGTCTCGTCAGCCGACCTCTGCGCCTCGCTGCGTCTTCGCTCAGCCCAAACCGAAATGGGTCAAAACCGAAGTCATTCGCTTGAAAGCCCTCATGCCGCAGGCGGGCTGTCGCACGATTGCCCATTACTTCAATCGACGGTGGAAAGCACGCAGGCACATGACGGTGAGCAAGACCTATGTGGCGGACACCTGTCGAAAACACCAGTATAAAGTCCTCCATGCTCGGCGAAGATTGAAACATCGCGTGCCGAGACCAATGCGGCGCAACCGCCTGTGGGGCTGTGATCTGTTGGTCAAGACAGACTCAATAGGCCAACGACATGTGGCCATCGCGGTCCTCGATCATGCGAGTCGAGCCTGCCTGCGGCTCCAGCAATTGTCAGACAAGTCATCGCTCACAATTCTTCGCGAACTGGTCGAGGCGGTGACGCGGTATGGTCGTCCGCAGTTCGTGCGGACAGACAATGAAGCCGTCTTGGTCTCACGGCTCTTCCGATTCGGACTGTGGCTATTGGGCATACGGCATCAACGCATTCAGCCGGGCTGTCCCTGGCAAAATGGGCGCGTCGAACGATTCATTGGAACGGTCAAACGGGAACTAGCGAGGGACCCCGTCACGGACACGAATGAGTTAAGCACAAGGTTGCGGGAGATTCGGACCTGGTACAACCACGAGCGTCCGCACGATCACTTACAGGGGCGGACACCCGCCGAAGTGTGGGCTGGGATCGATGTGTTTGCGAGGCGGTCGGGCTAAGGACAGCGGGATAAAAAGGAGCGCGGTCACGGGTGAAGCGACATGTGGTTGTCCGGCGAGGTGCGCCAGAAATTGGCCAGAGCAGCAGGTTGCGGGTCACATGAGGGCGGACGGCAGAAGAAATCGTGAATCGAACGTGAAATAGTTCCGGTCAGCGGACAGAAACCGGCACGTTGAGGAAGAAATCTAGCGGCGCGTCTGGCCTGAAACCCCTACCAGACAGGCGGACGGGACACCGCGACGGGAGTCCTGTTCCTGTTACGCACCTCAAACATATTGCGTTCAGGCGGATATCAGCGGTGTGCTCGTGGGCGAAGCTTGCCTTGACGGTGCGCTGCAGGCTTGCTAAGGTTTGTCAAGCGGGAGCAGACATGATGCCTAAAGTAGCTCACCCCCACATTACAAATGACCCGGCTGTTTGCGGAGGCAACGCGATCATTCACGGAACACGCTTTCCCGTGCGGTCCGTGGCCATGTACGTTCTTCAGCATGGTCTGACCCCGGAAGAACTGGTCGCCAAGTTCCCTCACTTGTCCCTCGCCCAGATCCACGACGCATTGGCGTACTATTACGACAATCGGCAAGAAATCGAAAACGAGATTACCGAGAACCGCGAAGAGCACGTGAAGCAGCGGGCTTCTTGATCGCTCCCGCCATGTTTCCCCTTGTCCGATGGCGATTGCGCTCTATCTCGACGAAGATGTCGATCCACTCCTCGCCCAAGTGCTGAGCGATCGCGGCTTCGATTGCGTCTCTGCCAGGGAAGCCCGTACTCTCGGGCGATCGGACCATGAACAGCTCGATTTTGCCACGAGCCACGGAAGAGTCATTCTGACGTTCAATGTCAAAGACTTTATTCGACTGGCCGCAGAATCCGCCGTCTCAGGTCGTCACCATGCCGGAATCATCGTCTCGGACCATTTGCCATTTCGGGAGTTGCTTCGCCGTGTACTCGCGCTGCTTCAACGCCACGCAAACGCTGACCTGGCGAATAGGCTGCTCTGGCTGCAGGATTACAAAGACGTAGGTGCCAGCTGATCGGGATAATCCGGCTGAAACCGTGCAACGCCTTCTAGACCTGACAGCATCGAAGAACACCTCGTTGAGGCAAATGTCGCCGATAGGGCTGACGTCGTGCTTACAGGCAAAAGGTGACTTACATGTATACCTACGGTGACTGCCATGTTTGCGGTGGGGAAATGCAGGCAAAGCGGATTAAGCAAGATTCCTGGATCAAAAACAAGTTGGTGGTGATTGAAGATGTACCGGCTGGTGTCTGCTCTCAGTGCGGGGAGAAAGTGGTCAGCGCCGACGTTGGCCGAAGACTGGCGGGATCACTCAAGGACACTGCTCGCAGAAGAAATGCACGAACCATCGCTGTGCCGGTGATTCGCCTTGCAAAAGACGTGGCATAGCACAGGAACAAGAAACGGCGTCGGGAGTCTTTATTCCTATCATGCCAGGTAGGCATTCGACACGTTCAGCGCCTGAAATCCAACGAGCAGCGGATGCGATGAATCCGGAAATACCCTACCCCGCTTTTCTCATTTCCCCTGCAAGCAACTCGTTAATGAGCGATTGATAGGGAACGTGGCGACACATGGTCGGGGGGAATTCTGAAGAGATACCCGCTTGATTTCTTCGCGGTCTGAGCTTAGCCTACCCTCCAAGTTGCTCATTGAGGAATACACATGGCACAGGCAACCCAACTCAAGATCGAGCTGGAGCAGGAAGAAGATGGCCGGTGGATCGGCGAAGTACCCGCTCTTCCCGGCGTGATGGCCTATGGCCAGACCAGAGCCGCTGCACTTGCGGCAGTCCAGGCCCTCGCGCTTCGTGCCATGGCCGATCGCCTCGAACACAACGAGGCCATACCTGAAGACCTGCTGAACGTTTCCTTCATCGCTGCATGAGTCAGTGGCCCGCAACCCAGGCTTCTCGTGTGCTTTCTGCGCTCCTTCGCATAACGAACCACCGGCTCCCATCGAGTGCTCCAGCGCACCGGTTGGCCTGATGTCGTGTTTGCCTTTCACGACCGTGATGAAATCGGCCCACGCATGCTGGAATAACGCTTCGCTGGTAATCAGATACATCGACCCGACGTGCCCACCTGACGAACTCCGGCACGCAAGCCGCCCCCAGCAACTCTTCACCACTCCGCCCCCAGCCGATCCACCACGATCTGGTGCACCACCGCATATTTGCCGAGCTTGGCCACATAGACGGCCGTCTCGGCAATATCGAACGGGCTGATCTTTTCGCTCCGCTCGATTTCGTCCGGCGAGGCATCGACCAAGGCGTCCGCGACGCCGGCGGGACAGATCGCGCTCACTTTGATGTTGAACGACCGGCCTTCGTCCGCCAGCGACTTGGTCAGCGCCATGATGCCGTGTTTGGAGGCGCTGTAGGTTCCCGTTCCCGCCCAGGCCTGCACGCCGGCCACGCTCGACATGTTGATGATGAGCCCGCCGCCCTGTTTTTTCATCTGTGTGAATCCAGCTCGGCAACAAAAGAAGGTGCCGTAGAGATTCGTCTTCATCACTTCGTGAAACGACTCGGTCGTCGTGGCGGCCAGCCGTCCGCCACCGCCGATGCCTGCATTGTTGACGAGAATGTCGACCCGTCCGTACTTCTCGACCGACTCCTCGATCAGCCTTTCCACCTGGCGTTCGTCGGACACGTCCGTCTGAATCGCCCAGGCTTCCCCGCCCTGCTTCTTGATCTGCGCGACGGTCTGCTCACAAAGCTTCAGCCGCCTGGCCGTGACCACCACCTTCGCCCCTTCTTCGCCGAATCGCAGCGCGATGGCCTTCCCGATGCCGCTGCTGCTGCCGGTGACCACCGCGACTTTCCCCTGCAGCCGATTCATAGAGGCTTCTCCTTCTGTAATTCGCGCCAGTTGCGTCCCTATCATCCTTCGTGCAGCGCGCCCCCTATTGACTGCTTTGCTGCACCATTACTTCTTCCCACACACGAATTTCCACACGGATTGCGCCATGGTCTCTCGTGGGATGGGTGCCCAGTGTGACTCACCTGACTTTTTGTAGATCGATTGACCGGTCCCCATATTTCCGGCAAACCGCTCAATGGCCACCAGGCGAAAGCGTTTTTTCACACAGTCGTGTTCTTCCTGGGCGCGAGTGGAGAGGAACGTGCTGAACCCTCTGGTCTGGGCCGTCTTGAGATCATCCAACACCCAGACGCTGACCACCTCACCATTCCGGCTGATCGTCTCGGAATCGACATAGACCTTCGCCTTGTCGTTCCGATCGACGAGAAGCCATTCAGCGCACAGTGGTGCCACCGTCCATAGCTGCAGCAGCGTGAGTGCAAGGAGAATGCTGGAAGATCCCTGGAAGCGGGCACGAGCGGAGAGCATGCCTCACCATACCTTACGCATGTGGAGAGGACAAGAACGGGTGTCGGGCGTCTTTTCTCACCATCGCCCTGGGAAGGTGTTCGACACGTTCGATTCATGAATCACAACGCAGGGCGGACGTGATGAATCCCGACGCCTCCTACCCCGCTTTTCTCATTTTCCCCCGCCAGCAACTCGTTCATGTGGGATTGATAGGGAACGCGGCGTTTGGCTGCGAGTGACTTGAACCAGCGAAGCACCCTAGCATCAAGCCGGATGGCGATCAGCTGTCTCAGCTCCTCAATACACATCATCATAGCCAATCGCCTCAATCTACCGTTGAGTTCAGCATAGCCGTTTGGAATTCTTGACTCTCCGTCAGGTGGAGCCTACACTTTGATCCAAGCTATCAGGGGGGGGGTGCTCATGCCGACAGCAAAGAAACAGGCGTTGGAGATGGTGAAGAAGCTGCCGGAAAAGGCGACATGGGATGACATCATGTACGAGATCTATGTTCGCAAGAAAATCGAGGCCGGCATCCAGGCTGCCAATGAGGGCCGAGTCATCCCGCATGAAGCGGTCAAGAAACGCTTCGTCAAGAAATGACCCGTATTGAATGGACTGAACCCGCCGTTTCCGATCTCGATAATATTCACGATTACATCGCAAGAGACTCTGCTGAGTACGCCGACGTGTTTGTGGAACGGTTGGTCCTGGCTGCTGAACGGCTTCACTCGTTCCCTTCAAGCGGACGGGTCGTGCCTGAAGCCAAGGATCAGCGTGTACGCGAGGTGTTAGTTGAAAGCTATCGGATCATCTATCGCGTCAAACTCACCAAGGTTCAGATTCTGACCGTCGTCCACGGCGCGCGAGATCTCACGCGCATGACACCGAAACCGTGGGCCCAACGATGATCAAGCAAGATCAGGACAGGGGCCATGAGTCCCCCCCCTCGCAACGGTCTCACCCCGCTTTCTTTGGCCTTGACGATCCATTCCGGTGCACGCCATACTCAGCCGCTCATGCAGATCCTTCGCATCATCCTTCTGGCAATCCTTGTCCTTCCCGCTGGGCCGGGAGCCGCGTTTTCACCGCCGAACCAAAAAGACCTGCAGAGGCTCCAGGCACAGGCAGGCCAAGGGGACACGGAGGCGCAGGTGAGGCTCGGGGACCTGTATGCCAAGGGACGGGGAGTACCGCAGGACCATACCCAGGCGCGAGTGTGGTATGAGAAAGCCGCCTCACAGGGGCACCCGATTGGGCAAAACAACCTGGCGGAACTCTATTTCGCAGGACTGGGAGGACCGCAAGATTATGTCCGGGCGTATATGTGGGTGAGCCTTGCGGCCTCACATATGCAGGGTGAGGAAAAGAAGCAAGCGGAAGAGAATCTCGAAGATGTCGCCAACCGCATGACGCCCGCGCAGGTCACGGAAGCCAAGCGGCTCTCGCAACAATGTCGAACCAACAAGTTCAAGGGCTGCTGACATCCCTTTGAATGCCTCCCGCCCTCGCCGGACATCCGTCCCTTGGTGGCCCCTCAATCCGATCTGTACCAGAGCCAGTGTTCAGCCGGTTGCAGCGACCCGGAAAACTTGCGAGAATTTGGTTCGATGAAACAGGTCTTCGTGTCTCAACACTTGTTCGAAGTCGAGATGCGTAAGGAGCGCCTGGAGCAGGCCGGTATCCCTTGCACGATCAAGAATCAACGTTCCTCCGGCCTGGCCGGCGAGATTCCCTTTACCGAGATTTTCCCGGAGCTCTGGGTGATCCGAAACGAGGATTACGATCGGGCACGGCGCGTCCTTGAAGAAGGTCTGGTGTTACTGGCATCGAACCACGACACGTGGACCTGCGCCGGCTGCGGCGAGCATCATGAGGCTCAATTTGCCGCCTGTTGGAAATGCGGACAGGAGCAGCCGTTCCCGCGCTAATCGGCCGCTGTATTCGGGGTCACGCATAAGGGGGAGCACACCGGTCAGTAGAGCGGCTCTTGCGGTCCCCATCGCAGCCCGGCCAAATCCGGATCTTCTCCATCGTGCGTGACAGGCCGCGCATCTTTTTCCGCCTTGCGCATGGCACGCTTCGCGTCTTTTTCCTTGCGGACGTTCTGCAAGGCCTTCTCACGATCTCGCTTCGCCGACGTTGTTTTGCCTCCGCGTCCGATAAATCCCTCCTTCAGCTGGCACTCTCAGCCGGTCAACCGCCAGGCGACGGTTGTGATCGATTATTCGGTCGCTCCTCGGCGCCGTACCCCGCGCGCGACAGCCTGCGAACCTTCTTCCGACGCCGCACCTTTCATACGGGAACGCGTTCCTTGTCCAAGACCCCGGCTTGCCATGGACGACACCGCTTGCCGGATTGAATCAATGGAAGCCGACTCCTCATTCTCTTGAGGTCCGGACAGCCCCAGCACCTCCCACCGAATTTTCAGTTTCCGCGCAGGATTGCGTTTTCGCTTCTTTGACTGCATGCTTCTAATAAACGTCGTCTTATTCATGGCCATCCTCCTCAGGTGACTCACGTGAGACACCTGCATCGCCGATGCGCCCACGACCTACCCCGGGGTATCTTCTGCAGACGCCGGTGACGCTCGCACCGAAAACGCGGGCAGTTTTGAGATCACGCCGACACGCCGGAAATACGAAAGCGATTCGCGCGAGAACAGTGCCTGGGGGGAAGCGCGAGACGAGCCAGTAGTTCGTAGCGTGTAACACAGTATCACGCCCCAGACTCAGAGTCCAATCGTTCGCGCCAGCCCATGTCAGATCGGAGCAGATCCCATCTTCTCCCGCTCCGTACCTACCGTGGAGACGTCATCCCACCCCCCTCTTGACAGCCTCCTTGTCGGTATGTAACATTTTGTGACATGACAGCCGGACAATTCAAACAGACCAGGCAGCGGCTCGGATACACGCAGGGGAAGCTCGCGGAAACCTTGCAACTCAGCCGTATGACGATCAGCCGCTATGAGGCCGGTACCTGGGAGGTTCCGTTGGCGGTCGAGATGGCCCTGGATCGACTTGGCGTCGCCCGGCTCCCAATGCTGGGGTTGGTGGCGGCCGGTTCGCCGATCGAGCCGATTCCGCAAACGGACGTTGTCGATCTCCTCCCGCCCCTGGGCACGGGTGGGGAGACTTTCGCGCTGCGCGTCAAGGGCGAGTCGATGAAGGACGACGGCATCCTTCCCGGCGATTTGGTGGTGGTACGGAAGCAGGGCACGGCGCGCAATGGGCAAACCGTTGTGGCACTTGTGAATAACGAGGCGACGATCAAGAAGTATTACCGAACAGAGGGGCACGTTGAGCTTCATCCTGCCAATACGGCCATGCAGCCGATCGTCGTCTCGCCCGATGACGACTTGCGTATTCAGGGTATCGTGACGGCAGTCATTCGCCATGTCGAATCGTGAGGGACATGATGGCACTTCCGATACAACCGCACCTCGCCTTTCCCGCCAAGACTCAACAAAGAACCACGACCGTCAGCAGACCGCGCGACGTGCTGGCCATGCTCCGGCACAGCACCCTTCCGGGTGCGCCGCCCACAAGCCTCATCGTCCTGTCCGGCCATGCCGCGGTCTATCGGCTGGGGCTATGCGCCGCAGCAGATCGCGCGCTGGCTGGCGAGACGGTCCTGTATTTGGCCGGAGCCAACATCTTCGATCCGTTCCTGGTCGGACGGCTGGCCCGCGCAAGCCGCGTGGCGCCAAGCCGTGTGCTGCAACGGATTCACGTGTCCCGGGCCTTCACCTGCCATCAGATGGCCCGGCTGGTGACGGATTGCCTTGCCTCGGCCATCCAACAGTATGGAGCGCGATGGGTGATCCTCTCCGGTCCCCTCGAAACGCTGTATGACGAATCGGTACCGGATCAGGAAGCAATGCGGCTGTTTCACACGATGCGGAGCACGCTTCAACGCCTGGCGCAGCAGGACGTACAGATCCTGTGCGTCAGCCCGCTGCCGGCGATGGCCTCTCACGCCCGGCGCGGCTTCCTTGCCGCCCTCCGCACACAGGCGGACCGCGCCATCGATGTGCGCGAAGCAGACGACGGGATATGGCTCCACGAACAGGAAGCGGCCGGCTCACGATGCTGGACTATTCCACGTGCGGTCTGGAGCCGGTTGTAGCGATGGGACGCACGCTGGCCACATTCACACAATTGATTCAACTGGAAATCGACTCGTGGCGGCGGTACCGGAGGGCGTTGCGCCGGGAGGATCAGCAGGCGCTCGATGCCCTGTTCGCCGCCGCCCGCCATCATGCGCCGGCCGGCGCCTATCTCGCGCGCGACACACCGTTCGAGGCGATGCTGCTCTCGATGTTGATCGAGCAACACAAACACGCCATGGCACTGCAGCAGAAAGTCACAAGCCTTGAAACCCGCCTCCGCCACGATTCAGATCCGGGGATGGCTTCTTGATGTCTATCCGGCGTACGACGGCATGGTTGTCTGGCTTCTCGGCGAAGACGGGCGCCGCCTGCGTGCCGTCGATCCATTCACACCAACCTTCTATCTGGCCGCGCCGCCGGCCCTCCTCGATCACGCGCTCCGCCTGCTTCAGCGCAGCGCCTGGCGCATCGGCACGCGCCGTGTCGAACGATACGAACTCGGCGCGCTCCACCCGACAACCGTGCTGGAAATCACCGTCCACGCTCCGGCGCAGTTTTCACAGGTTACCCGCCGGCTGATTCAGGCCTGTCCCGGCGCACAATTTTTCCATGTCGATGTCTCGCTGCCGCAGCGGTACTTTTATGACCGCCGGCTCTTTCCCTCGGCCCGCTGTGAAATCGAGCTGACGGCCGACGGGCTGGTTCGCGCGATCCAGGCGCTGGACTCGCCGTGGGACACCGACTATACGATGCCTCCGTTCACGATCATGGAGCTCTCACCGGACGGCGCTTCGCCCAACCCCAATCACGGCGGATGCGGCGCCCTCGTCATCCGGATCGACGGAGAAGAACGTGTGCTGGAAGGTGACGGCGCCGCGCTGATCCGTCGGCTCGGCACCTTGCTGGCTCGCCATAATCCCGACATCCTGCTCACGGATTGGGGCGATTCGTATCTCTTGCCGCGTCTGATGGCCATGGCAGAACGGCTGCGTGTGCCGCTCCCGTTGAATCGAGACGAACTGCGGCCGGTGGGCACCAGAAAACCGCACTCCTATTTTTCCTACGGACGTGTCGTGTCTCACGCCGGAGCCCGCATCCTGTCGGGCCGACTGCATCTCGATCGCCATAATTCCTTCGCCTTGGCCGAGACCGGGCTCGCCGGATTAATCGAGCAAGCCCGGGTCGCCAAAGTCGATCTGCAACAGATGGCCCGTACGACGACAGGGACCGGTATCACATCGATGCAGTTGGAGACCGCCTACCGCGACGGCATTCTGATCCCCTACCGGAAACAGGAGCCGGAAGCATTCCGATCGGCCTTCGACTTGCTCCAAACCGACCAGGGCGGGCTGGTCTTTGCACCGATCGTCGGCTATCACGAGCAGGTTGGCGAACTCGACTTTTCCTCCATGTACCCCTCCATCATGACACGCTTCAATATCTCGCCCGAAACAGTAAATTGCCGCTGTTGCCGCCAAGATCCGGCGGCAAGGGTACCGGAACTCAGTCATCATACGTGCCGCCACCACACAGGATTAGTACCGCGTACGCTGGCCCCGTTGCTCGACAAACGCGCGCGATATAAACGGCTCCTGGCGGCAGCCACGAATCCTCTCGCGCGGACCGTGCTGGATCAGCGGCAAACGGCGCTCAAATGGCTGCTCGTCGTCTCATTCGGATATCTGGGATATAAGAACGCCCGGTTCGGCCGGATTGAAGCCCACGAGTCAGTGACCGCCTACAGCCGCGATATCCTGCTGCAGGCGAAGGACACCGCCGAGCGGCAAGGCTATCGGCTGCTGCACGCCATCGTCGATTCGCTCTGGCTCTATAAACCCGACGCGGGGCGAGAGGACTACGACAACCTTGCCCGGATGATTACGGAACAAACGGGGCTGCCGATCAATGTGGAAGGCATCTATCACTGGATCGGGTTTCTGCCGTCACGCGTCAATCCGCGCATGCCGGTGCCGAATCAGTTTGTCGGCCTCTTCGAACAGGGAACCATGAAAATCCGCGGCATCGAACTCCGGCGCAGCGATGCGCCGGTGCTCGTCAAGCAGGCTCAGGCGGAGATGCTGCGCTGTCTGAGCAACGCGCGGACGCTGGCCGAACTCCGGGATCACATTCCAGAGGCGGTGAAGGCCATCCGCACCTATCGGCGCCATCTCCACGATGGACACGCCACCGTTGAGGAGTTAGCCATCACCAAGTCGCTTTCACAGGCCCCGCAGACCTACCGCCACCGGACTCTGTCGATGATTGCGGCGCAGGAACTCCTCGCGCGAGGCGTCTCCCTTCAAGCCGGAGACTCGATCCAGTACATCATTACGGACACCGCGGCGGCCTATCCTCCCGACCGTGTCCGGGCAGTCGCCGGCCTTGACGGCACATGGAGTTATGACTGCGCGGCTTATGATGCTCTCTTGTGCAAAGCCGCGCTGGCGGTGCTCAGCCCGCTCGGCGTCACCTCGGCCGATCTGGGCGACGACTCCGACCCCGCATAACACAAAGATCTTTGGAAATGCCCGCAGGATGCTCAAAAAGGCCGTTCAGCAAGGCCGCAGCGAGCGAAGAGGCGAGGAGGTACATACCAAGCTTCGCTTGACCCGCTCGCTTCGGTCACATGCGAGCGGATAGGTACCGTTCCTTCGACTTCTGTACGTTGAGCCTCTGAGCGACGCGAGAACGATGCTGGCGGACTTTTTCAGCATCCTGCTACATCCGCTCCACGACGATCGCCAAGGCTTCTCCACCACCGATGCAGAGCGTCGCCAACCCCCGCTTTGCGCCTCGGGCTGCCAAGGCATGAATCAGCGTCGTCAGTAACCGCGCGCCCGTGGCGCCGATGGGATGGCCCAGCGCAACCGCACCACCGTTGACGTTGACGCGCCGTGGATCAAGTCCAAGTTCCCGATTGATTGCCAGTGCGACAGAGGAGAAGGCTTCGTTAATCTCGAAGAGGTCGATGTCGTTGAGCGACAGTCCGGTTTTCTTGAGCACGGCCTTGATCGCATCAATGGGGGCAAGCGTAAACCATTCGGGAGCCAGCGCCGCTCCGGCGTAGCCGAGAATCCGCGCCATCGGAACACATCCCCGTTTCGAGGCTTCCTCTTCCGCCATGATGACCACCGCCGCCGCTCCGTCGTTGCAGGATGGCGAATTGCCCACGGTCAGGATGCCATCCTCCCGGAACACCGGTTTGAGCTGCCGCAGCCTGCCCAAATCGACACGGGTTGGTTCTTCGTCCTCGGCGACGGTGACTGCCGGCCCTTTCCGTTGCGGAATCTCGACCGGTACAATCTCCCGCTTGAACGCTCCGGTAGCAATGGCTTCCCGAGCGCGCCGGTAACTCTCCAAGGCGAAATCGTCGACTTCGCTCCTCGTAAGCCGGTACTTGGCCGCGCAGAGTTCGCCGCCAGCCCCCATATGAAAATTGTTATACACGTCCCATAACCCGTCCTTGATCACACTATCCACCAACTCGGCATGGCCCAGCCGATACCCTTGCCGCGCTTTCTCCAGCATGTACGGCGCGCGGGTCATGTTTTCCATTCCGCCGGCCACGACGATGTTGGCCTCACCGAGCGCGATCGCGTGAAGAGCCATAATGACGGTCTGGAGGCTCGACCCGCAGACCTTGTTCACCGTCGCAGCGCCGATTGAGTACGGGATCCCGGCGCCGATTGAGGCCTGCCGAGGCCGGCACTGAGCACACACCCCATATAGACCTCGTCCACGTGGTCGGGGGGAATGTGGCTGCGCTTGAGGGCTTCCGCAATAGCCAGACTGCCTAGCCTGGTTGCCGGCACGGAGCTGAATGCTCCGTTGAAGCTCCCCATGGGAGTGCGCGCGGCACCGATGATCACCGGCTGCTTCATGCCTTTGACCCTGCCTCCCCCACTAAACCCTCCCCGCCTCACCGCTCAGATGACCGGCTACATTCATGCGACAGGCCGCTCCGGATGGTGATCGAGCAGCGGCACGATCCCTTCTTCAAGCCAGACATACTCACCGTTCATGATGGCTTTCGACAATCGATAGACGGTCCCGTCTTTCTTGTGCCGGCTGATTCGCTCTGTCTGAGGATTCAGACGGCCCGCCATATCCTGGCAGAAATAGTCGGTCAGTGCTTGGATACCGGGCTTGTCCCGCATGTCCGGCTGAGCGGCATACCAAATGGTCGCGGCCATCGGAAACAGGGCCAGGCTGTCGTCCACGATATCCTGCAGCAGGAGTTGTTTGTGCTGCAGACTCTGCTGGTGGCGGATAGCCGTGCCGAGAATCGTCCGGGTCAGACGCCGGGACGAAGACTCGATGAGGCGAACCCACTGCCTAGAATCCCGTCCGAACATCCCGGCGGCGCCTGCGGACATCGAGAAGGGCTGACAGGAGCGTACCGCCATGCGCGCGTAATACGACAGCGCCCCAAGCCGCTGCGCCCCCGTCCCTTTCAGCAATGCGAGGCCCTGTTCGATATACGGCGCCAGCCCCTCACGCGCCATCCAGATCCGCAGAATCTCGCTGGTCCCCTCCCACACCAGATTGATGCGGGCATCGCGCATCATCCGCATGACCGGAATGCCGATTTCACCGCTTCGGCGTTGGGATTCCTCGGTCATGAATCCTCGCCCTCCGCGCACCTGAAACAGATCATTCACTGTTTCCCAATACCACTCGCTCCCGAGGATTTTTGACGCCGCCGACTCCATCCGGAGATCGCCCTTCTTGTTCGCCCACGCGCCACAGAACGCCATGATGGCCTCCAGCGCCAGGGTGTAGGCCGCGGCTCGGCAGAGTTTTTCGCCAATCAGATTGTGCTCGCCGATCGGTTTGTTCCACTGTACGCGGGTCTTGCCCCACCACCGCATGACGGACAGGCATTGTTTGAGACCGCCCAAACAGGCCGCGGGCAGCGTCAGACGGCCGACGGTCAGCGTGGCAAGGGCGATTCGAAGCCCATCTTCCTCGCTGCCTAGAAGATTTTCAGCGGGGACGTAGACCTGATCGAACACCGGCGCCCCGTTGTAGATGCCCCGCACCCCCTCGAAGCGCAGCCGAGCGACGGAGCATCCAGGCCAGTGGGTTTCGACGATGAAGGCGCCGTATTGCTTATGTGCTCGAGGATCCTGGACCTCTTCCGGCCGATCCACGATCCGCGCGATGACAACCAGCATGGAGGACAGGAACTCCCCGTCCCGCTTGGCTGAATTGGTGATGAAGAACTTCTTGCCCGTCAGGTGATACCCGACGATCTTGCCGTGCTCTTTGACGCGGACGGCATAGGTTTCCACTTTGGAAATGTCGCAACCCACCTGCCGCTCCGTCAGCGCGAACCCGGAAATTTCTCCCCGCGCCAGTCGGGGCAGGTACTTGGCCTGCTGCTCTTCGGTGCCGAACAACCGGAGCGGCTCCGGCACACCGATCGATTGGGCCGCGGACAACAAGACGGTCAGCGAGGCATCGACACTCCCGCACAGAGTCGCCAGCCGTTGATACTCAGATTGAGTGAATTCCTGCCCCCCGAATCGTTTGGGAATCTTGATGCCAAACGCCCCGAGCTCCGCCAGTGACTTCAAGAGCGGCTCCGGCAACTCCTCCTCGTAATCCACTCGTTCCGAATCCAAAGACACGATAGCGCCCTTGAACCGTTCGACGAACTCCACGGCCGCTTGACTGGTTTGGGGGATGCTAATCGAGGTCAGGAGGTCCCAACGGACCTCGGCTTCGAACAATCCGGCAAGAAAACCCGTATAAGAAGTCTTGTCACGCGCGGTTTCAGCAACCGCCTCCGCCCCCTGGAACAGTTGCGGGCTAGCCATCGGCACCACCTATTCGTGAGTCGGATATTCCTTCCGTCTATCACTCTACCACTCTCACTTGGACTTCCCAAGATCTCAACTGTGTTTCGCGGTGCAGAACAAGACAATATTTTTATACGTCTGGAGGGGAGCCGACCGAGCCGGATCGGTGGTATGATAGCCGGTAGGTAGCATGCTGGCATGGCCTCCGACTCAGGGTCACCACGCAGCACCGCACTTTCCACACGCCGTGACGGGCAGGTGTATGCGTAACGTCGTGGTCGTCGACGGGTTTCGTACTCCCTTCTGCAAGGAAGGGACGGAGTTCCGCGAAACAGACGCGGACGTGCTGGGTGCCTGGGTCGTCCGCGACATGATCCAGCGGTGCCATCGCTGGAATCTCCCCCTGGACACAATCGATTGTGTGTTGGGCAGTAACGTGGCCACGCCCATGCACGCCGTCAATCCAACGCGAGTGGCCGCCGTCACCGCGGGGCTGCCGCTGACGATTCCCGCCGACACGGTGGCAGGGAAGAATTGCGGTTCCGGCGTCACCGCGCTCTATTATGCCAGTCTGCGCATCAGAAGCGGCGATGCCGACACGGTGCTCGTGATCGGCATGGAAGCGATGAGCCGCATCCCCGTCGTCTATCACAAGCACGTCGCCGACCTCCTGCTCCAATACGGAAAAGCCAGAACCCTTCGGGAACGACTCGCAGGGACTGCGGCCTTGCTTCCGAAACTGCTGAATCTTACGCGCTATCCGCCGCAGGTCGGCCTGCTGCTGGGACTCACGGACCCTATGTGCGATCTCATCATGGGTCTGACTGCGGAAAATATCGCCAAAGATCCGATGCTCGGGATCAGCCGACTCGAACAGGATGACTATGCGGTCCGTTCGCACACACGGGCGGCGGCGGCCTGGGATAAAGGCCTGTTCGCGGACGAAGTCGTCCCGATGTACGTGCCCGAACTCAGCGGCTATGTGGAACGGGACAACGGCATCCGCGCGGACGCCGGCCAAGAGACATTTGCCAATATGAAGCCCGTATTCGATCGGCGGCACGGATCGGTGACACCGGCCAACGCCTCGCAGATCACCGATGCGGCCGCCGCCGTGTTGCTGATGGAAGCGGAGAAGGCCAAGTCGTTCGGGTTGCCGATTCTCGGGTACGTAAGAGAGTACGCCGACTTCGGCTATGAGCCGTCCTGCATGGGCCTGGCCCCCGTCGGCGCTATCGCCAAACTCTTGTCGAAGACCGGCCTGGCCCTCAAGGATTGTTCGCTGTTCGAAATCAACGAAGCCTTTGCCTCCGTCGTGTTGGGGATCAGCCGCATCCTCGATTCACCGTCCCTCATGGAGCGCAAATTCGGCCGATACGGATTGACGGAACGTCTCGGCGAAATTCCGCCCGACGATCTCAATCCCCACGGCGGCGCCATCGCGCTCGGCCATCCGGTCGGCGTGTCCGGACTGCGCCTGGCCCTGACCTCTCTGTTCGAGCTGAGACGCCGAGACGCGGAACGGGCGCTGATCAGCGCCTGTGTCGGAGGTGGACAAGGCGTAGCGATGATCCTGGAGAGGGAATAGCCATGTCGGACCGTCACCCTGTCACGGCTGCTTCCGGCGACGAGGCCGAGTTGAAGCATTTCAAGATTCTCCTTCTCGACGATGGAATCTTACTGGCAGGATTCGATTACGCAGGGAAGTCGGTCAACGTCCTTAACGCGGAGAGCGTATCCGAATGGCAGCACATCGTGCACCTCGTCGGTCAAACCGACGGCATCAAGGGAGCGGTGCTGCTGAGCTTGAAGGAGGGCAATTTCTGCGCGGGCGCCGATCTTGAACAGATGCACGATGCGCAAACACGGCAATCGTTTCAAGCCATGGAGAGGCTCGTCCTCACCGTCCACCGTCTGTTCGACGAGATGGCGCGATCATCCAAACCGTTTGTCGCTGCGGTGGAGGGCCCCTGTCTGGGCGGCGGGCTCGAGCTGGCCCTGGCCTGTCACGGGCGCCTGGCCGGCACCCATACCAAAACCTGTTTCGCCCTGCCGGAAGTCAAGTTGGGCATTCTACCCGGATTCGGGGGGACACAACGGCTCCCTCGGCTGATCGGGTTGTCTGCGGCCCTCGAGATGATCACGGCCGGCAAGACGGTCTACCCCAGGCAGGCGTTGCGCATGGGCCTCGTAGATGAAATGGTAACCTCCGTCCCATCCAGTGTCAGGACTTTGGACCGTGTGCGGCATGAAACCTTAGTCCAAACCGCCGTCGGGAAAGCGCATACCCTCCGTCGGCAGCCCGCCCAACCAAAGCCTCTTCATGGCATCCAGCGCCTCTTGAACTTCCCCGCGGTTCGCCCTCTGGTGTGCCACTATGCCCGTCGCCAGGTGATTCAGCGTGTCGGCCATTTCTACCCGGCCCCGCTGCGGGCGATCGATGCGATCCAGAAAGGAATGAGCGAGGGCGTGCTGGACGCTTCGCTCACGATCGAGCAGCCACTCCTGCTGGAGTTGATGGCCAGCCGGACCTCCGAATATCTTGTCGGGCTGTTCCTGGCCGGTGAAACGGTCAAACGGAATGCCGCCTCTGCTTCGCCAGGAGTGACACGGGTCGCCGTGCTGGGGGCCGGATTGATGGGCGCGCAGATCGCGGGGCAGCTCGCCGAAAAGGGGCATCCGGTGGTGTTGCGGGACATCTCGCCAAGCATTCTGGCGAAAGCGATGGGCAGCATCCACAAGGCCCAAACGGCCCAGGTTCGAAAGCGGTTGATTCAACCCTCCGATCTCAGGTATCGGCTGTCACGGATCGCCCCCACGGTCCGCATAGAGGATGTGCGTTCGGCGCCGCTGGTGATCGAAGCGGTATCGGAAAAACTGGATGTGAAACGGGCGGTGCTTGCGGAATTCGAGTCGCACGCAGGACCCGAGGCGATTTTTGCGACCAACACCTCCTCGTACACGGTGGCCGCGATCGCCGCGGGAGCCGCCCATCAGGAACGGTGCGTGGGGTTGCACTTTTTCAACCCGGTGGCCAAGATGCAACTGGTCGAAGTGGTGCGCGCGCCCTTCACCTCCAATCAGGCCCTGGCCCAGGCATGTGGACTGGCCAAGCGATTGGGCAAGTTTCCCCTCGTCGTGAACGACGGGCCGGGATTTCTCGTCAACCGCATTCTCTCCCGCTATCTTGCGGAGGCGGTAATCCTGGTCGGCGAAGGGACGCCGATCCGTCGTATCGACGCGGTCGCCAAGAACTTCGGGATGGCCGTGGACAGCGGACACCCAATGGGACCGCTGGAACTCCTCGACTTGATCGGGCTTCCCGTCGGCATGCATGTGCTGACATCGCTCGCCGTCCTGGGTTCGCGGATCGAGTCACGTGATGCCCTGCTTCAACACTTTCTTCCGGAGAACCAACCGCCGGTCACGTTTTGGAAGGCGGGCAAGGAGAACCCGCGCGCGCTGCAAGCGATCAGCCGGTATCGCCGCACCGTTCCATCCGACACCAGCCCGCTCTCCGATGACCTCCTTCAAGAGCGGTTGTTTCTCCCCATGGTCGACGAAGCCGTGCGCTGTTTGCGCGAGACGATTGTGGAGAAGCCCTGGCAAATCGATTTCGCGCTGACCTACGGGATCGGATTCCCGGCCTTCCGTGGAGGGTTGCTGACCTGGGCCCGCCAGACCATCACACCATCACAACTGGCCCAGCAATTGGAGGCGCTCACCGCCAAATACGGCAAACGGTTCGAGCCCTGTCCGGGACTTGCTGATGGAGGGTGGTGATGCTCGCAGGATGCTCAAGAAGGCCATCCAGCAAGGCCGCAGCGAGCGAAGAGGCGAGGCGTACTCTGTTCTGTACGTCGAGCCTTTGAGCGATGCGAGAACGATGCTGGTGGAATTTTTCAGCATCCTGTTAAGGGAGAACCCGTCACATGTCTAAACACCCGTGGTTCCTCCATTATCCTGAAGGAACTCCCCACGAGCTCTCGCTGCCTCCTGAGACGCTAATGACGATGTTCTCCAGAAGCGCGCAGCGGTTTGCGCGCCGGCCGGCTCTGTATTTCTTCGGCAAGACCCTCTCCTACCGCGACTGCCTTTCCCTTATCGAGCGCTTCGCCGGCGGCCTTGCCGCCCTGGGCATCCGTAAGGGAGACCGCGTCGCCCTCTGCCTCCCGAATGCGCCGCAAGCCGTCATCGCTTATTTTGGTATCGTCCGGGCCGGGGGCATCGTCGTACCCTGCAACCCGACCTACACAGAACATGAGCTGTCCCACCAGCTTCGAGACGCGGGGGCGCGGGCCATCGTCGTGCTCGACATGATGCACCAGAAAATCCGCCACCTTGACCTCGACCTGATCATAGTGACCCGCATCACCGATTTCATGACGACGCTGGTCAAATATCTCTACCTGCACAGGCAGAAGCAGCCGCCGGCTGAGATTCCCTCCAGTGACCGGACGCTGTTCTTTCACGACGTGTTGGACCACGCCGCACCTGTGCCGCCGGATCAGCTCCCGGTTGTGACCCCGGACGACATCGCGGTGCTGCAATACACCGGCGGCACCACCGGAGTCTCCAAAGGAGCGGAACTGCGCCATCGCAACCTGACGGCCAATGTCCGGCAACTTGTCAGCTGGTTTTCGCCTGCCGAGCGGGTGGAAAGCTTTCTGGCCGCACTGCCGCTCTTTCACGTCTTCGGCATGACAGTCACGCAAAACATCTGTCTGGCCGTCGGGGGCTGCATGGTGCTGGTTCCCGACCCGCGCAATGTCCCGGTGCTGCTGTCGCTGCTGCGCAAGAAACAGCCGACCGTTATCACCCTGGTGCCCGCGCTCGTGCAGAAGCTGCTCGAAGAGTGCGACGCGGACGACTTGAAGGACGCGAAGTTCGTGATCTCCGGGGGAGCCGCCCTTTCGTTCGCTCTCCTGAAACGATTCAAAGAAAAGACCGGCCACTTGATTATCGAAGGGTATGGCCTCTCCGAAGCCTCCCCGGTCACGCACTGCAATATTGCCCGGGGCCTTTCTGTCAAACGCTCCATCGGCCTGCCCATCGCCAACACGGAGGTGCAAATCGTCGATGAGGAGGGCCGGGAGGTGCCGGTAGGGGAAGTGGGCGAGCTGTGGGTGCGCGGCCCCCAAGTGATGGACGGCTACTGGAACAACCCTGTCGAAACGGAAAAGGTGCTGAAGCCGGGCGGGTGGCTGGCGACCGGCGACATCGCGCGTGTCGATCAAGACGGTTTCTTTTACATCGTGGACCGGAAGAAAAACATGATCCTGTCCTCTTCCGGATTCAACGTGTATCCCTCCGAGATCGAGCATGTGCTCACACTGCACCCCCAGGTGAGCGATGCGGCCGTCATCGGCGTGCGGAACGAGGACGGAAGCGAATCGATCAAGGCCTTCGTTGTCGCCTCACCCGAATCTGTCTCCACCGATGAGCTCCTTACCCACTGCCGGCGCTATCTGGCCTCATACAAAGTACCCAAGAAGTTCGAGTTCCGCTCGGAGCTTCCCAGATCGGTCCTAGGAAAAGCCTTGCACAGAGTGCTACGGGTTGAGGACGCGGCGCAGGATCCATTGCAACCTTCTTCAGTCCCGTGAGCCAACAGGACTGCCCCAGCCGGATGGGAAGCGTTTTTGAAAAGGCGGCAGATCGCACACATGCCGAGCGAGCGCCATCGCGGCGGAGAGGCCGGGTGATTCAATACCGATCAGATCGACCAAGAGGGGGTCTTCTCGATCGACCGAGACGATAAAGTCGCTCTTGGACCGGCTGGTCGTCTCAACGCGCGGCCTGATGCCGGAATAGGCCCAAGACAGATCTCGTTCATCCAATGCCGGAAGGAATTTTTGCACAGCCTCGACGAACAAACTAGGCGGTGTTTTGCGCGACGTGTAATCCGCCTTGTCCTGGACGGCCACTTCGTTCGGCCCTATGTACAACCTTCCATTCGGACGGGGGCTTAAATGAATCCCCTTGCCGGTCGCCCCAGGAGGCAACGCAGGATAGACCGGGCGTCCCACACGACATGTTTTTTCAGACGTCATCACTTCATAGTACTCGCCACGCAGCGGACAGATGGTATATTTATGGTGGCGTTGCGCGAGGGAGGCAATCTCGTCGGCATAGAGTCCGGCTGCATTGATCAGACAGGCCGCCCGAATCGTTTGACGATCGGTGGAGACAAGATAGGAGCCGCCGGCCTCTTCGATGGCCAAGACCCGATGATCGAAGGCGAACTCGACGCCGGCAACTTCCGCATCAGTCCGAAGCGACTGCACGAAGGCCTGGGAATCTATGACTGAGACATCCGGAATCGCAAGACCACAACTGGCGCGCACCTGCGGCTCCCATTCCCGTACGGCGGAGGGGGTCATGAACCGCACCCGTGTATTTGTCCTCCAGGCATTGACCCACAACCGCCGCAGCATCGCAACTTCTCGCCAGAGGCCGCGCCGGATGTCCTCTTTCGACACGACGATGAGCATCCCGGTTCTGAGCAGTGGGATGCCCCGTTGCAGCGCATATGCCGCCGCCGACCGGCAGCCTTCATGGGCCAGCCGTGCTTTCAGCGAAAAAGGAGCTTCGTGGATGCCGCTGTGGAGCACCCCGCTGTTGCGTCCGCTGGTTTCTTCCCCCGGACGCGCATGCTGCTCGAGGACCAGCAGGCGGATCGGCGCAGGCCGGCACCGACCCATGAGTTCTCTGGCAATCGCGCAGCCGACGACACCGGCGCCCACGATGCAGACATCATACGTATTCATCGGATCGCGCCCCGTGGTCTGGAAACATCGTCCCGGAGGTCCCGAAAGACGTGACGACACCGTCGCCTCGGAACACCCCCATGTCTACCACCGAATCGAATAAATATGGCAAGATCCTGTTCGTCTTCTGCGGGGGCGGATGCAAGGCCGTCTTCCAAGCAGTCGCCGCTACAGAATTGGTCCGGGCCGGCTTCGCCCCCTCCCATATCATGAGTGCCTCGGCAGGCACGTGCAACGCCCTCGGGTTCGTGGAAAGTCCTGGGATCGCCGGAGCGGAGAAAACACTGCGCATCTGGGAAAACTATATCACCTCCCCGGAAGCGATCTATGAACTGCATCCGTTCATCCGTGAAAAACTGACGCATTTTATCGGTGTCATCCCGGAAGCGACGAAAGATTGGGGTCCGAATCGATCGATTCTGCGCGATCTGAGGAGGGCCGTCAATTTCCTGCCCTTGGTGATTTCTCTGTGCGTCCGCATGCCGTTTCGCGTGGCGGGGCGCGCCGTCAGCTTTGTGTTTCGGCTCATGGACATGTTCGAGTCCCAGCACAAATCCTTTCGGCGGCTCGCGCAAGCACCTGAGATTCAGGAGACGTTCAGCGAAATCGAGAAGTATTTTGAACTCAAGCGGATGAAGGCGTTTCTCGACCCCTTTCCGCTCCTCTCCCGGCTGACTGCGCAAATCGATTTGGAAAAAGTGCTCGCCAGCCCTATTGTCTGGCACATCCTGGCCGAGCGGTATGAGAACGGGGCAACGGTGATCTTTTCGAACAAAGATCCGGATCTTGCGATGGGCGGAAGCGAGGATCTGCGCAGCCGGAAGGCCAAGCAGGATCTCTTTCTGAAACGGATACGCGCGTCCATGGCCCTCTACCCACTGTTTGAATTGGTCGAAATCGACGGATCCCGCTATCTCGATGCCGATCTCGCCCACCCCCTGCCGATCGACGAAGCCTTCGGATTGGGCTGTGAGACCGTGTTTTTCTTCCTCAACGTTCCGAAACAGAACCTCCGTATCGAGCCGCATCCTCTCCGGGATCTGCTGGAATTGAACAGTCTCTCCCGCCTGAACGAACGGTACATCCATTACCGCATCAAAGAAGCGCAGGTGCAGGCCAAGGATCGGGGAGTCAACCTGTTCATCATCCAGCCGGACGAAATCCCCCCCGGGCTCGGCCTCCTGGAGATCGATAAGAAAGTGATCGAGTGGGTGAAAACCGCAGAAGGCCGGCGAATGAAGGACTACCTTGCGAATTTGGACAGCCACAACCTCCGATTCTCGCCGCCGATTCACTCACCGCCGTTTTGCACGCCCAACCCCGACATGCAGGATCATGAGCGGCCCTGAATCGAAAGACCGGAGTGCAAGACGCTACGCCCTCAGGGTGATACGAGTCGGCCATCGCGGAGCAGCCGGTCTCGCCCCGGAAAATACGTTGGCGGCGATTCATGCGGGCATCGCCTGTGGGGTCGAGTTCGTGGAAATCGATCTGCGCCGCACAGCCGACGGCGTGCTCGTAGCCCTGCACGACGCCACGGTGAATCGAACGACCGATGGAAGAGGACGAATTAGTCGGCTATCGCTCGAAGAGGTGAAAGGACTTGATGCGGGGCACGGCACAGGGATTCCCACACTGGAGGAAGCGCTGGAGGCGGCTTCCGGACGAACGGGGATGATGTTGGAACTCAAGGTCCGAAACATCGCCCAACAGACGCTCGAAGCCGTCCGTCGCACAAGCTTCAAAGGCCCCCTCCTCTATGCTTCGTTCCTGCACGACGAACTGACTCACATTCGGAAGGCCGATCCAGGCGCCTCACTGATGGTCTTATTTGATAGGTTTCCCCCCGCCTCCGTCGCCCGTGCAATGAAATACGCCCCGTCGCACGTCGGCCTTCGCCACAGCAAAGCCACCCGCCGCCTCGTTGAATCGTTCCACCGCGCGAATCTCCATGTGTTCGTCTATACACCAAACAGACCGAGCGACATCCAGCGCGCCATCTCCCTTGGTGTCGATGGCGTGATCTCGAACTTTCCCGATCGCATTCCGCACGGGTAATCATTCGGGCCCTACTTACGCTACTGTCTGAGACAAACAGCACACCGCACTTCCTTCACACCCCCGCTGCAGGAGGATACAGAAAACGATCACGCCGAATACAAGCAGCGGACGATTTCGGTGGTGTTGAACAGCAGGGCGTTCAGGCGGGTATAGGCAGCGTGGCCGTAGTAGTGGTCGCGGACATCGGTGGACCCGGTGCAGTCTTGATAATCGGCCAGGAGGCAACAGCCTTCACTGGGGAAACGCACGGCGCGGCGGGCGCATTCCAACCACCGTTCGAATCCGTCGTAGGGCTCGACCATTTCCCAGATCGCCTTGTTCGCGGCCTTGGCCGCGTCGGTCGCGGGGACGGCATCGCTGCCGGCCACGGCCAGTTCCTGGACATAGTCGCCGCCCCACGCGATCGGCATTTCCATCGTAATCTGTGGCAACTCCATTTTGGCCAACCACGTTTTCCCATCGGTCCTGAGGTTTCTGTGATTCACCACATGCACCAACTTGCCGATGCCGGACGGGTCCCATCCATACCGGACCGGCGTCCCGAACGTGACCATATCGACCACGGCACCGTTCAACCAGGTCGCAGATCCGAGCCACGGTTCAATCCGTGTAATGGTAGCGGCCAGGTCAGCCTGGCCTGTTTCGCGCGCGTAGGCAGCCAGGGTACCCAGCATCTTCGGTCTCCTTGTAATGGGACTGGGGCACAGCAGATTCGAGACTAACGCGAGTACCAGCCCGGCCTGCCCGTGGGCCTCCCGTGCCGAGCACCTGTCGCTCACACAGTCTGTGGAGATCGGCGAGCAACCGGACGGCGGCGGCGGCCCGGCCAAGATGATGGTGCTCCGACGCCCACAGCAGTCGGCTACAGATGATCGGCCGAGCGGCGTGTTTGTTGAGCGCGTGCTCAGCCAGCGTGACATATCGCTCCGTGAAATTGCCCGCGTCGCCCAGCCGCTGATCGAGCGATTTCCACGTGGAATTGTCATTCTGATACGGCGGTGTCAGTCCGCGAGGAAGAGCGGGAATCCCATTCTCTCCCTCTCGCATGAGTGACAGCAAGGCATCCAGCCCGGACACGCCGCGAGAATAGCCGCGCTTCAAGCCACCGACTTCGTCCAGCCGTTGGATGCCGAACACATCGGTGCTCTGGATCGATCCATGAAGAAACACAATGCCCCGAACGCCGGCCTCCAAAAGCGTTGTCCCACACTGCGCCATGGTGTCGAACCACGCAGGAGACTCCGGCTGTGCCCCCGGCATCAGTTCGGCTGTAGACAAACGATCCCCGGGATTCTTTCGAGACAGTTCGTCGTGCTGAAAATTATTCTCGGTGGGCATGGAGAGAGTTTTCTTACCTGAAAGCCGGTACGCGGTGCAATGAGGAAGGGCTGCCGAGAATGAATTTCATTGATAAATTAACTGGTTGCAGTGATCGGATTGATCCAATCCAGACCACCCGTACTTCAGTGACGCCTTCTCGCAGCAGACACATTCCCCCCGCCCAGGTATTGACAAGCGAGCATAACGCGCCCTAGAGTACCGCCCTCATCTCCATGTCCGTGGAGCTGCTCAGCGGTAGACACGGCTGGAGGGGGAGGGCCAGGCAATTCCACAGGGTTGCTTCAACGCCCTCCGATCGCAGCACTGTCGTTGACCTGACGCTGATCTCCCTGCATCAGGACAATCGCCAGGCACTCATCGACAGGGAGGCCAGTGATGGTGCCCCGATTCCCCCGATGGGCGATTCAGTCCTACACTCCCTTTCATCAGCATACGTTTCTTCATCGGACCGTGAATGGGCCCTGTATGATCGTGTTGCAAGCAGGAACAGTTGTGCCGCACGCGTTATCACCGGACAGATAATCCAACCACCACCACGAGGAGGAAGTACCATGCAGAGACGACAGTTCATGGCGAGTGGATTTTTCGGACTTGTCGCGGCGGGACTATGCCTGCTAGCCACCGGCCCGGCGCAAGCGGCCTCGTTGAGCGGACCAGCCAATACCCAACCGGCATGGGAACCGCAGTTCGTATCCACTACGCAATTCGTCGTATTGTCGGATTGGAAAAACGAAGCGGTCTTTGACAAGGAGACCGGGTTGGTGTGGGAATTATCGCCCGCGAAGAATTCACTGGATTGGGCCGGGGCACAGGAATATTGCCTGAACCTCGCAGCCGGAGGACGGAAAGGATGGCGGCTCCCCTCGGTGCATGAGCTGGCGAGTCTCGTCGATCCAGGGGTGGCTCCTCCCGGCCCGACACTACGAGCCGGCCATCCCTTTACGAATGTGCAATCTTCCCGCTATTGGGGTGCACCGCCAAATCCGCAATATGCGGCTCCGCCGTGGTTCGTCTTTTTCTCGGATGGTCGTACCAAGCTCGCAGACCAGAAGACCGGCAAGGCCCTGACCTGGTGTGTACGGACTGCCGGCCACGATCTAAGCGACCAGCAGTAACCGGCATGTACGCTTGCGCGAGTGCAAGCGTTCGACAGATGTGGGGGGCGGGGAACACTCACCTGTGTTTCCCGCCCCCCTTCGTTTATTGCTGGAAATCTGGGAGTCAGCGGATACCTGGGGAGATGAGATCGGGAATGGCAGGATCCGGTTTCTGTGGAACCTGGTCTCTCGGCATCACCGCCGTAGCCGCGCAGGTCTTATGCTCTTCATCGATCCGGCGATCGACGATCTTTACGTCCTGTAGATATTCCTGAACGATTTCTTCTCGCGTCAATTCAATCTGTTGGTCTACCTCTTTCCCGGTCCGTTCACGAGTGCGATCGACCAGATGCTCCTTAATCAACACCCGAATTTGCTTGGCTAGATCGGCACGGGCCGCCAGTTCCGCAACGCGCTGACAGACGACATGTCCCTTACTCAAATCACCCTGGCCTGTGCCGATCCAATATTGGTCGGAACGATACGGTCCTTGGCTCGTTTCGCCGCTTAGACGAACAACCCCGCCTGATTCAGCCGCCTCCGGTTGCACGGTTGGAACGGTGGAAAGACTCCAAAGACAAGCTGCCGTTATGACGAGCCGACCCCCTGTCCTCGCCATCACTCTCCTTTACGATCCTGTTCCTGGCCGTTGAAGAACGGACCTGCCGGCGTTCGGTAGGTAATCTCGTTTAACGTGCGCGGGACGGCTCCTGAATCGGACGATGGCACGATCTCGTGCCTCGGCATCCGGGCCCGTGCGGTCCCCGGTTGCGGCGGTTGCGGAGGAACCGGCGGCCGTCTATCTCTCATCGTCTTTTCCGCGGCCGCCACATGCGGGCTGGCCGGATATAGATCGCGCGCCATCTGAAGCAGTGCATAGACGAGCGCAAGGTCGGCCTGCATCCGGGCTCCGTTCGATTGGGCGACCACTGCCCAATCCGTCCAGGCTTGCGACACCATCGCATTCGACTGCACACGGTGGAGAATCTCCCGCCTCTGCCGCGTCAACTGCATCGTTTGGTCCGACGCGGCCGCATCGGCCATTGCCCGGTTCGCTGCACTCAGCTCCCGCTGCAGCCGCTCATGGTCTCGCTTCAATGCCGCCAATTGCGACCGCGCGTCCTCGTTCTCCCGCAGTACCACAATCGCCTGAGCGGCTTCTTCCGTATCGATTTGCGTCAGGAGACGCACGTGTACCACCATCGTGTCGCCATCTCGCATCGTCGTTGTGTGTTGATCCAGCACCATCACTGAACCGGCCGTGTAGGTACGGATTTCGTCTTTGGTGACATCCATCGCGTTCACAACCGTCACACTCTCCAGATAGGTGGCAACCTGTTCTAGCGCATGCCGTTTGGCCGATTCGGTGGCAAGCCGGATAGCATCGTCTTTCGTATCGCGAGGACCCATGCGATATTCTCCCTGCGCGCTGATGGTTCTGATTTCAGCCTGAACAGGAGAGACCGCCAGGTGAATCGTCATGCAACCAAAGACCGCAACAATGGCTCGGCACACCATGCGCCCCTTGGTCGGCCAGAATACGTAACTATGGAATTGTTTCAGCATAAGGCCCGGCAACTTCTCGCCTGATCGTCGGGACTGGTATCCCGCCATCTTGCCTTCGAGAAAATTCGCGTGCTAGGGTGG
Organism: Nitrospira sp.; assembly: GCA_015903945.1. Lineage (GTDB taxonomy): Bacteria > Nitrospirota > Nitrospiria > Nitrospirales > Nitrospiraceae > Nitrospira_D. The sequence goes on along the minus strand of JABMDL010000039.1, from coordinate 10,066 downwards.
TCTTTCTGTCTAATACGACCATCGTCGCACATAAACGGCCTATGACACAGATTTTCCGTAATCCCCTTCCTTTCATTGTCGGCTTATTGACGGTGTTGCTTGAAACCGTTGCCGGGCTTCCTGCCGATGCGGCACCCTCGCCGGTCACAGCAGCGTTGGCGTCGGCTCAACCGGCTGAACATGTCATCCTCTTTGTCTTGGAAGGCCTCGACCAGGAGTCCCTCAAGAGTGGCGCGATGCCGACCCTTAGTAAGCTGGTCAGGGGAGGAGCGGTGACCTGGTCCGCAAGCGGCGTCAACCCGGCGCTCAGGCTTCCAACCATGGCGTCTGTCGTCACCGGCATGCCGGTGGAAAAACACGGAATCACCTGGAACTTCTTTGAACTCAGCCGAGGCTATCCGCGCGCCCCCAGTCTGTTCGACTATCTCGACTTGAGCGGAGGTCGCGACAGCGCCATCTTCTACATGGACGAATCGCTTTACCAACTGGCGAGGCCGGAGCCTTACACCGATTATCAGCTGTGCGGGGTCTTGCGTCCGGAGTGCACTTCCGGGAAACTTGTGGCCTACATCCAACAGTATTTTCAAAAAGCGGCAAGCGGCCACGGATATGGACATGCGATCCTCGCCTTGCCGCACTTGTTGGTCGTCCACCTGCCGGAAGCCGGGCGTGCCGGCGTCGCGCACGGGTGGAACTCCAAAGCGTATCGTGATGGGTTGCGGGCCGTCGATACAGCCATCCACTCGGTATTGGACCTCTTCAAACAGTACAAGCTGTCCGACCGCACTACGGTGGTTGTCACAGCGCTGAGCGGGAAGGGCACCAATCCGGGAGCCGAAACTCCGACGACAGACCCGCCAGTGGTCCCCTGGATTGTGTCGGGTGTCGGGATCAAGCCTGGACAGGTGATTCACCAGCCGGTTTCCATCATCGACACAGGCGCAACAATAATGCGTATTCTTGGCCTGGAGACCCATACTGAGTGGGACAGCAAGGTTGTGGAGGAGATCTTCCTGACGAATGCGGTCGCTTCGGCTCCTCACCCGGCCACGAAACCCTGATCGATCATGCGTAAGGCGTTGTTGATACGGCACCGAGTTCTGATGTACGGAGGATTGTTGGCGGTCCTGGCGGCGATGCTCTTGGAAGCTGGACCCGGTTGGTCAAGCAGCCCGCCGCCCACCCATCTGAAGGAGCATGCGATCACAATCGACGCCACCAAGCTTGTACCTGCCTCCTGGTGGCAGGTGCCGGGGGTGACGCCGTCGATCTGGGCGTCAGACCCTGAATCGCTCGACGCGCCGAAGACCTCCGAGCGGCGTGAGCTCCAGTTGAAGCCGGGAAAATACAAATTCATCAGCTTTACATTTGACTTCCCCTTTACCGTACAGCTCGACGGCACACTCGAATTCGCCAAGTCTCTCGATCAATGCATCGACGGACGCGGCACACAGACGCTCATCGTCCGGTGCAAACGGATGTACCCGCACGGGGGCGAGCGGGACAATTACTACGACCAACAACCGTGACCATGGCTCAAGCACTTGAAGATTTGCTGGACGCGCTGGAAGACGTGGACGACGCCACGCGCGAAGAAGCCGCGAAAGCCCTCGCGGATCTGGGCGCTCCTTCAACCTTAGATGCGCTGGTCGCCGCCTGTACCGACGACTTCTGGTCCGTACGTGCCTATGCTGCCAGCGGCGTGGCCAAGATCGGAGGACCGAAGGCTATCGAGGCTCTCGTCGGTCTCTTCAACGACCCTATTATGGAAGTGCGCAATCAGGCGGTTGATGCGGCGATCCAAATGGGACCGGCGGTGCTGGATCAGCTGATCGCCCTCTTAAAAGACGAGCGCTGGCGCGTCCGCGAACATGCCGCCAAAGCGGCAGGCGGGCTCAAGGATAAGAACGCCGTCGAGGCCTTGATCGCCGCCTGCCGCGACCGCGACGGAGCCGTCAAGAGCGCGGCGGCGGAAGCGCTCGGCAAGATCGGCGATGCGACGGCCGTCCCAGCCCTCATCAAGCTCTTCCGAGACTCCTCCAAAATCGTGCGCGAAACGGCGGGAACCGCATTGGTCTATATCGGCCAGCCGTCGGTCGATCCTCTGATCGAGAGTCTCAAGGACAAGGATTTCGTGGTGCGTTGTCACGCAGCCCGAGCGCTGGGCGGCATGACAACCGACTATCAGATCGGACGGACCTGGGTGCGCGATGCAAAAGTAGTCGATGCCTTGATTGCCGCCTTGAAAGATCCCGATCGGGCCGTGCGCGAAGACGCCACCATCGCCTTGGGCATGATCGGTGATCCTCGGGCCATCGATGCGCTGATCGAAGCGATGAAGGACGGGGCAGTCAAGCGGCATGCCATTGCGTCGCTCGGCATGATCGGCGATGCGCGCGCCCTGCCGGCCGTGCTGGACGCCCTAAAAGGCAAAGGGATCAAACAAGAAGGCTCGCCGACTCCCGGCTGCATCGTCAGCGAAGACGCCTTCATCAAGGAAGCCGCGGCCACGGCACTCGGCCAGTTCCGCGATCCCCGCGTGATCCCCGACCTCATCATGTTGTTGAAAGACGGTGTGTTGCGGGAAAAAGCGGCTGCAGCCCTGGCGGTCATCGGCGACACGGCCATCGAACCTTTGATCGCCTTCCTCTACGATCCCAAGGCCTCCGAGGTGGAGATTGAAAAAGAGCGGGTGCTGTCCTATGCCTCAGTCCGGCTGACCGCGAAAGACGCGCTTCGGTTGATCGTGCTGGAGACCTTGGAGAAGCTCGGTTGGGCACCTCCGGCAGAGGAACTCGACATCAGCTCCAGCCTAGCCGACAATCTCCGCGTTGACAGGCCGTTGGGAGAGACGGGACGGTTCGGGCCGTCAGGGGATACGGCCTAGGCTGACCAGCGCTCAGCTGTCAGCTCACAGCCAGAATTCTTTCCAACTTTGTTCCGTTCTTCTTCAAACTGACCACTGGCGACTGAAAGCTGAACCCTTAAGAGGGACGCATGATCCATCAATTCGATCCCGCTTCACACGAGTGGGCTCGGTATGAGCGAGTCATCGTCTTCGACGGAGTCTGCAATTGGTGCAATGTCTGGGTCAATTTCACGCTCGCTCGTGATCCCCACGGTAAATTCAAGTTCGGCACACTGCAATCCCCACAGGCGCAACAGCTCCTCAAAGAGCTCCGTCTCCCTGTCGACGACTTTGCAACCTTTCTACTCTTGGAACGCGGCCTGGTTTTCACCAAATCGACGGCAGCATTGAGAATTGTGCGGCACTTGTCCGGTTGGTGGCCGCTCCTGTACCTCGGTATCGCGATTCCACTCCCCCTTCGGGACGCCGTGTACGACTACGTCGCGCGCCGCCGTTACCGTTTGATGGGCAAATCCGAAACTTGCCGTGTCCCTACCCTAGCCGAACGCGAACGGTTCGTGTGAAAGAGCTGGCGATCCGTTAACTGATTGCCGCACCTTTGACTGTCCTTTACCAGAGAGAGAGGCCCTGCTAGGATAGCCCTCGTGAAGGAGACTCGCGTCCATGCTGGCCCAAACCTTTTGGAAAGTCGTCGTGGCGGATCATACTGACTTCCTTGACCGCCTTCTCGATGGACTGGCCGAACAAGGTATCCGGTTTTGTGTTCTCGGAGGACAGGGAGTCAACGCCTACGTCGATCCGGTTGTCAGCTTGGATCTCGACATCGTCATCGCCGTTGAGCATAGCCGGCAGGTTGAAGACTGGCTACGACGCGAATTTCTTGTCGAAATGTTTCCCCATAGTCTCAACGTCTCGGCCGCGGGATCGAACCTCCGGGTGCAACTTCAGACAGACCCACGATATGCCCCGTTCGTCGATCGAGCCACTGAACAGACGGTCCTTGGACGGCGCCTGCCAGTGGCCAGTCTGGACGATCTGCTACAGGGGAAGCTCTGGGCCGCGCAAGACTCAACGCGCCGCCCTAGCAAGCGCCAAAAAGACCTGGCCGATATCGCCCGCCTGATCGAAGCGTACCCGGAACTACGCAGCCGCGTACCCGCCGATATCCTGTCTCGGCTTATTTAGAGTTCATCTCCTCCAGGCCACGGACACCCTGCGGACCACGGCGCTGAAAGGGATGCTGATCACCGTCCGCATCCATCATCAGAAAATCTGCCTGTCCTCCTATTTCTCCTTCCTCTCCATCGGAGGGCGTGGCGTCTGGTGGAGGTATTCGATGGTAGGCCAGGTCTTCGTCCGTTCTTGCCTATGGGGATTTCACGAGCGAAAGTAATTCTGGACTGTTAAGGAGTTCATGCCCCATCTGCCGAATTGCTACCAAGTGTGCATCGGTAAATGGCTGAGCTGAAGTTTCCCCACCCCGCTGATCAACCAGTGCACCCGCAGTACCATCCTGGGCCAAAACTTCATACTCCGGAGAGAGGCTCGAATCAACATGAGCGCCGCCATCTTTGTTGGCAGCGCATAGAACGATATTCTTTCGTGTAAGGCGCGTTTCGAGATTAAGCATGTATACGACTTGATTCCACCATTTAACGACGGGGACGAAAGTCTTGATGGGACCGTCCAAGAGTGGAGCGTAGGTTGCGGATGCTCCCGACGGTGTGTTTGTGACCTTTTGCTCCCCGAATCCAATGTAAAAGATTGTACTGGGGGATGGTTCTTCAATGGTGGACAGGAGGGTGATCGAATCTGCTCCAATGTCTTTCAGGAGAGATGTCGACTGTTTTGTGTCATGGAGTAAGACTCTAATTATTGTCGCGATGCGGATTGCTTCGTCCGTGTGACCAGTATCATAGGCCTCACATGAACGACGGATGAAACCAAGTTGCCTGTGTAGGTGTTCACGAAAAGAAAGTGCCATTTCAAAGGATCATCCGGGAAATAGGTGTGGGAGAGAATGAAATGGAATCATTACTTCATAAGTCCTTCGGGCCACCCTCGCGGGCAGCGCGTGGGTGCGAACCCCAGGAAGATGGCTACTGAGGCTCGCCCATTCGGTCTGTAAGCTAATCGCTGAAGGTTGGCGGCTATTTCCTGACGGCTATTCCATGCGCATCGGCGGTCTCTTTGCCCTCTTTCATGTTCGTGATGGCAGTCTGGCCCTTGTAGTGGCCGACTCTCCCTTCCGCATCGACATGAATCACGCCCACACCAGGAATCGTGCCCTTGGCATTGTGCGCATCCTTGTCGTTTCCGGTCAGCGGAGTCTGCCCGCGCAGAGTCACGAAGACATACTGGCCGTCCGGTGCCACATCCATCAGATCCGGAGCCGGGTCCGCGTTGGCACTCGTTGTGAGATCGATCGCCCCGACGCTCAAGTTGCTCAGCGTATCGATGATCTCGACGTTGTTCCCGGCTCGATCCGCATTCCACACATAGCGCCCGACGGAAGCCATACCATGTGAGTCGGCGAACTGGTCGTCCCTCTGAGAGACGAGCTTGGCCGAAATTGATTTGGGCAGGTTCGTCATATCGAGTGCGTAGACATCGTAGGACAACGGAGCGACGGGCCAGCCGCCGCCGGAATTGATGTACATCGTGCCGCCGTTCGATGCCGCCGCAACCGGCCGGATGGACTTGGTTGTTATCCAACGTGGCCACCACCTTCATGGGAGTAACAGTCACATCCACCACCAGTAACCCGCCCCCACGGAGCGTGATGAAGGCATACCGGCTGGTCGATTCGGTGATCGGGCAGATCGGCGACGCATCCGGTCGCTCGCCGCCTTCCAATGAAGCCAAATTGAGCACGTCCTTGTCGGGATCAAAGTTGAATTTATGAGCCGCATAGTCCGTCCAGATGCGGATAAACTTTTTGTCGGCAATGTTGGCGGCAATGGCCATTTTCTGATTCGGCGTCGGCCAGGCGGCGTGCGCATTCTTTCCCATCGACAGACAGGCATCCGGTTTCTTCGTCGTCGCGTCCATAAACAACACGTGGCCGCTCAAAAACGAGATAATGACGTGGTCCTGTGCCGAGTTGAAGAAGACCATGTGAGGACGGCGGACGGCTTTCTTCGTTGCGTCTTCGCAGAATTTGCCGATCTCTCCGGCCAGATCGATGGTTTGGGTCGGCTTGGCCGCAGCAGGATCCGCCGCAAGCTTTGCCCCGTCGAAAATGTGCAGATAGCCACCGCTTTCCTTCCCTGTGTCCGACTGGTCAGCCACCCAAACCTCATAGGCTTGCGCGTCTGGCGCCGCCCCTATCAATGCAGTCAGCATCGCCGCGAGACAGATCGCATGTCCATAGGAAACGGTGGTTCTGAAATGAGTCATGTCGGCCTCCAAAATGGATGAACAGAGTCCAAATTCACCGTTCATATTGAACTCTTTTACGTCCTGTTTCCAGAGGGGCTCTTGTGGCCTCCCCTCGCGTTGACCCTGCAAAAACCCCTATGTTAGGGTCATCGACTGCCCTGGGGATAGTTACCGACATGGATGATCCTGTTGCCGAACACATTGCAGCCCTGCAGGACAACGATTGGGCCATTCGTGAGGAAGCTGCCACCCTCTTGGGCGGACTGAAAGATCCGCGTGCGGTCCCTCCGTTGGTGTCGATCCTTCGGGACCGGGATCGCTCCGTGCGTGAAGCGGCCGTCGGCGCCTTGACGTCCATTGGAACTCCGTCTGTGATGGCCCTGGGCGTGTGTCTGACCGATCCGGAACTGTCGGTGCAAGAAGCAGCCTCGGCGGTCCTGTCCTCGATCGCCGATGCCCGTGTGCTCAATCAACTCCTACACGCTTTGCGCAGCCCGGATTGGATCGTCCGTATGCATGCGGCCAAGGCCCTGGGGCGCATCAAGGACTCTGGTTCGGTTCACGCTTTGGCGCCGTTGCTGCAGGATAAGGTCAAGACGGTTCGGGAAGAGGTGTCGTCGGCGTTGGCGGCAATCGGCGAATCCGCGATGCCTGCCCTTCTGGATTCATTGGCCCATCCGGATTGGCTGGTGCGCCTCCATGCCGTGGAGGCCTTGGGGAAAACTGCTTCCCGCGAAGCGGTCCAGCCGCTGCTGACGACCTTATTCAACGACACGGACTCCGCCGTTCGCGAAGATGCCGTGCGTGCCTTGGGCTTGATCGGAGACCCACGTGCCGTCGAATACCTATTCACTGCAATGAACGAGCCCGCGCTTCGGACATTGGCCGTCGAGGCGTTGGGGCGCATCGGTGATCGCCGGGCCGTGCCCCTGTTGATCGAGGTCGTCCGAGGAACCAATCCGCCGGCCATCTCGCGGACAGTCGCAGGCTGCGGGGACGCGTGGAGTGAAGAAACCGTGGCCCAAGCCTCTGCAGTCCGCGCCTTGGGTCTGATCGGTGATGATTCGGCGCTTCCGACGTTGACGGAAGCGCTGGAGTCCACTGCGACAAGAGCCGAAGCGGCAGAAGCCTTAGCACGATTCGGCTCCAAGGCGATTTCCTGGCTTCTCCCCCTGTTGACCACATCGCAAGACGACAATCTGCGTTACCATGTGAAAGAAACGCTGGGCCTCGTCGGGTGGCGTGGCAGAATCACGAAATAGCTTTCAGTTGTGAGTGTTGAATTGTGCGTTGTTGGTTTGGGACACCATGCCGAAAGAATCGATTGAGACACTCGTTTCTGAACTGATCCATGAGGAGGATTGGCGCCGGATGCGGGCCACTGCAGCCTGTGTGGCCGGCGGGCCGCGTGCCGTGCAGGCGCTGATCGAGGCGGTCCGTGCCGGTACACCAGATCTCAAGAAAGAAGCGGCGGCGATGCTGGCCAGGATCAAGGACCCGCACGCCGGTGTCGCCTTAGTCGACCTGCTCGAACACGAGGACGAGGCCGTCCGCAAAGCCGGTGCCACGGCCTTGGAACAGATGGCGGGTGTACTCGATACAGATACGGCCTCGGCACTGGTTGCCTTGCTTCCCACAACCCAAGAAGGTGCATCCAAGCAACTCTTGACGCACCTGATCGGCGCCATTCCAACCGCCGTCATCCCCCTCTGCGCAATGTTGACACATCCAGACCCGGACAGGCAGATCACAGCAGCGACGATGCTCGATCAGCTGTTGGACCCGCGTTCCATCGACGCATTCATTGAGGCGATGGGACAGCCGGCCGTTCGAGACATGGCCGTCGGGACGTTGAAAAAGCTCGGCGCCATCCGTGAGCGGATCGACGAGATGTTCAACGCTCTTCGCGCCGTCGAAGGGGCCAGCGAACGGGAAGAAGCCCGCATGGCAACCGTCATCAGTCTCCTCGGCATCGGAAGACCCAGCGTGGAAATTCTGATTGAATATCTGGAAGATGAGGATTGGCTGGTGCGCGAGGCCGCGGCGGACTTGTTGGGGAAGATTGCGGACGTGCGCGCCGTGGATCCGCTGATGAAACGGCTGGCACATGACCACCGGGGTCAAGGAACTGGCGATCAAGGCGCTGGGCTTGATCGGTGACGCCCGCCCCACCCAGTTGTATTTGGAATCGATTCCGATCCGCCCGTTGCGCGTCTATGCGATGGAGGCGCTGGCCAAGATCAAGGACGTGGAAGTGCTGCGGCCGCACAAGGAACTGTTCGACCGATTGAGGGGAGATCGTGACGGGTTGGTGGCTTACAACGCGGGCCTCATCGCTGATAAACTGGACGCCCTGGCCGGAGCGGCACTCCACGCCCAGGAAGGAACGGACCGGCATGAGTGACGACACGGAATCCGATCGGATTGATCAGCTGATTTCCGCCTTGCGGGATGAGAACGACGCCTTGAGGGATCACGCAATTGCCAGCCTGGGCCAGACAGGCACGGATGCGATTCCCCGGCTGATCGGACTGATGGCGGACGAAGACGCGGTGATTCGGGAAGCCGCGACCAGCGCTGTGGTGCAGATCGGACCGGCGGTGGTGGAGGTCATGCTCGACGCCCTGCGCGACGACGAATGGGCGGTCAGGGAACAAGCCGCCTCGGCGCTCGGGAAACTCAGAGATCCGCGCGCAGTCGAGCCACTGGTCGCCGCGCTGAAAGACAGGGATGGCGCCGTGCGGACGGCGGCGGTCTGGGCGCTGGAGCGGATCGGCGACTCCCGTGCCGTCCCTGGGTTGATCGACGCGCTTGGAGACAGCACGGTGCGGGAGGATGTCGCGCGCGTGCTCAAGAAAGTCGGCGACGTCCGGGCGGTCGAGGCGCTCATCGACGGGCTGCTGGGCACCAACTGGATGGTTCGCCGACATGCGGCGGACGCGTTGGGACGCATCGGCGATCGCCGAAGCGTCGGCCCACTGATCGAGTCGTTGCAGGACGAAGATTGGTTGGTTCGGCGGAATGCCGCCGAATCCCTAGCGCGACTCCAGGCCAAAGAAGCCATTGCACCGCTGCTAGCCCTCCGTGAAGACGAGAATACGATGGTCCAAGAAACCGTCGAGGCCGTCTTATCCAGTCTCGGCTGGAAACCAGAAGCATAAACCCTTTTACGTTATACGAGGATTGATCTCCATGGCAGACGACGCTCCCAAGCTGATTCAAATCGTGCCGAAAGGCGGAGAGAAAAAAGACGGGTTCAATTTGGTGACCGAACGGGTCATGGCGATCAACCTCGAGAGTAAACAACTCGAAGTCGAACTCTTGGCCTACGACGGCAAAACGGTCGTGCTGGACGTGGCCGAGGAGGCGCTGGAGGATCTCAAGAAGCTCAAAGCCGGAGACGGCGCCACGATCCGTGTCGTGGAAGAAGGCGGGAAACGCATCGCCAAGAGTTTCAGAATCCGCGCCAAGGATCCGAATGCAGCCAAAGCCGACGCAATGCTGCTGGATCTCAAAGATCCTCACTGGTTGAATCGCAAGTATGCGGCGGAAGTCTTGGGCGAGTTGAAAGATCAGCGGGCCGTCGATCCGCTGGTCAACGCGCTGACGGACGAGGTCGGCGACGTGCGGCAACGCGCCTACGATTCGCTGATCAAGCTCGGCGGGGTATCTGTTCCTTCGCTGATTCCCTTGCTGGTATCGGAGGAAGATGAGATCCGGCAATCCGCCACGGAGATCATCCGAAAGATCGGCAAACCGGCCGTCGAACCGCTTGCGACCGCGCTTACCGACGCCGACGATCGGCTGAAAACCAGA
>JABMDL010000074.1 GCA_015903945.1 Nitrospira sp. | reverse complement strand
TATTCGGCCATCGGAACTTCCGGAAACGGAACATTCCTTATGTGGAGTCCGTGGCGTAATCTACCGGTGCATTCCCCCGGGCGGCAGGTCTCTTGCCGGCCCGTATTCTTCACAAACACACCTCCGACAACCGCCGAGACACAACCAGGCATTTCTGTCACAAGGCAGTATAGCCCCGGCAGGCTGAAGTACTGCCGCCGACCAAGGCGGCACCGAACCATAGTGAAGCCTACGTGGCGGGCGAGTTTGTCCCCCTGGTTGTCCCCGTTCCCTATGATACTGGCCTCGCCCTCACGGCGCGGAAGAAATCTTATGGAAGAGGGTCATATTGGAATTCGTAGTGCCAAGAATCTTGCAAGGAGGTCCTCATGAGACATTACAATTCTTTCCAGCGTATCGGTCTCACAGTGATGCTGCTCGCCGCAGGACTGTTGGGAGGGCTGATGGCGCCGACTCCGTCTGAAGCGGGAACGCCGACACTCACATTGCAAGTTGATGATGGCACTTCTGTAAACATTCTCGGTGTGTCAACTACCTGTCCGAACGGATATACCCAATGCTATAAGGTCAATTACAATGCTGCCAATGCGGTTGGCAGCAATAGTAGAAGTTACAATGTCAAGCTTGCTCCCAACACTACCGATATCGCGAAACTGCTCATCAACGACACCTCGTCGGATAAGGTCGCACTGACCGGTGTACAATTTGTTCCAACGTCTGGAACGAGCAGCTGGCCCAACACTGAAACCCATGTACTGAAAATCACCTGGACAAACACATTCGACGCGAGCCCCAACACTGCTGGTAGTTACGTGTTCGCCTTAAGCTCCACAGGGTATTTGTCAGCCGCAGCCGGAACCTCTCCTCTATACACACAGTACGATTGGATTCAATTTGCGGGATGGGGAGTATTCAATCCCTCTCATACCGACCTGAATGGGGGTAAAGGTGTCGAAATTCTCAACGTGGCGCCGCTCACAACCAATCTGACGCCCTTGACCCTGCCGGGAATCTCGAACCAAGCGGCTGCGACGACTTTTACCCTTAGCCAAGTCGTCACCTATCCAACTTTTGGCTGTGATGCGGACGGCACCGGTTCCGGCACACAGTGCAAACCGGCAATTACGATCACGATGACCGTCACAGTGTTTGGTCCAGACACCCTCGTCCTTACGAATAGCGGAATAGGGGTTGGCGGAGGGCCTTGTAAGTTAACGCCGGCAGATGAGGGTGTTACTCAGCCGTCTGGCAACCCGATCCCCTGTCACGCCAGCGGAAAGAAAAAGAGTCAAGACGAGCCAATCCAAACTGATATCACCCAAGACGTGAATGATAGCCTTAACAGCGCGGCTGGGGATGGCGTGACAACAGCGGCCGTGGCATGTAAACCAGAAGATAATTGTCCTTGTGCTGACCCGTACGATCCAAAGTGCGCAGGCACCATTGTCCACATCCTGGATACGACTCCGGACAAATCTTCCAATGGCCAAATATTTAAATTCACTGCGAGCGGGCCGGGTATCACGTGCCCGGAGTGTGCCCCTCTCCCCTATAGCATCACGATTGACCTTGCCGGGACAGGGAGTAAGACATTCACGCCACTCCCAGCTCTGGGGGGAAGAAATTGGGTTTTCCGGAACGGAGATTTTCCAAAGATAGGGGATGGGACGAAATGGTACTGGGATGTGGATTCCATCCTGTGTGAAAGCCTCCTCGAGCCTACAGAGACGAAACAGGCGAGCAAGTACGACGGATTCACGACATGGGAGGCTGATACAGGGAGTCTGAAGACGACTTTTCGGGTCATCACGATGAAAGGAGGCGACACGGTAACGTGCACCTCGCACGCCCATCAAAAAAGCGTCAACTCACAATAATGTGATTCACGGTGTAAGGAAAAGCGCTCTTGCCGTGGCCATTGTTTTTGAGCAGTGGTCACGGCTTGGAACCGAGAGGGGAATTCCGGTTCCTGTGTGGCGACTCACCGCAACTGGCATTGCACTCTCGGAGCTGATGATGGCGTAAGAGCGAGACGATTCGTCTCAAGCCAGTGGGCGAGCGGACCAATTGCTCCCCACCGTAAACCGTAACGGAGAGAAGTTGTGCATACAGGAGCAAGGCGGTTCGGTCCAGCTCGATCCATGAGACAGGCCTTCCTGTGGACACTTCTCCCGATCGTTAGCCTGCTTCTGATTGCGCCGTCTACCTCTGACGCGCAGACACCACCCCTCCAGATGTCCATCACACGGACGACAGGCACGGGCGATCTCGGCACCACCATCACACATACCGGGAACCTCTATGATATCACCGGAGGAACCAGGCCAGGTGGTGGTCCCAACCTCTTTCACAGCTTCGGAGATTTCAGCGTAGGCCAAGGGGATATCGCCAACTTCTTGAATACGCCAGTAACAGTAAACGGTCCGCTCCCTTTTACCTCAAACATCCTCGGACGTGTCACCGGCGGCCATATCTCCAGCATCTACGGCACCATTCAAACCACCGGTTTTGGCGATGCGAATCTGTTCTTGATGAATCCATCCGGCTTCGTCTTAGGTCCAAGTGCCTCGTTGGATATTGGCGGAGCAGTCAGTTTCACCACCGCACAGTACATTCGCTTATTTGATGGAGCAGCAAGCGCCCATTTTTATGCCAATCCCGCCAACGACACACCGGCGACGAATAGCATTCTCACTATCAACCCTTTGGCCTTTACATTTCTCAATGCGTCCCCGGCCGCATACGGATTTCTGACGGCACCTGATCCGAGTGCCACGATTACAGTCCAAGGGAGCTCGCTCTCCGTTCCCTCCGGCCAATCGATTTCGCTTGTTGGTGGAAAAGTCGTGATCGAAGGCGGGGCGACACTCACAGCACCGAGCGGCAAGATTCACCTCGCGACCACTGCCTCTCCCGGAGAGTTTGATCTGAACACGCTTCAATCGATCCCGAACGTGGACGGGACCTCATTTACCACCATGGGAACCGTCGAGATCAGGGAAGGCTCGGTGTTGAAGGTAAGCGGCCGACTTGACGAGTTCGGGGCCCCCATCGGCACCGGAGCAAGCGGAACCGTCTACATACGCAGTGGTCAACTGGTGATGGATGCGGCTACGATCCAGGCGAATACCGTCGGATCCGCGGACGGTGTGAGTACGGCGGTCGAACTCCATGTCCTCCAGGACGCAGTGCTCTCGAACAGCGCGAGCATTTCCACTCAAACCTCTGGGGCAGGCCGCGGAGGCGACGTGCAAATCACCGCCGGAACCATGACTCTAGATGGCTCGACGATCACCACAGAAACCGTTGGAGACGGTAACGGCGGGAACGTGACGGTTAATGTGGGAACGCTTTCTCTGACGAATTCCGCCGTGCTCAACAGTAATAATTTCTCGTTCGGGATTGGGCAGGCCGGAAATATCACGGTGCAAGGGCTGCAGGGATCTGGGAGTGCAGCCATTGCGATCAACCTTGATGCACTCTCATCAATTAAGTCAGAGACACAGTTTGGGCTAGGCCATGGCGGCAACATTCAGCTTACGGCAGACAAGATCACGTTGAACAGCGCCTCTGAAATCCGTACAAGTACGTTTTTCGGAGGTGGCATTGGGGGGGACATTAATCTGGACGTTCGGACGTTAGTTCTGAATGGCGGATCAAAAATTCAGACGAGCGATTTCACATTTGGAACCGACCTTGATGGTGATGGTGCGCTCGATATTCCTTCAACCGGCGCCGGCGGGCATGTGATCATTCAAGGGATACATGGAGCGGGAACCGCGACTGAGTCCATGGAGTTATTGGGCGGGAGTCAGATCATCAGCGAATCCGTAGACGGCCCCGGTGGACGGGTATCCATCAAAACCAGTGCTCTGAACCTAGCTGAAGCATCGCGCATCACATCGAGCACCTTCGGGTACGGTCGCGGTGGCGAGATCGTACTGAGCGTTCAGGATGCCACTCTCTCCGGAGGGTCTTATATCGCGAGCGTCCCCACTTTTTTCAATCCTGTGGCAGCGGGAGAACCTGGGAATATCACGATCCAGGGTCTGGATGGGAACGGAAACAAGGCTGACTCTCTTATCATCACGGGCTTCCGTAGCGGAATTCTGCAAGACACTTACGGAACAGCCGGTGCCGGCGATATTAACATACACACCAACATACTGAGCTTGGCCAACGGAGCTGTCATCGAAGGCGGGACGATACAAGGTGAAGGGACCGGTGGGCGTGTGACGATCGATGCGAATTCGGTCACCATCGCGAGCGGTGCACACATTTCAAGCCAGGCGCGTTTTCAAGACGCGGGTCAGGTGGCCATCACGGCGAATGAGTTGATCTTGAGGAATGGGTCGATCGAAACGAGCACGAGCAGCGAACTAGGTCATCGGGGAGGAGATGTGGTCTTAAACATCGGAACTGCCAGCCTTACGAATGGGGCGACGATTACTAGCAGCGCCGCCAATACAGGCATTGCCGGCAACATCGATATCCTCGCCAGTGGATCGGTGACAATGACAAGTGACTCCTCCATCACAGCGAGCAGCACAGGCTCCGGCAACGCCGGGAATATCCGGATCACCAGCGGTTCGACCTTCCTGATGCAGAACAGTTCGGTCACGACGGAAGCCAGCCATGCGAGCGGCGGGCAAATCACGATCAATGCCCCAGACATGATCCGACTCATCGACAGCACCGTCAGTACATCGGTCGCCGGTGCGGCGAACGACAGTAACGGCGGCAATATCTCGATCGACCCCGACTTCGTGATCCTCAAAGGGAGTCAGATTTTAGCCCAAGCCTTTGCAGGAACCGGGGGCGCCATCGACATCACGGCCGGGCTCTTTCTGGCCGACTCCTCCAGCATTGTCGATGCCTCCTCCACGCAAGGCATCAGCGGGACGGTGCAAATCAACGCCCCGATCAACAACCTCTCCAGCGTGGTCGGGCGGTTGCCGGAATCATTGGTAGAAGTTCAAACCCTGCTGCGCGCGGCCTGCGCGGCCAGGATGGCGCAGGGCGGAACCAGCAGCTTCGTCGAACGCGGGCGAGACAGTATTCCGGCCGGCCCCGAGGGGCTGCTCGCAAGTCCGTACCTCCCGGTGGCGTCAAAAGGTTTAGCCCGGACACAGGCTCACCCATCGATCGGCATATCCGGACTCCAATTGCGCCGCTTGCCGATAAAAGAGCCGCCTGCTCCGGCCATCCTTTCGGAACACGCCGCCTGTTCATCATGAGCGGGCGGTTCCACCGGGCCATGGGACATAGTTCCTTGTGTGTGATCCAACGGCGGTTGATGTGGCGCATGGCGATTGTCCTGATCGCCTGCCTTGCCGCACACACCGCATCGGCACAAGTCTTCCTCCCTCCCATCTCCGATCCAGGCGGCCGATCTCTCGACACACCGCCTCTTCGAGAGAAGCCGTCCATGCCGGCGCCGATGACACCGGCGGCTCCGCTCCCTCCGGCGGACACACACGAGCGTCTTCCACCCGTCAAGGTCTTTGCCCGGGAATTCCGATTCGAAGGCCAGACCGTCGTGACCGCCCAGGAACTGCAAGCCCTGGCGGCCCCCTACACGGGCCGCGACATCACGACGGAAGATCTCGAAAGCCTGCGGACCGCGGTGACATTGCTCTACGTCCAGCGAGGCTATGTCACATCGGGAGCCGTGATTCCCGATCAGGCCGTGACGGAGGGGATCGTCCGGATTCAAATCATCGAAGGAGCGCTGGCGGAGATTCATGTCGAAGGTGCGCGGTGGCTCTGGCCGGGGTATTACCAACGCCGGATAGCGCTCGGGGCCGGGCCACCGGTCAATATCTACACCCTGCAAGAGCGGTTGCAATTGCTCCAGCAGGATCCGCGCATTCAGCGTATCAACGCCGAACTCCGGCGCGGCATCGCGCCGGGCCGTAACGAACTGAACGTGCGGGTGTCGGAGCCTCTGCCGTTCAAGGCCTGGGTGGAGTTCAACAACCATCAATCGCCGGCGGTCCGGGCTGAACGCTGGCTGGCGACCCTCGCGCACGAGAGTTTGACGGGCAATGGAGACCGATTCCAGTTTACGTATGGGCAATCGATCCCCATGAACAACACCACCGGGGTCTTGCCGCTGATCAACGTCTCCTATGTGCTCCCAATTACCGCCTACGATACCAGTGTGGCTGTGGCGTATCGCCGGTCCGACTTCAACGTCGTGTCTGAACCGTTCCGGGCACTCGGCATCGAAGGCCATACCGAGATTTTCAGTGTCACGCTGCAGCAGCCGGTGTATCGCACACTCAATCAGGTGGTGAATCTCGGAATCCAAGGCGAGTATCTGTACAACAAGAATCTGTTGCTCGGCCAACCGTTCGACTTCTTTGCCGGCTATCAGAACGGCGTCGCCAACGTGGCCGCCTTACGGTTTCTCCAAGATTGGACGTACCGGTCACAGGACTCCATGGTCGGGGTGCGCTCGCGGTTCTCCGTCGGATTGGACGTCCTGGATGCCACAGCCAATTCAGGACCGGTTGCTGATACCCGGTATTTTTCGTGGGTCGGCCAGTTGCAGGGGTTACACCGATTCGACCAGTATGCCGGCACACAATTACTGGGCCGTCTGGACGTGCAACTGGCCAATGATCGCCTGTTCCCGCTCGAACAAATGCCGATCGGCGGACGCTACAGTGTCCGGGGCTATCGCGAAATCAGCCTGCTGCGGGACAATGCGTTTCTGTTCTCGATCGAGCCGCGTCTGCCCCTGTCCCGTTGGGTCTTCGGCGCCCGGGAGGACCTGATCCAAGTCGCCCCGTTCTTCGATTATGCGAGGGCCTGGTCCGCCAAAGGCCCGACTGAAGAACCCAAGAGTCTGATGAGCGTCGGAGTCGGGTTGCGGACCGCGTTCCTCCCGAAGAATCACGGCTACTTTGAAATCTATTGGGGGTATCGGTTGAGAGGGTCGGACGCCAATGACCCGCCGTATATCACGAAAGGCAACCTGCAGGATCATGGAGTGCATCTGCAGCTGGTCCTACAACCGTTCTAACAAGAATGGAGAAGATGGCCATGCATGACCGCCGCTCTCCTCAGGCCTCCTGCGCACGTATCCACCCGGGCTCCGTTCGCCGTCGTAGACGGTGCGCCCCCATCGCCGTTATCAGCCTGGCCTTCGTGGCCTTATGCCTCCCGTTGTCGGCATCCTCGTCCGGACCGGCCCAGACGACAACACCCGAACCATCGACCTCCCCCGGCTCCCTGCTGCGCGAAGGGGACGAGGCCTTCCGGCGCGGAGCGTTCGAACAAGCGGCCGAGACCTGGACCCAGGCGGTCCAGGAGGCCCACGACGCCGGGCAGGCCGTGGAGGAACATGAGGCGCGTGTGGCACTCGCGCGCGCCTTGCTGTCACTGGGATTCCATACCCGCGCCGCGCAGCACCTCGATTTGGCCGTCGCCCTTGCCCGGGAAGCACAGGACCAATCCCGCCAGACCGCCGCGATGGAATTGCTCGGCCAGGCCTATCTGGCGGGAGGCCAGCCGGAGGCTGCGTTGGAAACGCTGGAGAGCGCCAAGCAGCTGGCGGGCGAGATCGGCGATCAGCTACGCATGGCCTCGATCGTCCATTCGCTCGGCGCGGTCCAGAGCGCGCTCAAACAGAACAAGGACGCCTTGGCCTCGTATAAGAAGGCACGGCGGCTGGCAGAATCGGCTCATGCGGATGCCTTGATGGCGGCCGCCACGATCAACAGTGCCAAGCTCGCCCTGCGCATGGCCCAGTGGCAGATGGCGCAGACGTTGTTCGAGGAGGGGCTGACGCAGGTCGCGCGCCTGCCCCACTCGCACGACAAGGCCTATGACCTGATTTCCATCGGTTTGGGATTCGAAAGCCTGCACGCCCAGCTCCCAGAGACAGGCGGCCGATTGCGTGTACGCGCTGCGTCAGTGTTGGAAGAGGCCGGGGAATTGGCCAAATCCATCGGGGACGCCCGCGCCGCGTCCTACGCCTTCGGCTATCGAGGGCACCTCTACGAACAAGACCAACGTCACGATGATGCCCTGCTGTTGAGCCGGTTGGCCGTCGGCTTCGCCCAACAAGTGCACGCTCCGGAGTCGCTCTATCGATGGGAATGGCAGACGGGACGCATCCTCAAAGCCCAGAACCGGCTTGATCTGGCGCTCCCCGCGTATCAACGCGCGGCTGACCTCGTGCAGGCGCTGCGGCCGGAAATGGCCGCCGGCATGCTCGATCGCGCCTCGTCGTTCAGGGAGTCCAGCGGACGCCTATTCTTTGAGCTGGCCGACGTGCTGCTGCGACGGGCCGATGACACGGCCTCTCGCGATGAAGCGCAGCCCTACCTCATCAAAGCCAGGGAAGCGGTGGAACTCTTTAAAACCGCCGAACTCCGTGACTACTTCAGCGACGAGTGCGTGGATGCGTTGCAGACGCGCCCGACGAAACTGGAAGACGTGTCCCGGCAAGCTGCCATCCTGTATCCGATCATCCTGCCTGATCGCACGGAACTGTTGGTGAGTCTCCCCGATGGGATGCACCGCCTGACCGTTCGCGTGAGCCAAGAAGATCTGACCAAAGAAATTCGCGCGTTTCGCACCGCCCTGCAAAAGGAAACTACGCGCGAATACCTGCGTCGAGGCCAACTGCTCTATGATTGGCTGTTGCGGCCGCTCGAGCCGCTGTTTGCGCCGTGGAACATCGATACGCTCGTCGTGGTCCCCGACGGCCCGCTACGGACGATTCCGTTCGCCGCGCTGCACGATGGCAAGCAATTCGTCATTGCCAAGTATGCGGTGGCCACGACGCCCGGCCTCAACCTGACCGATCCTAAACCCTTGGCGCGAGACCGGATTCATATCCTCTCCGCCGGCCTCTCGGAAGCCGTGCAAGGCTTTCCGCCCCTGCCGAACGCGGTTGAGGAGTTGGCGGCCATCGGTGCGCTCTACACATCACAGCGCCTGCTGAACCAGGAATTCCGCGTACCGGCCCTTGAGCAGGCGATGAAGCAGCATCCAGTTACGATCGTGCACATCGCGTCGCACGGCAAGTTCGAGCGGGACGTCAAAAACAGCTTTCTGCTGACGTTCGACGAAAAACTGACGATGGATCGGCTGAGTCAAATCGTGGGATCGTTTAAGTTCCGGGACCAGCCGCTCGAGTTGCTCAGCCTCAGCGCGTGCCAGACTGCGGCAGGAGACGACCGCGCCGCACTGGGATTGGCCGGCGTGGCCATCAAGGCCGGCGCCCGCAGCGCCCTCGCGACCCTGTGGTTCGTGAACGATGAGGCCTCGTCGGCCCTGGTCACGGAATTCTACCGGCAATTGAAAAATCCCGCCCTGTCCAAGGCGCAAGCACTCCGTCAGGCTCAATTGACGTTGCTGGACAACCCGGAGTACCAACATCCCATTTTTTGGTCGCCATTTCTGCTGCTGAATAACTGGCTCTAACCTGGACTAAATAGGATAAACTCGGGCGGCTGATGACAGTTTCGATAAGCAGGCTTGCTGGATACGCACAGAGATCGTTCATCCCATGCGTGGCGCCCTGAAAACCGGTGATTTCTCGATAGTAATACGGCTTGCGACAGGTCTGCTGTGCGGAGTGGCCATTCTCGGAGTGCGCGGTATCGGCCTCCTCCAACAGCTGGAACTCGATATTTACGATTGGCTGCTCCGCTCGCGGCCGGCCGCGGCCGTCAGCGAATCACGCATTACCTACATCACGATCTCCGAGGAGGACATTCGCCGGCAAGGACGGTGGCCGGTCACCGATGAAACCCTTGCGCACGCACTCCGCCTGCTCCTCGACTACCAGCCACGAGCGATCGGAGTGGATGTGTATCGCGATATCGAAGTTCCTCCGGGACATGAGAAACTGACCGCACTGCTCCCCCAGCATCCCCAGATCGTCATGATTACGCATCTGGGTGGCGGTACAGTTTCCCGCATACCTCCTCCATCGGTGCTGCAAGGCAGTCCCCAAGTAGGATTCAACGATATCCTTGTCGATTTTGACGGGATTATACGCCGGGGCTTGCTCTTTCAGGACGATGGTGATGACGTCGCCTATGCCTTTGGCCTGAGGCTCGCTATGCTGTATCTGGCCCAAGACGGCATCGTGCCGGAACAAGACCCTGCGGTGCCGGAATGGATTCGTCTGGGGCGCATCACCCTGCGGCCGTTCGCGTCTTCGGATGGCAGCTATGTGAATGCCGACGACGGTGGCTACCAGATACTCTTGGACTTCGGCGCGGCAGGCCAGGCGCTCGACACGTTTTCGTTGACCGACCTGCTTGAGGGACGGATTGAAGCCCGTTATTTGACAAATCGAATCGTCATGATCGGAGTGACGGCGGAAAGCGTGCCGGACGTGTTCCAAATCCCGGTGAACTATGGATCGTACGGCAGCAACCAATTCCCTGGCGTGATCATGCATGGCATCATTACGGAACAGCTACTCGCCGCCGCAATCGACGGCCGCAGCCCGCTTCGTGGGATCAGCGAACTGGCGGAAATCTCTTGGACGCTGCTGTGGGGAATGCTCGGAGGGGCACTCGGGAGCTTGGCGCGGTCTGCGTGGCGCTTTTCCTTCATTGTGCTTGGGGGCCTGTTCCTGATCACCCTGTCGGTCGTTGCGCTCTTCTTCTCGGGATGGTGGATGCCGCTGGGTCCGCCCGCGTCCACCTGGATTATCGCGGTCGCGATCGGCGAGGCCTCGACTCTGGCTCGAGAATGGAAGGACAAGGCCAGGCTGATGCAACTCTTTTCACGGCATGTCTCACGCGAGGTCGCCGATAAGATCTGGCAGGAACGCGATTACCTGCTCGAAGATGGGCGGCCGCGGCCGCAGGAGATCCTTGGAACCGTGTTATTTTCGGATTTTAAGGGATACACAAAGATTTCGGAACAGCTGACCCCGCAGGCGCTCATGGACTGGGTCAATTCCTACTTGTCCGCCATGACCGGCATCATCATGGATCACGGAGGGGTGATCGACGACTACGCCGGCGATTCGATCAAGGCCAACTTCGGCGTTCCGATCAAGCGAGAAACCCAGGAAGAAGTGGCCAAAGATGCGGTCAGTGCGGTCGCCTGCGCGCTGGCCATGGAAGAGGAACTGCTCTTGTTGAACAACCACCACGCCCTGAACGGCCTTCCAACCGTAGGGATGCGCATTGGGATCCATACCGGCCCCCTGTTGGCCGGTTGCGTAGGGAGCGCCCACCGCATGAAGTACACAACCGTGGGCGATACGGTCAACGCCGCCGCGCACCTGGAGAGTTTCGGCCGGGAAGCCATTGCGGAATCACAGGGTCGTCGCCCCTGTCGAATCCTCGTGAGTGAGAGTACCGCCCAATTGCTCGGCAATCGGTTTCAACTGGATTGCATTGGGGAAGTGCATCTGAAAGGGAAAACTCAGTCGATGCTCGCCTATCGCATTGTCACTGAGATGCATGCGCAGAGCGATACGTCATCCGAAGGAGCTGCTGGAGACTGACCTACGAGACCTGGCTGGGCTCAATAGACTGAATGGGTGCGCATGTTGGACATGCCCACCGCCACCTCTCCAAGCCCCCCCTGTTCCAGCAATGACGCACGCTGTTGCCGTAGATCCATATTGCCAGGATCAGACTGAATCTGATCCGAGAATGCCATGACCGCGTCATACCACAGACCCGACTCGGCGTAGTGCTTCGGAGCATCCGCCTTGCTGAATCCACTTGGGAGCGGTTGTTCCAGTTTGTTTCGATCAACACGTTCAATGATCCCCTTGGCCACGATGTTGGCCGACGGCTCTTCGGGGTCCATGATCACCGCCACCGACCATTGATACCGCTCCCCATAGGAGAGCTTCACATTGTAGTCGGACAATCTAATCTGCTGGATCCCAGGGTGTATCGGTTGTGGAAGCTTCACTTCAACGGCGGGGGAATCGGCCGTTTCAGCAATGAGCGTGAATTCATAGGACAGATTCTGTTTGGTCGGAGCGAAATAGGACCGGTTGTTCAAGCAGTGTGAGCCCCACATGGTCGGGAGCCAGCACGCTGATCACCGGGACGCTTTTGTTCATCCCGCGCGTCCCTCCTCCTCGTTTGAGTCCGGGCGCCGGGGCCCCCTTCTTGGGCGGAACATAGAGCACCGGTTTAATGGCCAGTTCCGGTTTGGCCTGAGAGGCTGTTGGTTGACTCGAATTGCTCTGCTTTTCCCCCGCAAAGGAAACCCATGGGAAGGATAACGCAAGACCGGCCGTAATGCTGACGATCAGTATGCGCTTCATGGTATACCCCCCTGTGTGTTGCTCCAGCTTCTGGAACAATGGGATGTGATCACTCAATCGCAACCGGACCTTCGCCTCCGAGGCATATTTTATACGTAGCCATTTAACAGACAATGCGGAAGGAGCCTCTCCACAGCACAGAACGCGTGATTCTAACGGGTACTGACCACGGATTGAAAGGTTACAAAAGTATAGAGGCGGTACGAATGAGGGAATATACTCCTTATGACATCAGTGATTCAATACAGGGGAAGACGAAGAAACCAGCCGATCATGGTCGCGTAGTGATTTAGCAGCCCCATTACAGAGGGCTAATCCCTGTGGACGTTCAACTCTTGAACCCCTTATAGGTTTTCTTCCGCCGTGACAATCGATTCCCTTTTCTCGCAATCGGAGCTAAGATGCGCCTCCGTTTTCGGCCCACAACCTCCATATGTCAGTCATAACGGCATAACTTCCTAACCGAATGTTGCCGACCCAATCGCCGGACTATGCACTTTGACATCGCCACTGCCCT
>JABMDL010000011.1 GCA_015903945.1 Nitrospira sp. | reverse complement strand
ATGAGCATTCGAAAAGGCGGCGGCGAATGGGAGCCGATGCTCCTTGGGGTCGAGCCGCGGCATTGCAAAGTCTGCAAACAAGGCCTCTATCGGGATACGACGCTGTTTCGCGGTGGGTGGTCCCGCTGCTCAGTGTGCGATGAATTCGTGCACTACAGTTGTCTGGCCAGCGGGAAGGTCTCTTTTCTGAAAGCACGGCCTCGGATTTGTAAAGATTGCCGGGCCGTTCAAGACGGCACCGTCGTTCCTTCCTCGGCGAAAGGCCCCGACATCCCGGCGGCCGTCGGCTCCTGAACGCTGGATCGCAAGCCGGCTTCCTTATGTACAGGTTCGGCGGCACGGTCTGGCCTGGAGGTAAGAAGGGCCGATGATTAACATCGTCCGCAGTGGAGCATTTCTTCAGCAATGCTGGTCGGTCCATCCTCTCTGTGTGGCGGTCAAGCGGATGGGCGATGATCGGACTATGGTGTTGACGTGCAGTTCCTGCCGGTCAGCCCATCACCTGACTATCGACCTGGTTGTTCCCAAGGATCCGGTCGGTCAGGGGACAGTGACACCAGGCACAGCAGGCGAGGAGGTGTCGGCGGAGACGCTCCTCAGTGCCTGCGTCATGACCCACCGCGCAGCCCTGACGCTCCGTGAGATGGACGTGTTTCAGGACGTCGTGGTACTTCGCTGTGCCGACTGCCGGCGCCACTATGCGCTTCACGTGTCGGGATTCGTCACGCATCACAAGCATTAATGGCCGGCAGCCGACGGTCGACCCCGCATGACCAGCTCTGTATCGTTCACCGACGACGAAAGCGCCCTCCTGGCTGATGCGCAGCTCTTCCGCAGAAAAGCCGCGATCACGGCGAAGATCCGGAAACAGTTGGAGGCCACGCTCGGCGCCTTGAGGGCGGAACTGGCCGGAGTGTCGCTGGTCACACCGCCCGAGTTCAACCCGGACAGCCATCAACTGGTCAAGGGCGAGCATCTGGAAGACTGTCCCTATCAGTACGTGGATTATCCCAAACACTTCGACGGGGTGAACAAGTTCACCGTTCGCACATTGGTGTGGTGGGGGCATCATGTGTCCTGTGCGCTGATCCTCGAAGGGGCGGAGATGCGGCGGTATAAGAAACATTTCGTCGACCGGTTCCATCAACTGGCCGGACATGAGTTGGAGCTCTCGCTGGCGCCGACTCTCTGGGAATGGAAACGGGGCGAGGGGTATACGCTGCCGATCACACACGATCGGAAAGCCCGGCTCGCCGCCGTGCTGGCGGAGCGGTCGTTCCTCAAAATCATCCGGTGTGTGCCGCTGACCGACGCGCGGATCCAGACAGGGCAGTTGCCGCAGTGGAGTTGCGAGAGTGTTCGATCGATGCTCCCCCTCATCGCGTCCTGACCGTCCGTTCGTGTCCGATTGTGTCCGCTCGGCAACTTGGGTAGACTGGCTCATTGTCATGGGTGTAGTGGTCTGTCGGAAGGAGGGTATTGTGAAAGAATCGCTAGCCAGAATGTCGCTGATGGCAGGCGCGGTGTTGATGGTCACAGTTGCGGCCGGGTGCGCGGGAAAAGGCGAGACCCATGTGCTCAGCCTTCAACCCAAGCCGCCCGCGGCGCAGCCGTCCGGCGTGGAGCCGGTGAAGATCGTGATCGAGCCGTTCGAGGATCGGCGAACGGACAAGAGCCATATCGGGGCTCGGAGCCATCTCTGGGGGGGGATTACACATTTTGATGTGGCGGGCGGGCAGGCGGCCGAGCTGGTAACCCACACACTAGTCAATCGGCTGAAATCCCGTGGCTGGGGAGAGCGGCCGTGGAACGTCCGTCTGGGCCAGGCCGGTTCGGAGGCCGACGCCGATATTGTGATCAGCGGACACGTGCAAGACTTTTCCGCCAACGCCAAGAGCCGGGTATTTTCGACCCTGATCGACACCAAGAATCGGTTCACGATTCAAGCCAAGAATCTTGGCGATAAGAGCACGACCACGCGTAGCATCGAGGGGGCGCAGACCCGGACGGTCTTTTGGTTCAATGAGGCAGATGTGCAGGAGTTACTGGCGGCGACCTTGACGGACGGGATCGATCGGCTGATCGCCGATACGACGATCTCTCAGAAGGCCCTGAGGCCCGTACGGTAATTCAACGGAAGGTTTGGGCTCACGTTTCTTAACCTGACACTTCACCTCAGCCTGAGGAATCGTCCACTGTGCGTGAACGGCGTTGGGAAACGACGGTTCCGCTGACGTTCAGTCAAGCGCTTGCCGTCGGTGACCGGCTGCTGGCGCTCGGCCTGAAGCCGACGGCGCCGGCCAGCGACGTCATTTGTTATGTCGAAGAATGGACCGTTGACGCTCCCGACGATTTCGATCAGCTCGATCCGTGGGCGACCGAAGACGTCACCCTGGTTCATGTACGGGAGAAGTGGCGGGGGGATTTCTTTCTCCTCGCCGGGGCCTACCATACTGTCTATCAACACTATCAGGACGTCGGCACCTACTGCTCGATAAGCCATCCGTGGCGTATCCGGGAGCGCCTGGCTCTGCACGAACAGAAGGCCATGCTCTGGCTTGGATTTCGGCACACCCATTCATTCATCCGGATCCGTCTTCAGACCGGCGAGGTCATCACGCCGGGGGAAACCCGTGGGGACAGCCGGCGGGCTCAGTGGCTGGAGGAACGGCGCGCCGCCTTTCTCGCTGCGATTACGGCCTTGGAGCTGCCGGTGGAAACGGGGATTGAGAAGGAAGCGGTGACGCTCAAACCCCACGATCCCTCCAATCCGTTCTTTTGCTCGTGGCCGGATGCCTTCGGCGCGTGCCAATTCGAATACAACACGTCGGACGCCTACGAGTTTCTCGTCCCCGCCAGCCGGCTCGCCGCCACCTATGCGCCTGAGCCTGCCGGGGTGCGTGCCTATTTGACCGGATTTTCCGAAGAGGCGTTGGCGGAGTTCCAGACCGTCGAACCTGCTGCCCGCCTGGCCTATCGCTGCTCAGTCCACTGCCCCCTCGATGAGTTGCCGGAAGTCCTCGACGCGATTCGACCGGATGGACGTCTCTATGCCACGCTCTGTGAATTCCAAACGCAGGACTTGCTGCCGGAAGGCGAGGAGGCTTCGGCAATTATTGGCCTCGTCGGCTCCCACACCGGCTTCGGCATGGAGATCCGATTGAATAAAGCGCCGCTGAACGAGGATGCCATGGCGGCTTGGTTGGAACGGCTGATCGGCTATCCCGTCGTCTACGCGCCGCTTCCGGCTTTCGTCTGAACAGATGTTCGTCAAGCGTCACTCGTCAAGCGTAAAAGATTGCTGATGTTCTGTTCCGGTGGTTTCACGTTTGACGTATGACGACGTGCGATTCGAATTGCCATTTTCGTTGATCTCTCCACGCCGATTTAGCACAGTAGGGGCATGAGTCCGCTGGCGAGGATCCAATCGGCTTTCAGCAGGCCTTTTCTTCCAGCGGTGTGTTTTCTCTCAGGCGTCACCTACGACACGCTGACCCTCACCCGCATTGATCGGCTGTTCGATAATCTCATTCTGTTGATCTATTTGCTGCTCTTGGGTGTGCTCATCGTGCTGACCGGCCGGCTGGGAATCGAACCGTCGCCGGACCGCGAGCCGGCGGCAGGATTCTCGCCTGCTGTCCGCTGGGCACTGCGAATGAGACCCTATTACCCCATGGCCATACAGTTTTTGCTGGGCAGTCTTTTTAGCGCCTATGCGGTCTTCTATTCGCAGAGTGCCACGCTCACCGGCACCGCCGTGTTTTTTGCGCTGCTGGTCGTGCTGTTGATCGTCAACGAATTCCTGCGCAACCGGCTGTCCAGTCTCCGCCTACTCGTGAGCCTCTATGCCTTGGTGTGTTTCGCCTTTTTCACGTTTTTCCTGCCGGTGATGACCGGCTACATGAATGTGGCGGTGTTCTTAATCGGTGCCGTCCTGAGCGCCGCCGTGACCTTCCGCGTTGTGCAGCTGATCTATCGGAACAATCCGGACCGATCCAGGTTCGAAGCGGTCGGCGTGACGGCGCCCGCGTGCGCGCTCGTCAGCTTGCTGATCGGCTTTTACTTTCTGAACTGGATTCCGCCCGTGCCGCTCTCACTCAAATATGGAGGCATCTATCATGAGGTGAAGAAAGCCGGGGAGCGGTTCGAGCTGTCGTTTGACAAACGGTGGTATCAGTTCTGGAAGCGCTCGGATTCGACGTTCCCGTCCGATGAGCCGATCTATTGTTTCAGCGCCGTGTTTGCGCCGGTCGACTTGAATACGACCATCTACCATCATTGGTACGTTCGGGCCAGCAGCAGCCGGCCCTTCACTCATGCCGACCGGATTCCACTCAAGATCTCCGGGGGCCGCGCAGGCGGCTACCGGGCCTACAGCTTCAAGCAGCGCCTCGATCCGGGCGACTGGCGTGTGGACGTGGAAACCGAAGATGGGCGCATCATCGGACGGATATCGGTGACGGTGGAAGCTCTAGACGAGGCGCGACCGATCTTGACCACAGTGTCGTATTGACCTCCGTGGGATGTCCGGATCATCTCCTATCCTGTCTACTGAGCCGGCAACGACAAGGTCCGAGTTGGCCTGATGCCTGTGTTGTAGTTGCAGCCGATCGCATCGGAGGCGTAAAGTGTGCACTCGATGAGCCCGCGTACCCTCCCTCCCTGTCCCTCCAGCCCCAACTGCGTCTCGACACAAGCGGCAGACAAGGCCCACGCCATTGACCCTATTCGCTATCGGAAGGCCAGAGCCGAGGCGAAAGAGGCCTTGAAGGAAGTGGTTCGTTCGCTGCCACGGACCAAGCTCGTTGAGGAGGACGAGGCCTACCTGCATTACGAGTTCACCAGTCTCTTGTTTCGGTTCGTGGATGACGTGGAGTTTGTCTTTGATGACGAGACCAAGACGCTGCACTTCCGTTCGGCGTCCCGGACAGGCTACGGCGATCTGGGCGTCAATCGTAAACGGATGGAAGAGATCCGGCGGCTGGTAGGCGGGACGCTCTAGGCTGAACATCCGGGGCGGAGACTCGCTCAATGTTTGGGCGCGACCGGTTTGAGTCCCAGTCTCGTGGTGTGCTGAAAGATGCATTTCGGGCAGGTGTAATGGACAAACTGGTTGCCGCCGACCAGGCGCTTCTTCATCGGAACGCGGCACCAGGTACAGAGCCGGTCGGGGAGGTCGGTCGGGGAGGCGTTGTGAGGCGCAGTCATGGCGGGCATTGTCTCCGAGGGCCGCAAACCTTGTCAACCGAAAGCGCGTGTACAAGGCGACGAAGGCCGAGCGAAAAAAATCTTGCCGCCGACCGTGCGTCATTTCAAAATCGTGGTATAGTGCAGCCAGCCAGCAATTGTGTCCGGTGTTCTAACCTTCTCACAGAAAGGTACTAACCTCTATGAGTATCTCGGCTAGTTCCGAGTCCGCGATCTTTCCAACCAGCGCCCCCGTGGCTGCTTCGCTCTCTGTCCAGGAGATGGTGGGCGAAGGCAAGGCATGGGGACTCTGCACCGCCGTCGACCTCCAGGATTGCAACCCCGATTCGATTCGTGATGCCGATTACATTAAGCGATACGTCGTCGAGCTCTGTGAGCTGATCGGCATGAAGCGTTTCGGCGAATGCCAGGTGGTTGATTTCGGTGAAGGCCGCGTTGCCGGGTATTCCATGGTGCAGCTGATCTCGACGTCACTGATCAGCGGCCATTTCGCTAATGACACCAACAATGCCTATCTCGACATTTTCAGCTGCAAAGGATACGACCCGGCGGTCGTCGAGTCCTTCTCGAAGGAATTTTTCGGCGCCCGGCGAAGCACAGCCACAGCGACACTTCGGTACTGAGGTCGTCGCCTGCATGTGAACCGGCGGGGGCCGTGATCCCGCGGCCCCTGCTGCTTCAGCTATTCCTCACTTGCGTATTCCCGATGAGACCCAAAACACCTAAAGAGTGGCTGGAATCTCTCCCGTCCATGCTCAATAAGGACGCAGCCGAGGACCTCGACGCGGTCTATCAGTTCCATTTGAAAGGAGAGCGGGGAGGACACTATCACCTGCTCATCCAAGATGGAGCCTGCGAGATGAAAGAGGGCATCCATGCCGATCCGCATGTCACGCTCTCCATGGATGGAGACGATTGCATCAGGCTGCTCAACGGCCAGATCAGCGGTATGGCGATGGCGATGTCGGGACGCGTACAAATCGACGGGGACATCAGCCTGGCGATGCAGCTGAAGTCGTTGTTCCCAGGCATCGGCCGGTAAACAAGAGGCCTGCTAGGTCGTCTCACCTGCTGTGCTAACGGGTGTAGGTCCTCCGTCCTCCTGCCTGTCCTCCAGTTTTCGTCGAATCCGTTCTTCCACGATGACATACATCGTCGGAACCAAGAACAGCGTCAGGAGCGTGGAGACGCTCAGGCCTCCCACCACCGCGCGCGCGAGCGGCGCGTTGGTCTCTCCTCCGGTTCCGAAGCCGATGGCCATCGGGATCAAGCCGAAGACCGTCGCCAGCGAGGTCATAAGGATCGGTCTGAGGCGGGTCCGTGAGGCAGTGACCACGGCATCGAGCAGCAGCCGGCCCTTGCGGCGCAGCACGTTCGTGTAGTCGACCAGCAAGACGCCGTTCGACACGACGATGCCGAACATCATGATGATGCCCATCATGGAGCTGGTGGAGAGGGTCGTGTCGGTGAGGAACAGGATGAGAATGACACCGGGAAATCCCATCGGGACGGCAAACATGATGATGAACGGATCGACGAGCGACTTGAACTGGGCGGCCATCACCATGTACACGAGCATGAGCGCGAGGGCGGTCGCGAACAGCAGGCCGTGGAATGTCTCCCGCTGTTGCTGAATCTGCCCGGCCAGTTTGATGCTGAAGCCTGTCGGCAGTTGGAGGGTCGCGAAGGCTGACTCCAAATCATCGGCGATGTCCCCCAGCGGACGGGTCGTCGGGTTGGCCGTAATGTGGATGACCCGCTGAAAATACTTCCGATCAATCTTCACTGGGCCGGCGGTCAATTTGAGTGACGCCACGCTCTTGAGCAGCACCGGCTCTCCGGACTTCGTGGTCAGGAGAATATTCTCCAGATCGGTGATATCCTTCCGGTGTCGCTCGTCCAGCCAGGCGCTGATGAAGTATTCATTGCCGTTGTGCGGGTCGGTGTAAATGATGGGATCGGTCTGGCCGTTCCCGTTGAGGGAATAGAGCACCGTATTCGCGACGTCGGCCTCGCTGATCCCAAGGAGCGCCGCTTTTTCCCTGTCGACCGTGATGTTCACTTCCGGATAGTTTTCTTCCCGGCTCGGTTCGATATCCGCCAAGCCGGGGATCTGCTCCATAATGTCCTTGACGCGGGCGATCACGCCCCGCGCCGTCTCAAAGTCATACCCGTAGATCTCCACATCGATGGCTTTCTGTGAGCCGAAACTGGTGACTCGTTTCACGAGACCGCCCGGATCGAAGAACATCGCGACGCCGGGGAACAGCTTGACGATCTTCGGCCTTACCTCGTTCATGACCTGCACCTGGGTCCTATTCCGTTTGCCCGGCGGAACCAGATAGACCTGGATCGATGAGGTATGGGGGCCGGTGTTGGGGTTGAACAGGGATGCCCGGCCCTGTGACAGCACGCCTGTGCTCGAGACGATCGTTTCCAACTCCTCGGGGGGGATCTGCTCGCGAAGTACGCGCTCGACCTCGGCGACTTGTTGCTCAGTTTTTTCGACCCGCTGGCCGACCGGTGCGCGCAGGACGATCCGGAATTGGCTCTCGTCCGACACCGGCAGAAATTCAGTGCCGATCAAGGGCACCAGCATGAGTGAGCCGGAGAAGATCAGCAGGACGGCCGCGATAAAGATTCGGCGATGCCCCAAGACCCACCGTAACGAGTCCTCATAACCCTTGTCGAGCGCGTCGTAGCGCGCGCGGCTCCAGTCCATCAGTTGGACGAACCAGCGAGGCATGGTCCGATGGGCTTCCTGCTCGGGTTTTAAAAACTTGTAGCACAGGGCCGGTGTGACCGTGCGCGAAATAAAAAACGACGTGAACAACGCGATGGCGATGGTCACCGTCAAGGGAATCAGCAGGAGGCGCGTAATACCGACGATGAAGAACATCGGGAGAAACACCACGACGGTCGTCACCGTCGAGGCGAAAATCGGCATGGCCACCTCGCGGGCGGCCTCCAAAATCGCGTCCCAGCGTCGCGCGCCGGTGTTCAAGTGACGCTGGATATTCTCCAGTTCCACGATGGAATCGTCGACGAGGCGGCCGATGCCGAGCGCGAGTCCTCCCAGCGTGAACACATTCAGCGTCTGTCCGCTCAAATACAGCACGATGAAGGTCACGAGGATGGACAGGGGAATAGACACGGAGATAATCATCGTGCTGGTGAAATTGCGCAAAAATATCAAGATGACGGCCGCGGCAAGGAGCGAGCCGTGGAGCGCTTGTTCAGTCAGGTTGCGAATGGACTGGCGGATGTAGACGGACTGGTCGAACGAAATGCCGAGTGTGACGCCAGGCGGAACACCGATCATTCGTGGGAGCGCCGCGCGCAGTGCGTCGACGACCTCGACCGTGTTGGCGATTGGCTGTTTGTTCACGCGCAAGAGGACGGCCCTGGCTCCGTCGGTGCGAACGATGTTCGTTTGGATGTCAGAGGAGTCGGCGACCGTTCCCACGTCGCGGACTCGGACGGGATTCCCCTGGCGGTCGAGCTTGACGATCACGTCGTGGATCGGTTCGACGGTCTTGAACTGGTTGTTGGTGAAGACATTGTAGTCGAGATTGCCGGCCTTGATGTTGCCCGATGGCAGAATGACATTGGCAGCCTTGACGGCGTTGACCACGTCGAGAATCGAGAGGCCTCGGGCGCTGAGGAGTGCTGGATCGAGGCTGACATTGATCTGCCTGATTTTTCCTCCCTCCACAGTGGCAGCGGCCACATTGGCGATCTGTTCGATTTGTGGGGCGATCGTGTTGTAGGCCAGATCGTAGAGTGCGCGCTCGTCCAAGTCCTCGCTCGACACGGTGACGAACGAGACGGGGATGTTGGAAACGTCGAATTTCACGATGAAGGGCTGCAAAATGCCGGGCGGGAGGCTGTTCAAAATCTGCGTGATGCGCTGCATGACCTCCATTTGCCCGACGTTGATGTCGGCGCCCCAGTTGAACCAAATCTGGACCGCACCGAGTCCCTGCTTGGAGAACGATTCGACGTGTTCCACGTTCGAGGCGGAGCTCACGGCTTTCTCGATCGGGTAGACGACGCTTTGCTCAATGTCGAGCGGAGGAGCGCCCTTATAGATGACGCCGACGAAGGCGACGGGTATTTGGATCTGCGGGAACAGATCGATCGGCAGCCGCTGGAGCGACGTGATGCCTAGCACCACCATCGCGAGCGACAGCATCAAAATGCCGATACGATTGCGTAATGCGAGCAGCGTTAGCCACATACAAGTCGTGCCGAAAAATGAGTGTTGAGTGTTGAGAATAAGAGCATGATGCTGGTGCCCATTCGATTCACGTGTATCCGTCTACACTGGCAGTTCACTCGGCCCTCAGTCCTCGGCACTCACGACTGAGGGAGCGGTTGTGCCTGGACCGGGGTGCCGTCGTGCACGAGGTCTTTGCCGGACACGATGACTGCTTCATCGCCGGACAGGCCTTTGATGATTTCAACACGGTTCTCTTTGCGGGCTCCGATCTCGACGTTCACCCGCTGAGCCTTCCCATCGCGCACGACGAAGACGTACTGCGCTTCCTCCAGCCGGCTCACCGCATCGATAGGAATTTGCACGGCGTCGCGATGGGTCCCCACCATGACTTCGACACGGGCGAACATGCCCCCTTTTAACCGACGATCCTTGTTCGGTAAGTCGATCTCGACCGTCATCGTGCGGGTCGCGCGATTGAGCGCGTGGAGGATACGCGTCACCGTTCCTTCGAACACCTGGTCAGGATAAGCCTCCGCCCGCAATTCGGCTTTCTGCCCGATCTTGATCAGCGGGATGTCTTTCTCGACGACTTCGATCAGGACACGAACTGTGTCGATGTCATGCAGGCTCAACATCCCGCGCGACATCGTCGAGGTGCTGGCGGTGGCGCCGGTGACATAGGCTCCGGTGTCCAAATTCCGCTCGGCGACATATCCGGCAAACGGGGCTCGAATGTATGAATAAGCCAGGTTGGTCTCCGTTTGCGCGAGAGCAACCTCCAGCTGCGTAACTTGCGCGTGCAGCGACTCCAAAACGGCCACAGCGGCGTCGAATGTGACCTGCGCATTGTCCAGATCCTGCTGCGAGACGAACTGGTCTTTGATCAGGGCCTTCATGCGATCGAGGGTGAGCGTCGCGTGGCGCAAGGCCGCGTGCTGCTGCGCCACTCTGGCATGGGCTGCGGCAAGGTTGGCCTTCGCCTGATCGACGGCGTGCTGATAGTCTGTATGGTCGATCTCGATCAGCAGCTGATGGCGTTTCACGAAATCACCTTTGTCCGCATGCAGCTTGGCGATATAGCCGTCCACGCGCGAGAACAGGTTGACGACTTGGTTGGGGGTCACGTCCGCCGTAAAGCTGAGGCGGATGTCGAGATCTTCCTTGACGGGCGACACGGTCCCCACCGTAATGAGACGGGCTTTGCGTGGGTCGGTCTTGGCGCCGGTGGTAAGGCGGACGGCCACCAAGGCGGCGACTGTGATCACGAGGATGACGCCCAGAGTGACAAACGGATGGCGTATGACGCGGTTCATGAGTGCATCCGTCCAGTAGGACTAGTGGGTTGGACGAGGCCGTTGAGAAACAGAGACACATATTCGTTCACGGTCTCCTCGTGGGTTCGATGCATGGGCAGCCCGAAGATGTCGTGCAGAAGCCTGTGGTGGACGATGATACCGAAGAAAGCTCTGGCGGCCAGCCGCGGATCGACCGGACGAAAGGCACCGTCCTCAATCCGTCGGCCGATGTAGTGTGCCAGCAGGTCATAAAACATGCTGTATTGCCGCCGGAAAAACATATCGGACAGCTCGTGGCCTTCCAAGGCGCTGAAGAGCAGCAGCCGGAGCAGCGTCGGGTCCGCCCCTTTTCTGATTCGAGAACCGGCCAACAGTGTGAACAACCGGGCATCGTCGTTGTTCCTCGCGGCTTCTTCTGCGGCTTCCCGCAGCCCCGCATAGTGCGCTTTCTCCTCAAGGATGGCGGCATAGAGTGCACGCTTGGTGGGAAAATGTTTGAAGAGTAGCGCTTCACTCACACCGGCCGCCTTCGCAATTTCCTTCGTCGTCGTCCCCTCGAAACCGTTGGAGGCGAACAGGGAGGCGGCGGTACCGATCAGGTTGGCCTGACGCTCCGGGCCTGACACTCGCGATGACCGAGGTGATACGATGTGCGGTCGTTTCATAGTGAGTGAGTAGTTACTAACCTTGAGGCTAGCATGCACATTTCTCTGAAGGCAAACATCCCGGTGATTTTCGTGAATGGGGATATGGGAGAGGTGAAGAGTGTCGTCGAGGAAGATGAGTAGACCGCGGCCGATGGGGACTCTCTACCCAACGAGGTGGTTAGAACGGAGGCGTCCGCTCCTCGGACGCGCACCTGATGGTTTTCAACGGGCGGTCAAACCTCGATGTCAGCCTGGGTCCGAAGGAACGACTGCAGTCGGTTTCCTTCGCGAAGGCACAACTTCTTGAACTCGACCCCAAAGAGGTTCCCTGAAGTCCAGGCGACATTGGCTTCGAGAACGAACAGAGGATCATTGCCGTCCGGGAGATAGAGAAACATGGTCAACTCCATTCCGGCTCGGACCGGATAATCCCCCCGAATCCCTAAGCCGTCCTTGGAGAGATCAACGACAGTCCCGTCTCCAATAAGGACATCGCCTCTGGTGATAGCCGAATACATCAGTTTGAAGGAGACGGGGAGACGAGGGTTGCCTCGCCGTTCTGTTGACGCAGAGGGGAATGGCTCGGATCGTTTGACGATTGCCAGTTGTTTCATGATGGGACCTCCTGGTTACACAAGCGGCGACTCCTAATGATTGTTCCACGGACCCCACTGGGGTTTTCCCTCCTCTCGTGGGCCGATGACAGACAGACCTCCTGCTTGATCACGAAACTCTCTACGATTGACAGCGTGCCGATACAAACATCTGACGGAGCTTTTCACAGTCCTCGGGTGTCATCGTTCGGGTAGAGACGCCAAAGTAGTCCCCGCTCGCCCAGGCCACCCGAGCTTCAGGAATACACATATGGTCGTCAGAGTCTGGACAACCGATAAGGAGGGCGAGTTCCATCCCGGGTTTGAGTGCCCGTTGGGCGTGGATGCCGATCCCGTCTTGACACAGGTCCGTCACGACCCCGGTCTCGATCAACATTTCCTTGGCGTCCATGCCGGAAAAGGTGAGGTTGAGATGTTTCATAGTCGATTTCCTCCCTTCAGTCAGTTGGACTGGCCGTATGTGGAATCGACACTGCACACTGAACCTACCTCGGCCCTCAGGGTTTGCCATGCCTCAATGGGGGGACTGCGGGACCCCCCTCATGGGGGGGCGCGAAAAAGGCCTCCGAACGCCGATTTGTGCGCACTCCTTATCCCTGTTAATTCAGTCGATTATGCAATGGCTTGAGGCTCTACACGCGTCCTCGCAAGGGAAGAGGTGACAGGCCGGATCAGCCTGGCCGTTTGAAGCTGTGGAAAGAATAAAAGGAGAAGGAGCGGAGGGCTACTGCCGGATCTTGGCCCAGGCTTTCTGGTATTCCTCAAACGAGTCGACTTCCATCCAGCCTTTGAAAATCGGAACGGCTTGCACCGTGTGGCCCTGGTCGATCAGTTCCTGGATCATGTCAGTGAAGGAG
Source organism: Nitrospira sp. (assembly GCA_015903945.1). Lineage (GTDB taxonomy): Bacteria > Nitrospirota > Nitrospiria > Nitrospirales > Nitrospiraceae > Nitrospira_D. The sequence goes on along the minus strand of JABMDL010000011.1, from coordinate 31,896 downwards.
GCCTTGACGAAGCTGCCGGCTTCATGGAAACCCGTTGATTTATACTTCTCTTGCGCTGCGCGGTAACCATCGAGGAGAGCCTGCGTACCTTTCTCGGAAAACATCGCCATGCCGATGAACTCGCCGTGTGCCTGTTCATGCGGCAGCTGCTGGCCAATCTTTACAATCCGCTGCTCGCCCTCCGGCATGACAAAGCGCGACAAGGCCTGTGTGCTGGGCGGCATGGTCAGAGACACCAAGTCGGGATTAATGTGGGCCGGTTGCGCGTCGCGGCGAGACTCATCCAGCCAGGCGAGATCGACCACCAGCGCGATGTCGGCCGGGCTCTTCAGCAATTTCTCCAGCACCGCCTGGTCGAACATAATATCGCCGTACAAGACGATCGTCCGGCCCTTGATCTCATTTTCGGCGCAGAAGATGGAAAAGAGTTCGCCGGTGCTTTCGTACCGGTCGTTGTCGTAGTACCGGATATTGGGGAGCGAAATCGCCTCTTTCTTGTACCCGCGAACCAATGCAATGTCTTTGATCTCGCATTCGTTGAGTGCGCTGATCTGGCGATCGAGAATCGTCTTCCCTTTGATGTCAAGTAAACACTTCGGTTTGTCTTCAATCAGTGGCAGTAGTTGTTTTTCGAATCCGGCCGCGGCAATGATGGCGGTGATCTTTTCCCCACCGACCGGCAAGAACTCTTTCTCATCCCGTTCCATTTGGGGCACGCCGACGATGTCGTAGACCTCTGGAAGCGAGACGATGATGTTGTTGGCGGCGCCAGGCCGCGTATCGCTTTTGATAAGCGCAAGTGCGTCCTGCATGGAGCGGATCGCTGCTCGCACCGGCTGATTGGCATAGATGATGATCTTGGCTCCGGCTTCTTCCAGTTCCGCGGCGGTGGTTTGGTCGAAAATCGTCGGGACGACGACCAGCGGCACGCGGCCGGACCAGGCTTTGTAGACGGCCCGAAGTTCATCGAATTTCTTCGATTTCGAATGGATCAAGACCGCATCGGCTCCCGCCTCGGCGTAGGCCTCCGCCCGTTGTAACGCTTCCTCCTGACCCCACCCCGCGATGAGGGCCTCTGTCCTCGCGATGACCACGAACTCCGGGAAAATCTGCGCGGCCTTGGCCGCCTTGATCTTGCTGCAATGCTCTTCGATCGGGATCAATTCACGGCGGACGCCCGCATAGAAACTGCATCGTTTGGGATAGACGTTGTCTTCGATACAAATGCCGGCCACACCGGCCCGCTCCCGGTCGTTGACCGTGCGCATGACATTCAGGGCGTTGCCGTAGCCGGTATCGCAGTCGGCGATGACAGGGATGCTCACCGCCTCGACGATATTTCGCTCGACGGCGAGTTGTTCGCTGGAGTCGATGAAGCTGGCGTCGGGGATGCATTTCATCGAGGCCGAAATGGCAAAGCCGCTGGCCCAGATGCCGTCGAAGCCTGCGCGCTCGATCAGCCGTGCGCTCAGGGCATCGTGGGCACCGACAATTTTTATGGCCCCAGGTTTCTTTAAGGCGGCCCGGAGCTTCGCGGCGTTCGTCATAGGGGCCCATCATGCGAAAGCGGCGAACAGTTGTCAATGGAAAGTTTGCGAAAAAGTGGCGGCGCGAGCCGATCAGAATACCGTTGAGGGAACGTCTTCTCCCCAGCGCTCACGCAGGATGGCGCTTTCAATGAAGATGATGCCACGGTCCAGACTCGATTCGAATCGCAGGGTCACCTCCGTCTGGAACCCGTGCCAGGCGTAGACTTTCACCGGGCCCACGGCGATCTGTCCCGGTGTTCGGTCGAGCGGGCCGTACTGGGATTGCAGGTACGCCAGGATCGCGTCATGGGTGGCATGCCCGCTGTAGCGGACCGTGACTCGGCCGAACTTGTGTTGAAAGGCCGTCAACCGCACGGAATCGACTGGCGTCGGGCCAAGCATCGGCGGGTGGTCCTTGTACTCATAGGTCTGGAACCGTCCGGTATCTTCGATGCTCACGAAGCGGTCTTTGTCCGAAAGTGCTGCTCCCCACGGGATGCCGTCGAATCCATTGGGATCGTTGAGTATGGGAACAGCCGGCGCCTGGGATCCCTGAAGCAGCAGGACGCCTGCGAGCCCCGCCATGACAAGCTTCATCCATCCACGAAGCTGATGGGGTGACGGATCAATCCGCCGAATCGGTGATGTCATCATTGAATCGCGGTGCCAGTGTCCGGCTGTCGATGAAGATGTATCCGCGTTCCGTGCCGGCTTGATACGTCACATTGATTTCAGTGTCTGAGCCGCGCCAGTTGTATTGCTGGTTGAGCCCCCGCGTCATTTGTCCGGGCACACGCTGAAGAGGCCCGAACTGAGCCTCGAGGAAGTTGAGCACCCGCTTATGTACCTGCTCGCCTTGGTATCGGATCGTCACCCGCGCAAACTGATCGTCGATCGAGACATAAAGGATGCTCGTCATCTCGGCGCCGGCAAACGTCAACGGTTCGGTCTTCCGCCGGTATTCCGCGACGTGGGTCCCCGACCGCACGGTTTCCAAATCCTGGCGCGCCGTCAGCGGCGTTCCCCAGGTAATGTTCTGGAATCCCTTGGGATCGTTCATCATCAACACGGCCCAGAGGGGTTCTGCCACAATCACTGTTCCGATCATGAGCATACAGAGGCGGATCAACGACGAGGGAGAGAGGAAGCGTCTCATAGCGTTTGTCGGAAACACGGCGCGGTGATTCGTCGCAAACGCTACCATGTGAAAGCCGTGAAGGCAACTCATCGCGCTTTCTTGATGAAGCACAAGTCCCTGGCATATAATGCGCGGTCTTTTTCACCGCCTGGCCCGCATGCTCATGCAGAAGCACCGAGGCAAGGGCAGCAAGGAACCGCAGTATGATGGACAGTGATGTGTTCGTGCAGTCGCTCCAAGACCTGGGGGTGAATTTTTTCACCGGTGTGCCCGATTCGATCCTGGGGGGCATCATCGCCGAATTGATGAACCGCCGGTTGTATACCCCTGCAGTGCGTGAGGATGAGGCGGTGGGGATGGCGGCCGGCGCCTACATGGCAGGCAAGATGCCGGCGGTGTTGATGCAGAATTCGGGACTGGGGACGTCGCTCAATACGCTGATTTCGCTGAACGTGATTTATCGCCAACCCTGCATCCTGATCGTGTCGTGGCGGGGCCAAGGCGGGAAGGATGCGCCGGAGCATCTCGTGATGGGTGAAGTCATGCCACAATTTCTCGACACGATGAAAATTCCTCACCGGACGCTGACGGAAAAAACGGCGGCCGACGATTTCAGGTGGGTGACGGAGACTTACAAGAAGCAACAGATTCCGGTCGCGCTGTTTATCACCAAGGGCGTCGTCAAGGGGCTGCATCCATGACGGGGGACGGCGTCATCCGTCAATCGTCAATCGTAAGAGGGCCCTCAGCTCCGGTCCGATCGAATAACGTATGACGGTTGACGTTTGGCGAGGGGAGAATGAGACCTGAACAAGGCACGTTGATCAGCCGGGCACAAGCGATGGCGGCGCTGCTGGAGCTGTTAACCGATCAGCCGGTCATCGTGTGCAACGGGTTTCCCTCGCGCGAGGCCCAGAAGATCGCCGATCGGCCGACGCACTTTTACATGATTGGCTCGATGGGCAACGCACCGGCCATCGCGTTGGGCGTGGCGTTGGCCAAGCCGAACAAGCGGGTCGTCACGTTCGACGGCGACGGCAATGTACTGATGGGCATGGGCACGTTGGCGACCGTCGGCGCGCTGAAGCCGAAAAATTTCATCCACGTCGTGTTCGACAACGAGGTGTATGGGACGACCGGGAACCAACCGACGATCTCCAACGTCGTGCCGCTGGAGAAAGTGGCGAAGGCCGCCGGCTATGTGAACACCGTCCGCGTGCTCGATCGCGACGACCTCGTGTATGAGTTCAAAGACCTGTTGAAAAAAGACGGGCCCAGCATGCTGCTGATCAAGGTCAATGAATTCCAAGAGGAGGCGGAACGGATTCTGCTCGATCCGCCGGACCTGACGAAACGGTTCATGAACGCGATTAAATAGCCATGAGCTATCAGCTGTCAGCCGTCAGTGTCCGAAAGAGCTGATTGCTGAAAGCTGATTGCTGAAAGCTTGAATGTGATTCTCCTCAACCCTGGGCCGGTCAATGTCACGGAGCGTGTGCGGCAGGCGCTGCTCCGTCCCGACATCTGCCACCGTGAGTCGGAGTTTACGGAGCTGCTGCATCGCATCCAAACCAAGCTGCTCAAAGCCTTTGTGCCGGGGGCGGAGTCGGACTACGTTGCGGTGGTCATCACCGGCTCCGGAACATCCGCCGTCGAAGCTGCATTGCTGTCATCTTTGCCCCATGGCCGGCGCATGCTCATCCTCAACAACGGTGTGTACGGCGAGCGGATGTCCCAGATCATCGGGTTGCACCGCCTGGGTGTGAACGAATTGAAGTATGACTGGACGGCGCGGCCCGATCCGGACAAGTTGCTGCTGGCGCTTCGGCAGCATCAGGAAGTGCACGTGGTCGGCATGGTCCACCATGAAACAACGACCGGGTTGCTCAATCCCGTCCATGAGATCGCTGAGATCGTCGATAACCAGAATCGCGTCTTCGTGCTCGACTCGGTCAGCGCCCTGGCGGGTGAGACGCTCGACATCGCGAAGTCGCACATCTATATGGTGACGGGCACGGCAGGGAAGTGCATCCAGGGATTCCCCGGCGTGTCCTTCGTCCTGGTGCGCAAGGGGTTCGTCGAGAGGATGCGGGCGTACCCCAAACGGTCCTGGTATCTCCATCTCATGCACTATATCGACAGCGAAGGCCGAGGCACGATCCCGTTCACGCCGGCGGTCCAGGTGTACTACGCGTTCGACGAGGCGCTGAGCGAGCTGCTCGAAGAAGGCGTGGCCAATCGCGTACAACGGTACAAGAAGATGGCGATGCTCATCCGAGACCGTATGGCCAAGCTGGGCGTGAAAGCGCTCCTCCCGCCGGACCGTCAGTCGAATACCATCACGGCGTATTACTTGCCGGAGGGGGTGTCCTACCAGTCGTTGCACGACCGGCTGAAAGCGCAGGGCTATGTGATCTACTCCGGCCAGGGCAATCTGGAAAACAAGATTTTCCGCGTGGCCAATATGGGCGCGCTGACCGAAGCGCAGTTTACCGGATTTCTCGACGCATTCGAACAGGCATGTAAGCCGTCATGAAAGCCATCATCCTCGCCGCCGGTGTTGGCAAGCGCCTCTGGGACATCACCCAACATCGGCCCAAGTGCCTGATCGAAATCGGCGGCCGGTCGTTGCTGCACCGCTACCTGGCGGCGCTGGCCGGGCTCGGCGTGACGCGCGCGACCATCGTCGTCGGATACCGGCAAGAGATGATCCGCGAGGCAGTGGCGCGCGACGCCTGCGGCGTCAGGGTGGATTTCTTGGTCAACGACCAATTTCATCGCGGCAGTATTTCGTCGTTGTGGATCGCCCGCACGGCTCTCGACGACGACGCGATTGTGATGGATGCCGATGTGCTGTTTCATCGGGATATCCTCCGGCGTCTGGTGGAGTCGCGGCATGAGAATGCACTGCTGATGGACGAAACCGTCAAGCAGACCGGCGAGGAATGTATGGTGGTGGTGGCGGGAGGACGGGTGATCGCCCTCTCGAAGAAGATGCCGGAACAGTACGATTATGCCGGCGAGGGCGTGGGATTCCTGCGGGTCCGGCATGCCGATACGCCTCATCTTGTGGCGTCGCTTCGGTCCCACGTCGACCAGGGCTCGTGGAATATGGAGTACGAAGACGCCTTGCTGCAATTCTTCCACACCGTCAAGGTCGGTCATGAGAAGATCGGGGGTCTGCCCTGGACGGAGATCGATTTCGTCGAGGATGTGAAGAAGGCGGAATTGGACGTTTTGCCGAAATTGTGAGAAGTTCCTGAGCGAGGGTGTGGGACGAGGATTGCATCAGAGAGTTCTGCGATGAATGAGAGCGCTCTACAGAAGAAGCGAGTCGAGATCCCAGGATTGACCACAGCCGTCCTGCTGCCCTCGGTCGGTATGTTCGGCGGGTCGAGTGGTCATCGAGTAAGTTCGGTGGGACCATTGACCAGTGTCGTCGGGATCGGCCTATTTCAACGGACCGTATTCACATTGCAGCGGGCGGGCATCCGCCAATTGATCGTATTGGCTGGCCCGGAAGAAGACCAGTTCAAGCAGGCTTTGGGCCATGGGCCGCGCCTGACGATTCCTGTGCGTTGGATGCCGCTCCGGGAGTTTCCATTGGACGATCCAAGAACGTGGGAATTTTTGGCGGCGGAAGTACGTGGCTTCGCGCTGGTGACGGGGGTGAACGCGGTCTTCTCGCGGGGCTTGGTCGAACGGTTGCGGCACGAGGTGCGGGACGGCGAAGCCATTGTGGTTGCGCAGACGGCACCACGGCAGTCCACGGATCCGTCGACAGGGGGGCTTCGGTTGAAGGTCCAATCCGATCGGTTCACGTCCTTTGCGCCGCCGCATTTCGATGATTCCGCGCCGCGTGCCGCCGAGATGGTGGTCTTGCCGGCCGGCCTCATGAACGCGGCGGGCCAGGGGGCGCAGGAACGGGACCGGCCGCCGATCCGCCGTTGGCTGGAACGGGCGGCGGTGGACGGCCGGGTGCGCGTGATCGCGGCGGAGGACAAGCGCGGGACCTGGTATCAGGAAGTCAGCACGCCGGCCGACGTGTTCATGGCCGAAAAAAAACTGTTTACCTCGCTGAAGAGCGACACTGAAGGCTTCGTCGATCGGTATTTCAATCGCAAATTCTCGCGCTGGTTTACACGCCTGTTTCTTGCCGCCGGGCTCTCGCCCAATGCCGTGACGATCGTGGCCTCGCTGATCGGGTTCGTGTCGGCCGGGGGATTTGCTATGGGGACCTATGCGGCGGGTGTCGCCGCGGCGCTGCTGTTTCAACTGGCGGCGGTCATCGACTGTTGCGACGGCGAAGTGGCGCGCCTGACATTTACGGAGTCGCCGTTCGGTGCCTGGCTCGATATTGCCATGGACAACGTCGTGCACATGGCCATCTTCGCCGGCATCGCCGCCGGACTCTATGCGGCGCAGGTCGGACAGCCGGGAGCTTGGAAGCCCCTGGTCTTCGGGGTGGTGGCCGTGCTGGGGAACGGGTTGTCGTTTCTCTTGGTGGAGCGGGCACAGAAAATTAAGTCGGCCAGCGGGTGGCGAACGCCGGAACATGCGGCCTGGGGTGAGTTTATGTTGAAGAATGTCGCCAGCCGAGATTTCTCGGTGACGCTGGTGCTCTTCGCGCTCTTCGCCATGCTCGATTGGTTCCTGATGTTCGCGGCGGCCGGTTCCCTCGTCTTTGCCTGTGTCATGCTGTGGGTCATTCGCCCCTCCGCTGTTGCTGTTACCAAGTCATGAGTCGCTGACCGCGCGTGCTTCGCTATTTCCTACTCACTCTCGGTCTGACCGTCCTCGGTCTCCTCGTCTGGCATATCGGCCCCGACAAGATCTACGAGGCCGCCGCCCGGCTGGGGCCGCTCGCGCTGGTGGCCATCCTGATTCCCTCCTTTGTCATGTACGCCATCGAAGCCTATGGTTGGAAGGTCGTGCTGGGCCAGTCCGCGCGAGCGGTCCCCTTTTGGCGGCTGATGGCCATCCGAACCGCGGGTGAAGTCGTGAACATGACGACGCCGACGGCCTATTTGGGTGGCGAGCCGCTTAAAGCCTATCTCCTCAAGAAATACAACGTCCCGATAGCGGAGGGGGCCGCGTCCGTCGTCATCGCGAAGACCACCATGACTCTTGCCGAGGTGTTCTATATCCTCGTCGGGATTGCCCTAGGGTTTTTGATTCTGGGTACGGGAAACTCGGCGGGACAAACGGTCACGGCCGCCCTCTTGAGTGTGGGGGTATTGGTGTGTTCAATCGCCGGGTTTGTGTTCATCCAGCGGCGGGGGTTGTTCGCCTCGATCCTGAGTCTGGTCCGGAAACTGAGGCTGAGAATCGGGTTTCTAGAATCACAGGAAGCGCACCTGCTCTCGATCGACCGGACGATTCAGAATTACTACAGTCACCATCAACGAGCTTTCTATGGCTCCATCGTCGTGTATTTCTTCGGCTGGATGGCCGAATCAATAGAGGTCTTCATCATCCTGCAATTTCTCGGCGGACCGACCAGCCTCTTGTCGGCCTTCTCCATTGGCGCCCTCGCCGTCTTCATCAAGGGAGGAAGCTTCTTTATCCCTGGTAGTTTGGGGGCCCAAGACGGAGGCAATGTCTTGCTCCTCCAGGCCTTCGGCTACAGTGACGTCACCGGCTTGACGTTCGCTCTGCTGCGCCGGTTTCGCGAGCTCGTCTGGATTGGGATCGGATTGCTGTGTTTGGCGACGGTGGGCAAAGGCGTGGTGCGGCAGGACGATCAAGAATAGGGGAGAACAGCGCCCTCCTGCGTGAGATCCTGAAGCCGATCGAGCAGGCGACTCCACACGAACATGTGCAAGCGGAGATCCGCCGTTCGCTCCAGCTTGCCGAATCGCAGCCCCACCCGGTTGCCCTTCACCCACCGGACTTCCGCCTGTTCGATGGCGAGCGATTCTTTCTGGTCAGGCAGAAGCAGCCGCACGAGTAGTGTAGTGTTGTCCGGGACGGCACCTGTGCATTCGATCGTGCAGCCGAACACCGAGAGATTCGTTACCTGCCCCTCGCGAATGTTCGCGGTATCGGAAAACATCACTGGATATGTGACGGAAAGCGGCACACGGTAGTGCTCGCGCTGGTATGGGCGGACCGGTTCCATGGTGGGGCAGTCTACGCGAGCCGGCCTGAGTGGATGAATCCCTCTTTCGTGGGGGAGGAAAGAGGGAACGATTCGCTGACACCGTAACTGACGTGCTACGCAGCGGCCTGCTCGGATGCCTCGTCGGTTGACCTGGGGGTGAGCCTCAGGGCGGGGATAAGCCTCAGGGCCTTCTTCTTCCACTGGCGCTTGATCTGTGACCCGAGCACGACGATAGAGGTGTTGCTCGGGAGCGTGATCTCTTGAGACAGTCGCGTGAGCAGGCGCTCGTTCTTCTCCTCCTCGCGCCACTCATACCAGCGATATGAAGGTATGACGATGAGCACGTAAGCCGGGACCTCCGGCATCACCCGCACCTGTTTTCGCACGAGATAGGCTTCTCCGATTTCTTCGAGGGCAGAGAGTGCGTTCGCGAGAGCCCGGGCTGCGTCACGGGACAGGTCGTGCGGGAGGAACACGTCATAGGGTGTGATCCACTGCCGTTCCTCTTCTGCCCGTGAGAGCAACTCGCGGCGCTCTATGACCCGTTCGCGATAGCCGGCGGCTTCCTCGTGTTGCCCGGTGCGGACGAGAAACTCTTCCGCCAGCGACGCAGCCGAGAGAAACGCCTCCTGATCCTTCGCCACGGCCTGTTCAAGCCGCTCCAATCCTGTCCGATCGCCATGTGCCAAGAGCAGTCGGCCGAGCGCGAAATTGGCGCTCACATGGTTGGGTGATCGGTTCAACAATTGGCGAAACAGGGGAATCGCGGCTTCGCCTCCATCGAGCAGTTCGACCGTCGTTGCGTATTCCCACAGCTCGTCGTCGGTCAGCGTGCCGGCGGCCAACTCGCCCTTCAGCTTGGCCATTCGGGCCTGAGCAGCCTGGTTCTCGTCGTATTTCTGCTTCCAGGCGTCTGTAGTCTGCTCGGCCCATTCACGGTTCAGTTGGTTGCAGAGTTCGTCACAGTTCTGGCCCAAGTAGTATCGGGCTGCTGAGTCTTCATGCAATCCCAGTAATTGCGGGATCGATGTGGAAGCTGGCGGTGCGCCTTTCTTCGCCGGGACCTTATCCAGCGCCGCCAACCGATCGGCTAACGAAGGGTGTGTATCGGTGTAGCCGGTTTGTTCGTGCATCGCTTCGCCGAAAAAGGCCTGGGCCCGTTCCCGGTGCGCCGGCACCTGAATCGTGCCGGCCAAATCACGCAAGTAGGTTTCTGGCGGTGTAGCGGTCTCTTTGTTTCGTCGGTCGAGCGACGGCCAGAACGACTCCTCGAGCAAGCGTCCCACGACGGCCAGCGACGCGAGCGTGTCCTTCATGCAGTGCGGACCGACAAGTCGCGCGGCGTTCCGATCGGCTTCGTATTCCTGCTCGCGCGCCATGACGAACGAGTAGGCATTGAAGAACGGCGCGTACCACGCCAGGAACTTCGTGAAGACGAACGACGCCCAATGTTTGCGCGCGGTCATTTCCTGGAGCAGCTGCGCCCAGGTCACGCGGGCTCGATAGATCCAGGTAAAGAAGCGGCCGTGTTGTCCCCCAAGATGGCCGAACTCGTGCGCCAGCACCGCGCGAAACTGCGCCGGGGTAACTGTGAGCAGGAGCGGCAGGCCCAGCAGCAAGTAATTGCGTTGCCAGCCTAGGATACCGAGGCGAGGGATCTGCACCACGGCGGCGTTCAGCTCGTTCACCATCAGCACGTGATGAAAGGCCGGTGTGCCGAGGGCGTTCCGGATCTTGTCGATCACAAGAAAGAGGCGCGGTGCGTGCTCGCGCTGGATTTCGATACCGGTCGGAGGTTCCAGTCGTACCCACAGCGCACGAACGATCACGGCGGCGAGAATGACGAGGCCCAATCCCACTTTCAAGAGCAGGGCGTGTCCGCCTGAGCCGTCTTTGATCAGGATCAAACAGCCGATGGTCAGGGCAATGACGGTGCCCAATACCGCGAGCACGTAGGCGTAGCCGGCGAAGGCGAGGAGAGCGACCTTAACCTTGTACCGGGCTGGACGAGCCTTCGCGTACCCTTCCAGCTCGCGGACGAGTTGTTCAAACTGCTGTTCCGTCATGAGGTCTGCCACAACTGACTACGCGAAAGTCTAAGAGGGGAAGAGCGATTCGCAAAGCGGAATGCGCTTTTGTGAGTGCCCTGTTGGGAACCCCCCTGAAGGGGCTTCCGTTCACTAACGAGGCAGGCTCATGCACGGGCATGAATGCGTACTTGTGCGATCACTATTTGACCGCTTTCGGCTGATTGGATATCCTGCGCCGCCATGGAGATCGAGGCTATTAGGGCATGCATCCGGAAGGGAAACTTTTATATCACAGACCATGCGTTGACCGAAGGATTTAAAGACGGGATCAGCGTAACCGATATGCTCCATGTCATTCGAACTGGGAAAGTCATTGAGTGGTATCCAACCACGCAAAGGTGCCTGGTCTACGGGCACAACACAGATGCGATCCCGATTCACGTTGTGGTAGACTTCAGCGCGGGAAGATCGGTAGATATTGTTACCACCTATATCCCCCAGCGAGATCAATGGCTAAAAAGTCAGATTCGAAAAAAGCGAAAGCGGTAACGACTAAAGCCTGTCCAGAGTGTGGAACCGGCATGCGCCGTGGGCGGACCACCTTGCATTTCGAGCGCGGTGGGTTTTATGCCGACGTGGAGAATGTCAGCGCGATGCTCTGTGGACGTTGCGGAACGAGAAGTGTGCCCGGCGTGACAGCGCTCAAGATCAGCGATGCGGTCGAGAAACTGTTTCGGGCCGGCAAAGACCTCGACATGACCGGCATTTCCTTTCACAAGCTCGCCAGCTGAGTTTTCCTCAAGCCTTCTCATCTCTGCATCAGCTATCGGCTATCAGCTCTTTGTCCGCGCCACATGCTAGTCGCTCCCGCTTTCGTTCGCAGGCGATCCGAATCAGCCAGCGCATGGGAGGATGCTCAGCCCTTCCGATTACCCCGGCCGGTTTACCGCATCGGAACATGGTGATATGATGGACGCACATTGTGGTACCAGCGAGGAGGAGTTCATGATCAAGAAATTGACCAAGCACGGAAACAGCCTGGCCCTCGTGATCGATCGAGGGGTACTCGATCTTTTGGAAATCGACGCCGAAACGCCGCTCAATATCAAAACCGACGGCAAGTGCCTCATCGTCACGCCGGAGCGGGATGCAGCCCGCCAGAAGAAATTCCGCGCGGCGTTAGCCAAGGTGAACCGGCAATATGGTCCGGCTTTGAAGAAGCTTGCGGAATAAGCTGTGGAGCCGCTGTTTCTCACTTTGGAGGAAGTGCTGGAGATTCACCGTGACGAAATCGAACGGTATGGTGGGACACCAGGAGTCCGTGACAATGGGTTGCTGGAGTCTGCAGTTGCCGCTCCTCAGACTGGGTTTGGTGGGCACTATCTGCTACCTGACCTTCTACAATCAGATCAGGCCGCATCGCGCGCTTGACGGGCGCACGCCCGATGGCGTGTACTGGAAGCACGTGCCTGCACAGCCCACGGCCGCGTAGGCGCATACCGCCAGACACCACTTATAAACTGGCAGAAACTGTCCAACCAAGCAGAGCCACCTCTGTGTTGGCTATCGGATCAGATCACCGGTGAAGGTAGGTGAGTACCTGTTCTCGGGCGACAGTCGGAAACCCTTCCAGAAAGTCGTCAACTGTGTCACCGCCCTCCAGATATTCGATCAGCGTCTGAACCGGTACACGGGTGCCGACAAAGACCGGAGTCCCTCCAAGCACATCGGCAGATGTAGTAACCACAGAGCTTCTTTCATCTATCATCGCTTTGCTAGCCCTTACTCCCCGCACGCATGAGTCGGGCGGCTTCGGCCCAGCCGCGTCGCGGTTTCATGTTCTTCGAAATCTCAATCCGCCCTGGCTCTGCCCGGAGTTCGACATCGCCTCTGAGTTGTGCTTTCTTCAACAATGTTTGAGGGAGGTAAATGCCTTGGGACTTGCCAAGTCGAATGATCTGCGTTTTCATGCGACCTCCTGAGACCCTCTATCGTAGTCGCCTCATGGCCTGAGTGCAAATCTGATTTGTACTGCCGTCAATCCCCACGAAAAAGTGCATGGCATTGGTTTGGTTGTGGTGGCTGGTCTTTTATTTAGAGGCGGCTACCAATACCCTTACTGGGTTGTCTTGCAGTTGTCGACTCTGTCGTCAAATGGCATGCCAAATGACGACTCTGGCGACAGTGGAGAGAGGAAGGGGACAAGAAACAAGGGACAAGGTCAAAGGCCCAAGGGACAAGGGGCAAGAGGGAAGGTTGTCTGGTCGGCTGACTATGATAGGATGCCGCGCATGAAAGCGGCGGTGAATCTGCTCTGGGCCCTGCTTGCCATCCTTGGTGCCGTTGCGCTCGCCTTTGTGGTCGGGTTTGTCAACCCTCATGAAAAAGTAAATGGGCTCTGGCTGGTGGTGGCGGCGGGGTGTATCTACACATTGGCCTACCGGTTTTATGGCCGCTGGATCGCCAGGCAGGTCGTTGAACTCAATAATCAGCACGTCACGCCCGCTGTCCGGTTAAACGATGGGGTTAATTTTCATCCCACCAACAAGGTTGTGCTGTTCGGTCATCACTTCGCGGCGATTGCTGGAGCCGGTCCCTTGCTCGGACCGGTGCTGGCGGCGCAGTTCGGATTCATGCCCGGGTTTCTTTGGTTGGTGATCGGCGCGGTGTTGGCCGGGGCGGTGCAGGACTTCATCATCTTAGTGGCTTCGATGCGGCGCAACGGACGCTCGTTGCCTGAGATCGCGCATGACGAACTCGGATCTGTTACAGGGACGGCCACTGCCGTCGCCGTCTTGTTCATCGTGGTCGTAGCGTTGGCGGGGCTCGGCTTCGCGGTGGTGAACGCGTTGTACCACAACGCTTGGGGGACATTCACAATTGCGATGACGATCCCCATCGGGCTGGTCATGGGATTTTATCTCCAAAAGTTCCGTCCCGGCGCGGTGATGGAAGTGTCGATTCTCGGCGTGATCCTGTTGATTGCCGCGGTGTTATTTGGTCGTGTCGTCGCGCAGTCGTCCTATGCCTGGTTGTTTGAGTTCGACCGGACGGCATTGGTGTGGTTGCTGGCCGGCTACGGGTTTCTGGCTTCAGTGCTGCCGGGCTGGATGCTCCTGGTGCCGCGCGGCTATTTGAGCACGTTTATGAAACTGGGCGTGGTGTTTCTGCTCGGCTTTGGAGTAATCCTCATGGCGCCCACCATTGAAATGCCGCGCGTGACGGCCTTCGCGGACGGTGGCGGCCCAATTATTCCCGGCACGCTTTTCCCCTTTCTCTTCATTACGATTGCCTGCGGAGCCGTGTCGGGCTTTCACTCGCTGGTGTCGTCCGGTACGACGCCGAAGATGATCGAGCAGGAGTCGCAGGCGGTGGTGGGCTATGCGGCGATGCTCTTGGAAAGTTTCGTCGGGGTGATGGCGTTGATCGCAGCCTCGGTGCTGATTCCCGGCGATTATCTGGCAATCAACACCACGCTTTCGGCGGAGACGCTGTCGGCGATGGGTTTTGCGCCGTCGCGCATCGCGGAGCTGTCGCAGATGGTCGAAGTGGACGTGGCGGGACGCCCCGGTGGCGCCGTGTCGTTGGCGGTCGGGATGGCCGCGATCTTCGCGGCGCTGCCCGGCATGTCGGGGTTGATGGCCTATTGGTATCAATTCGCGCTGGTCTTCGAGGCGCTCTTTATTCTGACGACGATCGATACGGGGACGCGCGTGGCGCGCTATCTGATCCAGGAAATGGCGGGGCGGGTCTATACGCCCTTCCGCCGGATCAATTGGCTGCCCGGCGTGCTGCTCAGCAGCGGCGTGGTCGTGGGGGCCTGGAGTTATTTAATCGGGACGGGGAGCATCTCGACGATCTGGCCGATGTTCGGCGCGGCGAATCAGCTGCTCGGCACGCTGGCGCTCTGCATCGGGACGACGGTGCTGATCAAGATGTGGAAGTCGCCCTATCTGTGGGTGACGGCGGTGCCGATGCTGTTTGTGGGGGTAATCACGCTGACCGGTTCGTATGAAATGTTCTGGATGTTCTTGAAAAAGGCGGGGGCGCTGGCGGCGGGACAGGCGTTTGCCTTGTATCTCGACGCGGTCCTGGTGGCCGTGGTGGCGGTGCTGGGGTTGATCGTCTTGAGCGACAGCCTGCGACAGTGGTACGGATATGTGGTTCTGAAGAAGCCGTTTACGAGCAGTGAAGTGGTGGTGAAGGCAGGCGGAGGGACGGCGGGGCGGATGCAAACGGCGATTCGCTGTGACGAGGAGAAGGGGTTCAAGTTGCCGCATGGGACGGGGTGTTGTTAGAGCGCCCTGGTCAATCTCCTGTGCTCGCGCACCCCGCACGCAAGATTTATCATATTCATAAGTTAAGGGCGGTGCTCGGTACATGCGCGCAGTAGGAGACTGGCCAGGACGCTCTTTGGGATTAGCGAGTAAGAGAAGGAGGAAATCGTGGCGGATCAGTATTCGTTCGATGTGGTGTCGGAAGTGAACATGCAGGAATTAAAGAACGCGCTGGATCAGGCGACGAAGGAGATCAAACAGCGGTTCGATTTTAAGGATACGAAGACGGAGATCACACTGAAGGAGAAGGAAAAGGAACTCGTGGTCGTGTCGGATGACGACTATAAGCTGAAGGCGGTGCAGGACATCATTAAAGGCAAGTGTGTGAAACGCGGCGTATCGCTGAAAGCCTTCGACTACGGTGCAGTGGAGCCCGCATTGAACGCCACGGTCCGTCAGACGGTCAAGATTCAGAGCGGCCTCGCGTCGGAGAAGGCCAAGGAGATTACGAAGGTCATCAAGGATTCGAAGTTGAAAGTCCAGGCGCAGATTCAGGGTGAACAGGTGCGGGTGCTCAGTAAGAGCAAGGACGAGCTGCAATCGGCGATCACCTTCTTAAAAGGAAAAGACTTCGGGATCGACTTGCAGTTTGCGAATTATCGATAAAGAGACTGGCTTGGTAACTCCGTTTGCTCGCGCCCCGCGCACGCGGGGTCATTGGATGGTCACACTATGGCAGGCGCTCGGTGCATGCGCGCAGTTGGGAGTTACCTGACCATCCTTAGACAGCTGATAGGATCGGGGCTTCTTCTCCTCGTGATCTGGGCGCTCTTCGGCTGCAATCGCAGCGATGCGATCGTTGTCATCCAACTCCACCCCAAGAATCCCGACATCATCTACGTCGCCACGAACGACTACATTTATAAGACACGGGACGGCGGCCGGACCTGGACGAATTTGTCGCGCGGCATGAGCCATTCGCGCGTCATTTCGATGGCGGTCGATCCGGTGTATCCGGCGATAGTCTATGCCGGTACGAAAGGCGACGCGGTTTTTAAGAGCCACGACGGCGGCCAGCGCTGGATTTCGATGCGCACGGGGCTGGACGATGCGACGATTACCTCGGTCGTCAACCAGTTCCTCTTTGATCCGTCCGACAATCAACATATTTATCTCGCAACGACGATGGGCGTATATGAAACGAAGAACGGCGGCGAGAATTGGTCCAAGCGGATGGACGGCATGAAGGAAGTCCTCATGGTCGTGACGCTCGGCATGGATCCGACGAGGAGACAGATTCTGTATGCAGGCACGAGCGGCGGCGTGTACAAGTCGGTCGATCAAGCCGGCCATTGGGAGAAGGTGAATAACGGATTGGTGCCGCCGGGCATGGTGAAAACGTCGCGCGCGCTGAACGTGACGTCGATTCTGGTCGATCCCTTCGAGCCGGATACGGTGTATGCCGCGACGCTGAGCGGGCTCTATAAGACTGTGGACGGCGGTCAGGCATGGCAGCGGATCGGCGCATCGTTGCCCGACCAGATGATCATGGCGATGGTGTTGGATCGCGCCAGAAAGAATGTGATCTATCTCGCCGGACGGGATGGGGTGCATTGCAGTGAAGACGGCGGTGCGACGTGGAAGACGCTGAATAACGGGCTTGCGACGACGAATATCCGTTCAATCGCGCAGAGCGGGACGGATCCGAACCTGTTCTATGCCGGCACCAACGGCAGTGGCTTGTATCGCAGCGTGAATGCGGGGGACATGTGGGAGCCGATGCCGACTGTGAGGGAGGGATGATCGAAACGGAACTTACCGGCGCTTCGTGTTGAGACCCGAATCACCGATCGAGGGACCGACCCCGCGGCGTTGAACAGTCGAGGAACCCTCGCGGTTTTGCGCTTGATCGACCTCGAATCCGGTGCTGCTGGGCATCGTGGTGTCTTGAAGATCCGTCCCGGGTCGATGCGACAATTCGCTGTCGTGAATGTCGCCTCCTCGGCGTGGACGGAGCGATTCCCCGACATTGCTATAGGGAGAAACTGAGGCGCCGATATCCGCTCCAAAGTTGGCATTCAGTTTGGTGTCCTCGATGTCGCCGCCGATGCGGGAGCGCAGCGTGGTGTCTTGGATTTCCATGCCTGTGGGTGCGGATGACGGCGGCTTCTTGGAAGAAAACTCTTTCCGGATTGCATCCTCTTCATCGTCCAGCTGTTGCTTCACCCGGCCGCTTCGCTCGTAGTCCACACTCTCAAGATCTTGGCGCGCCTCTTTCAATTTCTCAAGACGATCTCTGAGAGCAAACAGTTCATTCCGTGCCCGAGCCACCGTCCCAACGATCTCGCTGAGCGTGTATTGGCGTGCAAAGGTGCCGAGCTTCGGCGCCTGTCCAGGCCCCCCGCCTAAACCACCGTTGCCGGTTCCGTTGCCTGGGCCGGTGCCAGGGCTGCCGTCTGCACGGCTTCCGATTCCAAACCCCGCTGAGTTGTAGATGCCTTTTTGCTGGACGGCTTTGAGAATGTGGTTGGCTTCGTCGATCAACTCGACGATTTCCGCCGGAGCCTCGTCGGACGTCACACAGCAGGACAGAAAGTTCCGGTAGCGTTCCGAGAACTTTGAGGCGTCATTCTGCAATTCCACAATTTTGATCGGGTCACGATCCGGAAGGTCATAGCCCTGTTTTTGGGCTTTGTTTCGAAAGGTTTCGTTCGCCTGTTGATCGTACAGAGGTTCGCAGTCGGCGCCTTTCTTCGTCGAGATTTGTTGATCCTGAGTCTTTCCGGGGCACCAATAGATTGGCGCAGGCACATTGAGTGGATTCTCCGGGTTGAATTCTTTCGCGGGCGCTTCCCCCGGTATCAAGAAATGCCCAGAGAGGGAGCATATGGCGAGCGCAATCGAGAGAAAGACGGGACCCTTCGATGTCTGTAGGTTTGGAGTACGCATACGCTCATTCTCTAGCCCAAGCCTGGAGAAGTCAATGAAACATCAAATATTGGGTCAAAGGGTGACCATCCATAAGCACCTGTCCAATCAATGAAATTCCCATTGACAACAAGATTTTCGGGAGTATACTCCCGGCTGCGTGGGTAGAAGTGGGGTTAAATGGGAAATAACGAAAAGATCAGACTGTGCATAGACCAGTATTAGTTAGAGAAGTATTGCAATGGCTTATGCACGATGATCCAAAGACCATCCTGGACTGCACGGTGGGATATGGTGGGCATGCCGAAATGGTTTTGGATGGTTCTGATTCGGTCATGAAGCTGATCGGATTGGATCAAGATGTTCGAGCGATCGCATTTTCTCAAGAGCGACTGGCAAGATTTGGGGAGCGGGTGGTCCTGAGAAAGGGAAATTACCGGGACTTGAAAAACCTTCTTGAGGAAATAGGGGTGCCAACCGTGGCAGGCGTGCTCTTCGATCTCGGCGTGTCATCGCCCCAGCTGGATGATCCCGCCCGCGGGTTCAGCTTCATGCAAGACGGACCGCTCGATATGCGCATGGACCAAAAGGCAGGCGAGACGGCGGCGGACTTGGTGAACAGCCGTGAGGAGCAAGAACTCGCCGACATCATTTTCCAATATGGAGAGGAGCGCTATTCGCGCCGAATTGCTCGTGCGATTGTGCGTGAGCGAAATCGTGGGCCGATCCAGACGACGGGCGTGCTCGCGTCTCTTGTTTCGGGGGCCGTACCGCCCGCCTATCGGCACGGACGGATTCACTGTGCCACGAGGACATTTCAGGCGCTTCGGATCGCCGTAAATCGTGAGCTTGAATGGCTGGAGCCGTCGCTTCGGGATGCCGTCGATATCCTGGCGCCGAGGGGAAGGATCTGTGTGATCTCGTTCCACTCTCTGGAGGATCGCATTGTGAAGCACACCTTTCGATCGTTGGCGCAAGGTCCCGCCGCGCGCCTGGCGTTGCTCACAAAGAAACCCATTCTTTCCTCTGAGCAGGAATGTCGGGAGAATCCGCGGGCTCGGAGCGCGAAGTTGCGGGTGGCCGAAAGGTTGCCGGAAAGGATGGCCGCATGAGGCTGATTGCGATGTGTGTGGGGTTGTGTCTGGTATTTCTATTCGTGTGGGAGCGGGTGGACATGGTGCGGGTAGGGTATCAGGTCGAGCGACTCAAGCAGGAAAAGACGATACTCGAACGTGAGCGCGATCAGCTTCGTGTCAAAGTTTCCGCGCTCAGTGCGCCTGATCGGATCGCCAAGGTCGCGACGGAACGGCTCGGCATGGCCCCGCCTCAGAGGGGGCAGGTCATTGTGGTGCAAGCCGAGCCTTTGGCTGTGCCGCCCATTCAAGGCGCTCCAGCGGAACTGCGCGTCGCCAAGCATGAACCGTTCGATGTGAGGAGATAGTGGCTGTCCCTCTTCGGCGCACTCGTCGCTACGTGATGCTGTTGGTGCTCCTTGGAGGATTTGGCATTGTCCTCTTCCGGTTAGTGACGCTCCAAGTCTTGCAGGCCGCCGAACTGACGGTAAAAGCGGACCGTCAGCACCAAAAAACTGTGTCGCTGGAAGGGGCTCGTGGCACGATCGTCGATCGTAATGGGAAAGTTTTGGCGATGAATCTGGAAGTGCCGTCCGTGTTTGGTGTGCCGACCGATGTGGGCAGTCCGGCCAAAACGGCACGTGTGCTTTCGCCGGTGCTCCATGTTCGGGCCAATGAGTTGGAGCAGAAGCTTCGCCAAGATCGCCGGTTCGTGTGGCTGGCGCGAAAGTTGGACCCTGAACAGGGGCGGTGGTTCGAGCGGACGCGGGTCGAGGGTATAGGTGTGGTCATGGAGGGGCGTCGGTTTTATCCCAAGGGTCCCCTTCTATCTCATCTCTTGGGCTTTTCAGGAATGGATGGCCAGGGATTGGAGGGTATCGAACGCCGATATGACACCGAATTGCAGGGTGAGAAACGGGTAACCGTGTTACAGCGAGATGCAAAGGGCCGTACGGTGTTTTCAAAGGGACAGCAGACCGAACAGGCTCCTGCACCTGGCCATCGCCTCGTGCTCACAATCGACGAAGTGATTCAGTACATTGTGGAAAAAGAATTGGACAATGCGGTTGTCCGCGCTCAGGCGAAATCCGGGACGATGATCGTGCTGGAGCCTTACAGTGGTGCCCTGTTGGCATTGGCAGTCAGCCCCCGTTTTGATCCCAACGTCCTCTCCAACCTGAGTCCAGACCGTTGGCGGAATCGCGCATTGACGGATGCCTATGAGCCTGGTTCCACCATGAAAGCGATCCTTGCCGCTGCGGCCATTGAAGAACGGGTGATGAAGCCGGATACCTTGGTGTTCGGAGAGCAGGGGAGCATGGCCATCGCGAGTACCGTCATTCACGACCATGAAAAGCTTGGCTGGCTGACGTTCGCGCAGGTTATTCAGAAGTCCAGCAATATCGGTGCAGCTAAGGCCGGCATAGCGCTGGGGGATCAGCGGTTGTACCAGTATCTCCAGGCCTTTGGATTTGGGGCGCGGACAGAGATCGATCTTCCGGGAGAGGCGACAGGTTTGCTGAAAAACCCCAAAGCCTGGGGTCGGCGAACCGTGGCCTCCGTTTCGATGGGGCAAGAGGTCGGTGTGACTCCGATGCAAATGGTCACGGCGATTGCGGCGATCGCCAATGGTGGGCAACTGATGAAGCCCTACGTCGTGTCGGAAATCCGGGACGCCCAGGACGAGGTGAAGCGACAGATCCTCCCCCAAGTGAGACGACGGGTGATCTCGCCGGAAACGGCGCGCGCGGTGACCAGGATTCTTGAAGGAGTTGTAACCGATGGAACAGGGGGGAAAGCCGCGATTTCCGGATTTCGCGTCGCCGGGAAAACCGGCACTGCCCAGAAGATCGATCCGCGCACAGGAACCTATTCGGATTCCAAGTTCGTCAGTTCTTTTATCGGGTATGTGCCGGCGGACAATCCGCGACTGGCCATGATTGTCGTGATTGATGAGCCGCAGGGAGAAGCCTGGGGTGGGGCTGTGGCGGCGCCGGTCTTCAATCGTGTCGGTGAGCAGGCGTTAAGTTACTTGGGGGTTTCTTCGCCGGAACCGGTCAAGCTTGCGATGGCGGCCGGCGGGTCATAGTCGAGGTGTAGCGGAACGATACATGACATTTGCATCAATGCTCCAGGCGCTTCAGGGACAGGTTGCGATCATCGAGAGCGGGGGCGATCACACCATACCGGTGCGCGCCGTCACCGACGATTCCCGGTCCGTCCAACCCGGGAGTGTGTTCATCGCGGTAAGGGGCGAACAGGTGGATGGACATCGTTTCATTAGGGCGGCGGTGGAAGCCGGAATGGCAGGGCTGGTTTTGCAGCAGCCGGTGGGCACTCTGTCAGTTCCGTTTGTTCGAGTGGCGGACTCCCGCAAGGCGCTGGGCCTTCTGGGTAGCCGATTCTATGGAGAGCCCTCGTCGCAGATTCGCATGATCGGTGTGACGGGGACGAACGGGAAGACGACGACCTCCTATGTGTGCAAAGCCTTACTGGAAGCGTTGGGCCGACGGGTCGGGCTGATCGGGACGGTGGCCTATCAGATCGGCGCCGAGACCGTTCCGGCCTCGCACACGACGCCGGGCGCGCTCGAGTTGCAACAATTGCTGGCCAAGATGGTGGCAGGTGGCTGTACCGCCGCCGTCATGGAGGTCTCCTCCCATGCTCTGGCTCAGGACCGCACCGCCGGGTGCGAATACGACGTCGCGGTCTTTTCTAATTTGACGCAGGATCATCTCGATTTTCATAAGACCATGGAAGAGTACTTCCAAGCGAAGGTGCGGCTCTTCACGGGATTGACCGGCACGCATAAGTCTCACAAGCGCGCCATTCTGAACGTGGATGATCCGGCGGGGCCGCGCATCAAAGCATTGTGTCCCGTTCCGGTTTGGACCTATGCGCTGAAAGCCCAAGCGGATCTTCGGGCTGAACAGGTGCGTCTGTCGCTCGGGGGAACGACCTTTACCGCGGCGACCCCTGCCGGGTCCTTTCCGGTCGAGAGCCATCTCGTGGGTGAGCACAACGTGTACAACCTGTTGTCCGCTATCGGAGTTGCGCTCCATGAAGGGGCGACGCCGGATCAGGTGCGTGAAGCGGTGGGACAGGTGACCAATGTGCCGGGACGATTCGAGCGCGTGACAGCGGGGCAGGCATTCACTGTGGTCGTCGATTACGCCCATACGGAAGACGCACTGGTCCGGCTGCTGACGGCTGCGCAGGCGTTGAAAACCGGACGTCTCATTACGGTCTTTGGCTGCGGCGGCGACCGTGACCGTGGGAAGCGGCCGAAGATGGGAAAGGCTGCCGTGCGGTACAGTGATATCGTTGTCTTGACATCGGACAATCCAAGAACGGAGGACCCGCACTCCATCTTGCAAGAAGTGGAAGTCGGCGTGGCTGAGGCGCTGAAAGAGCGGCCGCTCGTCCAGTATCGGAAAGTGGCTGATCGGCGGGAAGCGATCGAAGCGGCGGTGCGGGAGGCACGTGCTGGCGACATGGTGTTGATTGCCGGTAAGGGCCATGAAGATTATCAGATCATCGGGAAGGAGAAGTTCCATTTCGACGACCGCGAGGTAGCGCGTGAAGCCATCGAACGGTGTAGGCCTCGTGCGTAACGTAGTCAACGTCTGCGGGGCGTAACAGGGGATTCTCATGCCGCTATTTACCGTCGAAGAGTTGAGGGAAGTGATCAGCACCAAGGTTTTGGCGGGCGAGACGTCTGGCTGGATGAAGTTGCCGATCCGATGGATCAGTATCGATAGCCGGTCGATTCGCCCAGGCGATCTGTTCTTGGCGATAAAGGGTGATCGCTTCGACGGACATGACTTTGTCGGAGCTGCGTTGTCGCGGGGAGCCGTGGGCGCGATCGTCCACGACGCGTATCCCGTAGGGTCGCTCGCCGTCAAACCGGCGTCGAAGCGGACAGTGCCGTTTATCCTGGGTGTCCGCGATCCGTTGTTCGCGTACCAACAGCTTGCGACTCACCATCGGAGTCGGTTTGATATTCCGGTCGTGGCGGTGACGGGAAGCAATGGCAAGACGACCACGAAAGAAATGGTTGCGAGCGTGATGGCCCATCGTTGGAACATTCTCAAGACGGAGGGGAATCTCAACAATCGTATCGGAGTTCCGCAGACACTCTTTCACCTCAATGGGCGTCACGAAGGGGCGGTCATTGAGATGGGGGTCGATCAGATTGGCCAGACAACCAGGCTCTGCGAAATGGCGCGGCCTACCATCGGCGTCATTACCAATATCGGTCCGGACCATTTGGAATTTTTTGGAAGCATGGAGGGATCTGCACAGTCGAAAGCGGAATTGCTCGACTTGCTCCCATCCGAAGGTACAGCGGTATTGAATGCGGATGATCTCTACTACGATTACCTGGCGGCAAGGGCCCGATGCCGCCTGATGTCCTTTGGGTTATCTGCAAAGGCCGATGTCCGCGCCATGGATGTGAAATCCGATGGGCGTAACGGCTCGATCTTTCGGTTATTGTTGCCGGGGAAGGTGCGCCACACCATCGTCCGCATTCACGTGCAGGGTGCTCACAACATCAGCAACGCGCTGGCTGCGGCGGCGGTCGGCGCCGTACTCGGTCTTCCGGGAGCGGTCATCGCTCAGGGACTCTCCCGGTTTCGGCCTGCGGCGATGCGGTCGCAAGTCTTCGTCAGCCACGGGGTCACGGTTATCAACGACTGTTACAACGCGAATCCGGCGTCCATGAAGGCCGCCGTCCAGTTGCTGGTGCAAAGGGGCGAGGGGCGGAAGAAGATCGCCGTATTGGGCGACATGTTGGAACTGGGCGCTGATGCCGCCTCGCTGCACAGGGAGGTCGGTGCTTTCGTGGCGCAGCAGGGCATCGATCAGCTTATCGTTTGTGGCACGTTGGGCAGGAGTTTGGCGGAAGGAGCAGAACGGGCGGGGTTCGATCGGGACAGGATCATTCTGGTGCCGGATGCGTCGGCCGCCGCCGCCGCCGCAAAAGCTGTCGTGAAACATGGAGACGTTGTCCTGGCGAAGGCATCGCGCGGGATGAAGTTGGAACAAGTGGTCCAAGCACTGCACGGAACAAAGCGTGTGGCAAGGAAGGCCTCGTAATCGGCTTTGCGCTAGGCTTGACGTAAGGAACGCCGGGCCGCGGAAATTGTCATAAGGTCATGCTGTATAACTGGCTCTATCCACTGCATACGGAATTTTCGTTCCTGAACGTGTTCCGCTATCAGAGCTTCCGTATTATTTACGCGGCTGTCACCGCGTTTCTGATCGCGTTTGTCCTGGCGCCGTCCGTGATCCGGAAGTTGCAAGAGATCAAGTTGGGGCAACAGATCCGTGACGACGGGCCGAAGCGGCATCTGGCCAAAAGTGGGACGCCGACGATGGGTGGAATCCTCATTATCTTCGCTGTCACCCTGTCCACTCTGCTGTGGGCCGACATCTCGCGGCCCATCATTTGGCTGGTGCTTGGCGCCACGCTGGGATTTTTCGCCATTGGATTCGCGGATGACTATCTCAAATTCGTGAAGGCCCAATCAAAAGGATTGACGCCACGGCAGAAGTTCACGGCGCAAGTCTGCGTCGCGTTGGCTGTCGCGCTCGTTCTGTATTTCTTGCCCGGTTACAGCACGAAGCTCAGCGTGCCCTTCTTCAAATCATTTACGCCTGACCTCGGCGTGTTCTACGTGGCCTTCGCGGTGCTCGTCATCGTCGGCAGCTCAAATGCTGTGAACCTCACCGACGGTCTCGATGGACTGGCGGTCGGTCCGATCATGATCGCCGCACTCGCCTACACTGTGGTGGCCTATGTGACGGGTCACCGACTGATGTCTGAATACCTCTTGATCCCTCATATCGAGGGAGCCGGAGAGCTGGCTGTGTTCACTGCGGCAATCCTGGGATCGAGTCTGGGGTTCCTCTGGTTCAACACCTATCCGGCTTCCGTGTTCATGGGAGATGTGGGATCGCTCCCGCTCGGCGCGGCGTTAGGAACGGTGGCAGTCATCAGTAAGCATGAACTGTTGCTGGTCATGGTCGGTGGGGTGTTCGTAATAGAAGCGGTTTCGGTCATTTTTCAGGTCCTGTCGTTCAAGTCGAGGGGGAAACGCATCTTCTTGATGGCGCCGATTCACCACCATTTTGAAATGAAGGGCTGGGAAGAGCCCAAAGTGGTGGTGCGTTTGTGGATTATCGCGATTCTGCTGGCGCTGCTCAGCCTCAGTACGCTCAAGTTGCGGTGATGCCATGGTGAGTGCGGAGACAATGGAACTGGCAGGAAGCAAAGTCACAGTGATGGGACTCGCACGGAGTGGCGTGGCGGCGACTCGTCTGCTGCAGGCAGCGGGCGCGCAGGTCACGGTGGCCGACAAGAAGGACCCCTCGGAATTAGGTCACATACTTGAGCAGCTGGACCGGTCCCGTGTGACGGTGAGTCTTGGCGGCGGCTATGAGTCGGCGTTGGAGACCGCCGATCTTGTGGTCATCAGTCCGGGGGTCCCGTATCGAATGGATGCACTGGAGCGCGTCCGCCGTCGAGGGGTGAAGGTGCTAAGCGAGCTGGAGCTTGCGTCGCGATTTCTCACTGCGCCAATTCTGGCGGTGACCGGTACGAACGGGAAGAGTACCACGGTGACGTTGATCGGCAAGATGTTGCAGCGCAGCGGCAAGCGTGTATTCGTGGGCGGGAATCTGGGTACAGCGCTCAGTGAAGCGGCCGGGCAGGTGCTGCATGCGGCCCAAGCGGGACGCCCCGATCCATTCGACCTGCTGGTCGTCGAAGTGTCCAGCTTTCAACTCGAGACGGTGGAGCGGTTCCATCCGTGGATTGCTGCGATTCTCAATGTCACCGTGGACCATCAGGATCGGTATGACTCGATCGACGAATATATCGCGGCCAAACAACGGATCTTCGACAATCAGACCGCATCCGATTACGCCCTTTTCAATCTGGACGATGCGCGGGTGGCGGCGCTCAGACGGTATGTGAAGGCCCGGGTCCTTGGCTTTACAAGGAGGCCGCCGCTGCCGCCCGATGTCGCCGGCGGAACCTATCTCGATGGTGATCGGATCATGACAACCGTCACCGGGGAACTCCAGGACGTGTGCCGGCGCGGCGAGATCAAGATCATCGGCCATCACAACATCGAGAACGCAATGGCGGCAGCGACCTATGCCTTGTTGAGCGGTTGTCCGCTCGACGCGATTCGAGCCGTGCTCAGTGAGTTCCCGGGATTGGAACATGCGCTGGAAATCGTCCGGGATCGGCGCGGTGTGCGATTTGTCAACGATTCGAAGGGCACCAACGTGGATGCCACCCTGAAGGCATTGGAGAGCATCGACCAACCGATTTGGCTCATCGCCGGGGGGCGCGACAAAGGGGGAGATTTTTCGCGGCTCGCTCCCGCCATTCGCCAGCGAGTCAAACGGCTGGTATTGATCGGCGAAGCCGCACCGCTGATCGCCGAGGCGGTGACAGGTTATCAGGCGATCGACCGAGCCGGGACGTTGCGCGAGGCGGTCGAGCTGGCCGCCGCCGGAGCGGCGGCGGGCGAGGTCGTGCTCATGTCGCCGGCGTGCGCGAGCTTCGATATGTTCGCCGATTATCAAGACCGGGGGCGCCAGTTCAAGGCGCTCGTCAACGGCTTGCCCTGACGATGAGCCCCGTCGGCGCGGACATCGTCACGATGTGAGGGCCGATGACAGACGGATTTGACGAATTGAGGATGGTAAATGTCACAGAGATCGGCCGGAACGTTGACGTTGCCGTGGACGCCGGCCAGCCCGCGTCCGCCGAAACGGGTGGCGATGGATCATATGCTGCTGGGTATCACGGTTATCCTGGCGCTCATCGGCCTGGTGATGGTGTTCAGTGCAAGCGCCGTTGTGGCGGGCAATCGATTCCACGACCCAGGCTTTTTTCTCAAGCGGCAACTCATATGGCTCACGGTTGGGCTCGTGCTGCTGCATCTGGTGTCCCGAATCGACTACATCTGGTGGAAGCGGTTAGCGATTCCCCTTCTCGGCCTCATGGTCATCTTGCTCGTCCTGGTGTTGGTGCCGTCGTTCGGGGTGGTGGCGAATGGGGCCAGACGCTGGCTTCGCTTGGGGCCGATTTCGATCCAGCCGGCCGAACTGGCAAAACTGATCGCCGTGATCTATCTGGCGGCCTTTTTGGCAAAGAAGGAGGACCGGATTACGAACTTCCTCGGCGGCCTGGTACCCCCACTGCTTGTAATCGGGGTGCTCGGAGGGTTTGTGCTCTTGGAGCGAGACCTGGGAACTGTGGTGGTGATGGGCTCGGTAGCGATCAGTCTCTTGTTCCTGGGGGGGGCACGCATCTCTCATCTCGTGTCCCTGGGCCTCTGTGCCGCACCGGTCGTATTGGTGCTGGTCCTCAGTTCCAAGTATCGGCGCGAGCGTCTGATGACGTTCCTGGCTCCGTGGAAGGACGCCTCGGATGCGGGGTTTCAGATCACGCAATCATTTCTGGCGTTTGGCAGCGGAGGACCATTTGGAGTGGGGTTAGGCGAGGGCAAACAGAAACTCTTCTTCTTGCCGGAAGCCCACACCGATTTCGTGTTGGCGTTGGTAGGAGAAGAGCTGGG
Organism: Nitrospira sp.; assembly: GCA_015903945.1. Classification (GTDB taxonomy): domain Bacteria; phylum Nitrospirota; class Nitrospiria; order Nitrospirales; family Nitrospiraceae; genus Nitrospira_D. Next base: position 4,218 of record JABMDL010000011.1, on the reverse strand, counting down.
ACTGGTCGGGACGGGGGCCATCATCTTGCTCTTCGCCTTGTTCGTGGTCCGGGGATTTCAGGTTGCCGCGCGGGCACGGATGCCGTTCGGACGGTACCTCGGCATGGGGATCACCCTGCTCATCGGGGTTCAGGCACTGATCAACGCTTCCGTGGTGACGGGGCTCGTGCCGACCAAAGGACTGACTTTGCCTTTCGTCAGTTACGGCGGGTCTTCATTGGTCACCTGCATGGTGGGGGTAGGGATCTTGCTGAACATCTCGCGAGACCGGCAGACAGGTCGGGAAGAATCAGGGCGGAGCGGCCGCGGTGGGTCGGGTCGCCGATGACAGTTGTGATTGCCGCAGGAGGGACCGGAGGCCACCTCTATCCGGCTGTGGCGCTGGCGCGGGAATTTCTACGACGAGATTCCTCCAGCAAGATCCTGTTTGTCGGAACCGAACGTGGGATTGAGTCGAAGGTGCTTGCCCATGAAGGGTTCGAATTGCAGTTCATTACGGCGAAGCCAGTTATGGGGAAGGGATTTATGTCCGTCCTGCAAGGATTGCTTGCCGTGCCGGTGGGGCTCTGGCAGTCGCTCGGGATTCTCCGCAGGCACCGGGCGGATCTGGTGATCGGGGTGGGGGGCTATACGAGTCCGACCATGCTGGCTGCCGCAGCGATACGAGGGATCCCGCGAGTGATTCTCGAACCGAACGCCTATCCAGGTATGGCGAATAAAGCGATCGCGCCATTCGCGCAACGGATTTTTCTGGCGTTTGAATCGGCGGGGGATTCATTCGACCGGAGCAAGGTCCGTATGGTCGGTACGCCGGTTCGGCAGGAGTTCTTGGCGCCATCCGGATCGAGCAAGACACCGTCTCCGGCCGGATCACGCTACCACCTCTTGATCTTTGGCGGCAGCCAAGGGGCGAAAGCGATTAACAGTGCGGTGCTGGACGCGTTGGCCTCTCTAACGGCCCGTGTGCCCAACTTGGTGATCACTCATCAAACGGGTGAGGCGGATTATCGGCGGGTGCAGGAGGCCTATGCGAAGCTGGGTGTACAGGCTGCGGTCACACCATTCTTGTATGACATGCCGACAGTCTTGCGCACGGCCGATCTCGTGGTGGCGCGTGCCGGTGCCATGACGATCGCGGAACTGACGGCCTGTGGAAAGCCGGCGATCCTGATTCCGCTCCCGACGGCAATTTACGACCACCAGATGAAAAACGCACGAGCCATGGAAGCGGCGGGCGGCGCGATCGTCTTGCCTCAAGCAGATCTGACCGGTTCGACACTGAGCGAGTCGATCAGCGCCATCGTGCAGGACACCTCACGGCTTCAAACGATGAGCGACAAGAGCCGGGCGATGCGGCGTATCGATGCTGGTGAGGCGATCGTCCGCGAATGTTATGCACTGATGGGGGTGACATATGACGGCGACAAATCTATTGGAGCGGCAGGCGCCTAATGCTGTCCCGGAACGAGGAGAGGGGCAGCGAGTATTGTATGGACGACAAGGAGTAACGCGCATGGGGATGTTTCGCAAGACCCAGCACATTCATCTGGTTGGCATCGGCGGGGCCGGGATGAGTGGGATCGCCGAGGTACTCTTGACGATGGGATATAAGGTGACCGGCTCGGATTTGCAGGCATCGGAAACCACCAGACGGCTCGAGGAGCTCGGTGGGAAGATTTTCATGGGCCACCAGGAGTCGAACGTCGGCGAGGCGCAGGTGGTCGTCATCTCCTCTGCCGTGGCGGCGACAAACCCCGAGGTGGTGGCCGCGAAGGTCAAGCAAATCCCGGTAATCCCGCGGGCCGAGATGCTCGCAGAATTGATGCGACTCAAGTTCGGTGTGGCGATCGCAGGGGCGCACGGCAAGACGACGACAACCTCGATGGTGGCGAACGTGCTGGCGCAGGGCGGACTCGATCCGACGATGGTGATCGGCGGAAAAGTCAACGCCCTGGGTAGCCATGCGCGGCTCGGACGGGGCGATCTGTTAGTGGCGGAAGCGGATGAGAGCGACGGCTCGTTTCTCCGCCTATCGCCGACGATCGTGGCGGTGACGAACTTGGATCGTGAACACCTCGATCATTACGGATCGATGGAACGCATAAACGACAGTTTCCTGGAATTCATCAACAAGATTCCGTTTTACGGCGTAGCGGTGTTGTGTGCCGACGACGAGCGGCTCAGCGCGCTGTTTCCGAAGATCGTCAAGCGCTACCAGACTTACGGGATTCACGAACGGGGCGGGGTGGTGCCGGATTTCAAGGCGACGGACATCAGCCTCAGGCAATGGGGCGCGGAATTCCGCGCCTATTTCCGGGGGAAAAATCTCGGCCCGTTTCGGCTCGCAGTCCCGGGCGTTCACAATGTCTCGAACGCACTGGTGGCGATCGCGATCGGGATCGAGCTGGAGATTCCCGTGGATCTCATCCGTAAGGGTTTGGCCGCCTTCACCGGCGTTGAACGGCGATTCCATCTCCGCGGCGAAGCCGGCGGCATCATGGTCGTCGACGACTATGGCCATCACCCGACGGAAGTCAAAGCGACGCTGGCGGCTGCCAAGCAGGGTTGGGAACGGCGATTGGTCGTTCTCTTCCAGCCCCATCGCTATACCCGCACCAGGGATTGCATCGAAGACTTTGCCCATGCCTTCGATCAAGCCGATCACCTATTCGTAACGGAAGTCTACGCCGCAGGAGAGCCACCAATACCGGGCGTGTCGGGTGCCAAGCTCGTCGAGACGATTAAAGCAGCCGGCCATCCGGCGGTCACATTTATTGAGCAGAAGGAAACGATGCCGGATCAGGTCCTGCCGCATCTAAAACCCGGCGATCTGGTGCTCACATTGGGCGCAGGGGATATCTGGAAGGCAGGGAACGGGATTCTGGCCCGGCTTGCGCCGTCTTCGTAACCAATGCGTGGTCGTAGAACGAGAGATGCGGAAAAGAGTGGCGCGACGGTTCGGCGCAGAATGCGGGAGGCACTGGTCGGTCTCAGGGGGGCAGTTCGCTTCCAAGCGCCGCTTGCAGAATACACGTCGTTCAAAATCGGCGGTCCTGCCGATGTACTGGTGGAGCCGGCCGATGCGGAGGACCTCGTTCAATTGGTTGCACAGGCCTCTGCGCAGAAACTTCCGATGTTCGTGCTGGGAGGCACGAATCTTCTCGTCCGTGACAAGGGCATCCGAGGGGTGGTGGTCAGCCTGGCACGGCTGCGGTCCATCAAGGAAGAGCCGGGGTCGGTGCTCTATGCTGAAGGTGGTGTCGGCATGCCCACCCTCATCAGCTATGCCATCCGCCGGTCACTGGCAGGGCTGGAATGGGCGGCGGGTATTCCAGGAACTGTGGCGGGGTGCGTGGTGATGAACGCCGGCACCAGGCTGGGAGAGATGAAAGATTCAGTTAAGGCGGTGCGCATCGTGACTCCGACCGGCACGGTCCTCGATTGCCCCGCACGGGATCTTATTTTCGATTATCGACGGGCAGCGCTTCCGGCCGGAATCGTGGCAGGAGTCTGGCTCCAGCTCAAGCCGGGTGTCCGGTCTGATATTGAGAAGGTCGTCAAAGACTATTTGCGCTATCGACGGGATACCCAGCCACTCACATTGCCGAGCGCCGGGTGCGTGTTCAGGAACCCGCCGAACGATTCGGCGGGTCGGGTCGTCGAAGCGGCGGGACTCAAAGGCGCACATGTCGGCGATGCGGAAGTGTCACGGAAGCACGCCAATTTTATCGTGAACCAGGGTCATGCCAGCGCCAAGGACGTGCTCGCGCTCATTCGAAAAGTCCGCGCGCAGGTGGCCAGGAAGACTGGTGTGAAATTGGACCTCGAGCTGAAAATTGTGGGGCAGGCGTGATGCGAGTTGAGAACACCGTGGAACAGCGAGCACGGGTGACTGGCAAACGGATCGGCGTGTTGATGGGGGGCCGGTCTTCGGAACGGGAGGTCTCTCTTCGCACCGGTCAGGCGGTGTGCCAGTCGTTGCGTCGTTGCGGCTACGATGTTGTGGCGATCGATGTGACCGACCGTCTGTCGCAGGACTTGAAAGATCACAAGGTTGCCATCGCCTTTCTTGCGTTGCATGGGCCGGGCGGCGAAGACGGATCGATCCAAGGGTTTCTTGAGACAATCGGCATGCCGTATACGGGGTCGGGTGTACAGGCGAGCGCAGTCGGTATGCACAAGGTAGTGACGAAAACATTGCTGGCCGCGCATGCGATC
>JABMDL010000010.1 GCA_015903945.1 Nitrospira sp. | reverse complement strand
CTGGAAGTGTATCTGGCGTTTTTGATCCTCGTGGCCCTTGTCTTTGCCGTCGAAATGGCGATTCAGCGGATTTGGCCGAACGGCGGGCAACGCCATCGCGCGCTCGGCCGATTTACGATGGTCATTTATTGCGTGCTATTCGTGACAGGGAGCTTCACGTACACGATGCTCTACATTCTGTATCCAGGCAAAATTGGATGACATGAAGGCAATCCGTTCCGAAACGCTTCACGCTTCACGCTTCACGCGGCATGGCGTCTTTTTATGCTGACCTGCGGATGCGGGCGCTGGATGCATACAGAGGGGATCGAAGAGCGGGCCTATGAAGATGGGACCCCGCAATGGTTTATTCGATCGGAATGCCGGGGTTGCGGGCTGAACGTCGGCGCCGACGTTCCGGCGGGGGAGATGAACGGATTGGTTGATCGGCTGATGTGGACCGATGAAGCGTTGCATCGATTGGAACGGATGCCGCCATACATGGCCTCGTTCTTTCGCGCAGAGGTGGAAGAGGATGCCCGTGTCCGTGGTGAACAGGTCATTACGTACGAGGCGCTGCTTTGCCCGCGGACGGGCGAGCGGATCGAATGGGAGCCCGAAGCGGAACAGCGGCTGGAGCGGGTGCCGGCCCCGGTTCGTGCAATGGCCCGGGTTGAACTCGAACGGACGGCCGCCGATCGTGGAACCGCTCGCGTCACGGTGGCGCTGATGGAAGAGATCAAAGCGAAATACTTTGGCATGAGCAACGTGAAACGTGAAACGTGAAGCGTCCAAGATGATGCGAATTGATGGCAGGAAGTGGAATTGTTCCGCGACGCGCTTCACGAACGACGCTTCACGAGCGACGGGTTAAGAATGTTGCATCGGATGGCATTGCGGGTACTTCCCAGCCTGAGCCTGGCGGTCACGGAAGAATCAGTCCGCAAGCAAAAGCGGATCGTGATGTTCGTGCCTGGTTTGGTGGCGTTCGGCATCTACCGGCTGGCCAAACACATGGTGCCGCTCGCCGATCCCTTGGTGTTGCTCTCGGTCAGCAGTCTGGTGGCGGTAGTGACGGCGCTGTTGGCATATCGCGTCGGACGATCTGCCTCATGGGCGACAATCGCACGAGAAGATGGGACCCGATTGCTCGGTTGGTTGGCGGGCTGGATCGGGGCGGTCTATGGCCTGCAGCTCTCGCTGCTGGTCTTAGCCCTGTTGTGGCTGGTGGGTTACGATTATCTCCAGCATCCTGACGGTCCCGCTATGATGGCGATCATCATTTCTTGTACCTCAGTGGCGCGCGATGCATTTGAAATCGGTCATGTGCGGAACGTCGCGCTGAAGGGCCGGCCGGTTCCGACGTTTCCGAATGGAGTGCCCCTGCGAGCCATGCTGCGAGAGCATACGGCTCAAGCCGGTTCATGGGTCATAGTTGGATTGTTATTTGGCGCTGTCGCGATCTCGCTGGGACTGGCTGCAGAAAGTCAGCAGGTCGCGGCGCTGATTCAAGTGGCCGCCGTCACCCTCGTAGGCGGAGGGATCGCACTCTGTGCGTATTTGAGTGGGTTGCACCCCTCCATGCCGTTGGCGGAAACGCTGCGGCGATTCGCGCCGGGAGAGTTGTTGAAATATTGGTGGTGGCCGGGGATGGCGTTTGCCTCGACCTATTACCTCGTGGTACTGGGAGCCCTGTTATTCATGCTGAGACAGCCGGGAGTTCCGGCAGGCGGCGCCGTGGTGGGCGGCGCCGTGGTGGCGGCCATAATGGGGCTCTACGGCTATTACCTGGGCCATCGCCGCCGGGTCGAGGATGTGCAGGCTCCGCAGTTGACAGAAGGGATGTTGCGATGTCCGTTCGTCATGGGCATTCTTGGAAAGTCGGCCAGCGTGGCAGCGCCGATCGCAGCGGCACGTGGATCAAAGGTTTGATGAGATGAAGAGGATCTTTGTCACACGGAAGCGAGTTGGTCTCGCGTTGTGTGCTCTGTTCGTGGCGCTGGTGGGTTGGCTCAGTCCGGCCTTGAACGTTCCCTCGTTTGCCGAGGAGGCGACGGATTTCTACTTCAATACGCCCGGTACACCGCAGGGACCGCCGGCCCCGGCGCCGCATGAAATGGTCTATCCGCGCATCGGCTCGTTCGACAGCCGGATGTTGGTCTGGTTTGTGACGCAGCAACATACCTATTTCGGCGGATTCGTCCTTGCGCTGCCGCTCTTCTGCGCGCTGCTGGAGTTCCTCGGATTGATGACCAAGAAGCCGGCTTTGGCGCTGCGCTACGACGGGCTGGCCAGAGATCTGGCGAAGGTTGCGCTGCTGGCCCTCTCGGTGACCGCACTCATCGGCAGTGCGATGCTGGCCTTGTTTATCACGCTCTACCCGAGTTTCATGAACTACATGGGGGGCACGTTCAAATCGTTCATGCCGGCCTACGCCGCCGTGTTTGTCGGAGAGTCGCTCTTGCTGATCGTCTATTACTACAGCTGGAACCGGTTGGCGGAGCGGGGACGGAAATGGATTCATGCGTCGATCGGCATCATGACGAATATCGTGGGGACCGCGCTGTTGTTGCTCGTCAATGCCTGGTCTGCTTTTATGATGGCGCCGGCCGGCGTGGACGCGCAGGGACGGTATTTGGGCAACGCCTGGCACCTCTTGCATTCCGTGCTCTGGAACCCGCTCAACGTGCATCGTTTTCTGGCGGATATCATGTCCGGTGGAGCGGTCGTGCTGGCCTATGCCTGCTATCGGTTTTTCACCGCCAAGACCAGCGAGGAGCGGGCGTATTTCGATTGGGTGGGCTACGTCTTCCTGTTCGTGATGGTGTGCGCGCTCCTTCCCATGCCGATTGCCGGCTATTGGCTGATGCGGTCGGTCTTCGTCTTTCGCCAAAGTATGGGCGTGACGATGATGGGAGGGTTGTTGACGTGGCTGTTCGTCGTGCAGGCAATGCTGATCGGCGTGCTGTTCCTCGGCATCAATTACTATATCTGGCAAAGCATGGCACGGCTGAAGGGAGCGGAACGGTATCAGCCCTACTATCAGTTCGTGCTCGGCGGGATGATGCTGGCCCTGTTCATTTGGCTGACGCCCCATACGCTGTTGATGTCCGGGGGAGAGGTGAAGGCCATGGGCGGCGCGCAGCATCCGGTCATCGGGAACTACGGGGTCATGTCGTCCAAGAACGGGGCGATCAATGCCATCCTGCTCTTCACCGCGCTCAGCTTTTTGTATTATCGGCGGGCCAATCGAACCATGACCGTGTCGTGGGTGAGAACGGGTAATATCGTCATCGCCGTCCTCTTCGCCGTTGGCATGCTCAATGTCGTTGGCCTGTCGGTGTATGGGTTCTATCTGCCGGCGAAGATTCGCGTGGGGCTGTCTGCTCCACAGGCGCTCACGACGTTTACGGTGATTGTGGGCATGCTGATGGTCAATCGCTCCATGCTCAAGGGGGCTCTTGTCCATGGAGGGATCCAGTGGGGCAAGATCCCCTTTCGCGGCATGGTGGTCTTGTTCGGCATGGCGGCGGCATTCAGTTGGGTGATGGGATTGATGGGGTTTATCCGATCGTCCGGGCGGTTGTCGTGGCACGTCAGCGAACTGATGGCCGATGTGTCGCCCTGGGCCTTCACGCCGGACCTGGCGGTTGCCGCCAAGATCGTGACGTTAAATATGGTGGTGTTTTGGGGCGCGGTCCTGATCTTGTTCTGGATGTGTCAGCGTGGACAACAGCCGGTATCGGTCATGGGCGAGGAGCCCGGTGAAAAAGAGGCGCCGCTGCTTGCGCCGGTTCCCTCGCAAGAAACCTAGAATAGGTGTTGGAGAATCGCTATGAGGCCGAGTGTGTTGGTTCGTGGGCTGATGATTCTTGGCGGTCTATGGTGCTGTGCGGCATGGTCTGACCCCGGTCTGGCTCAGGGACAGACGCTTGTCTTGGAAGATTTCAAAGCCAAAGAGGCCGATGGGTTTCCGTCGGCGTGGGAACACGAAAAAGCACGGAGCGAGTTGCAGGCCCGTCAGGCGTACAAAGTGCAGTCGGAAAACGGCGCCAATTTCTTATCAGCCAAAGACGCGGGGCTACGGATCAAGAAAAAGAAAATTGACTGGGATCCCAAGGCCTACCCGGTGCTGACATGGCGATGGCGCTTGGTGAAGGCGCCGACGGGAACTGAGCCGCTGGCGGCGGTCTATGCGTCGCTCGATACCGATCTGCTCTTTATTCCGGTCTTCACAAAATATGTGTGGAGCGCGACGAAGCCGGAGGGCACGCTGACCGAAGGGGGCATGTTCAGCGGGACCGAACTCGTCGTCCAAAGCGGGACCGCTGCACTGGGTCAATGGTTTGAAGAGCGAGTGAATGTGTATGAGGACTTCAAAAGGATCCATCAGCACGAGCCCGCACCCAAAGCCTGGGGGATCTCCATTGTGGCAAGCCCCGGAGTCGAAATCGATTTCGGCCCGATGATCGCGTTGCCGGCGAAATAGCATGACTGACGAACATGCCCAATCGACGCCCCTGTGGAAAGTGCTGGATATCGTGCTTGGGATGGCGGTCATGGGCACTGTTGGAACGCTGATCGGCGTCGTGATGGACAATGGGCTGTTGCCCGTGACGATCGGTGTAGGATTGGTACTCGGTGGGGTTATCGGATTTCTGGGGGGGCGCCGGTTTCTCATCAGTATCATGATCGGTACGGTCTTAGGCGGCGCATTGGCCTGGCTGTTGGCGGGCGCCGATCGAATATGGGTCGGAGCCGGGGCGGGAGCCGCCATGGGGGGATTCCTCGGCGTACATATTTCAATGTTGCTGGATGCGCGCGCCGCCCGGAAGGCCTCGAAGGAGCCAGCCGCACCCTCGGCAGTTCAGCCGTAATCAGCAAAAGGATACAGCGTGGAAAACAAGGGTGTACTGTACGGGTCGATTGCGTTCGTGTTTGGGTCGTTTTTGTTGATGGTCGGGTTGCTGGTCTATGAATCGTACAAGGCCAATCAGATGAAGCAACTGGCCATGTCAATCAAGTCCGAGACGAAGCAGACGGTCAGTGCCGGGGCTGCCCAAGATTACTCGATGTACAAGACGAGGATGGGCGATGAAGGCCGTGAAATGGTCCAGATACCTGAAGGGCCCTTTACGATGGGCAGTAATGAGGGTGATCCGGACGAAGCGCCTGAGCACCAAGTGTTCTTGAAGGGGTTTTTCCTCGATCGAAAGGAAGTGACGCAGGCGGAATACATGCGGTTTGCCAAGATGACCAAGCGTTCCATGCCGAAGATCGAGGTGTTCGAGGACGACCAATCGAAGCTGCTCCAGCCTGAGTTTGCGGCGATGAGCGTGTCCTGGGACGATGCAATGGCCTATTGTAAATGGGCCGGCAAGCGTCTGCCGACTGAAGCGGAATGGGAAAAGGCAGGTCGGGGCGAGGGGAAGCGGAAGTATTCGTGGGGCGACAAATTCGCCGTCAACGTCGCCAATGTGGACGGCAGCGAAGACGGATACAAGTATCTCGCGCCTCCCGGCTCGTTCGAGGCAGGGCGGAGTCCCTACGGGCTCTACGATATGACCGGCAATGTGGCCGAATGGGTGGCCGACTCCTACGACGAAGGTTATTACAAAAAATCGCCGTACCGAGATCCGAAGGGGCCTGACAATGCCGATCTGAAGGTCGTGCGGGGCGGGTCGTGGCGGGAAACTGAACAGAACGCGAGGGTGTCAAAACGATTCGCCGCGAAACACTGGCGGACGGATATCACCATCGGAATCCGCTGCGCGGCGGATCTGGAGCAGGAGGGCGATTCCTCTGCTCTCTAAGCCGACATGCTCGAATCCAAATTCAAATTGGTCTTTCTGTTTGTGGTCTTGGCTTGCGCCGCAATGCCTATCATTGCCATTTTGCGCGGGACTACGGTGACACCGTATGAAAAGCCGACGTCTGGAACTGCTGCCGACGTTGAGTTGGTAGCAGAGAGTGCTCCTGGTGAGGAACCGATTCCGAGTGAGATGGTGGCGATTGCAGCGGGGCCGTTTGTTCGTGGAACTGAAAATGGGGGCTTCGATGAGCGACCGACGCGGACGATTCACCTGGATGAGTATTCAATCGATCGCTTCGAAGTGACCAATCATCAGTATCAACAATTTGTCGTGGCCACGGGCCATCGAAAACCCGGACTTCCTTCGCGCTATGCCAAGAGCGGTGCCAAAGTGCGTGGCGTGAACCAGCCGATCGTCTATGTATCCTGGGATGACGCTGAGGAGTACTGTCGTTGGAAAGGCAAGCGGCTTCCTACTGAAGCTGAATGGGAAAAAGCCATGCGCGGCACAGACGGAAGGCTTTGGCCATGGGGAAATAAGGAGCAGCCCGATGGGGCGAATTGGGCTCGCGTGAAGGACGGGTATGAGGTTTCGGCACGTGTAGGGACCTTTCAGATCGACAAGAGTCCTTATGGAGTGATGGATGGTGCGGGCAATGTCATGGAGTGGGTCGCTGATTGGTACGATGAAACGTACTATAAGAGCTCGCCGGATCGGAACCCGCCGAGTCCTGAGTACGGGACCTATCGGGTGCTTCGTGGGGGGAGCTATACGACGACTGGAGCGGACGTTCGAATTACGAGTCGAAGTAAGATGATGCCGGATTTTCGAGATGAAACAATCGGATTTCGCTGTGCGAACTCGACCAATTCCGGTCAGGAGAAACAGGACAAGAAACTCTGAGATTAGAGAAAATCGAAATAGTAGAGGATTAAAAACACGGCCAAAATGAGGTTGACAACCATACCAGCCAAAACTATAATGTCGAACACTTTTGAGTTTTGCGACATGATTTTTTCTTCTAAGTAAGATGTGGTTCGCCGCTGCGCCTAACGCAAAGGTGAATAACATTCAGGTCCCCTGGATGTCAAGAAACACAAGGCGTAAATACTTCCCCCTCTCGAATTGAAATAAGGAGTTACAGATGGCGTCGGCATCACCTCCAGATAGCGAAATCAAGGTCAAAATCGGCAAGATGATTTTCTACATTACCTGTGCAGCGGGCTTGTGGTTTTTCTATTGGTTCGCCGGCATACAGTGCCCCTGCTGATAGATGATCCGTCGTGCATCTCAGTCTATGAGTCACGATAGGGAACAACGGAGGAGAAGAGAGCAATGGCTGTTCTGAATAATCCGGTCGTCGCTGTAATCGTCTCACTCATCATTTCGGTGGGATACTTTTTGACGGTCGATCATTTCATGATGGATATGCAGGGCCTGGACTTCTGGTATCTGTTCCGCCAATAAACCAAGGTGGATCGGGGTGCTGAACGGCAGGCTGCAGAAACTTTGAGGAACGACAGTGAATGAATCAAGGAGGTATCTCATGGGCCGCGTAATCGGTAAGCGCCTGTTCTCAATCATGGCGCTGTGCGCGATGGTTGGCCTCCTTCTGCTCCCGATCGTCGTGGCAATGCCGTCGCTGGCTATTGGCGAAGAGGCGACTGCCGACGGTGCAAAGAAAGAAGGGGATAAAGTCGAAAAGGGGCGTGATGTCTACTACAAGACCGAAGGTGTTGTGGTGGGTGCCCCGGCTCCTAAGACTACGGACGGTCCTAAAGACTATCCGCGGTACAACTTTGAAAGCCGTGTCCTGCTCTGGTTTGCCAACCAGCAGCACCTCTATTACGGCAGCTTCGTGTTGGCCGTACCGATCTTCTGCATGATCATCGAGTTCATGGGGGTCGTGACCAAGGACAAGGCCCTTGCGAAGCGGTACGATCAGCTGGCCTACGACTTCATCAAGATCAGTTTGACGGCCTACTCCTTGACGGCCGTTCTAGGCGGTATTTTGATCTTTACGTTTTTGACGCTCTATCCGGCGTTCTTCTCGTACTTATCCAGCGTCTTCCGTCCGGTCATGCACATCTACGCGTTGATGTTCGTCGCGGAGAGCGGAACCCTCTACATCTACTATTATGGTTGGGACAAGATGAAGGAAGGGTTCTTGAAGTGGATTCATTTGAGCATGTCGGTCATTTTGAACATCATCGGCACCTTGCTCATGTTCCTGGCGAATTCCTGGATCGGTTTCATGATGTCGCCGGCCGGCGTCGATGAACAGGGCCGGTATCTCGGCAACATCTGGCACGTCATTCATACCGCGCTGTGGAATCCGCTTAATCTCCATCGTATTTTGGGCAATATGGCATTCGGCGGCGGTGTCGTGGCGGCCTATGCCGCGTACAAGTTCCTGGCGGCGAAGACAGACGAAGACCGTGCGCACTACGATTGGATGGGTTATATCGCCATGGCCCTCGGTGTGGCGTTCCTGATCCCGCTGCCCTTCGCCGGGTATTGGCTGATGCGTGAAGTCTATGCCTATCGCCAGCAGATGGGAATCACGCTCATGGGCGGTTTGCTCGCCTGGCTCTTTATTATTCAGGCGACAATGATCGGCATCCTCTTCTTGAGTACCAATTATTATCTGTGGCAGGCGATGGGCCGGATGCGAGGGGCTGAAAAATATCAGCGGTACATCAAGTATCTGGTCTTCTTGCTTGCCTGCGGCTATATGGTATTCATTACGCCGCACACGATGGTCATGACGCCGGCGGAATTAAAGGCGATGGGAGGACAGCAGCATCCAGTGCTTGGGAATTATGGGGTTATGTCCGCCAAAAACGGGGGCATCAACGTCATTATTACCACCACCGTGCTGAGTTTCGTCTGGTACATGCGAGGGAATAAAGTCTCGACTGTGTCATGGGCGAAGTTCGGCAATATCTTTATGGGTGTGTTCTTTGCGTGTGCCTACATTAACATTATAGGCCTCGCCATCTATGGGTATTACATTCCGGCGAACGTGCGCGTCGGCCTGTCCGTCCCACAAGTCACGACCACCCTGTCCTGTCTCTTCTTCATGTTTGCGTTGAACAGTATGATGATGAAGGGGGCAAAGCAGATGGGGCCGATCGAATGGGGCAAGATATCGGCCCGCTCGCAGTACGCGTTGATCATGCTTGCGACAGCGTTCACCTGGATGATGGGCTTGATGGGCTACATTCGCTCATCGGTCCGTCTGTTCTGGCATGTCAACGAAATCATGCGGGATAACTCGCCGTGGGCCTATACGCATACGGTTGGATTTGCGGCCAATATGATTTCGGCCAACGTCCTGTTTTTCTGGATCAGTATTTTATTCGTCTTCTGGCTCGGCAGCTTAACTGCCAAGAAGGCGCCGGTTGAAGCAAAAGTGGCCGTGCCGGGGAGTGTGCCGCAGCCAGCCGGAAGCCATTAATCGACATATGCGTTGAGCAATCGCACGGGGTGGGAGGGGGCTCAGTCCAGTCCTCCCACGCTGTAGCTCAGGAGGTTGCACCTTGGGTAATCTGATTTCCGAAGCCCTTTCGATGGGATGGATGGCGATGGCCATCCTGGTTGGTTTGCTTGTGTATTTCCAGGTATCCGTCAAGGATCCTGCGGCAAAGAAGCGCGCGGTGTTCAAGACGTTCATTGGGATTGTTGCGACATTCCTCTTGTTCGTCGCGATCGCCAACTACAAGACCAATTTCTACGGGGAAAGCCGGCTGTTGCCGGTCTCGCTCGTCATGATTACGGTCACGACCTTTATCATGGCGCTCTATTTCACGAACCTCAGTGCCTTGTTGAGGATTGGCGGCATGATGTTCTTTATTGCCGCCTTCCTTTCTGGATACGGAAACTGGCTGCCGCAGGTCGAAGGCGGTTTCCCGCCGGTGGAAGAAAAGAAAACATGGGATTCCATGACCCCGCAGCAACTCGCCGATGAAGGCGAGAAGATTATCTTCGGCGGTGTTGGAAAGAATAAGGAACAGGGAGCGATCGGCAAGGGGCAATGTCCGCTCTGCCATGCGTTCCATGCCGGTATGCTCGGTGAACGCGCCCCGAATTTGCTGGGTCTCCCAACGCGCAAGGAGCGGTTGGAGGATCCCAAGTATTCCAAGGGCAATCCATCGAAACGTGAATACTCCGTCAAGGAAGCATTCCCCGGCTCCGGTACTGCGGAGACCGTTCAGGAATACATCGCGGAGTCGCATTCATGTCCTAGTTGCTATGTGGTTTCTGGATACGGTGTCAAGGGCACCAATGACAAGGAAAGCCCGATGCCGGCGATTCACAAGCCACCGATCTCTCTCAGTCTTCCGGAGCTTGCAGCCGTCGATACGTGGATGTACCTCCGTGAGGGAGTGGAGCCGCCCTCGTTCGAAGAAATTATCAAGTCCTACGAAAAGTTCATTCCTGAGGCGGATCGTCCCAAGCAGCAGGAAGAAAAAGCGGGGCCGGCCAGCGCATTGATGGCGGATGGTTCGGAGCCGGTTGATCAGATATTTGCGAAGGCACAGTGTGTGTCCTGTCATACGATTCCGGGTATTCCCGGAGCGATGGGTACGATCGGTCCAAAGCTTGAAGAGGGAACGACCGCCGCGCAGCGCATCAAGGATCCGACATACAAAGGGACGGCGAAGTCGCCGGCCGAATATATTATGGAGTCAATCGTCGAACCCAGCGCGTATGTCGTCAAGCCGTTCCCCGATAACACTATGCCGAAAGTGTTTGGCCAGAAACTGAGCGCTGGTGCGCTGAAGAAAATCGTTGATTACCTCTCGCAGGTAAAGGCCGGAGCGCCGCCACCAAAGATTTCGTAGGCAGCGATCGTTATTGCTGTAAGGACTAAAGGGAGTTTGCGATGAAAGCATTGATGTCACTCGGTGCCCTCGTCGGAGTACTGGGGCTCCTTCTCCTTGGAGGCATGATCTTCGACGTCGTTCCTTCGAACACGGTGCGGTTAATCGAAGGCTACATGCCGATGCAAATGCTGTTCGAAGTCGGGTGCTACGTCCTCGGGTTTGCGGGATTGAGTTATATGCTCAATGCCATGGGTATGGCCCTCCCGAGGTTTTGGCAGGGGATCGGTTTTTGGGTCTTCCTCATGATGTACCTCAAATTCCGCGTGTATCCTCCAATTCCGTTCAGTGTGCGGGCGATGTACGGGACGGTTGGATTGGTCACGGTCTTCATGTGGGTGTCGGCCAATGAGGAAGACTGGAAGAAATTCAAACAACCCATCCTGAATGTGCTCGACGCGCAGACCGGTATGAATAGACTGCTGCGCTATATGTATCTGGTCCTCCTCCCGATTCTAATCGGCGGCTTCTCCTTCAATGCCATGATGCCAAAGTCAGAGGAGCCGATCGAACTCCGGACCGTCCATCCCGCTCCTCCAGCCAGTACAAAGGTGCATGGGAAAACTTATACGCTGCAGACCTCGCAAAGTCCCTATCGTGTCAATCCGGAAGGGAAGTACGACCAGGAGTATAGCAACGCCAATATCGTGGAACAGGGTATGGGCCGGTTGATGAAGCCCAATGCCAATCCCTGGGACGAAAAAAACCAAGGCTACTTGAAGTATGTGAGAGAGGGCGGAGAAATTTTCTTCCAGAATTGTCACTTCTGCCACGGTGACAATCTCAATGGGCGAGGGCTGCATGCCTTCGCATTCAATCCGATTCCGGCCAACTTCACCGACCCGGGCACGATCGCCCAGCTCCAGGAAACGTTCATTTTCTGGCGTGTCGCGAAGGGTGGGATTGGCTTGCCGAACGAAGGGTTCCCCTGGGCGTCCGTGATGCCGCCCTGGGAACAGCATCTGACCGTGGATGAAATCTGGAAGGTGATTTTGTTCGAGTATTGGCACACGGGCTACTATCCCCGTACGTGGGATTAGGCCAGACAGGGTTTCCTGCAAACTTTGATGGATGAGATGAGGATGACTATGATGAACAGCGTAACTCGGAAGGCCGGTGTGGTTGCGGCCACTGCCTTCGGGGTCCTCTTGACTTCCGGCGGTTTTGGTACCGCGGTATTTGCTCAAAGCGGACTTCCTGAAGGATTCAAAAAGGGGGATTTGGCGCCTGAGCCTTCCGCCGATATGGTCGAGGCCGGCAAACGTGTGTACTTTACGAAGTGCGTCTGGTGCCATGGCGTCGATGGGGCCGGCGATGGGCCGGGGGCCGATCGGCTATGGCCGCGTCCGCGAAACTTTAATCAAGGGACGTTCAAGATTCGGCATACCGCCAGTGGAGAGCTGCCTCTCTTCGACGCCAAGAAACCGGTTCCCGGGCAAAACGATCTTTTCGAAACGGTCACCCACGGGCTGCCTGGCTCGGCCATGCCTCCCTGGGAAGGTATTCTGAGCGAGGAACAGCGCCTTCAAGTCTTATCTTTCGTGACGACCCAACTTGTGAAGGACCGAAAGTTCACCGATAAGCAATCGGAGACTCAGACTGTTCTGCAGCTGGCTGATCTGAAGCCGAAACCAGCTACCGACGAGAGCAAAAAGCGGGGCTCTGAGTTGATCGTGGAAAAGAAATGCGTCGAATGCCATGGCATGGAAGGCCGTGGCGATGGGAACGCGTTTAACCTGAAAGACGACTGGGGCTTCTCGATTCAGCCGGCCAATTGGCACAAGTGCTGGAATTTCAGAGGCAGCCGCCAAGACCCCTACAATGTCGCCAACATCTTTCGTACGTTTTCCACCGGTGTCAATGGTACACCGATGCCGTCGTTTGCGGATAGCACCTCCGTTGACGAACGATGGGATATCGCCAATTTTGTAAACTCGCTGTGCGAACGTAATGCCCTGGGAGAACCGCTTCCCATCGATCCATTGACGGACAAGCCGAAGATCAATTTCGTGATTCCGTCTGACATGGTCGAAGGCGAAATCCCCTCCGATATCGACGCGGAACCGTGGCAGAAGGCGCCGCGCCGCTATGTGGCGATGGGCGGACAGATTACGCATAAGCCCAGAAACTTCGTTAATCGTATCGACGATATCTGGGTTCGGTCGCTCTATAACGATAAGTCCATCGTCTATCTGTTGGAGTGGGATGACCGGACTAAGAGTGTTGCCGAGGGCAAACTGCCTTGGGGGCCGACCCAGGTCAACATTGATATTAAGGAACAAGAACCCAAGACCGGTGAATCAGGGTCGATTGCGGCGAACCAAAATAATTACGCTGTGTATAACGATGCGATTGCCATCGAAACTCCGGTGAAGTGGAAAGAACTGCCGGCGCCGATCAAGCCTCGGTATTTGTTCGGCACCAATGAGCAATTCCCGGTCGATATCGTGAAGTGGGAAGCCGATGGTTCGATCCGCGCCTTCAAAGGCACCGGTTGGGACAAGGACTTTGAAGAACGGGACAATTATGAAGAGACCCTCAAAGTCCTGAAAGGCGAATGGAAGAACGGCCGTTGGTACGTCATGATCGAACGCCCGCTGGGGAACAAGAAGGATCAGGACTACGACGAAGATACCTTCTTTGAGGTCGGGCAATATATTCCGACCGTCTTCTTTGCGTGGGATGGACACAATGGAGACGCAGGGCGGAAGATGGCCGTGTCCGCATTCTATTACACGTTCATGAATCCACCGGTTCCGCAAGAGACGTACATTTATCCGGTGGTCATCGCCTTCGGCGTTGTCCTGTTGGAAGGA
Source organism: Nitrospira sp. (assembly GCA_015903945.1). Taxonomy (GTDB): domain Bacteria; phylum Nitrospirota; class Nitrospiria; order Nitrospirales; family Nitrospiraceae; genus Nitrospira_D. The sequence continues at coordinate 106,141 of JABMDL010000010.1, read as the reverse complement.
TGGGTCCTCACGCGCCGTGCGAACAAGAAGAAGGGTAAGACCCTCTAACGTTCGTCAAGCTGACTGAGAAGAAGAAGCAACGGAGGGGGTGGGGATGACCCACCCCCTCTTTTTTTGGGTTCAGCGTTCTTCTAATGCAACCATGATCACTGATGTGACCGGAGTCCTTCTTGCCGGTGGCAAAAGTCGACGGATGGGAAAGGACAAGCGGTTCTTGCTTGTCGGAGGGCGACCACTCTATGAGCGAAGCCTCGCCGTACTCCGGTCGCTTTTTCAGGAAGTTCGCATCGTCATTGCACAGGATAGCCCGCCGGTGGTATCCGATGTTCCGGTGCTGCGCGATCTTGTCCCCGATTGCGGAACACTGGGGGGAATTTATACGGGACTGAAGGAAGCGGGGACGGCCCACATTTTTGTCGTTGCCTGTGACATGCCGTTTCTCAACTCTTCGGTGATTCGTTATCTGGTCTCTTTGAAAAGCCAAGCTGATGCCGTGGTCGCCCGTCTGAGTCATGGCGTGCAGCCGACTCACGCAGTGTACAGCCGGCGATGCCTGCCGGTATTTGAGGAAATGGTCAAGACCGGCAGGTTAAAGGTGCAGGATTGTATCGGCCATCCGTCGATTAAGGTGAGACTGGTTGAGTACGAGGAACTACGCGAAATCGATCCGGAAGGGCATTCTTTCCTCAATGTGAATACACCAGCTGATCTTGAAACGGTTCGGCTGTTGCACGAGCACCCAACGGAATCCCCTCCATCCAGGTAATGTATGGCTCATTCCATTCTTGTCATTCACCCCGGAGCGCTGGGGGACGTCCTCCTGGCAGTTCCAGCTCTGCGGTGGCTCAAGAAGACGTTTCCAGATCACCATATCCAGCTCATTTCGAATGAGCCTGTGGGGCGACTGTTGCTCGAATGCCGGCTCATCGATGTCTGGATGTCCGTACATGGAGCCCTCTGTGCCGACTTATGTTCCGGCTCGATCCCCGATTCGATCGAAATCAGACGGTGGCTCGAAACGTGCGACTTTGCTGTGGTGTGGATGAAACAAGAACATCCAGGTCTCGTGGCTGCTCTGAAAAGCTGTGGCGTAGAGAACATCCAGATTCAGTCTCCGTTCAGCCCGCGCCTGAAGTCCCGCCATCACAGTGAGCGGTTTCTGGAAACGCTCGGCGCAACAATGGTCGGCCTGTCCGGAGACGAGCCACTTCAGCTCTCGCCCTCTTTGCTGGAGAAAGGAGGGGCGGCACTTGTGAACATGGGGGTTGCACGGGATCGACCGCTCGTCTTACTCCATCCAGGAAGTGGAAGCCGGCACAAATGTACGAGTGTCGAGGTGCTTGCTGCTGTCATCGTGGCGATGAATCAAGAAGGCCTCTGTCCTCTTGTCCTCGAGGGGCCGGCTGATGAGGCAATAACGGCGCAACTGCTTCATCTATTACCGATGATGCCCACCGTTGTGCGAGAGCAGGATCTGTCAATTGTTGCTGGAATGATGGCCCACGTGCAGGTGTATATCGGCCATGATTCCGGCACCACTCATCTGGCGGCTCTCTTGGGTGTGCCGACGATCGCCCTGTTCGGTCCAACCGATCCGGAACAGTGGGCCCCACGCGGAGACCACGTGGTAGTGTTACGAGGGTCTCCCTGTGTGTGTCCTTCATGGGAAGCGGTCCGCCATTGTGACGACAAACCCTGCCTTGCTATTTCTGCTGGGGATATCTTCTCGTCGGTCCGGAGGATAATCGGCCATGGGTTGAAGAGCGCAACCCCTCGAAATCCCTCACAATATGCCTTGTCTCAGCAACCCCCGTGTGCTAAAGTTCCCAGTTGATTTTTTCTTTCAGTGATAAGCACTTAGGAGATGGGTTGTGTCTCAGGGTGTCGTCCAAGAAATGGTGGCCACGGCTCTGCTTGGGGCTCTCAATGGGGCCAAGCTGAAGGGGCAACTCAAAACGGATGCCTGGCCGGCACTCATTCTCGATGCGCCCAAGCGGCCTGAGTGGGGTGACTTGGCCTCGACGGTGGCCATGTCGTTGGCCTCTTCAGAGCAACGACCGCCATACGACATCGCACAAATCATTGTCGAAAATCTTCCCAGGAGGGAACAGCTCTTTGAACGGGTGGAGATCGTCAGGCCCGGATTCGTGAACCTCACTATCAAGCCGGCGCTGTGGCAAGAGGTATTGAAAGAAATCGAGGCGTCCGGCACTGCCTATGGCACAGCCGATCTTGGACGGGGTCGTCGGGTACAGGTGGAGTATGTCAGCGCCAATCCAACCGGCCCGCTGCATGTCGGGCATGGCCGTGGAGCAGCGGTCGGACAGGCGCTGGTTCGTTTGCTGAAAGCGGTCGGCTACGACGTCACCGGAGAGTACTACATCAACGACGCAGGGCGCCAAATGAAACTCTTCGGCGCGTCGGTCTATGCGCGCTATCTGGAGCTGTGCGGGCAGTCCGCCGCTGTCCCAGAAGACGGGTATCACGGAGCCTATATCACCGCAGTGGCTGAACGAATCAAGGGAAAGCTTGGCGGCGCGCCAGGGCATCCGGCGCCGGCCGACCTCGAGGACCGGTGCCGTGCGCTTGCCTATCAGGAAATGTTGGGCCTCATCCGCGAGGATCTCACCTCCTTTGGCGTCGAGTTTCAATCGTGGTTCAGCGAAGCCTCACTCCATGAGTCACAGGCCGTCGAACAGGTGCTCGATGAATTGAAATCGCGCGGGCTGCTGTTGGAGCAAGACGGCGCGCTCTGGTTTCGGTCGTCGGTGTTCGGCGACGAGAAAGACCGTGTCGTCAAGAAACGGGACGGCGAATACACGTACCTGGCGGCCGACATTGCGTATCATCGCGACAAACTCCGACGCGGCTACGATCTTCTGATTGACGTCTGGGGTGCAGATCACCATGGCTATATTCCCCGCATGCAAGCCGTCATGCAGGCCTACGGCCATCCGAAAGAGCGTCTGCATGTGGTGCTGGTTCAGCTCGTGAAGCTGCTGAGGGGCGGCGTCGAAGTGAAGATGTCGAAGCGGACCGGATCGTTCATCACGATGCGGGAAGTCATCGACGAAGTCGGGGCCGATGCCGCGAAGTTCTTTTTCTTGATGCGCGACTCGCGAACCCATCTCGATTTTGATTTAGAGTTGGCCACTCAGCGTTCCGCGGACAATCCCGTGTATTACGTGCAATATGCCCATGCCAGAATATGCAGCCTGTGGCGTGTGGCCGCCGAACGGGGAATCCCGCGCCCATTGGCCATCGAGGCGGATCTTTCGGTCTTGACGGATCCCGACGAGCTCGGCCTGATCAGAAAACTCTCGGCCTTTCCTGAAATCCTGCAGACAAGCGCAGCCGCGTTCGAGCCGCACCGGGTCACATACTATCTCCAGCAATTGGCGGCACTGCTGCATACGTTTTACAACAAGCATCGGATCCTGCCCGCGGTGGGTGACCAGGAGCAGAGCGACGCAGGACCGACGGAAGAACTGACGCCGGACAAGACCGCCGCACGTCTTGTCTTAATGCGGGGGGTGCAGCAGGTCATCCACAACGGCCTGGCCGTGCTCGGAATTTCAGCTCCTGAGAAAATGTAGAAGAGAATGGCACGCGGATCATGATCGAGTACCAACTTCGGCAGCGTGATGCGCGGACCTCAGCCCGCCTCGGCCGGCTACGCACCTCCCGTGCGGTAATCGAAACGCCCGCTTTCATGCCGGTCGGCTCCTTGGGGCCGGTCAAGGGTCTTGAGCCGGAGGAGTTGTCGAGCCTGGGATTTCGGTTGATGCTGAATAATGCCTATCATTTGTCTCTCCGTCCAGGGCACAAACTTGTAGCTGAACTGGGGGGGCTGCACGAATTCACCGGCTGGCCCGGGGCGATTCTCACGGACAGCGGCGGATTTCAAGTCTTCAGCCTGGCCAAGCTGCGCACGGTGACGGATGAGGGGGTGACGTTTCAGTCCCACCTCGACGGCTCGACCCATTTCATTACGCCGGAGATAGCCGTCGAGATTCAGGAAGCCCTGGGGGCCGACATCATCATGGCGTTCGATGAATGTGTCGCGCTGCCTGCGAGCCGGGAGGCGGTTCAGGAGAGCGTGCGGCGGACCAAGCTTTGGGCAGAACGGTGCCAGGCGAGCCGGCGGAGGACGGACCAGGCACTCTTTGGCATTGTCCAAGGAGGGTTGGATCCGGTGTTGCGCGTGCAGTCGGCACGGGATGTGACGGCACTGGGGTTTGAGGGTTACGCGGTCGGCGGTTTGTCCGTGGGAGAGAGCAAGGCTGACATGCATGCGATGCTTAATGTGACGGTGCCAGAATTGCCGGACAACAAGCCGCGCTACCTCATGGGGGTCGGGCATCCGGAGGATTTGATCGAAGGCGTCGCGCGCGGGATCGACTTGTTCGACTGTGTAGTACCCTCCCGGCACGGCCGGACCGGCTCGTTGTTTGCCGCAGGAGGGCGGGTCGTCATCAAACAGGCGCAGTATGCCCGTGACGAAAGGCCGATTGATCCTGACTGTGGATGTCCGGTCTGCCGACGATACTCACGGGCCTACCTGCATCATCTGTTCATGGTCAAGGACATGCTGGCGTCACGGCTCAATACGGTGCACAACCTCTGGTATTTTTCGGACCTCATGCGCCGGATTCGGGCCGCCATCGCGCACGGCACGTTCGAGGCATTTCGAGAAGCATTTTATCGCGCTCACGCGCGGGAAGTATCCGACGCCACGGTCTCCGCCGAGGGCGATGCCGAGACATTGCACGATCTCTAACAAAGAGGGGGAACTGTTCGATGCTGATGGAATCCGTAGCGTGGGCCCAGGGGGCGGGTGGGGGATCGTCGGGATCGGGAGCGGGCGGGCTGCTGTCGTTAATACCGTTCGCCTTAATTTTTATCATCTTCTATTTTCTGGTGATCCGTCCGCAACAAAAGCGGCAGAAAGATCAAAAGGCGGTGGTGGATGCGGTGAAGAAAGGCGACAAGATTGTGACCACGTCGGGTATTTGGGGAACCGTCACCAATCTTGGAAAGGACACGGTGACGGTGCAGATCGCCGACAATGTCAAAATCAAGATGCAGCGGGAAAATATCGCCCGGCTCCGGGGAGACGATGAGGACAAGGATAAGGACGCATAGTTTGCGTGCAACAGAGGGGTTGAAGACGATATGAAGAAAGTCCGCGGGCGGTTGTTGTTGTTGGTGCTGGTGGTGGTGGTCTCGCTGGTATGCTTCCTGCCGTCGTACCAACCGGCGTATCAAGCGCTACCTGGTTGGGCAAAGGCGGTGCTTCCTAATAAGGGGATTACGCTGGGATTGGACCTCCAGGGCGGCATCCATATGGTGATGGAAGTCGAGGAAGTGCGCGCCGTGGAGATCGCGGTCGATCGCACCGTTACGGCGCTCCAAGACCATCTGGTCGACAAGAAGATTCCGGTCGAATCGGTCAAACGCACCGGACCGGAGGTCATTACGATTCAATTTCAGAACGCGGATCTGAAGGCGCAGATTCAGAAGCTGATTGATGACTATCCGACGTTCACGGAACGGGAATCGGCCGGATCCGCGACATCGTTGGTATGGGAACTCCGCGACGCGGAGTCCAAGCGTATCAAGGATTCGGCCATCAACCAAGCGCTGGAGACGATCCGAAACCGTATCGACCAGTTTGGGGTGGCGGAGCCGGTGGTGCAGCGGCAGGGGTTAAACCAAATCGTGGTGCAGCTGCCCGGCGTCAAGGAGCCGAAGCGCGCGAAAGACCTCATCAAGGAAACGGCGCTCCTCGAGTTCAAGATGCTGGACGAAGACAATCAGATGCGGGTCGATTTGCCGACCCGTATTCCCAAGGACAAGGAGGCCGAGATCCTCCAGCAGTTTGAGAGCAAGCTGCCCGAAGGGGACCAGATCCTGTTTGAGCGGGCAGTTGACAAGGATACCGGCAGAGAATACCGCATTCCATATCTCGTCAAGAAACGTGTGATGTTGACCGGCGATGTGCTGAGCGATGCCAGGGTCTCGATCGGCCAATTCAACGATCCCTATGTTTCGATTACCTTCGACTCTCGGGGAGGACAAGAGTTCGAACGGATCACCGGGGAAAACGTCAAGAAACGGATGGCCGTGGTTCTCGATAACACCATTTACTCCGCCCCGGTCATTCAAGAACGGATATCTGGAGGGCGTGCGCAGATCACAGGAACCTTCACGACCCAGGAGGCCAACGATCTCGCGATTGTGTTGCGGGCCGGCGCGTTGCCGGCGCCGCTGAAGATTGTGCAAGACCTGACCGTCGGTCCTTCGCTCGGGCAAGATTCGATCGATAAAGGCGTTCGGGCGACGCTGTTCGCCGGCGTGATCGTGGTGATCTTCATGATGGTGTATTACCGCCTGTCGGGAGCAATTGCGGATTTCGCGCTGATCTTGAACTTGCTCTGCCTCATGGGTGCGCTGTCGGCGTTAACCGCGACCTTGACGCTGCCTGGCATTGCCGGCATCGTGCTCACCATCGGCATGGGGGTCGACTCAAACGTGCTGATCTTCGAACGTATTCGTGAAGAGCTGCGGAATGGCAAGACCGTCCGCACGGCGATCGATGGAGGCTATGACAAGGCCTTGCTGACGATCATCGACTCGCACGTGACCACGCTGATCACCGGCGTGGCCCTGTTTCTGTTCGGAACCGGGCCAATCAAGGGGTTTGCCGTGACACTCTGTTTGGGAATCACGATCAACCTGTTCACGGCGCTGGTGGGGACCAAGGTGATTTTCGATCTGTCGAATCAGCGGCATAAGGTGGAGAGTTTGAGCATTTAGGCGATGGCGGACAGGAGACAGGCTGACAAGCAAGCGGGCAAGCAAGACCATGAGACCTGTCAGCTTGCCCGCTTGTCAGCTACAAATTGAGGAGTACGCATGTTAGAGATTCTTGGAAAGACCAACATCGATTTCATGGGCAAGCGCAAGATTGCTTTCGCTTTTTCCGGCGTCATGGTGCTGCTCGGGCTGATTGCCCTGGTTCAGATCGCGCGGGGCTCGGCCAATCTCGGCATCGATTTCGCGGGTGGCACAGCCGTGCAACTGAAATTCGACCAGGTGGTTCGCATCGACGACGCGCGCAAGGCCCTCGAATCGAACGGAGTCGGCGATGCTGAGCTTCAGGAATTTGGGCAGGACAATAAGCTGCTCATTCGTGTGAAGGCGTCGACAACGATCGAAGAAAAAACGGCGGAACGGGTCGTAGGGGTCTTCGCGAAGGAATTTCCGAACAACAAATTCGTGGTCGACTCCACCACCGAGATCGGTCCGACGATCGGCAAGAAACTTCAAGAGGATGCGCTGATTGCCATCGTCATCTCGTTCGCCGGCATCATCATGTATATCGCGGCGCGGTTTGAGTTACGGTTCGGCGTGGCGGCCGCGCTGGCGACGTTCCACGACGTGCTGGCCGTGGTCGGCGCCTTTTACATTTTGGACAAGGAAATCACGCTTTTGATCGTGACGGCGCTTCTGACGCTGGCGGGCTATTCCCTGACCGACACCGTCGTGGTATTCGACCGAATCAGGGAAAACCTGAAAATGCGCCGCCGCGAGACGGAAGAGGAGACGATCAACAACGCGGTCAATCAGGTGTTGAGCCGCACGATCGTGACGAGTTTGACGGTCGTGCTCGTCTTGATCCCGTTGACCCTGGCGGGAGGAGAAGTGTTGCATGACTTCTCGCTCGCGTTGCTCTGGGGCGTCATTTTCGGTACGTACTCCTCCGTATTCGTCGCCAGCCCGCTCTTGCTGCTCTGGCCGGGAAGTGGGGGCCGGCTCTTGAAACGCAGCTGAACTGGGTGGTGAAATAGCAAATCACCGTGGTGAAATTATGGCACTCTGGAGCCGGTCTCACAGCCTCCAGCGAAAGATCATCGCGGCGATCGTGCTGGTCGGTCTCCTTCCGCTGACTCTCCTTCTGATTCTTATCTACGTGGAAGAACGCCGCGCGGTGCGCGAGGCGACCGGAGCGAATTTCAAGGAAGCCGCCGTCGAAGCCGCCCGCCGCATCGAAATGCATGTCACCCGCGGCATGAATGAGGCGCAGCAGCTGGCGACCACCCCCTTCCTCCGTACGGCCGTCTCGGAAGCGAACCGTAGTTACGAAGGCAAAGACGAGAACAGCATCCTGGAAATCATCAGGGACTGGCAGCAGCGGTGGGGACAGCGCGATAAACGCAGCGAGTTTCCGCTCTTTGTCAACCGGATCGTCACCAATTTTCTGATCCGATGGCATGAAATTCGGAAATCGGATTACGTCGGGATTCTGGTGACGGACGGCGAGGGTGCGCTGGTGGTCAGTTCCATTCCGCAAGTGGACTATTCATATGCCAAGACAGCCTGGTGGCAGGCGGTGGTGAAAGGGGGCAGCCGGCAGCCTTACGTCGGAGAGATGATCTTCGAACCGGCTTTTGGAACCCATGTCGTTGTTGTGGCGGCGCCAATCATGGATGACCAACAGCAGGGTGTGATCGGAGCGGTGACGATTTTACTGCGCCGCGACACTCTGTTCCAGTCGATCGCCGAAGTGGTATTCGGCTCAACCGGCCATGCCATGCTGTTCAATTCAGACGGGACCTTGGTGATGTGTCCGGTCTTGGCTCCCGAAGCCCATACGCTGACGGCAGACTTCGGCAGCCTGCTCGGATCCTTGAAGTCAGGATGGGGCGAAGCCGCCGACGATTCGCACGGAAGGAAGGATGCCTTGATCGGTTTCGCGCCGGTTCGATTCGCCGACGGTCTTGCGCCGGGGAGCATCGGCGGCAAGACCTGGGTGACGGTGGTGCGCCAAGATCCAGGGGAAACCTTCGCGCCGCTCGGCGCGTTGATGGCCAAGGTCATGGTGTTTGGGGGGATTGTGCTTGCAGTGCTGTGTGGGACGGGAGTGGCCGTGGCCAGGCGGATCGCTAAACCTATCCGCCTGTTGCACGACGGAGTCCAGGAGATCGGGAGCGGCCGCTTGGAACAGCGGTTGGAGCTGAAAACTGGAGATGAAATCGAGCGGCTTGCTGAGGCGTTCAACCAGATGGCCTGCAATCTTCAACGTTCGTTCGGCCAAATCGAGCAGCGGATGGAGGAGGTGCGGCGATTGGAGGAGCGGTACCGCGACCTCATCGAACATTCGCCGGAGATGATCTATCAGTTGGACCGCAGCGGCCGGTTCGTGCATGTCAATAAAACGGGCCTCGACAAGCTGGGGTATACGTTCGACGAGATGCTGGCCCTGAAACTCTGGGATCTGGTGCCGCGCGGGAATGAAGCGGTGGTGCTGCAGTTTCTCGAGCGGTTGGTCGCCCAAGGGCAGGGATCGATGGACACGGTGCTGCTGGCGAAGGATGGTTGTCCGATCGATGTGGAGATCCATGCCACGGCGTTGTTCGATCAGGCACACGGTGGGCTGGTTCATTCGCGTGCGTTTGTCCGGGATGTGACGGAGCGTCGTCGATTAGAGCAGGAACTGCGCCGCTATACCTCGGGACTGGAACAGGCGGTGTCGGAGCGCACGCACGAGCTAGTCGCGTCACAGGCTCGGTACAAAGCCCTGTTCGATCAGGTGGCCGACTCGGTCTTTATGGTCAATGCCGATGGGACGGTTGTTGCCGTCAATAAACGGGAAGAGCAGGTGCTGGGGTATACAGAGGCAAGCGTCATCGGGCGGAGCGTGCTCGATATCGTGCCGGTCAAGGACCGCCAGGCCTTTGCGGATCGGCTGCGCGAGGCCGGCGCAGCCTACCAACGGGTTCCCACGCAGGAATTGACCGTATGCCATGCCGGAGGGGTGGAGACATCGGTCGAAATGGATCTGATTCAGGTTGGAGACGCCGATCGCACGTTGGTGATGGTACAGCTCCGGGACATTACGGATCGGAAAAAACTCGAGCGCCAGCTGGAGTCATATCGGGAGGGTCTCGAGTCGAAAGTCCGAGAGCGGACCGAAGAGATCGAGCAGACGAAACAGTATTTGGAGAATTTGCTAGAAAACGCCAACGATGTCATCTACACGCTCGACCAAGAGCAGCGATTTACCTACGTCAACAGCAAAGTCGACACCTGGGGCTACCGCAAGGAGGATCTCCTGGGACGTCCGTATCTCTCCTTGCTCTCCCGTCGCCACCGAGGCCGTAGGCTGAAGAGTTCGTTGGATATCGGCGCCAAGCAGGTCTATGAAGTCGAAGTGGTCACCCGCCTGGGTGAGGTCCGCACGGTCATGGTCAGCGTGTCGCCGCTGCAGGGAGCGGATGGGGAAATCCTCGGTGTGCTCGGCATTGCGCGCGACATGACGGACACGAAAAAACTGGAGCAGCAGATCCGCAACTCTGAGAAACTGGCGTCCGTCGGGAAATTGGCCGCCGGGGTGGCGCACGAAATCAACAACCCGCTCGGCGGTATTCTCAACTGTCTCTACAATTTGCGGAAGGGTGGAGTGTCCGCGGCGCGCCAGGAGGAGTATTGGGCCTCTATGGAGCACGGCGTTCGCCGAGTGCAGAAGATCGTGCGACAGCTCCTCGACTTCTCGCAGCAACATGAGCCGGAATTCAGCCCTGCTGACATCAACGGGATCGTCGACCAAGTGCTGCTCCTGACGACACATTTATTCGCGCCCAATCGCATCACATTGGAGACTCGCTTGGGACAAGGTCTGCCCCACGTCATGGTGGATCGCCACATGATCGAGCAGGTGTTGATGAATCTGATTTTGAACGCCGTGCAGGCCATGAAGCGCGGAGGTTTGCTGACGATCCGGACCTCCGTGGCCGAGGGCATCTGCCGGGTTGAAGTCAGCGATACGGGATCGGGAATTCCCGCTTCGGTGTTGCCGCGCGTGTTCGATCCGTTCTTTACAACGAAAGGCGAAGGGGAAGGGACGGGGCTGGGGCTTTCCGTGAACCTCGGGATTATGGAACGCCATGGCGGCAAGATCTTGGTGGAGAGCGAAGTTGGCAAGGGCACGACGTTTACGCTCTGTCTGCCCGTATCCCGTGAGCGCGTGTTGGTGGAGAAGAGATGATGAAGGGACTGTCCATCCTCTTAGTGGATGACGAGCCGTTGATGCGGCTTTCGATGGTGGATGCGCTGGAGGCCGTTGGCTACGATGTGTACGCGGCGGGGTCCGGCACCGAAGGCGTGGAGGCCATTTGGAAGCACACGTTCGACTTGGTCATCACCGACCTGCGATTGCCCGGAGCCGACGGACTGGCCGTGCTCAAAGCGGCGAAAGACAAATCCCCGGATACAGATGTGATCGTGATTACGGCGCATGGGTCGGTGGAAACCGCGGTGGGTGCGATGAAGTTGGGCGCAGTGGATTACCTGACCAAGCCGTTTCAGATGGATGAACTGCTGCTGATCGTCGAACGGGTTGCCCGCGTCGTCACCTTGCGCCGAGAGAATCAGGATCTGAAAGCGACCTTAGAGGACAAGTTCAGCTTCAACGGCATTTTGGGGGCGAACAGCCGAATGCGCGGGGTGCTGGACAAGATCAAGCTGGTAGCGGCCACTGATTCGACGGTGCTGATCCTGGGTGAGAGTGGAACGGGCAAAGAATTGGTGGCCAACGCAGTCCATCAGAACAGCCCGAGGCGGGATCAGCCGCTGATCAAAGTCAGCTGTGCGGCGTTGCCGGAGACATTGCTGGAGGCCGAGTTGTTCGGTCATGAGAAAGGCGCCTTCACCGGTGCGCTACGCCAGCGGCGGGGACGTTTCGAACTGGCCCATCGGGGCACCTTGTTTCTCGACGAAATCGGAGAACTGTCGCCGGTGGTTCAGGTGAAACTGCTGCGGGTTTTGCAGGAGCGGAAGTTTGAGCGCGTAGGCGGGAATGATACGATCGACGCGGACGTCCGCCTGGTGTGCGCCACGCAAAAAGATCTGCGCAAAGAGGTGGCGCAAGGCCGGTTCCGCGAGGATCTCTATTATCGGCTCAATGTCGTGCAAGTCATCGTCCCACCACTGAGAGAACGACAAGAAGACATTCTGGTAATTGCCGAGCACGTGCTCGATGCCTGCTCGGGAAAACTCAACAAGAAGCTGAAGGGCTTTTCCCCGCCGGCCCGCGAACTGCTGCTCCGGTATTCCTATCCAGGAAATGTGCGCGAGTTGGTCAACATGGTCGAGCGGGCAGTGGCGCTCGGGCACGAGCGGGGATCGATTCGACCGGAGGATCTCTGCGGGTTCCAGTCCTGTCCCTATCTCGGCGGCATCCCCCAAGAGTCGTGTGGCTTTTGCAGTGAGGGCCTGACCGGCGGCAAGAAGAAGGCCGATGGGCCGTTGACGACGCTCGCTGAGGCACGGGAAGTTTTCGAGAAAGACTACATCGTCTCCGTGCTGGAACGGGTCGATGGCAGTCGCACGACCGGCGCGAAAATCTTGGGGCTGTCCCGTAAGGCGCTCTGGGAGAAATGCAAGCGCTACGGCATTCCCTCTCCCTACGACGACGGTCAGGAGGAGGAAGGATCCTGAGTAGTTCTTTGCCGTGAAACGGTCTCGTTGCAGACGAGAGTCTGCATCAACACAAGTGTGGATTATGTCCGAGGAGGGAAACCAATGAAACAGACATGGATTGCAGTGGGTGTGTGCCTCATGGTGGCGACAGCGGGATGTGTGGGCGGGCAGGCCGAAATCAAAGAAGATCGGCTGACTGTCGGGAAAGTACAGGGTGAGGTCAAAGTCGGGATGCCGGCGTCTCAGGTCGCGGAACTGCTCGGCAGTCCCAACATCGTCACGACGGATGAGAAGCGACGCGAGGTGTGGATCTATGACAAGGTGTCCACCGATCGGGTTGACACGTCCAGGTCATCCTTTGCCGGGATCATCATCCTCGGTGCCGCCGCACGGGACAGTTCCAGTTCGCAGCGGCAGCGCACCCTCACAATCATCATCAAGTATGACGAGGACAAAAAGGTCCGCGATTTTGCCTATAACGCGACGCAGTTCTAGCTGAGGCCTGGGCACGGTGATGCGGCGATGGCTCATGGCGGTGGGTTGCCTGATTCTTGCGGGTCAGATGGCGGGGTGTGTCGCGCATACGCAGCCAGAGGAGTTGTTCCAGTTAAACCCCGAGAGCGCCGCCAACCGGGCCATGCAAACCCGCGGTTTTGAAACAAGGGACGAAGCCGAGCTACTGTCCGCATCGGCCGCCGTCCTGCAAGATTTGGGGTTTCAGGTTGAGGAAAGTGTGCGGGAGGTGGGCTTTTTGCGGGCAACGAAGGAGCGAAGCGCCCGGGAACATGGTCAGGACATCACCCGCTTCCTCGTCTTTCTCCTGAGTACCGGGCTGATACTCGCACAGCAGCCTCCGATCGTCATACCCGTGGATCTGCATCAAAAAATTGCTGCCACGCTGATCACCAAGCCTGTCAACCCTGAGGCCACGCGCCAGGAAGTCAGGGTCGTGTTTTACCGCGTCATTTGGAAAGGGAATGGGTCTGCCGGCCGGCAGGCGATCCCACCGGGCGAGCAGCGGATGGAAATGCTGCGCGACCCCGTGCTGTATCAGACCTTCTTCGCCAAACTGTCCAAAGCAGTATTTTTGGAGCCGTTTGCACTCTGACGGTGAGGCTATCATGACACAAGGGAACCTGATCGGAATGTTTGCTGCTGCCCTGTTAGCTGTTGCGCAAGGCTGTGCCGCACCCCAGCCGAGCCAGGACTTGCTTGCACCGACCGAGGCGCAGATGAAGATCCGGAGCGTGCAGACTCGATCTTTCGATGTGAAAGACCGACAAACGGCCATGCGCGGCGTGATCGCTGCCTTGCAGGACCTGGGATTCATCATCGAGCGGGCCAATGAGTCCTTGGGATTGGTCACGGCTGCGCGCTTTGCCGAACCGAACTTCTACGATGTCGTGGGGGTGACCGTCACCGTCCGGCCCGAAGCCGAGGGCCGGATGACGATCCGCGCCAACGCCATCTACAACAACAAGCCCATCGAAGACCCTAAGGTCTATCAGAATTTCTTTGCCACGCTGGAGCGATCACTATTCGTCGGCAAACAATGATCCGCGCGAGGGCTGCCGTGCTGACTCACGAGGGGTATGATCGGCTGGTTGCCGGAGTGAGGAGCCGCCTGGGGCTCGCGTTCGGCGGGCTGCTCTGTCTGCTGTTGCAGGGCTGCCCGATGCCCTACGAATTGCGGCATGACAACCAGTGGGACTCGCGAGAGCAGATTTGGCTCTCCGACGATAGCCAGGTCAAGATCCGCGCCGCCCAATCAAGGGCCTTTGACACCATGGATCGGCAGCGAATGTTGGCCGCGATCCTCTCCACCATGCAAGACTTGGACTTCAAGGTGGAGGTACTCGACGAAGACCTGGGTGTCGTGTCCGGGAAAAAATATGTCGAGAACGAACAGATTTATGGGGGCGACCTGAGCTATTTGCTGTATCGGCCAGACGCGCTGCTCGTGCTCAATCGCAATTACCGCACATGGGGGCCGTTCCATCACCGGAGCAATCTCGTGCGGTTCACGGCGACCGTCCGCAAGCGGAACGACGCCCAACTCGTCGTGCGCGCCAGTGCCCAATATTACCTGCGTGCTGTCGAAGATCCAGCCCCGTACCAGCATTTCTTCCGCACCTTGGAGCAGAGCCTATTTCTACAGGGCCGATCGGTAGAATAAGGCGTCGGCGGTGAAGCCCCTCTTCATCACGTTTTGTTCAGATCACCGGCCTGGTCGGATCCCGTCAGGCGTCTGGGCGCTGGGGTTTGTCAGCCTCTTGATGGACGTCTCGTCAGAGATGATCCATAGCCTCCTGCCTCTATTCATGGTCACAACCCTCGGCACCGGTGCCATTGCCGTTGGAATCGTGGAGGGCCTTGCCGAATCCATTGCCTTGATCGTTAAGGTCTTTTCCGGCGCCCTGAGCGATTATCTGGGACGACGGAAGCCGCTGGCTCTTTTCGGCTACGCATTGAGCGCATTGACCAAGCCGCTATTCGCCATGTCTTCAAGCCTGGGGCTTGTGGTGATCGCGCGTCTGTTGGATCGGGTGGGAAAAGGCGTGCGGGGTGCGCCGCGTGATGCGCTGGTCGCCGACATCACGCCTCCACCGCTGCGAGGAGCCGCGTTCGGATTGCGGCAATCGCTTGATACTGTCGGCGCCTTTCTCGGCCCCGTGCTGGCGGTGGCGTTGATGCTGCTCTGGGCCGATGATTTCCGGGCAGTTTTTTGGGTCGCCGTCGTGCCGGGGCTGATGGCCGTGGCGCTGCTGCAATTCGGCGTACAGGAGCCTGAGTCGAGCAAAGTTCATAAAGGGATCAACCCGATCACCGCGAAGAATCTTGCCAGCCTGAGTCGAGCCTATTGGTGGGTGGTCGGTATCGGAGCGGTGTTTACCCTGGCTCGATTCAGCGAGGCCTTTCTCGTCCTGCGTGCCCAGCAAGTCGGAATGTCGATCGCATTTGCCCCGCTCGTCATGGTCGCCATGAACCTCGTGTATGCGACTACGGCCTATCCGTTCGGCAGACTGGCGGATCACGTGAGCCACGGCAAGCTGCTGGGGTTTGGATTGTTGGTGCTCATCGCGGCGGATGGCGTGCTTGCTGCGGCCGGGAACTGGGGCATCGCGGTCGTAGGCGTGGGGCTCTGGGGGATGCATATGGGGATAACGCAAGGTTTGCTGGCTGCCATGATAGCGGAGCATGCGCCGGCCGATCTAAGAGGGACGGCCTATGGAATCTTCAATCTCGCGTGTGGAGTTGCCATGCTGGTTGCCAGTGTCTTGGCGGGATTGCTCTGGGATCAATTGGGCCCATCTTCCACGTTCTGGGCCGGCGCCGTCTTCTGTCTCCTTGCAATCGGGGGGCTAGTTCTGTATCCGGTCGGCGGAACTGATTCGCGAACGGCGTAGGCTATCGCCATGAGGGTAACGATTGTCCACTCGGGGTATTGGAGCGGATTTGCGACTGTGAAGGCTCGGCCTGCAAGTTGTGCCGCCAGAGTGATAAGATGCCGCGTTAGCCGAGGCCGGAGTATTTAACTATTACCATTACCATCAAAAGGGGAGCAGGGTTATGAATCTGGGGCGTCATATCATGGGCGGCATATTGGGCGCGGTGTTGTTTGCAGAGACGGGGTTGGCCGCTGAGCCGGCCGAGGTGGAACAATTCGTGAATGCTCGTATTGAAATCGGTGAGATGATGATGAATTACTTCCAGGGAGGCGAGCGATTCGGCGAAGGGCAGCGGCCGTCCCAGGAACAGATGAAAGCGATGGGGGCGGACATCAATGCGAAACTGACGGCGCTGTTGTCGAAGCACGGCCTGACGCTGGAGGACTATCGTGGGCGGAGCCGAGACATCTTCGCCGATGACGCGGCAGTGAAACGCTATCTCAACGAACATCCTGATGTGAAGCAGCGATACGAAGCGTTGCCGCTCGACCGGATGGGGCGCGGGGGCAGCACCGGACGAGGGTACTGAGAGGGCGAGCCATGGATCTTCGCCGGTACCAGCGTTTTCCAGTGAGGCTTCAAAGTGTCCTGTCCGGCTCTTCTCGAAACGAATGGGCTGGTACGATCGTGGATTTGTCGAAGGGCGGCTGTCGCATCGAGACAAACGCGCAGGTCTATGCCGGTATGCAGATCTCGCTGCGTATTGAGATAGCCGGAGGAGAGGTCCCTATTCTTGTCGCGCGAGCGGGAATACGCTGGAACCGGCCCAATCTTGTGGGGGGTGGGTTTCATTTCCGTGGAATCGCCTCACCGCGAACGACTGGATCAATTGCTCGAACGAATGAAACGCAGTGCAAACGGTTGAGAGACAAAACGGTGATCGCGCAGCACTGAAAGGAACCGATCATGAAGAACGTTGAAATGACCGTCGAGGGGACGATGCTGACGATTAAAGTCGATTTAGCCAAGGAATTCGGGCCGTCGGCCTCGGGCAAAACCATCATCGTTGCTTCGACGGAAGGAAATGTGACAATCCCGAATCGCCAGGAGAAAGTGGGGCTGAATGTCTACCGAAAAAAATAAGTTCGTCCAGTTCAGTACGAGTGAGTTGTTTTGCAAGTGAATGATTTTCTTCTGGTCTCGGATCTGAGTCGTCCGAGAGACTTTTCTGCTCTACTCTTGACAGATTCAAAGCCCCGCTCCAGGTCAGCGAATCGGGGTGCGGCCACCAGAAAACCATAATGGCTGTGGATAGTTTCAGTGTCGGTCAGCACGAAGTGTGCTTCGATAGCGACGATTTGCAGCTGTCAACCCAATTCCTCCTACGAATGCGTAAAAAATATGAAAAAGCTTGGATGGCCTACCATATATGGTGGCAGTCATCGCCGAAAGCGGACGCTCAAAAAGTGGGCAGTTTGCAGAAAGGGCCGCTCAATTCTCGCGGTTTTATAAGGTGCACAGGACTTGTTCACAGAGTTATCCACAGAAGATGGGGACCGATAAATTTCATGCCAGAGTCGACATCTTGCAATTGATTGAAATTCCGGAGCTCTTCATCTTTCCAACGGGATCACACAACTGGGAGGCCGACTGGAGAAATTTCTCATGCGCAAGTCAGGAGAACAATACGCCATCCGAGAGCTGGTCGGACGAGAAGGACGACGGTAGGCAACAGCGTCGTCGAGAAAAGGAGATCGAGTATGTTGATCGTTTGGTTGCTGGTGCTGCTGGGATATCCGGTTGCAGCGTGGGCGCATGATGAAGTCAAGTCTGAGACACCGACCCTCACGGTCAGCGAAACGGGGATGGTTCCACACGCACCGGATACCGCGTTTGTGACCTTCGGTTTAGAGACCGCTGGTAAATCGCTCGCTGAGGCGCAGAGGCGGAACAACTCCATCATGAGTAAAGTGATGGATCGGCTCAGGGATTTGCAGATCGACAGTGAGCGCATTCAGACCTCGTCCTTTACGGTGTCACCGCAATATCGCCCGCCATCCAACCGTCCCACCGATGCCTCGCCTGCTTCTCCGGAAATTGTCGGCTACGTCGTCAGTAATATGCTGACTGTGGAAATTCGCGCCCTCGACAAGGTTGGTACGGTGATCGAGGAAGTCTTGAAGGCCGGGGCAAACACCTTTCACGGGTTGCATTGGGGGTTGCGCGATGAACAAGCGGTGCGGCTGAGTGCATTGAAACTGGCTGCTGACAAGGTGCGCGAGAAAGCGGCCGTGCTGAGCGAGGCACTGCGCGTCAAACTTGTGCGGGTGTTGTCGGTCAACGAAGGGGGCCATATCGTCAGGCCTACGGTGGCGATGGCACGGATGGCCATGGAAGCGAGCGCGGGCGACGTGCCGATCTCTTCGGGTGAACTGAAGGTCGAGGCCACGGTGACGCTGGTCTATGAAATCGCGCCGAACTGAGCGGTTGGGGAGGAACCGGTTATTGTTCCGCTTGTAACCCGCCTTCCCAGAGCTTGATGGTCCGGTCCCAGGAGGCGCTGGCGAGGCGGCGGCCGTCTGGTGAAAAGGCCACGCAACGCACGCCGCCGGTATGGCCCTTGAGGGTTCTGAAATTGCGGCCGGTGGCGAGATCCCAGAACTTGATGGTCTGATCATCGCTGGCGCTGACCAGGATTTTTCCATCCGGTGAGACAGCGAGACTGCGGATCCAGCCCTGGTGGCCGGTGAGGGCCTTCTTTTCCACACACTGGGGCATCTCGAAGAGCTTTATGGTTTTGTCCCGGCTGCCGGTGATCAGTGTCCTAGCGTCTGGAGTGAATGTCATGGCGCCGATCCAGTAGTCCATTGGCTTTTGGAATCCACCGTCGTCTTCGATGAAGTAGCCACGCGTTTCGGTGGAATCCTCGACGCCCCGCCGCCAGTGCCCGTCGTGGAGCATCTTTTCTTCCCCGCTCGGCAGCACTTCCCAAATCTTGATTTTGCCGATGTCGGTCCCACTGGCCAGATGGATGCCGTCCGGTGAAAACGCGACGCAGACGGACCAATGGTGGTCGTATTCGTCCTTGCCGAGCAGTGTCATCAGCTCGGTGCCGGTGGTGACCTCCCAGATCTTGATGTCTTTGTTGTGGCTGCCGCGCGCGAGCATTAATCCATCGGGCGACAGCGACAGACTGCACACATTGTGATCGTAACGTGTGAAGAGCAACTTCGTCGGCTCGCCGGTCTTGCCGTTCCACAAACGGATGGTGCGGTCTTCGCTGCCGGTGGCGAGGGTTTGCCCGTCCGGCGTGAACACGATGGCGCGAATATCGTTCGTATGGCCGCGCAGGGATCTTAAGAGACGTCCGGTTTCAATGTCCCACATGCGGACAAGGCGTTCGGCGCCGCCGCTGGCGAGGGTCAACCCGTCAGGTGAGAACGCGACGGCCCAGATGCCGTGGGAATGTCCACGATACGTGCGGACTTCACGGCAGTCGCGGCTCCAATGGTCCAGGAAATCGATCGGAGCGGTCGGCACCGCGCTGGCCGGCGATCCGGGCAGTGTGCCAGACAGGGGCGGTATCATCGTGTGTTCGCTCATGCGGATTCCAGTATTCCAGGTCCTTGATTGCAAATCGGCAGGGCCGGTATAATTTCCCGACGCCTGTGGGATCGTAAGAGATGCCCGGCGGGCAAGTCAACCCTTCGACCGCCTCAATGGTGAGAGGGGGTATGCTCAGGGTTGACACTGAGCCTATTCAAAGGCAGCGTCGAAACGTCACGCTGCACGCAGATCGCCGGTTCGTCTCGGGGCGGTCCCCGCCGGTCGTCACTCCCATTGATCGAGGAGCGTCATGGAAATCAGGTTTCAGCCGGCATTGCTTCAGGAAGTCATCGACTCCTTCATCGAGAAAACGGAGCGGGAGGGAGATCCTACCTATTACAAGGAGTTTCATGAACACGCCGACCCGATCTATGAGAAATTCATGCTCGAAGACCGGGAAGGGGAATTCAAAAAGCTGTATCAATATCTCTTCGGCATCTGGGGGTTCTCGGACATCATCCGCGATTCGTTCAATGAGTATCCGCTGCTGAAGGAGAAGGTCGGGATCGTGCTGGTCAAAGGTGTGTTGAAGGAAGATCAGGAAGGGGTCGATATTCTGCGCAAGTGGGGGGCGGTCGAAAAAGATTTGGCGCGCGCCTTCGAGGACAAGGGGATGAAAGGGGTCGGGATCAAGCTGATTCCGAGGCGGTTCTACGACCCGGCGCTGACCCGCTATTGCCGCCATGAGCTGATGCACATCTCCGACATGATCGATCCGTTGTTCGGGTACGATCCGGATACGAAAGTGGGGCAGAATCCCGGCGAAGAAACGCTGATTTTACAGCGCTACCGGGTACTCTGGAGCTTGAGTGTGGACAGCCGGTTGGTGGCCATCGGTCAAGAGCCGATGTTAAGCAAAGAGGCGCGGTTCAAGGAATTCCGCTCCTGGTATCGCAAGATCCCACCGCTCCAATTGAAATCGGTATTCGAGGGCCTCTGGCAGACGTCGTATTTCACCCATTCGGAGTTGATTGAAATGGCAACCGACACGCTCCGTGTGCTGGACCGCGCCGTCGAGGTGGAGGGCGGCGAGGTGCCGGAGAGCGAAAACAAGATTATGCTCATGCCGGGTTTTCCCTGCCCGCTGTGCCGTTTCCCTACCTATTCCTGGGTCGAAGATATGGTGAACAAGATCGAACCCTACGTGCTCGATTTTATCCGCGAGAATCATCCGGGATGGGATGTGGAGTTCGGCGCCTGCGACCGGTGTGTGGAGGTGTATAAGCTGCGTGCCGATGGCGTGATGTAGGTGCAGACGATAAGCAGCGCTACGTTATGCGTCAATGGTCAACCGTCATTCGACAAGATTTGGACCATGAGTTTTCGTTTGACGAATGACGTATGACGAAGGACGAATTCCGGTATTCCCATGGCAACCGATCCTGCATATGGCCGGCGCCGGTTCATCACGGATTCTGCCCGCTCGATGGCGAAGGCCGCGCTCGAGTTTTCCAAAGAAGCCGATGCGGTTCGATCACCGGCCCCGCCGCCCGTCCGCGTCGACTGGTTGCGCCCGCCCGGTGCCGTCGCGGAGTCGGTCTTCCTGGAGCGGTGCACGATATGCGGCGATTGCATCAAAGCCTGTCCACCGGGTGCGATTCGCCTTCATGAACAGGACGGGACACCGGTGATCTTCGCCGACC
Source organism: Nitrospira sp. (assembly GCA_015903945.1). Classification (GTDB taxonomy): domain Bacteria; phylum Nitrospirota; class Nitrospiria; order Nitrospirales; family Nitrospiraceae; genus Nitrospira_D. The sequence goes on along the minus strand of JABMDL010000010.1, from coordinate 85,020 downwards.
GATCGCCCTGCCTGCTGTGCGAGGACTTACCCTGTATCGCATCCTGTGCGACAGGGGCTTTAGAGCCGGTCGGCGGTGTGACTGAAGTGCGGATGGGAACGGCGGTCATATCCCACCGGCTCTGCACAGCAGGACAAGGCTGCCATGCCTGTGTCTCGAAATGCCCGACGCATGCGCTTGCAATGGATTTTGAGTTGATGCAGTTGACGGTTGTGGCGGAAACGTGCGTCGGATGCGGAATCTGCGAGATGGTGTGCAAGACCGTGAACGATCACGTGGCGATTCGTGTCCAGCCGCGCGGATTGCTTGAAGGGGGTTTCGTAGGGCAACCATGAACGATACAGACTCAAAGTCCGATCGAGGATGCAGTTCACCCTTGACTTTGCCTGAGTCATTTCATATACATACCACTGCTTCGCCGGACGGGACGGGTTTGTCAAAGGACATCTCTTGGGTTCAGCCGGGGCGGCAAAGATTCACCGGGCGTGGCATGCCGAGGATCATGTGATGGCCAGTAACCAGCCGGTGCCGAACGCTGTTGCAGCCCCCGCTGCCGTCATACCGGTTCCTACCGCCCTGAAAGATTCCCCCGCGGTCGAACGGGCCCTCAACCGCAGCAAACTCTATTTGCTGATTTCCTGGAGCCTCCTGTATCCCGAAGACGAGGAGTTTCTCGATTACCTCAGGTCGGGCGAATTCGTCGAAGATAGTCGCGCGGCACTGGATACGTTGAAGACGATGTTGGACGGCCAGGGGGGAGAACGCGCAGCGCAGAAGCTGGATGTGCTCAGGAAACATGTGGATCTTGCCGAAGTGCTGGTTGCCTCCGAATGTTCCAATTGGCAACTCAGTGACTTGCAGTCGGAACATCGCCGTGTGTTCAGCAACGTCATCACCCTCGATTGTCCGCCGTACGAAACGTTGTTCGGCAACGATCACGTGTTCGCCCAGTCGCATGTGATGGGCGATATCGCCGGCTTCTACAAGGCGTTCGGCGTGGAGCTCTCCAAAGACATTCACGAGCGATTGGATCATCTCAGCGTCGAATTCGAGTTCATGCATTTTCTTGCGTATAAAGAGTCCTTCTCGCGGTGCCACGACGGTGCGGACAAGACGCAGATTGTCGTGGATGCCCAAAAAAAATTCGTCAAGAATCACATCGGCCGTTGGGTGCCGCTGTTTTGCCGGATGTTGGCCAAGAAAGCGGATTCCGGTCTCTTCAAACTGGTGGCCGATATGACGGCAGAGTGGATGGAGTTCGAGGCGGCCTACTTGGGCGTCGCCCCCCAGCCCTATACCGAAACCGATTATCGCCCGGCGACCTTCAATGCGCCCGAAGGTCAGACCTATGAGTGTGGTGCGCAGGATCAAGGGAACGAATTGAGCTTGCTGTTGAACGAGGTGGGGGCCCAGTCTTTTATGGATGCGAAGGAAAAGGGCAAGGACAAGGAAGAGAAGGGGCCGGTCGGGACCGCCTAAGCGTCGGCCGCCCGTCCCGGATGAGACAGCATTGGATTCAAGGCCTGCAACACTTGTTTAGAGAGGAGGGATGACTCATATGCGTGTAATGCAGACGACCAATAAAGGATTGGTGTTTGCCATTCTGCTCTCTGTCCTGGCAGTCGGCGCGATGCTGACTGTGGGGCAGGTGCCGCTGGCTGTCAGCCAGCCGGTCACAATCCCAGCCAAGGCGGTCAAGGGCCCGATCCCGATGGACGGTGCCAACCCGGTGTGGGAGAGCGTGCCGGGCGTCGTGGTCCCGCTGAGCGGTCAACTGATCACCACCCCGATGCATCCGAACATCTCGGTGCAGTCGGTGTTTGTGAAGGCCATGACGAACGGTAAGGAAATCGGATTGCGTCTGGAGTGGATCGACCAGACCAAGAATGATACGACGATCGGCCCGCAAGACTTCCGGGACCAGGTCGCCGTGATGTTCCCGGTCAACCTCTCCGGCGCGCCACCGTTCCAGTGCATGGGGCAGTCCGGGGGCACCACCAACATCTGGCGGTGGAATGCGGAATGGCAAAAGGACATCGGGAAGGACAGCGCAGGAATCTGGGACGTGGACGATCAATATCCCGGCATCTTCTGGGATTACTACTATGAAGAACCGGCTGGCGGCGTGACCTATCCTGACCGGATCGGCCGGAGCCTGGGACCCTTCAATCCCGGCATCTGGTCCGGGAATATCATGTCCGATCCGACGCTACGGGTAAGTTCGGTGGAAGATCTGAACGCCAACGGCTTCAGCACGCTGACCACCCAGGCACATCAGGATGTGATCGGGAATGGTGTCTGGGAGCCGTCTGGAGCCGTGAAGGGCGGAGCCTATTCGGGTCCGACTTGGCGCGTGGTGGTGAAGCGGACGCTGGAAAGCGGCGATGCCAACGACACGCAGTTCAAGGCGGGTGCATCTATTCCGATCGCGTTTGCCGTGTGGGACGGTGGCAACATCGAGCGCAACGGGATGAAGTCGCTTTCCACCTGGTTTACGCTCAAGCTGTAGGGAGCGTGCCGGACAGGGACGAGTAAGCGCATCGAGTCACAGAAGGGCCTCGGACCGCGCCGCTGACAAGCGGCGATAGGGTCAGGGGCCCTTCTTTTTTATAGCGTTCTCAGGGGGGCGCCGAGGTTGCTTTTCAAGAAGAGAGGAAGGTATAACCCAGAGGGATTTGTGCTTGAAACTCGCTGGTTTGTCGTCATAACCGGATTCATATCGCTATGAAAGTTTCTCTGCTTTTTCCGCCCACCTGGCATCCGTCACAGCCTTATTTGAGTTTGCCCTCCTTGACGGGGTTTCTCCGGCAAGGAGGCGTCTCGAATGTCTCCCAACGGGATCTCGGCATCGAGCTGTTGGACGGCATGCTGACCAGGTCTTATGGAGTGCGGGTGCACCAGCAGTTGATCGACAAGCAGAAGGAGTTAGAGCGGACTCAGTCGGGTGTGTCCGGGCATGGGAGCCGGGAGCACTACGTCAAAGTCACCGATTCGCTCGACCGGTTCTCATACTTGTTCGACCGAGTCGAGCTGGCCAAGGAGACCTTGCGCGGCGAGGAGTTCTACGATCTGGATGCCTATCGTGCGAGCCTGTTCATGATCGACAAGTGGCTCGAATTGGTGTCATCGGTCTATTTCCCGACCAGGTTGACCGTCGTTGACAATCAGTTCAGTAGCTACTCGATCTATTCGTCGAAGGATTTGATGAAAGTCGTCAGTGACGAGGCGCAAAACCCCTATCGCAGCCTCTTGCGCGAACTGTTCATTCCCTCGATCATCAACGGCCGTCCGGATCTGATTGGCGTCTCGATCACTGCGACGTCGCAGATCATTCCAGGCCTGACCTTGTGTAAGTTGATCAAAGAAGCCGCGCCGGATCTGCACGTCACAATCGGCGGGAGTATTTTTACGCGGCTTGTCGACAATGTCAGACGGTGCCCGAATCTCTTTGACCTGACCGATGACATCATCGTGTTCGAAGGAGAGACCGCGCTGCTGGAGTTGGTGAACCAGCTGGCCGGCAAGAAAGACTACAGCAAGGTGCCCAACTTGATCTATCGGCAGAACGGGAAGATCACGGTCAACCAACCGTTTTATTCCGAGAACGTGAATCAATTGCCGGCGCCGAACTACGACGGATTCCCGCTGGATCGATACTTGTCGCCGGAACCGGTGCTGCCGATTCAATTTTCCCGCGGGTGCTATTACAAGGATTGCGCGTTCTGCGCGCTCACGCTCGACCATCAGAACTTCCGGCAGAAAGATCCGGGGCGCACGATTGAGGAACTGGAGTGGCTCACGCAACGGTACGGCGCACGGCACTTCTTCTTCACCGACGAATGCTTCGCATTGGCGCCGACGAAACGGCTGTGCCAACAGATGCGTGAGAAGCGGCTCGACGTGAAGTGGACCTGCGAGATGCGGTTCGAAAAGAACCTCTCGCGCGATTTGCTAACGTCGATGCGGGATGCCGGCTGTTTGAAGATCGTCTTTGGGTTGGAGTCGTTTAACCAGCGCGTGATGGACTTGATGAAAAAGGGCATCAAGCAGGAATGGGTCCGGCGCATTGCCGACGACTGCGTTGAACTCGGCATCGCGGTGCACTGCTACATCATCGTGGGGTTCCCCACGGAGACGGAAGCAGAAGCCCTCGACACCATGAACTTCATTGTGGAGAACAAGAAGCTCCACGACTCGCTCGGATTTTCCTGCCAGCCCTGCCTGTTCGATCTGGAAAAAGAGGCGCCGATCATGAGCAATCCGGCAGAGTACGGCATCCGGCGCATCATGCGCCCCTCGGCGGAGGATCTCAGCCTCGGGTTTTTCTACGAAGTCCAGGGCGGCATGACGCCGGATCAGTCCGAACGCTTGTACCAGTATGTGTATGAACGGATCAGCGAGGTCGTCTGCGAGTTGCCGTTCAACTATTCGATGGCCGACGGGTTGCTGTATATCGGCAAGGCCAAGGAGACGGCGCCGCAGGCGGCGCAACCCATCGCCTCATAGCAGGATGTTGAAAAAGGCCGCCAGCGTCGTTCTCATATCGCTCAGAGGCTCAACATACGGCCCAGAGTATGCCTCGCCTCTTCGCTCACTGCGGCCTTGCTGAACGGCCTTTTTGACCATCCTGCAGCCGCGGTGCAGGTTCGTTTGTCATTCCATATTTCGGATAGGCTGGGCGCGTTGACCCGGTTTTTCCCCGACAGATATAATGCCCGGCGGTGGAGGGCTCGTCCGTGGTGAAAGCGGCGGCAATCGGCGATCGCCTGATAGGACAAATCGGCGATTTCGGTCCCCTGTTCGAATACACCGTCAAGCTCGTGCTGTTGGCGTCGTTTTTCGAGCTGGTGCTGTATCGGCTGGTGTCCCGTCTAGGCATGCATCTGAGTAAAATGGCGGCAACACATCCCTGGATTACCCCCACATTCACGACCCTCACCGAGGTAGGAGCGTGGTTGCTCAATATCGTGGCGGTGTTGCTGTTTTTGGGGCTGATCCTGGCCATGGCGCTGCGTGTGTTGCGGTATGAGCCGAGCCGGCTCGTCAAGGGGGGGACCGCCTGTGCCGCGCTGTTGTTGCTGCTGACTTTGGCCTTTCTCTTTGTTCAGCCGGGCATGCTGGGGGCCGTCATCTACAATAGCCTGGCGTTGCTGACGCTGGCCTTGTTTGTGGCAGAGTATCTGATCACCCATCAGGAACGGGCGCAACGCATCCTTGTCGTGACCTACTTTCTCGGCATATTTGGGTGGCTCTATTATCAAATCATGTCGACGATCTATAGTTTGTCCGGCACAGTGGCTGCCCCGCCCTTGGTGTATGAATCCCACCGAGCCGGTGAGGCGCTGATGGTGGTGGCGAGTATCTTTGTGTTTGTCGCCTATGGCCACGGGCTCTCGCTGCGGACCACAAACCGGCGCCAGCGGGCCCGCGCGATTGCATTTTGGGCGACGACGGGGGTGATCTTTACCACGTTGCTGTTCACCGATTACTGGCTGGATTCGTATGACCCGGCGTTGGCATCGGCCATCAGGCAAGCGTCGCAAGGGATCGGATGGATTTTCCAGTTCGGGATGGGCTATACGTTCTATCTCCCCTTTGCGTTGTATATCGCCGGGCTGCTCTGTTGGGCCTATACCGTCGTCAAGTTGCTTATGATGGGACGAGTGGCTGGGTATGGCCTCGGCCTCATGTTCATCGCCGGCTATGCGCTGATGTTCTCCAACCTGACGCTGATGGTCGTGCTGGGGATCATGCTGCTGACTCTGGATCGGATGAAGCCTGTCGTGGTCGAACCGCTAGCCGCGCCGAACGGCCGGTTGTTGAGGGGATCAGAAGGACTACTTGTAAAAGAAGCATAGCTGAAAGACCAGGAAACCTACTCGCATGGATACACAGATACCCGCATCAGATCAAACCCAGCTGGGAACCACGACTGCCGAATCCGGCGATCAGCCGCTTGCCCCGGGAGAGGAAATTGCTGGACTGGAAAAGCTGCTCGCGGCCGAACCTGATGATTTCCAAGCCCGCTGCCGACTTGGCGAGCTCTATTTCAGCCAGGGGCGCATGGATGATGCCCTCGTCGAGGTGAAGAAGTCGATCGAAATGGCCGAAGCGTTACGTGCGGAGATGAATCGGTCCTTGGCTATGTATTACTCAAATCTCGGCACCATCTATGCCACGAAGAATATGACCGATGAAGCCGAGGCCGAGTTCCGGCATGCCTTGGACGTATTCCCTCACGATGTCCTGGCGCTCTTCAACCTCGGCCGGGTTTATGCGGACAAGAAGAAGTATATGGAGGCGAAGGAGTATTACGAACGGCTCGTCGAGATCACGCCGGACGATCCGATCGCCTGGTACAATCTGGCCGGGGCCTACATCGAATTGGACAATCCGCAGGTGTCAGACTACAACACCATCGATATGGGGATTCAGTGCTATCTCAGAACCCTGGAGCTGGACCCGAAGCATTTGGAGTCCAGCTTTAAGCTGATGGAAATTGCGCTCAATCATAAGAAGACCGACTTGGCTGTGTCCGTCATGGAGAATGCCGTGGAGCACAATCCCGATGAGCCGCTGGCCTACTACAACCTCATCAGTGTCTACGACAAGTGCAAGATGTTCGAGAAGGCCGAGGAGGCCCGCAAGCGGTTGAGGGAGCGGTTCGCCAAGAAAGCCAAAGACAGTGCCGGGGCTTGATCACCCTTTACGAAGGAGCGCGCCATGTTTGGAAGTCTTGGATTTACAGAGCTGATCTTGATCCTGGTCATCGTGCTGATTATTTTTGGTGCGGGGAAGCTGCCACAATTGGGAGAAGGGTTGGGCAAGGCGATCAAGGGGTTCAAGAAGTCCGTGCATGAAGCGGATGCAATCGAAGCCGAAGCCCAAGCTCAGGCGCAGCAGCAACAGGCAGCACCTCAGCCGGCTGTGACAGCGGGGCCGGCTCAGACTGTGACCGTGAATCAGGCGGCGGCAGCGCCACAGCCCGCGCCTCGCGCCTAGACCGACGATTCAGGAAACACCGTGGAAACACAAGCACCGTCCATGGATGCAGCAATCCGGCCAGCCGGAGGGGTGATCGAAGTCTTTGCCGGCAACGGCAAAGCGCGCAGCACCGGCGATGGCAAACGGGCGGTGAAGGCGGGGATTCCGCTTCCGCATCATGCCGCGCTGGATAAGGACGAACAATGGCTCTACATTGCGGAATCGGGCTCCGACCGCATCCGCCGCATCAATTTCCACGAAGGCACCCTGCACAATTTCGCCGGTATCGGTGAAACCTGCTATTGCGGCGATGACGGCCCCTGCGGGGAGGCCGGGCTCTATCTGCCGCTGTGTGTGGCGTTCGACTCACACAATCACCTGTACATTTGTGATTCGGGCAGCAACCGAATTCGCAGGGTCGATCGCGACACCGGCATCATTACGACAGTGGTCGGCACCGGGCAGCATGGGTTCAACGGAGACGGTCCGGCATTGGAGGTGAATCTCACCTGGCCGGCCGCGATCGCGTTCGATCAGGATGATGTCCTGTATATTGCCGACACCCAGGCGCACAGGATACGGCGGTACGATCCGAAAACTAGTTTAGTGACCACGATCGCCGGAACGTGGACAGCGGAGGACGATGCCCGCGAACAGCCGCTGGTCGCCAGGAACCTCGTGGTGCTCTCAGGCGATGCGATCGGCATCGATTTCAGCGACGATCAGGGATGGCTCATGCCAGTCTGTTCGGACGGATTGGATCTGTCGCTGTATCTCGACGATGGGCGGCCCGCCACCGAGGCGCGTTTGTACGATGTGGTGGGGTTGGCGGTTGATAGAAAAGGCGATGTCTATCTTGTCGACAAGGGCAGCAACCGGGTGCGAAAAATCGACCGGAAGACGGGCATCATTTCGACTGTCGCGGGGGTGTGCCGGTACGGCTACGACGGCGACCACAAGCCAGCCGTCAAGGCCATGCTGCACGCGCCGGAGGCCGTGGCATTCGACCGCGACGACAATCTGTACATCTCCGACACGATGAACCACCGTGTGCGCAAGGTTGATGCGGCTACCGGTATCATCACGACGGTGGCAGGTAACGGCGACAGCGGATACGAGGACCACAACATGGGCGGCTGCGGCGCGGCGCGGTTCGTGGCCAAAGAATCGGCCGGTCTGCTCAAACAGGGCGAGGGTGTGCTCGGCGTCGAGGCCGTCGTGAACGCGCCGGCCGGATTGGCGCTGGACTCGCGCGGGCATCTCTACATCTGCGAGCGAGGAGAAAATAAAATACGCCGACTGACACTTCCCTGACAGCGGCCTCCTTGCCGTACATTTGCCTCGCGCGCATTTTGTGGTAGTCTGAAGCCGTCTCAGCCCTGGGCCTCAATTCCTGACACATCTTGCATGGTGCGAATGACGATCGTCTGCAGCTCCCGTCCCGTTCTGGTGGCGTGCTTATCCGGCCTGATCCTGGCGGCCAGTTTCCTCGGCGGATTTGGAATTCCACTCGTCAGCTCCGAAGGCCTCACGATCCGTTCGCATCTGGTCCAAGGCGATCTTCCCCAAGGGCCAGAGGATACGGTGTGGGGGCAGATTCCGGCCATGACGATTCCCTTAAGCGGGCAGGTTATTACACGACCGGTGTGGCCGGAGCCGAGTGCCCGGGCGCTGACGGTGCGGTCGCTGCACAACGGCCATGACATCGCCTTTCTCCTGGAATGGCAGGACAACACCAAGAACGACCGATTGACACCGGGGACGTTTCGGGATGGGGTGGCCATTGGCTTGCCGCTCGGCGATGCGCCGGCCTTTTTCTGCATGGGGCAATTGGACCATTACATCAACATCTGGCACTGGAAAGCGGATTGGCAAAGCGATATCGATCGGCGGGCGGCTCGGACACCAGAGAAGAAGGAAGGCGGGGTCCGCACGTTCGAAGTCATCCCGCGAAGGATCTCCTCGGTTGAAGATTTGATCGGCGGCGGCTTCAGCACGCTGACGACGAAAGACAAGCAGGGCCGCGTCCAAGGCAAGGCTCTGTGGAAGGATGGGGTGTGGCACGTCGTGATGCACCGCCCGCTTGTCAGCGAGGAACAAGAGAACGAGGCAACGCTCATTCCCGGCCGAGTGCAGACCGTGTCGTTCGCCGTCTGGAACGGGGAGAACAAGGAACGCAACGGCCAGAAGTCTGTGGCTCCGTGGTTTCAGCTGAGCATCGATCCGATGGCAGGGCGGTGAAACAGGCTGCCAGCTTCGTTCTCAGTCGTCCGTCTCCTTGCGACGTACCCCAGAGGGTACGCCTCAGTTGCCGGACTCCCTGCGGCCTTGCTCGGTGAAATGCGCGTCTTGGCGCGCAGGGGTGGGCGGGTGAGAACGATGGCCTGTTTGACCACCCTGCGAGAGAGAAGGGTCGCATCAGGTTCGGAGGAACATGCGGTGAATGGAGGAGCGCTGGGCGTGGTGTTGTTGGGCGTGTTCCTCTTCGCCGCCACGGGGGGCGTACAGGCTGCACCGCAACCTGACGCCATGACCGAGGAAGAAGCGGCCCGACTTGGGGAGGAATTCGGGATCATTGTCGGGGCCGTGGATGAAGAGATCCAGCAGGAGTTGAAGCTCCAACAGGCACAAGGCGTGGCGGTGTTCGAAGTGATCGGCAACTCACGCGCGGACTTTGCGGGCATCAAAGTCCGCTCGGTCATCAAGGAAATCGACAAACAGGAAATCCGGAACATGACGGAATTCGGAATGGCCATCAAGAAAGCGATGAAGGGATGCAACTTCACGGTCGGCACGTATGAGGCGGCCGATCCCGGAGATCCGGTCGGGTGGGGGGTCAATTTTCATTTCGTCGGCTGCAAACGGGACTAACACAATTTTGCGAGTGGAAAGTAGCAAGGGGCAAGGATCAAGGGGCAAGCGGTAAGGGAGAAGGAGTGCGGCGAGTGCTGAGACTCGGACGGTACATGGTCGGACTTCTCTTGCTTGCCTGCGTGGATGACTTGTCCCATGAAAGAGCTTTTGCGCAGATATCCGACGAGAAAGCAATACCAGAGTGGGTAGCCGAAATTGAAAAAGTGTTCGTCCGGTCGGAAGACTGCAAACAGTGCCATGACCGGCACTACGAAGAGTGGAAGGGAGTCCGTGAGCAAACTCCGGACTTGAAAACGTTCGGACGGGTCGATGCGGCGCTTCTGCACGGCACCTCGCTGGACTCACCGGTGTTCCGAACGGTGCTGGGCCTGTGGGGGCAGACCAATCCGACCGTGGAAGAGCGGGGCCGGTGTCTGGCGTGCCATGTGCCCTCCACGGCCGTCTTTCCGCAACATGTCGAAAAGATCATGGCGCAAATCTTGGCTGGCAAGCCTCAGATCGAAGGAATCGGCTGCGCCTCCTGCCATCTGATTCACGATGTGGATCGGACGATCAATCCCCCGCCCACCTTCAGGCTGAAATCGGGGCCGGTGTTCTACGGGCCGTTTGCCGATCCGGAAGAGAATTTGGTTCACCAGGCCGCGCAGTCTCCGTTGTTCCGGGAAGCCGCCTATTGCGCGTCGTGCCATTTCGATAAAGTGAAAGATGTCACACAAAAAGGTCTGCCGGGAGAAATTCTCCAGGGCACGGTCTGTCAGGATTGCCACATGGAACCGTCGACCGGCAGTTCGACGTCAAGGCGGGGGGCCATGACCCGAGCGATCGGGCGCCACTGGTTTCGGGGCGTGGTGGTGTCCGGTACCATGCTGAGAAATCGAAATCTTCAGGCCGAATGGACGCCGCGTGTCGATATCGACGTCAGGAAAACAGCGGGCGCGCTGGAGGGAACGGTGCTGGTGAAGATCGGCAGCCTGCCGCACAGTTTTCCCGATGGTGATCCGGTGCTGAAACAGTTCTTTCTGACCGTGACCGCGAAAGACGCAGCCGGCCACGTGCTGGCCGAAGAGACGAAACAGTTCGGGTTGCCGTATGACAAGATCCTCCGTGGCCCGATTCCTGATCCGTTCATCAAAGGGGGCTATACGAGGAAGGTCCCGTTTACGTTGACGATGCCGGGAGGTTCGGCGGCGGCCACGGTGGAAGCGGTATTGACCTATGCCCTGATCCCGACTCCCGATCCTACGCTGCAAGAGAAATATCTTGCGACCTTGAGTGGCGGTAAGGAGAGAGACGAAGCCAAACAGATCATTCATGAATACACGCGGCCGCGAATGCTGACCTATCGTGCGAAATCGTTGTAAGAACCCACTGGAATATCCGTTGCATTGTCGCATGCATCATGGGATGGGGCTGCCTTCTGCTTGGTGGAGCAACAGATGCACTCGCTCAGGACGCCAAGCCTCAGGCGATTATCGAGAAGGCCTTTCCCCACTCCAATAAGTGCAAACGCTGCCATGAGCGGGTCTTTGAAGAGTGGGAAACCTCGCCGCTCTCGAAGTCTATCCATTCACCGGCCTTCCGGGTGTCCCTCGATGCTTATCTCAACTCGCCGGGTGGAAAAGACAAAGCGCTCTGTTTTCGCTGCCATGCGCCGCAAGTCCGGGAGTTTCCCGATCATGCTCAGCTGTTCGTCGATCAAGTACGGTCCGGCAATCCGTCGCTGGACGGCGTCGCCTGCACACAGTGCCATCTGATCAAGCAGGTGGACCGCGCCAAACACCCGCCGGAGCCGAAATATGAGATCGGCAGCAAAATCCTCTATGGCCCCTATAAGGATGCCGTCCAAAACCTTGCGCATCAATCGATGGATCTGGAGTTGTTTCAGAAATCCGATCTCTGTCTGAACTGCCACCAGTCCGTGCCGTCCGCGGCCAATCTCGGAAAAGCGAACGACCTGCTCGGTAACTGGGACCGTAGCCAGGCAGTGAAGTCCGGAAAGGAATGTCAGCACTGCCACATGCCTGAACAGGTCGGCGAATCGGCGAACGGGGAAAAGAAACGAAAGGTTGCCAACCATACGTTTCCCGGCCGCATCGGCACGTTGCGCCAGGACGCGGCGAAGTTGGATGTGCAGACGAAGCTCGACGGCGACAAGACCACCGTGACGGTGAAGGTCCAAAGCCTGGTGCCGCACAATCTGCCTGCCACCCATCCGGCTTGGGCCACGGTCGTCTTGAATCTGGAGGTGAAAGGCAAGAACCTCAAGACCGTCTTTACCGACAGCCGGATCTACGGGCGGACCTATGCGGATTCCAAGGGGCAGAAGACCGTGTTCGATTTTGAAGCGGTCAAAGTGCTGGACGATACCGTGCTGAAACCGGAAGAAACGCGGACGGAAATGTTTTCATTCCCCACGCCGAAGGACACCAAGACGTTCGATGTCGAAGCCATCCTCAGCTATGGGCCCATTACCGGCCCCGCGCCGTTTCTCGAACGGGTCGAAGCCGAATCCTCAAAAGGATCGCAGGATCCTGTCTTCCAGCCGATTGAGATCGTCCGGCGGACGGACAACGTGCCGGTGGGCAGGTAACGTCGTTCGTCCCTCGTGAAGCGTATCTCGTCGAGAAAAGAGCTGCTATTTGATGGATTTGAATCTATTCGGCCCTAAGGTATACTGAGCCTATGTCATTCAATCTTCCCCTCAAAGACATGAGCCTCCACGAGAAACTTGCTGCGATGGAGTCTTTGTGGGAAGACATCACCCGTACTCCGGAAGCCATCGAGTCCCCCGCCTGGCACAAAGACATCCTTGATGAGCGCCGCCAACGAGTCGCCGAGGGGCAGTCTCAATTCGTCGATTGGGAGACCGCCAAAGCGGACATCCGAAACAAGGTCTCGTGAAAATCAGGATCCTGGATGAAGCCCAGGATGATCTCATCCAGGGCTTCCGCTTCTATGAGGGCCGGGAAGCCGGTCTTGGAGCATACTTCCTAGACTGCTTGTTCTCAGATATCGATTCGCTTCTCATGTACGGCGGAATCCATCAAGTCGTATATGGTCATCACCGTTGCCTCTCCAAGCGCTTCCCATTCGCCATTTACTACAGCGTGGAGGACAATATCGTTCATGTGCATGCCATATTGGATTGCCGCAGGAATCCATTGTGGATCAGGAAACGATTAAAGAGAGAGGGCTAATCTGCAGTTCCAGCTGATCACAGAAATCGAAAGTTTGGGGTTGGATCATCCCGACATCGCTAAATTGGACAGCGAATTGAGGACAATGGAGGTATTCATGATTGCAATGTCTCAAATGCCATAAGCCGTTTCTGCGAAATTGCACTTACCCCATTCCTGTTCACGCAACCAATGAAGAACGAACATTTTACGGTATTCAACGGAACTGTCCTAATTGTCTTCATGCTGCTGGCGTCGGGGTGTTCGAATGCCGAGCACTATGCGAGCGCGGACGCGTTCCGAGCTGCTGTCGCCAGTTGGGGTGTTGTCGGTCGCTCGCTAGATGCAGCAAAAACCGAGCTTTCACGACGTCAGTTCGTATGCGACGACGCAAGTTGCTATCGTGACCTTGATGGATTCCCTTGCAATCAAAGACTGCGCGTTGACTTTTCCGTCAGTGCAAGCCACAGGGTAGATAGTTTTGAGATATGGACTATCAATGGAGAGCTGCCGTCGCAATGCCTATGAGGCTTGTGGAAGTTCTATTCGTTATCGCTCAAAGCAGCCGTTGCAACGGACAGTGATGGACAAAGTGCCAAGGCACGGACGGCGGCGCGCCGCCTGATTAGAACTTAAGACGACTAGTGCTCGGTAGTGAGGATTATCTCTGGACGATCCCGATGCAGATGGCGTGGGCAACGAACCGGCCGTAGGTCGCGTCCTTGCACCCGTTCCAATCCGATTCCACCCAGTAGTTCCGCTTCGAGATCCGCTTGAGAAAATGCTGCGTGGTGAAGGGGCTCTTGCCGTCGCGGAGCAACCCGTCGAAAAACTTGTTGTAGCCCACCGGTAGGCTCGCCACGATCTGTCCACCAGGGGCGAGACAGCGATTTCGAAGATGCTCGATTGCTTGGAGCAGCTTGGTCGGTTCCTGCGGTTGTTCGTCCCACCCGACATGCTCCAACGTTGAGATGCTGACGATGAGGTCGTAGTTCTGCTGGGGGATAAACTCCACGATATCCTTGTTGATGACGCCGGGGCTGACTTCGTACTTGTCGACGACGTCATGCTGAATGGGAAAATAGTGCGAGAGGACGTTGCCGACTTCCAGGATCCGCTTGCCCTGGTGTTGCAGCAGTAGTTCACGGAAGATCGGAATTTCGACGCCGCGCTCGTTCTTCCAGGTTCTGTTGTACGGGTGGTATAGGTACTCGTATGTTCGGCCGTCGAACTGGAAGGTTTTTTTTCTGAGACAGCGGGTGAGCGCCATCTTCACGGAGCGGAAGTATCGTCGGGCCGCGCTCTCACCGACTGCCTGGCTGGTGTAGTCGTAGGTATAGGGCAAGGACGACGTCCTTCGGACGTTACTCGAAGACGATACGCGAGCCTGGCGATTTCATCTTGAAGATCTGCAGGGCGTTGTAGATGCCCTTGGCCGGGTGGTTGAGGATCAGGCGTGAATTGGTGATGTGGGTGTCCAGCAGTTCGTATTGTCCGCCGCTATAGTAGAGATCACAGTCATCGATCTGGCAGTTTTTGTAGACGTGATTGTCCAATGCCAGCTTCGCCTTGCTGAAATTCTGGCCGTCGATGACGATATAATTCGGTTCCAGTCCCATCCGTCGCTCCGCGCTCCGCGGACTATAACAAAGTCGGTCGGCGGCGTAAACATAATGTGCCGGTTTGTCGTGATCGTTCCATGTGAAGGCACCTATTGCCCACCCCTATCTTTCGTCTTGATCCGCCAGACTCATCTGTATAGAATGGCGCGGCTTTTCCAATAGTTAGCCGCTCGCTGCTCCTGCACACCAGACGGTTTCCCCACTTGCCTCATGTACTTTGGTTGGGTTGAAGCCACGGGGAGCCGTGTGACATAAGGAGTGCGTTTATCCACCAGGAGGGTATCCCGTGAGTGATTCAGCGATTGTGACGTTTGCGTTGGTCGCGGCTGTGGCCGGAATTGCCTATGGCCTCTATCTGGCCATGTGGGTGTTCAAACTGAATGCCGGCAACGCAAAGATGCAGGAAATTGCCAAGGCCATCCAGGAAGGCGCCAGCGCCTACATGAACCGCCAATATCGGACGGTGGGGATGGTGGCGGCTGTGCTGTTCGTCGTGCTCTGGGGCGCAGGAGCTGCTTCCGACAAATTCGGCTTGTTGACGGCGATCGGATTTCTGGTAGGCGCGGGAGCCTCGTCAATCGCCGGCTATGTGGGCATGATCATCGCGGTGCGCGCGAATGTACGGACGGCTCAAGCGGCCCATGACGGCATGAATGCCGCCTTGACCGTCGCGTTTCGAGGGGGTGCGGTGACCGGTCTGTTGCTGATCGGTCTGGGACTCTTGGCGATCACGACCTTCTATATGATCGCACAATCGGTGGCCGGGCAAGAGAAAGCCATTCACGCCTTGCTCAGCCTTGGGTTCGGCGGCAGTTTGATCTCGGTCTTCGCCCGGGTGGGCGGCGGTATCTATACCAAGGCGGCGGACGTGGGCGCGGATCTCGTTGGAAAGGTGGAAGCCGGCATCCCTGAGGACGATCCCCGTAATCCGGCTGTGATTGCGGACAACGTCGGCGACAACGTCGGCGATTGCGCCGGCATGGCCGCGGACCTGTTTGAAACGTATGCGGTGACGACAGTCGCGGCAATGGTCCTGGCCTTCACGATGTTCAAGGGGGCGACGGCTCCGATTCTCTATCCGCTCGCGTTGGGCGGTGTGACGATCTTCGCAACGATTATCGGGATCTTGTTCGTGAAAGTGAGCGAGGGCGGCGAGATCATGACGGCCTTGTACAAGGGCCTGTTCGTGGCCGGTGGGATCGCAGCCATCGCGTTCTTCCCCATTACGTCGAAAATTATGGACGGCGTCGGCGGAGTCAGCGGCATGAGCTACTACGCGGCGGCACTGATTGGATTGGCCGTGACTTTGGCGTTGGTGTTCATTACTGACTACTATACGTCGAAAAATTACGAGCCGGTGAAGTATATCGCCAAGGCCAGTGAAACCGGTCATGCGACGAATATCATCGCGGGTCTTGCGGTCGGCATGCAGGCGACGGCGGCGCCGGTCGTGGTGATTGCGGCAGCCATTCTAGGCAGCTTCTGGATCTGCGGCGGGGCGGAGTCCGGCGGGTTGTACGGTGTGGCCGTGGCGGCGGTGTCGATGCTCTCGATGGCCGGGATCGTCGTGGCGATCGACGCGTTCGGCCCCATCACCGACAATGCCGGTGGCATTGCCGAAATGTCGCACTTAGGCAAAGCGGTCCGCGACATCACCGATCCGCTCGACGCGGTCGGCAACACGACCAAAGCCGTAACGAAGGGCTATGCGATCGGTTCAGCGGGATTGGCGGCGGTGGTATTGTTTGCGGAATATTCTCGTGAGGTCGCAGCGCATAATCCGGCGTTGGCGGCGTTCGACCTATCCAATCCCAAGGTGCTGGTTGGATTGTTTTTGGGCGGCATGCTGCCGTTTATTTTTGGCGCCCTCTGCATGAGAGCCGTCGGTGAAGCGGGCGGTTTGATTGTGGAAGAAGTGCGGCGGCAGTTCCGCACGATCAAGGGCATCATGGAAGGGACCGGCAAGCCGGAGTACGGCACCTGTGTCGATATCGTCACGAAGGCGGCGATTCAAAAAATGATGGTTCCCGGGCTGATTCCGGTGGTCTCGCCCGTGATCGTCGGGCTGGTCCTCGGACCTCAGGCGCTCGGCGGTGTGCTGGTCGGCAGCATCGTCACCGGCCTGTTCGTCGCGATCTCGATGACGAGCGGCGGCGGTGCATGGGACAATGCGAAGAAGTTCATCGAGGAACAGGGCCTGAAAGGGACCGATACGCACAAAGCCGCGGTCACCGGTGACACGGTCGGCGATCCCTATAAGGATACGGCCGGGCCGGCGGTGAATCCGATGATCAAGGTCATCAACATCGTCGCGCTGTTGATCGTGTCATTGATCGCGAGATAAACGCATCGAGAGACATCGTTCGTGACGTGTGAAGCGCCGTTCGGACTTAATCCGGACGGCGCTTCTCG
Organism: Nitrospira sp.; assembly: GCA_015903945.1. GTDB lineage: Bacteria > Nitrospirota > Nitrospiria > Nitrospirales > Nitrospiraceae > Nitrospira_D. Next base: position 67,952 of record JABMDL010000010.1, on the reverse strand, counting down.
TTTTAGCCCTTGCCTTGACGGGTTTTAGTGGCGTGGAGTAAGGTGAGCCTGTGCGGTCGTGCCGGTGAGTGAACCACAACATGGTCCCTGATCCAGGGGAGGTGCTCGAATGGAAAAACAAGAGCGCAAACAAGAACCGAAACGGGAGCCCCAGGCTAAGGATGAGGTCAAAGCGAATCCCAAGGTCGTTGAGGCCGGCAAGAAGCTCAAGGTCGTTGAGGCCGGCAAGAAGCTCAAGGAAGATATCGACAAGCTCGTCGATGAAATCGACGATGTGCTGGAAAAGAATGCCGAAGAATTCGTAAAAAACTACGTTCAAAAGGGAGGGGAGTAGCCAACCAGCCGGTTCCTATTCCCTCTTCCCCTCTCTCCGTCCACTGTGCGCCGTTTTCCTACAATCCAGCCGTCAGTGCGCTTTGCCGGGCAGACCGAGAAGACCGTGTCGGCACGATCGGTTTGACAATGGGAAGGGGAGCCATTACCATCCGCGTAACTCCGTATAATTCATGTGAATACTGTAAGGTGATTCCCGGCGAACGCATTTCCACATAGACCGACGCCCGTCACGAGGTGAGGATGCACTCGAAACTCTGGATCTTTCGCGATATTGATCCGACTCAACGGGCGGCCCTGGCTCAGGCGTTATCGATTTCTTCCGCCACAGCGTCGCTGTTGATGGCTCGTGGCGTGACCACGCTCGATGAAGCCACAGCCTGGATGTCTCCCGGCAAAGCCCACGATCCCTTTTTGATTCCCGACATGGACAAGGCCGTCGAACGCCTGCACCGGGCGACAATTCAGCAGGAACGGATCTGTTTTTACGGCGACTACGATGTCGACGGCATGTCAGCGACCAGCATTTACCTCTCATTCTTCCGAGGGCTGGGTGCCAATGCCTGTGCTTATGTGCCGCATCGAGTCCGCGAGGGATATGGATTGAATGAAGGCGCGATCCGAAAACTGGCAGGCGAGGGGGTGACGCTGCTGGTGACGTCGGATTGCGGGGCAACGTCGCATCATGAGATTGCGGTGGCTAACCGATTGGGACTTGAGGTGATCGTCACAGACCATCACCAGACCGATGAGGATCTGCCACCGGCGTTGGCCATCATGAATCCCCATCGGCGCGATGCCCGTTATCCATTCCGTGGATTGTGCTCTGGCGGGCTGGCGTACAAAGTGGCCGGTGCGTATGAGGCGACGTATGGGTCTGGATCGGTCTCGTTGGAGTCGCTTTTGGATTTGGTCGCGCTCTCCACCATTGCCGATGTGGTCCCGCTCACAGATGAGAACCGTATCTTTGTGCGTGAAGGGTTGGCACAGATTACGCGCGGAGCTCGGTGTGGCATCAGAGCCTTGAAGCAGGTATCCGGCGTGACGGCGGCGTGCACGGCGGAAACGATCGCCTTCAAGCTGGCGCCCAGGTTGAATGCGGCCGGCCGTCTGGAACATGCGGTCAAAGGGGTCCAGTTGCTCACGACGGACTCTGAGGCGGAGGCGAAACAATTGGCTGAAGAGCTGGACCAGTTGAATCGAGTTCGCCAGCGACTCGAATCGGAGATCATGCGGGAGGCCTTGGCGCAGGTGGATGAGGACAAGCTCCCCGGTGCGATCGTCCTTGCGTCCCGCCACTGGCATCTGGGTGTGGTAGGGATCGTCGCGGCGAGGCTCGTCGAACGATTTCACCGACCTGCCGTCGTGATTGCCGTCAATGAGCAAGGAATCGGTAAGGGCTCGGCCCGCACCGTTCCTGGATTTGATCTCTATCAAGGTATCGCCGCGTGTCGTGAATTCGTCGTGGCATTCGGTGGCCACCCCAGCGCGGCGGGGGTGACGATTTCTGAAGATCGGTTGCCAGAATTCGCGGAGCGCTTTTCGGCAATGGCGAGTCAATGGGCCAAGGAGGCCCGGTCTGTGTCCGCCTTACATGTCGATTCTGAAGTCAGATTGGAGGAGGTCACCCACCGCCTGCTTCAGGAAATCGGCACGTTGCATCCGTTCGGGGCTGGCAATCCGGAACCGATGTTTGCGGGAAGGCGGCTGGAGATTATGACTGCACGCGTGGTAGGGGAGAAGCATCTCAAGATGACGCTCCGCCAAGGGCGGTCGCTCGCCTTCGACGGGATTGGGTTCGGCATGAAATCGCTCGAAGCCCAGGGCCTCTCGATTCGAACGCCCGTGGATGTGGCGTTTACGCCTGAAATGAATCATTGGAACGGATACGATCGGATTCAATTGCGCATCCGCGACATTCGCCCCGCGGTGTCCGAGTAGGGTGTATGGTGTACGAAACGGTTACCGATATCGAGCAGCTCTTGACGCGGGTCCGGAACTATCAACCGGACACGGATCTCAGTGTGATCCGCAAGGCCTATGAGTTTTCCGCCAAGGCGCACGAAGGCCAGACGCGGCGTTCCGGAGAACCCTATGTACAGCATCCTGTGGCGGTGGCCGGGGTGTTGACGATGTTGAAAACCGACGTGACGGCGGTTGTGGCCGGATTGCTCCACGATACCTTGGAAGATACGGTGGCGACGGTCGAGGAACTTGAACGGGAGTTTGGGAAAGAAGTGGTCCACTTGGTCGACGGCGTCACCAAGATTGGAAAAATTACCTTCAGAAGCTCGGAGGAAAAACAGGCGGAAAATTTCCGAAAGATGGTGCTCTCGATGGCGGACGACATCCGCGTCGTGATCATCAAGCTCGCTGATCGGTTGCATAACATGCGGACGCTGGAGCACCTCGATGAGCGGAAGCGGCAGGAAATCTCGCAGGAAACACTGGAGATTTACGCCCCCCTGGCCAATCGCATCGGGATCGGCTGGGTCAAGAACGAACTGGAAGATCTCTGTCTGAAACATCTGAAGCCGGATGTCTATGAAATGCTGCGCGTCAGCGTGGCCAAACGGGACGAGGACCGGCAACAGTATATTCAAGAGGTGACCACGCTTGTGCAGAAGGCGTTGGACGACAACGGATTGGTCGGAACGGTCTATGGCCGGCCGAAGCATCTGTACGGCGTCTATCAGAAAATGAACAAACAGTCGATTTCGTTCGACGAGGTGTTCGACCTTACGGCGCTGCGAATCATCACCGATAGCAAAATGAATTGTTACGCCACGCTCGGCGTGATCCACTCCTTGTGGCGTCCGTTGCCAGGCCGGTTCAAGGATTACATTGCGATTCCCAAGTCCAATCTCTATCAGTCGCTCCATACGACCGTCGTAGGGCCGAAGGGGGAGCATGTCGAATTTCAGATCCGCACGGAAGATATGCATCGGGTGGCCGAGTATGGAATTGCGGCCCATTGGAAGTACAAAGAGCAAGGGCGAGTCGATGACAAAGACAGCAAGGCCTTCGGCTGGTTAAGGCAGTTCGTCGAGTGGCAGAAGGATCTGCCGGACAACCGGCAATTCATGGATTCGGTCAAACTGGAGCTCTTCCACGACGTTGTCTATGTGTTCACTCCGAAGGGCTCGGTGAAGGAACTGCCCAAGGGGGCGACCCCGATTGATTTCGCCTACGCCATACATACGGAAGTGGGTGATCATTGCGTGGGTGCCAAGGTGAACGGCAAGATCGTGCCGTTGCGGCACGAAGTGGAGAGTGGCGATACTATTGAAATTCTGACCTCACCCACCCAGACTCCGCACAAGGATTGGCTCAAGTTCGTGCGGACATCGCGGGCCAAGACGAAAATCAAGCATTGGATCAAAGTCGAAGAACAGACGCGGAGTCTCGAAATCGGCCGGCGGTTGTTGGAGGCGGAGTTTCGCCGCCATGGGATGGCTCCTGCGCAGGCGTTCAAGTCCGAGCAACTGCTTGATGCCGCAACACATGAAGGATATGGGACGATCGATGAGCTGATTGCCGCCGTCGGCTTCGGGCATCTCTCGACGGCACAAGTCGTGGGGAAGCTGGCAGCTCATGCATCCGTCAGTCCCCCTGTTGAAGAGCCGACCAGTCCGGGGAAAGTATCGGGCAACAAGAGTCTAAGCAAAGGGATTCAGGTCAAGGGAGCACGGGATTTGTTGATGCAGTTATCCCGCTGTTGCAACCCCGTTCCCGGCGACAAGATTTTGGGGTACATCACACGCGGGCGGGGTCTCACGATCCACGCTGTCGATTGCCCGAACTTGGAGGCGCTGGATTATGATCGGGCGAGGCTGGTGGAGGTTGAGTGGGATATCGCCACTCCCGGGCACCATCCGGTGAAGATCGCGGTGATTGCCGCGGATAAGACCGGGGTGCTGGCGAATGTTTCCTCCGCCATTGCGGAATGTCACGCCAACATCAGTCGTGCGGAAATCATCACACGCGAGGATCGGAAGGCGGAGTTGGATTTTGTGGTCGAGATCGCCGATACAGCGCATTTGAATCGCGTACTGAAAGCCATCGAACGAGTAGAGGGTGTGATCACCGCGCGGCGTGTCCGGTCCTGGCAGGAGAAATCATAGAAACGGTGTATCCGTAGCCGTCACGTCAATTGTCCCATCGCGCTTCCGATTACGACTTCGTGAATTGCAGCGTTGAGCCCTTCTCGATTTTGTAACTGGCCGCTGTGCCGCCTGCAATCTCCAAGACAAATACGGCGTCTTCGCTGGTCGGCCGATACTGTGGGCAAGAGTCGTCGGCTTTGGTGCAGATGGGGACATTCCGCTCGATATGCACAACCCGCTTTTTGTCGTCCAACCAAATTAAGTCGAGTGCGATTTTGGTGTTCTTCATCCAGAATGACCAGGCATGCGGCTGGCCGAATACGAACAGCATTCCGTGGTCTTTCTGCAGATGATCTCGGTACATGAGGCCGGTCGCGCGTTTGAATGGGGTGTCGGCGAGTTCCGCTTGGATGGTACTGCCTGAGGGAGTGCGGATCGCGATAAGGCCTGAATCTGAAGCGGTGCCTGGCGATGCTGCGAGGACAAGCAGAATGCCTGTCAGCAACGCCGATGGCAGTCGACCGATGGGAATAGGTGGAATGATCATGCCGCATCGTAACGAGCAGGTCCCGCCGAGTCAAGAAACTGACTCCTTGCAATCCCGTCGGGCGTTGTGCGATTCTCCAATCAGATCGCTGCGGGGAACTTATGCAGGAAAAGCGCCGGGTGCTCTACAAAAAAGGGGTCTTTGTCTGTCCTACCTGTCGTCAGTCGTATGTGCAGGAAAAGTGGATCGAAGAGTGGCGAATCCGCTGTCACCGCTGCAGCTACCGGGGTACTTTGACGGAAGTATCGGTTGAAGAGCACATGGAAGAAGAGACATTCCGGCGGTAGGGACATCCCGCATTGCTTCAGATTCATGGCGCCCGTCATGAATACAGGCCGTATTCTCACCACAGCCGTTCTTATTATCACCACTATCGGTGGCCTCGGTTTCAGGTCGTGGGCGGAGGAAACGCCCGTACCCGTGAAGGTGCTTGTGACCTATCACTCGCTCACCGGCAATACGGAGCGGATGGCGGAAGCGGTTGTCGAGGGAGCGAAGTCGGTGCCCGGCACAACGGTGCTGCTCAAACGTGTCGGCCAGGTCACTGCGGAGGATTTGTTCTCTTCCGACGCCGTGATCGTCGGCTCGCCGGTCTATTGGTCCAACATGTCGGGGGAGGTCAAGACGTTTTTTGACAATTGGCAATTCAAGTTCGGCGTGTTTCCCGAGTTCAAGATGAAGAACAAAGTCGGTGCGGCTTTTGCGACCGGTGGGCAGATTTCCAGTGGCAAAGAGGTCACGATGCTGACGATGCTCGCCGCCATGCTGGGCAACCAGATGATCGTGGTGAGCGGTGGTGGAGCCTTTGGAGCGTCGGCCACGACGGAGGGCGACAGTCCGGGGATCGATAAGAAAGAACTTGCCGATGCCAAGGCCCTGGGCCAACGTGTTGCGGAGATTGCCAAACTTATTCGTCGAGCTTCTTCCCAGTAAGTGAGATCTTTCCCGCGCAGAGATGGTTTTTCGAGGTCAGAACGAGATGCGTGTGGATGCTGTTCAAGGGGGGGCGCGCTGTGTTGGCGTGTTGTATGGGATCGGCGGCGGCTGAGGGTTAATTACAGGTCTACGGTAGTGGGCAGGAGGTCGCGGCTCCCTGAATGGCGACGTCGACAAATTCGTGGATGTTCTTGGCGCAGCGCCCGCAACAACCGTTGCACTTGAGATCGAATTTGGCCTTCAGCTGGCTGGGCATAACCAGCCCCCCGCGTCCGGCCTCGCGGACCTCCGATTCGGTAATTCCCTTGCAGAGGCACATATACATGGTCTGCTCCTTCCGACGATTATGAGAAGCATTATCAGTATAGGCCTTGCTCAGAGTTTTGTCAACCCACCGAGAGTGGCGCCGTAAGACGCCTGACGTTGAACGGCTTGCTGGAGAAAACCACCAAGTGATTCAGGTAGTTAGCCGTATCTTCACCCCTGCGATTGCGTAACGGATCGGCGATAGCCCCACCACGATTATGCCCATACGCGCCATCGCGTTCAATAAACCCTACGGCGTCTTGCCGTGTTTTACTGATCCGGGAGGGAGGCCAACTCTGGCAAACTACATCGCCGTGCCCGGTGTCTATGCAGCGGGGCGTCTCGATCAGGACAGTGAAGGACTGATGATCCTGACCTCGGAGGGGGCGCTTGCACATCGGATTACCGATCCTATGCACAAACTGCCGAAAGTCTATCTGGCACAAGTCGAACGCATTCCCGACGACCATGCCATAGCACGCCTCTGCAAGGGCGTGCCGCTCGGTGGAAAACGAACGAGGCCGGCGGAGGTGAGGCTGTTGGCAGAGGAGCCTGCGTTGCCCGAGCGGCCCGTGCCCATCCGGTTTCGGAAGCACGTGCCCACCGCTTGGCTGGAAGTCACGATCCACGAAGGAATGAATCGCCAAGTCCGCCGCATGACGGCGGCGGTGGGCCATCCGACCGTGCGTCTGGTGCGCATCGCGATCGGGCCGGTTCGGTTAGGGGATCTCAAACCGGGTGAATGGCGGGAAGTGCAACGGGATGAAATTAGGGCCATCACAGGATGAGTGATCGGCTACTATTCAGGTTCGAAATCAACAGTGATGGGGAGGCTGGTCGCAAACGACACCGATACCATCCGCGAGGTCAAGTGCTACACGAAGATTTGTCTGCCACAACGGGCATTATCTGTAACGATCAAGGTCACATCGTCGCTTCCAACTGTTCCACCATTTCTCGGATCGTATCGAACCCCGATTGCCAAAAGGCGTCGGATGTCATATCGACGCCGACGGTGGCGAGAATCTGTTGCGGTGATTGCGAGCCGCCCGTAGCGAGGAGATCCAGATACTTCGGGACGAACGATGCGCCTTGTTCTTTGTACATCCGGTAGAGCGCCAGCACGAGCAGATTGCCGAAGCTGTAGGCGTAACAATAGAACGGACTGGCAAAAATATGGGGGATGGTCAGCCACTCCCATTGAAACTCATCCGGTACTTTCACAGCCTTCCCGAACTGCTGCCGAAGCTCTTCTCCATAGGTCTTGGCCAATTGGTCGGCTGTCGCGCCGTCCGCAATCATTCGATGGGCCAGCTTTTCGAAGCGGACGAAATAGGCCTGCCGCAGCACGGTCGCGTACATGTCGTCCAACTGGCTCAGCAAGAGCCCTTGTTGCACAGCCTTGTTCCGCTCTTGGGACATCAGGGCATCGGACAAAATACGTTCGCCGAAGACGGACGCGGTTTCCGCGAGCGGGAGAGTCGAATGAAAGGTGAAGACAGAGTGGTCTTTGGCCAGCATTCCATGGACGGCATGACCGAGTTCGTGCGCCATCGTGGCAATGTCACGAGCTTCCCCAGTGTAATTGAGCATGACATAGGGCGTCATGCCGGGGACGATGCTGTAGCAGTAGGCGCCGCCTAATTTGCCGGGCCTCGTCGGGGCATCGATGTGCCGATCACGAAACACTTGTTCGGCCAAATCGGCCAGGCGAGGGCTGAACCCGCGGTAGGCGTCGAGCACCATCGTGACCGCGTCAGCATACTTGTACGTTTTCGACTCCGTACGATGCGGCGCGTAGAGATGGTAGCGGTTCATCGGCTTGATCTTGCAAATCTTGGCTTTCAATGTGAAATACGTCTGGAAGATGTCGGCGTTCTTGGCGCAGGATGCCAGCAGTACATCGACGGCTTGGTCCGGCACGTCGTTGCTAAGGTTGCGGCTGGTGATCGGAGCGGAAAATCGGCGGAGCCCGAGGTTTTCCGATTTTAAATCGTTCACGAGCGTCTTGTAGATTTCCCCCAACAAGTCGCGTTGGGTGGCAAAGACCCGATAGAGCTCTTGATAGGCGGCCTGTCGTGCGGAGGCCTTCGGGCTTCGCACGTAAGTCATCAGTTCTTCACGATTGACCGTCTTCTTCTTGCCGCCGACCCCCAGTGTGAAGGTGAATCCGTTCGTCACAACATCGTACAACGTGTGGACCGCGCTCCGGCCGGTGACGTTCTTGAGATTGATGATCTTTTCTTCCGGTTCGGACAAGGTGTGGGGTTTGAAGCGCCGGATCGTTTCCAGGTGATAGCGCAAGTCACCCGCGTCGGCCATCAGGCGCGCCGCATTAACGTCATCGACACTTTGCCACCAGAGCTCGAAAAAGAGCAGTCGATTGTTCAGGCCTGTCAGCCGTTCCTCCACCCGTGTTTTCAGCGACCGCGCACCCGAGTCCTTCGTGTTTTCGGAAAATCGAAGGTAGGCATAGGCGCCAAGACGCGACGAGCCTTGGGCGATTTCCTCGCTGAGACGCAACAGCGCGAGGAGATCCTGGCTTGACATGGATGGGGCGAGCGTCGCCCGCGCGGCTTCGATCTTGGTGGCCTTCGATTCCAGGTCGGCCAGCAGCGAATCGATGCCAACGACTGGGTCGTTGACCAGCTGGGTCAGGTTCCACCGATCGGGAAACGTCGAACGGTTGCGTCTCGTGGCGCGTTGCGTACGGGTTAATCCGGCCATCGGATACTCCTTGAGATAGACATCGGCTGATGGACGATCATACCATCGGTCTGGTTGGGGAGAAGAGAAAAATTGGTGGCAGGGGCCTCGCATGGTCGGATGCATTGACGGAGATGCAGGGAATGTGACACGTTTTCAACGTCATCGCTATGACCGACCAAGAAATCAATCGGGCCATTCAATACGTGACCGCCAGCACCTCCTACGGGCGGGACACGGTTGCCGAGATCGTGAAGACCGGCTTGGGCGAACTCGTGACGTTGGCCACGCAGTCCAGCCGGCAATTTGACCGGGAGGCCCTCATGGAATATGTGTCGCAATGGACCATCAAACGGACCGGCCAGCCGGAGCCGCTGGTGCGGGAGGTGCTCGGTTGTGCCGGCCGCTGGCTCGACGACATGTACGAGGAAGTCGCCAAGCGGCAGCCGGATGTCCTCGGCCGATCCTCGAACGACGAGGGCGGTTCCGCTGTGGCCTGATTATGGGACGGTTTCGCCCAAGAAAGACCGTAAGGCTGGTTGCGCATCTGCGAGGCGCGCCCCCTGAAGAGATGCCTGCTTGGAAGCGGGAGGAAGAGGGGCTCTCCCGCGATCTTCACGATCGGTGGCACGCGCTGCGTCGCCACTGCGACAATCATTCGAGCCATCTTCGGCTGGGACGACTCATGCATCGCCTTACGCACTACGATCCCGGCGTGCGCGAGTCGGCGCTGGCGGAATTGGAGTTGGCGACGCAACTGATTCGCGCGGGAGTCCACGTTACGTTTCTGCCGGAATCGCAAGCGCGCACCGCCGATCTCGAGTGCGGCTTGGGACGTGAACGGTTCTTCGTCGAGGTGACGGCGATGGTGGGATCATCGGTGCGCCGACGAGTGCCACTCCGTGGCATGGCGAGAGAGGAAGAGCAAGGAGAAGAAGAGGATCGCGGCGTGATCCTCATCCATCGCATTCTCGCGCGCATTCAACAGAAAGCGAAGCAACTGGCCGACTACTGCGATCCGGTGATCCTGACGATCTCTATCCCTCGCGCGGATCTGCGGAGCGGGGTGAACAGCCGGCGGGAAGAAATCTGGCTGGATCTAAAAACATTATCCGGCGCCGTCACCGTGTTGCTGACGACGTTGCGCCACGTCAGCGCGGTGCTGATTGCGCTGTGGGATGTGGAGCCGCTGCCGTCGAAGGCGGGAACGAGATTAGCAAACGTTGAACTGGTGGAACGGGCGAAACATCAGCGCACTCAGCCGCGTGTAAGGGTCTTGATTCAGAACCCCGGAGCGGTTGCAGGCCTGAGCGAACGGATGATCGATGTCTGTCGGGACACCCTGTAGCGGCCTTACGAGTGAAGGCGTTTCTTTCGCGTCCGCCTGGTGCCGTAGATCCTGCCGCCGCCTGCTTTGTAGCGCTGAAGGACGGAGACGGCTTGTGTTCGGGAGAGATCGCGGACGACGGAGATTCCTCGTTTGTTCAGTTCCGCCACCCAGTCCTTCGGTTTAGCCCCTTCATCGAATCCAATCGCTTCCGCGTCACTGGCGCGGGCCCCGCAGAGCATCCGCCGGACGCCGGACCAGGGGATCGCACCATAGCACATGGCGCAGGGCTCGCAGCTGGTCACGAGCTCATGCTTCGGCATGCCTTCTGCTCCAAGGTCGAAATTGCCGACGGCTTGTTGGGCGGCGGCGATGGCGACCATCTCCGCGTGGGCGTGCGAGCAATTGGTTGATTCAATGACGTTGACTCCAATCCCGACCAGCTGGCCAGTGCGGCATTCGAAGATAGCCGCGCCGAACGGGCCGCCGGTGCCTTTCGCCACATTGGTCGAGGCCAATGCGATAACAAACCGCATGCGGCTTTCTTTTGAGGGAAATGGGGCGTGCCGGCTCCGCGCCAGTTGGATGGCCCACTGAGGCAGGCGGAAGGGGGAGGCGGAAGAGCGGCGCGTTGTCACGACGGCAGTGAACTTTTCATCGCTTCCAAATTCTTCGTTACCATCGCATCGCCGTTCTTCGTCGAGACTTCGATACCGGTTGCAATGACGGTACGGCATTCGTCCAGGCGGTTGAGCGTATGGAGGGACTGCGCCAGCGCGAAGTAGGCGGCGGAATAGGTGGGCTTGACCGTGACACACTGCCGCAACGCCGTGGCCGCTTCTTCGAAATTCCCATCGTCCATGTAGGCTTTGCCGAGGCCGAACCAGGCCATATCGTCGTTCGGGTCCATGGCGAGGATTTTTTTCAGCGGTTCAATTCTTGGATTAGGCATCGGATACTCCGTGTTGTGATGACCGACGATAGCAGCGCCGGCGCACATTGTCTATGGTGTTTTCTGCGTGCTAATCTGAATCCGTATTCCGTATCTCGTGAAGCGCAGGACTGAAGAAGTTCTTGTTTGCGAGATACACTTCACGCACCACGGTGTCTTGGCACTATGAGCAAAACCGGTCTCGTCTATCATCCAGCCTATCTTGAACATGACATGGGAGCCGGGCATCCGGAGTCTCCCAACCGGCTGCGGGCGATCATGCAGCAGCTGGAACAGAGCGGGACGCTGACGCAGATGACCAGAATCGAGCCGCGAAAAGCCGAGGATGAGTGGATCACCCAGGTTCACACGCCAAGCTATGTCGCCTCGCTGAACCGGCATGTGCCGCTGAGCGGCCGTGTCTCGCTCGATCCCGATACCTCCATGTCTCCCGGTTCGTTGAATGCCGCGTACCTGGCAGCGGGCGGGGCACTCGCCGGGGTTGATGCCATCATGGCTGGGCAGGTCGATCAGGTGTTTTGCGCGGTGAGGCCTCCGGGGCATCATGCCGAGGCGGGTCGGGCCATGGGGTTCTGTCTTTTTAATAATGTGGCCATTGCCGCACGCTATGTGCAGAGGAAGTATGGGCTCTCCAGGGTGCTGATTGTCGATTGGGATGTGCATCACGGCAATGGGACCCAGCATAGCTTCGAGGAGGATCCGTCCGTGTTGTTTTTCAGCACCCACCAGTATCCCCATTATCCTGGCAGCGGTTGGGTGACCGAGCGAGGCAAGGGAGACGGAGAGGGATTCACGATCAATGTGCCGATGGAAGCCGGAGAGGGTGATGAGGCGTACCAGGCGGTCTTCCTCAAAGCGCTCGTGCCGGCGGCCGATGAGTTCAAGCCGGAGTTCGTCATCATTTCTTCCGGATTCGACGCGCACAAGGACGATCCCTTGGCAAGCATGGGGTTGACGGAAGCAGGGTATGCCGATCTGACGGGCATCGTCGCCGGGATTGCCAAGCGCCATGCGAAGGGCCACATCCTGTCATCGCTTGAAGGGGGATACAATCTGACCGCGCTCGCTGCATCCGTCGATGCCCATATCCAGGCTCTCTTGCACGCATGAATTCGGCTTGAGATCCTGAGCGCCGCTGCTGGTAAAATAGGAAACGTTATGAACCACCCGCTGTTGATCGATACGGATACATTGCAAGACCGATTGGGTACGCCCGGCCTCGTCGTGATCGACGTGCGTGGTCGAGCGGCTTATGAATTCGGCGGCCATATTCCCGGCGCCGTGCATACCACGTGGCATGAGTACAGTGATCCCGCCGCCGTGCCGAAAGGATTGCTGAATCCGGACCTTGGCCAGATCGAACGGCATCTGCGCACGCTCGGCATCAGCAATGAGAGTGAGGTGGTGATCTACTCCAATCCCTTCGATAACTGGGGCGACGAAGGGCGAATGTTCTGGATGTTGGAGTATTTGGGCCACCAGCATCTGCGGATTTTGGACGGCGGCTGGGTCAAGTGGACGGCGGAGAAGCGTCCGTTCGAGCACGGCCGTGTGTCGCAGACCGCGGGGAATTTCAACGCGCAGCCGGTCAAAGCCCTGGCGATCTCCAAGGACGATTTGAAGCAGATCGTGCGATCGCCCCATGACCAAACCGCCATCTTGGATGCGCGGAGTTTGGAAGAATATATGGGGAAAGAAGTCCCCGGCATTCCAAGGCCCGGGCACATCCCGTCGGCGATCCACGTGGCCTGGAACGGATTCTTGAACAAGGATGCGACGATCAAGGATACGGATGTGATCAAGGAAATGTTGGAGGATAAAGGCATCCGGGGCAATCAGGATCTGATCTGTTATTGCACCGGCGGAGTGCGGTCGGCGTGGCTGTATTTCATCCTCAAATTGGCGGGGTATCGGACGGTAAGAAATTATCCGGGGTCCTGGTGGGAGTGGAGCCGGGATTTCGCCTGTCCGGTGGAGAAAGATTTTCGTGGACTTCAGAAGATACTCGGGTTCGACCAGGCGGCCAGGCCTTCTTGACAGGGTTGGGAACGCTGTGTAAGGTGAACGCACGATCGATGTGATGTGGCTGATGCATCAAGTTCTAACTATGGAGGAGGCGGCAATGAGAATCAAGATCGGGCAGGGTGCGTTGGTGCTGGCTGCGGTCGGGGCGCTCGCCGGTTTGCCGATGTTGAGCGGGGTGGCGCTCGCCGGGAACAAACATGTCGATGAAGCGGTGGAGCATGCGCGAGGAGCCGCGTCGCACGGGAAGGAAGGGCATGCGGATGCTTGCGTCCAGCATGCGGAGGAAGCGCTCAAGCACGCGCAGGCCGCCGGCGTGAAAAATCCCCATTTGGACGAAGGTGTGAAGCATTTGAAAGAAGCCGTAACGCACGGCAAGGCCGGGCATGCCGATGCGTGCAAGGATCACGCGGACGGTGGCGCGACGCACTTGGCCGAAGTGAAGTAGGGGCGAGCAATTTAGAGCTGACGGCTGTGAGCTGACGGCTGGTAATCGTGGAACGGGCAGGGATTACTCCCTGCCCGTTCTCATATGAAGTGCGGTACACCATGCGCGTTGGGTTCTATCAATACGATCCGCTGTTTGGCGAAGTGGCCAAGAATCTCGATCGGGTGACGGCAAGGCTGGAGCAGACGGAGGCCGACCTCATCGTTCTGCCGGAGCTATTTGCGTCGGGCTACCAATTCGTGTCGCAGGAGGAGGCGCAGGGGCTGGCCGAACCGGTCCCTGACGGCCAGACGGTCCGCCGCTTGGTGGATGTGGCCAAACGACGCCGGATGCACATTGTCGCCGGTCTGCCGGAACAATCCGGTTCACACTGCTACAACTCCGCGGTCATCGTGGGACCATCCGGGTTTCTCGGCTGCTATCGCAAAACACACCTGTTTTATGAAGAAACCCTGTTCTTCACGCCGGGTGATAGCGGATTTCAAGTATGGGATATCGGCGTGGCGAAGATCGGCGTGATGATTTGTTTCGATTGGTACTACCCCGAAGCGGCCCGTTCCCTGGCCCTGCAGGGGGCCGACATCATTTGTCATCCGTCCAACCTCGTGCTGCCGAACTGCCCGGATTCCATGCCGGTGCGATGTCTGGAGAATCGAGTGTTTGCCATTACCTGCAATCGCATCGGCAGCGAAGCCCGTGGAGGGAAGGACCGGTTGACCTACATCGGGAATAGCGAGATCGTCACACCCAAGGGTGTCATCCGGTATCGGGCTTCCCGCGACGGCGAAGATCTTGCCGTGCTCGACATCGATCCCACCGAAGCGCGCAACAAACATCTGAATCGGTATAACGATCTGTTGCGCGATCGCCGTGCAGCGCTTTATAAGACATAGCCTGCATGACCTATACGCTTCTTCGCCCCGTAATCGCCGATCCGCTGTTCCGCGCTTCGTCGTTCGTATCTCGTGAAGCGTGAAGCGCAGGACAGACGGAAGAGTCCATCTCTTTGCTTGCCAGATACGAGATACGCTTCACGAGGAACAAACATCCAGTGGGATTCAGGCTTGCGCGGAGGAGACAGGCGCGGTAGGATTTCTGCATGGAACCGAAACTCGGCAAAGGTATCTTTCTGATTGCCGCCCCTAGTCTGCGCGACCCCAATTTCCGTCAGACGGTGGTGCTGCTGTGCGAACATGGGCCGGAAGGTGCTTTGGGTATGGTGGTCAACCGTCCGACGGCCATGTCTATTTCTGAAGCGCTGCCGCAGGTGCCGATCATCGAAGGGGCCGGCCACGTGCTCTACGCCGGCGGTCCGGTGCAGACGAACCAGGTCATGCTGCTCTATCGGGGTAGCCAGTTTCCAGAGAATGCACATCCCGTGTTCGACGGGGTGTGTCTTGGTGGCGATATAGGCATGGTGGAGCGGATTCTGACCGAGACCGGCAGCAAGGAATCATTCCGCGCGTATCTGGGCTATTCGGGGTGGGGGCCAGGGCAATTGGAAAACGAGATGAAGACCGGTTCGTGGATTCTGGTGCCTGCTGATCCCAAGTGGGTGTTTGAAACAGACCCCGAGTTGGTCTGGGGTGAGTTATTGCGCACGCTGGATGAGTCCTATCGGCCTTACGCAGATATGCCGTTCGATCCCTCCTCCAATTGATTTCCCGCACGATCTCCATTGCAGCCGTTCCCAACGGAGTGCTACGCTCTTTACATGCCGACGGCTGAGAGGCATGGCGCGCGCATGCGATCGATCCTGAGCGGTGCAATCATGCTCCTGGTGTGGATGCTGATGTCAGGCTGCGGAGTCGGCTATGCCCTGATCAAGTCCGAGGCGAAGCTGGATCGGCTTGCCGTCCCCATGACCAAGGCGCAGGTGCTTGATCACATCGGGCATCCGGACCGCGTGCTCAAGGACGATGGGCGGGTGCTGGTTTGGGAGTATTCCCTCACAACCAGGAAGCAGTGGTGGTACGAGTTGGCCTATTGTCCGCTCTCGATGTGGGTTGGCGGCTGCCTCGTCTATCCGATCACGAACTTCCTGTCCGATCAACGCGAGCAGCCGCAGCATGTCGTGCTGATTGACAACGAGCTCTGTGCCTGGGGAGTGCCGACCGCCATCGCGCAGAGGCGGCGTGCGTGCGTTGCAGTCGGCGCGCCTTCCGGTGGAGGCGGGTCTTGGGCGAGACCGGAGCCGGTGGTCTCGGGGAGAGGGCCGATTGATCGAGACACGATTGGTCGGTACCAGACGATGGCGGTGATGCTGTTTGACGATGCCGCCGGCGCGCAAGGAACCGGCTCCCGAGTGGCAGGCATCGTGACCACCCTGATGCTGGATCTTGATGTGCATATGGTCGAACGGGCTCAGCTGGACGACGTGTTGCGGGAGCAGGTCATCCAGCTGACCCATGCCGACGACGCGAATGCGCTGAAAATCGGTAAGTTGGTTGGGGCACAAGCCGTCATCGTCGGGGAGGTGCAGCAATGGGAACGGCATGAGCAGGAGCGCACCAACAGCGTGTCGTTGGCCTTGCGGATGATCGATGTGGAAACCGGCCTGCTCCTGTTCAGCGGGCAAGGACATCTTACCGATCCAACGAACGACAATCCGGAAAGCTCCGCGCGCCTGATCATACATCGAATACTTACCCAGTTCGGCACGCAGGCCGGACTGTTGGGGTCCGGGCGGATCGGTGTTTACTGGGAGTTGCAGGAAGAGCAAGGGGGACGATTCTATTTGGTGAGGGAGTTGCGAGGAGGTCTGCCGGCTGAAAAGGCCGGGCTCAAGGTCGGCGATCGTGTCGTGGCGTGCAACGGCGAGCCGCTGTCAGGGATCAAGACTGAACGCGAGGCGAAGGGGCTGTGCCGAGTTGAAGCGGGAAAGGTTTTGCAACTTGACGTGAGGCGGGCGGAACAAGTCCTCGATGTATACGTGACCGCTGAAAAGCGGCCGGGATTATAAGTAGAAGGAGTGAACGTGAATCAGCCGCCAGTGGGGCGTCCGGCAACCGATGTGCTGTTGAGAAAGCTGCACGAGCAGCCTCAGATTCCCCTGATCGACTGGCTGCGAGCCCCCGCGCATGTGCATTACAAGGCCTTCCGCATGTCGGACCCGCCGACCCAGCGACCACAGAGCCGCTCGGAATTCCAATCGCTGCTGGAGGCCCTCAAGATTGGTGCAGAAACCGCCGTCTTGCGGGATACCTTCGGGTACGGCGTCAAGGAAGTGGAGAGCGGCGACCGCCTCATTGTCATCTGGCAGGCCCATACCGAGTATTACAATTACCAGTTGTGGCATCTTCCTCCACCTGGAACTAGCGGCGTCGCATTCGGACCGTTGGCGTTCCCGGGCTATCGATTTCCCGGGACGGCCTTGGGGGTGGAAGTCTGCCGGTTGGATATTGTCTTGACGCCGGACATGCCGCCATCGCCAGAGCGCGTGCGATCGCTGCTTCCCGGTCGGGTCCTGTACGGGAGCCATATCCTCGACGAACACACGAGCGTGCTCACTAGTTTTACACCGGATGAACAGGGGAGGGAACGGTATTGGGTGACCGTCGGGTCTCCTCGTTCGAATCCGTCGCACCTGAAAGAGGTCGTCGATGTCCTGGTGCGGATCGAGACCTATTATCATCTGCTGTTGATGCAGAAGCCGCTGTTTTCCGCGGCGGTCGATCAGGTCTATAAATTCGAACAGGTCCATCTGCAACAGCGCGAAATCATCACTAACCATATCGGCCATGCCGATTCGCAGACCTTGCAACGATGGCTGAACAGTCTCACGCAGGATTTGCTGAAGACGAACCGCATGGCCGGCAAGCTACATTTCGAATTGTCGGCCGCGGTGCCGTACGACAAGATCGTGCATTCGACGCTGGCGTCGTTGGGAGAGAAACCGCTGGAGGCCTATCGTCCCATCTCCGACTATGTTCTCAAGGGAATTACCGGTGTCGCCGAGGGGTATCAGCAGCTCTTGAAACGGATCGACACCTTGCGAAACGGGTTTGAAGGGATTATCGGCATCATCCGTACGCGCGTTGACCTGATCGTCGAGGCGCAGAACCTGACGCTGCTCCAAAGTGTGGATAAGACAACCAAGAGCCAGGTGCTCCTGCAGCACACGGTCGAAGGGCTATCGGTGATCGTGATTGCCTACTATCTGGCTGGGTTGATGGGGTACGTGTTCAAAGGATTCTCTGAAATGGGCTGGCTGGCCAACGCCAACCTGGCATCAGCCATCTTCGTCCCCATCGCCCTTGGCCTGGCTTTCGCCGTCACGACATTCAGCAGGAAGTATCTGCACAAGAAGCTGGCCGACGAGCAGGTGAAGCCAGTGAACGGAAAATCGGATCAGTAATCACGGACGTTACCCATGTGCTGTACCATTCCCCGCTAGAGTAGCGGTTTGTTCAGCCAACTACAAGACTTGGCTCTTGCTAGCCATCCGCTAGAATCTTCGCCAGAAACCGTCCCGTATGGGATGCCGCTACCTTGGCTACTTGTTCCGGCCGCCCTTCCGCCACGATCTGTCCGCCGGCTGCGCCGCCTTCCGGGCCGAGATCGATGATCCAATCGGCCGACTTAATCACGTCGAGATTATGTTCCACCACCACGAGGGTGTTGCCGGCATTCACAAGCTTGTGTAAGACGGCCAGCAACTTCTTGATGTCGTCGAAATGCAGGCCCGTCGTGGGTTCATCCATAATGTAGAGTACGCCAGGGGACGGGCTCCGGCTGTCGCGGTGCCTGTCCCCACTTGGCTTCAGGGGGACAGCCCCCAGCGGGGACAGTCCCCTGCCGTGGATCAACTCTGCCGCGACTTTCAACCGCTGGGCTTCGCCGCCTGAGAGGGTTGTTGCTGCCTGGCCGAGGCGCAGGTAACCCAGGCCGATCGACGACAGCAAGTGCAACCGTTCTTGGAGCTTCGGCGTGCCGGTGAAAAACGACAGGGCCTCATCGATCGTCATGGCGAGGACATCTGAAATCGTCTTGTCCCGATAACGAATGCCGAGGACCTTCGGCGTGAACCGTTTCCCCTCGCACAGTTCGCAGGGAGCGTAGATGTCTTCGAAAAAATACATCTCCAGCTTTTCGACGCCGGCCCCTTCGCACCGGTTGCACCGTCCGCCGGGTGTGTTGAAGGAGAAGTGGCCTGCCGTCAGCCCTTGGCGGATTGCCTCCCGTTCACCGGCAAACAACTGGCGGATATCGTCGAAGGCTTTCAGATAGGTGATGGGATTGGAGCGTGGGGTGCGGCCGATCGGTTGCTGGTCGATGAGCCGAACGCCCTTGAGATGTTCGATGCCCTTGATAGCTGTGAAGCGGCCCATGGGGAGCGACTCGATGCGAAAGGCACGGGCGAGTGCGCGGTACAGGGTATCCTCCACCAAGGTACTCTTGCCGGAACCTGAGACGCCGGTCACGCAAACGAACATGCCGAGCGGGATACGCACGAGGAGGTCTTTGAGGTTGTGTTCCGCCGCGCCGGCGACGACAAGGAATTGTCCTGATCCGGGGCGCCGAGATTTCGGCAGCGGAATGGAGTCTTCTCCGCGAAGATAGCGGGCGGTTGTGGCATGAGGATCGCGTACGAAGGTCTCGAAGGGAGCGGCGCAGACGATGCGTCCGCCCTGTTCTCCCGATCGCGGCCCCATTTCAACCACATAATTGGCCGACTCGATCATATGCCGGTCATGCTCGACGACTACGACGGTATTGCCGGCTGCCGCCAGGTCTTTGAGGATACCGGCGAGCAAGTCTGTGTCCCGCGCATGCAGCCCGATCGTGGGCTCGTCGAGCACATACAGCGTGCCGACCAGCCGGGCCCCGAGCTGGCTGGCGAGCGATACCCGCTGCGCTTCACCGCCCGACAGTGTCTTCGTTTGCCGGGCGAGCGTCAGGTAGCCGAGACCGACTCGCAGGAGGAAACCGAGTTTTGCGTGCAATTGCCGCAGGATGTCCTTAGCAACGTCCTGTTCCGTGGGGCGTAGGGGCAATGATTCCAGCCATGCGGCCACCTGTTCGATGGTGAGCCCCGAGACGTCGTGAATATCACAGCCGGCGATCTTGACGAATCGGGCGTCCGGCTTGAGACGGCTGCCTCGGCAACCCGGACAATCGAAGGGTGTGCGGTAGCGGCTGAGCAGTACCCGCACGTGCAGCTTGTACCGCTTGCCTTCGAGGTACTCGAAGAAATCGTCGATGCCATCGAATGATTTATCGCCGGTCCAAAGCAGTTGCTGGATGTCTTTCGGGAGCAGCCGGTATGACGCGGTGAGGTCAACGCCTTTCCGTTTCATGGCGAGCAACATCTGTTGTTGCCACCAATCGGCGCTGGGCTTGCTCCAGGGCTCGATGGCGCCTTGGACGAGTGATTTGTTGTGGTCCGGAATCACCAACTCCGGATCGTAGCGCAGGACGTTGCCGAATCCTTTGCACTCGGGGCATGCGCCGAGCGGGTGGTTGAATGAAAAGAGGATAGGCCGGAGCGGTTCGAACGTCCGGCCGCAGCCTTGGCACAGAAAGCTGGTGCTGTAGGTCTGAAGGCCGTGACCGATGATCTCTATGACACAATGCCCCTCGCCTTCGCGCAACGCGGTTTCCACGGCCTCAGCCAGCCGTGACCGGTCGATCTCCCTGATGATCAGGCGGTCGAGGACCACGTGGAGAGCCTGCTGCTTGTGGAGCGATGAGGGGGTGATCTCTTGGAGCGAAACAATGTCGCCGCCTACTTTCAGCCTTGTAAACCCACGGGTGAGTAGCGATTGGATGAACGATGCTTCCGTCTTTGCCGATGGCGGAGTGATCGGAAACAACACCATCGCTCTGGTCTCCGGGAACTGCCGGAGCAGGTCCTCCGTGACCGCATCCGGATGAAACGAGCGGGCTTCCTGACGGCAATCCGGACAGGTCGGCTTGCCGATCTTGGCAAAGAGCAGCCGCAAGAGATCGGCAATTTCCGTGGTGGTGCCGACGGTCGAACGGGCCGTGCGTACCTGATTCTTCTGTTCGATCGCGATGGCCGGGCGCACATTCAGGATGCGGTCCACGTCGGGGCGGGCCACTTTATCGAGAAACATGCGGGCGTAGGTTGAGAGCGATTCGACGTATCGCCATTGGCCTTCGGCAAACAGGGTGTCGAACGCCAAGGAGGATTTCCCCGATCCGGAGACGCCGGTAATGGCTGTGACTGTATCGTGGGGAATCTGGAGCGAGATGTTCTTGAGATTATTCTGCCGGGCGCCTTCGATGATGAGGACGGAAGGCCGATCCGAGGCCATAGGGGAAGGCTTCACAGCATGGGCTCCCAACGAGAAAATGGGAAATCCTAGCAGCCTCGCCCGATCCCTTCAATGAGGATTTGAGGAGGGCGTTGGCTATTGGACTCAGCGCAGCCAGAGCCGTAAGGCGCCTATGCAGCCCATATACAACACGAGTGATCCGACCATAGCGGGCCAGAAGCCGAAACGGGGAATGCCCACGATCATCGTGGTCACGTAGACGATCCAGGGCGGGACGAACCATAAAAGATTCTTGGCGTAACTGACGATCGCGTCGTTGCCCCCGTTCAGATAGATGAGGACAAACGTCGCGCCGGTGATGGCGGGAAACGTGCTGGCGAAGGCGGCGAGAAACGATTTGCCTTGTGAGCCGAGGTAGGTCGAGACACTGACGATTGTGCCGCCCAGCAGAAAATACAAGGCATACTTCACGAGATCATTCACGAAATCGCTCCTCCTTACTCTCCCTGAAATGCTTCCATCGCTTCCCGTTCCAGTGAGTCGCCCTGGCCGGTATAGCGCGGAGAGAAATGAAATACAACCAGATCGCGGACCTGAGCTTTGCGCGCCATGAGTCCTGCCTGCCTCGCAGTCAGATGGTATCGGTCACGGGCCTTTTCGGCATCGACGTCCAGATAGGGCGATTCGCAATAGAAGACGTCCGCGCCCTGGGCAAGCGTCACGATCCTCGCTTCGTTCTCTTCATCGTGCCGCGCATCGACTACGTAGGCGATCTTCTGTCCCCGTGAGATCGTCAAGAACTGCTCCTTGACCTCTCCCAGCACGAATTCCCGATCTTCCCGGCGGTGCTCGTCGTAGAGTGCCACCGGGAATCGGAAATCATCCGGCTTCCCTTTCCAGATGTGTTGCTTCACCTCTGTGAGCCACGCGCCAACCCGCAGCCCGGCCTCATGCAGCTTCTGCTTGTTGACGTTGATGTGAAACTGTTCTTCCAAGGAATAGGCGAATGAGGGAATTCGATGATTCAACGCGACGGCCTTGACGATGAACATCGGGTCTTCGAGCACCGTGACCAGCGGACCATCCTGGCGCGGCGCCGGTGTGCTGGTTCGGTCCGACGGTTGGAAGCCGGTACTCGCGAGAAAAGTCGTCCGTTGAATTTCGCGCTCGTGGAATTCCTGAACGTCGATGGTGAGTGGGTAGCCGTCCACAAGATTCCAGGTATACCCGCGGAGCTTGCCCTGCACGTTGTCGATCAGGCCGGGCGGACCGAACAGTCGGAGCGTCTTCCCACGCCCCAGGGCGATTCGAAGTACGGAGTCGAATCCGATGAAGTGGTCCATATGGGTGTGGGAGATGAAAATTTCGCCGGCCCGCAAGAGCCTGGTAGGGCCCAATCCGTCGTTGTGTCCGAGGTCGAAGAGCAGTGCCCGCTTGGACCAGCGAATGTCCACGTAGACGCCGGGGTCGCCGAACACATCGTTGACCAAGTAGCTGGAAAAGGAGGGGTTCATCGTGCTGTCGCCCACGGTGGATCGACGAGTGTCATCCGATCGCCGCCCGCACTGCCAGGTACATCATCATCACTTCGACTGCGTGCGCCACAATGGTGATGGAGAGATTGCCGGTACGCAGCCGGATCACCCCCCAGATCAGCCCATCCCAGAGGGCGATCCAGTGCAGATGTCGGAAAGTATTCATCATGAATGGATCGAAAGTAAATGCCAGTGCGCTGGTCACGAGCGCGACAGGTGTCAGGTGCCGGCACAGACGTGAGGTCCACAGAGAGGCTTCCAGCGCGGCGAACCGTCCCAATAGGAACCCACGAAAATTCAGCTCCACGAACAATGCGATGAAGCAGGTGATCCACGGGACCATAAGGAGGACAGGGAGTCGTCCGTGCGGAGTCTGTTTCAGGAAAGTGATGTCATAGCCCAGAGCAGGGTAGATCGACAGAATGGCGAACGTGTTCAGGCTGCCGAGCAACAGGCCCGTCGTGATGCCCCACCGCAGACCATTGTGGAAGTTCGCGCGGCCGAGTCCGAGCCGGGACCAGACCGCTTGATTGCGGGATGCCCATAGGAACAGTGCCAGATAGGCAAGGATCTGCGGAATGAATTGAACCAGCGTTCGTGCTTGGAGCGAGACAGGCAGGAAGTAGTAGCCGACGGTGGCGGCAAGGGGAAGCAAGGCCAGCGCGAATCCCCGCTCCGCTGCCTGCGTATGAGCGAGCCGATCCGGCTCGGAGACCATGGCTGCAGTTAGTCCAGCTGAAGATTGTATCGCTCAAGTGTCGTCGCTTTGTGCCGCGCGAAATTGGAGAGCGATTTATTATAATCAACGGTGGCCCGCAATTCGTTCGCCTGTGCCGTCGCGAGGTCACGCTGAAAGTCGAGCACGAAACGGGTGGTGCTGAGTCCGACCCGCAGGCGCTCTTGTTCGGCTTGCAACTGCTTTTCCGCCATGATGCGGGCTGAACGGGTCGTCTCAATACGTTTGAAGTCGGTTTGGACCCGGCGCACAGCCTCCCGGATGCCCACGATCACCTGTTGGCGCACCTTGGCGAGAATGGCCTCGGCGTTCCTGGCTTCCAACTCGCGCTTAGTATAGGTGCTGACGGCCGAACGGTTGCCGAGGGGATAACTCAACACAAGGCCGGCTCCGTAGTTGTAGAAATCACCGCTGAAATTTCTGGTAAAGGAGTCGCCGTAGTCTTTGCCCAGTCCGGACATCCCCATCGTGCCCTGGAAGGAGAGGGTGGGGAGCAGCTGGTTGCGGGCGAACTGTTTATTGATCTCACCCGATTCCACGTTTTTCTTCGCTTGGGCGATTTCGGGCCGCTGGTCGATGGCCGTGTCGATCGCTTCCTGAAGACTGATCGGTTCCAAGAAAGACAGGGGGGTGTCGGTGGGGATGATCCACACATCTTGGCGCAAACTCTCTTCGCCGGGATTGAGGAGCCGCCGCAGCTGATCGCCCTGGTCGCGGATCGCGCGCTCGGTCACCAGCACCTGTTCAATGCGGGAGGCGACCGCGGCTTCGGCTTGGAGGACATCCACAATGGACATGATACCCGCCTTCGCCTTGGCCCGGTTGGTGGCCAGCAGTTCTTCCGCCGCTTTGAGAGCGGCTTGCGCAACTTTCAAATTCTCGTTGGCGAAGACCAATTCCCAATAGGCCTGCTCCACCGAGGCGATCACGGTCATGACGCGATCGCGAAACACGTGCTGCTCCACCTCGGCGTTGTTTTGTGCCACTCGGATGAACGTCTTGTTGACGTCGATGCCTGCGTTCCGGAGTAATGGCTGGGTGAAGGTCAACGCCAGGCCGCCCGTCCATGCCGGATTGAACAGAAATCCCGTTGCCACGTCTTGGTTCACGTTGGTGCGCGAGGGGCTGTAGTTCAGGTCGATATTTCCGCCGGTGATCAGGTTTTGCGTCAGGTCCACGGTGACCGAATGGGATCGCTGGTCAAAGATGGTGATGTTGTTCAAGGCGCCGCCCGTTCCGCCGAACACCGGCCGGTTGAGCGGACTCGCCGCTCGGTTGTAGGTTCCGTTGAGGCTGAACGTCGGGTCGAACTTGGATTGTTCGATGACGATGTCAGCCAGCCGGCTTTCCTTCGTGTGGCGGCTGATGCTGATGTCGAGATTGCTTTGCAGTGCCCGAATCGCCGCATCCGCCAGCGAGAGAGATTCGCGCTGCTCGTTGGACGGATCGGTTCCGATCCCCGCACACCAACCGGCAGTCGGTCCCGAGAGGCTCACGAGACCGGCTAAGACGAGTGCAATACGGCAGTATCCCTGACCGAATGTGGCGACAGACATAAACGCCTCCGTGGACAGTTGTAGTAGACGCATCATATAATGCACTTATAGAACGCGTCCATGTTTGATGGGATGAAAACACACCCTGCGGTTGGGAGAGCTCGGATGGTACCGATCGTACTGTGGATCTGCCTGTTGGTGACAGCCGGAGCCGGCTCGCCCGCGTGGGCTCAGAGCGTGTCGGGCGTACGGGCCTTCGGGGGCGGTGTTGCGCCGCTTGCCAGAATGCCGGGCGGGAATCTCTACAACGACAATCAAGGCACGCAGGGCTTCCTGTACACGCCGGGCCAAAACTTTCAATCGTACAGTTTTCGTAATCCGACGACAGGCCAAGCCTGGAGCGGCGCGGTGGGCACGTTAGGCCCGCAGCTGTCCATCGGGCTTATCCAAGGGGCCAATCAAACGGGGACGCCGCTCGTCCTGCCGGGTCCTCCACGACAAACGTCACTGCTGCCCCCGGTGCAATCTTCAATCCTTGAGTCCTCTCCACGCTCGCTCCTCGACGAGATGCCGTAGCAACGTTCAGGTAGGTTAAGGCTCAGGCCGAGGTCAATACTCTATTCGAGTGTTTCAGCGTCCGTCGTCCGCGAAGCCGTGGGAAGTCCGCTCTTCCTTAGCGTGGCCCCTATCATTCACCCATTCGTCCAGTCGACTGTCTTGATCCATTCAGCAAATGTGGTGAGCGGCATCCCGAACTGCTGCTTCAACGCGTGAATATTGATCGCGTAGCCAACCTCGTTGAACCAGCGAAACATCGTGGCGAGGTCATGGCCCATCGCCGCCTCGGCCTGCTCCATCTGGAACTCCTCAAAGCGAATCGGTCGGCCCATCGCCTTTGTCAACAGTGCGGCGGTTTCAGGCATCGTGAGCTCATCCCCTGCCAAGTCAATGGCCTGTCCGAGAAAGTCCTTCGGACGCAGAAACGCGACGGCTCCGAACGCGCCAATATCCTTGAGCGCAACCATCGCCAGCTTCCTAGCCGGTTTCATGGGCAGCATCAAGACCCCTTGCGCAGACGGTTTCGCAAAGGTGGTGAAATTCTCCATAAACCACACGGGCCGCAGAACCGTGGCCGGCAATCCAATCTGTCGGATGTGCTGCTCCACTTTCCACTTGCTCTCAAAGTGTGGAATTCCAGTGTTGCGATGCGCACTCCCGACGGACGTATAGACATAATGGGTGATACCAGCCTGCTTCGCGGCATCCGCCAGCATGATCCCCTGGCGCACCTCCGCCTCCATCCCTGCCTCGAAAGGGGTCGACATGGCAAACACCCCGTGCACGCCTCGGAGCGCCGCCTGCAAATCCGAGGGATTGGTCAAATTCCCTTTGACCACTTCCGCACCAGCTCTAGCCAGTGCGGAGGCCTTCTCAGGGGTTCTACTCATCACCCGGACTTTCTGCCCTTTCGCCAACAGCGCGGTCGCGACGGCTCCTCCCTGTTGCCCCGTGGCACCCGTCACCAGAATGAGCTTGGACTGTGTTGCCATCTCACACCTCCTCTATGTGCACGCTAACCGTGATGGCGGCGTGTCAGGTTCCGGTTTAACTTTCTTGTCCGGCTGCAGGATGGACTATTACAATCAGAACCAGTAGTTTTTGGACCTTCTCCAGGATAATCCAAAATCCCTGTGAAATCGACAGGGAATTCGGAGCTTTCTGGATAGGGTTTCTGACGGTTCGGACGGGGACAGACCCCACGCACGGATGCGGGGGAGGCGGTCAGTCCCCCGGCATCACGGTTCGTTGGCCAATTGCCACGCCAATGCTAGGACGTACCGGGCGACAGACTTCAGAATCTCCGGGTCGATCGTGTCGGCTGTGTCGGTGGGCTGGTGAAAGTGTGGATGAACGCCGCCGCTGACGACGGTGACGGTCGGCACGCCGGCTTCTTTGAACGGTACGTGATCGCCGCCGGGGAAGAATCCATAGAGATCGAGCTTGTCGCTGAGCCCGGCGGTCTGGCCTGCTTCCGACGCCACGCTCTTTTCGAATCCCGTCACGCCCACTGTGAGCCGCCCGTTGCCGACGCCTGCATGGTCGATATTGATCATGCCTGCCGTCGAGGTCAGCGGCGCGATCGGTTGGGTGACGTAGTGCCGTGAGCCTAGCAGCCCCTGTTCTTCCCCGCTGAATGAGATGAAGAGGATGGAGCGTTTCGGCGCCGAGGGGGCCGAGGCCAGGACGCGCGCCACTTCCAGCATGACGGCAGTCCCCGACGCATTGTCGTCCGCCCCTGCGAAGAGACGGCCGCCTTGCACTCCGAAATGGTCGCGGTGGGCGCCGATGATGGCGCGCGGCGAATACCCTCGGATGAGCGAGGCGATGTTAAAGAGCGTGCCCGTTGAGGACAGGGTGGTCCAGGCCAGTCGTGCCGTGACCTCGGTGGCCAATGAGCGCGATGAATTGGTGCGCGCGATGGTTTCTTGGATGTCCTTGAGCCGGCCTTTTCCGGCCGTCGCGTGGGTGATGATCGACTCGGCGACGGCTGTGCTGATCCACGCGCCCGGCAGTTGATGCATCGGGTCCGTCTCGGCATAGAAGGCGGTCGGCGTGCCGGTGACTCCGCGGCGCAGTTCGTATGGGCTCAACACCGGTCCGGTGGCGGTCAGATAGGCGGCGGCCCCTTTCTCCTTGGCGATCCGCACCTTGTCCGCATGCGTGACGGCGCCTTTGTAAGGTTCCGGCTTGCCGCGCAGAAACAGGACGATCTTGTTCCGGACGTCCAGACCTGCATAGTCGTCGATGTGCTGGGCTGGGTCCGCGATGCCGTATCCAACGAACACAATCGCTGCCAGAATGTCGGCTGACGGGGAGTCCAAAATCGGCAGGAAATCCGGTCCAAGAAGGAGGGGGGGACGGTCTTCGATCTGTATGTAAGGATCGGGTTGGATCGTCCTGGCGACAACCGGTACGGTTTGTTTCCATTCCCGCTGAGGCAGGGGATTGGTCCGGCTTTCCGGAGGAGAGGCGGTTGAGCGGTGCAGCCGAAGCGCGCTAAACCGGTCGGCCACAAAAGCCGCCGACTCCCGATCGTGATCGGTGCCGGTCTGTCGTCCCCCGAATCGTGGGCTGCTGAGTTCCGCGATATCCGCCATCATCCGCTCGGTGGAGATCTGCTCCAAACCACGTTCAATCCAAGTACCCGCTGAGATGGTTGAATCGAGCGTCGATTCAGATGCCGCGGTTCCTATGAGGAGGGGGATGGTGCAGACGGAGGCCAGAGCAATCGTGATCCGTTTCATCTGTTCCCGCAGGCTCCGAGGAGGACGCGCGACTATAGCATAGGCTGCGCAATCCATTGCACGATCTCAGCCGGACAGGGTACTATGCACAGCGTGCGGGCACGCGGTACGGAAAGGGCAAGCCATGGCAGCCGGTGGGTCAGGCAACGGACTCTACGACTATCTCTACAAGCGGTTCTTTGAGCAACGTGACAGCCACGAAGGATACCCGTTTCAGCAAGCGCCCGGCGGCAGCGCGCCGACACGGATAGTGACTTTCCCTGATAAATTGCGGTGGTGGACATGGGATCGCTGGCGGCGGCGGAAACAGATTCTCGCCGAGCGGGATCGGTTCCAGCAGGACATTCTTCAAATCAAGAAGCCCGGGCAGTCGAAGTAGGTCCACCGGGTGTTAGGGATCCCTTGGGTTCAGACAAGAGGGGGCTTTGAAACTTGCCTTTTTTCGTCTGTCTGGGGTAGCATGCAGCCGCTTGGTTGCGAGAGGCCTGGCAAGCAAGCGCGGAGAGTGACAAGGCCTGAACGGATGTTGTTTTGGTCCAGCTCGGGAACCTTCTCAGAAGCCAGAGCTCGGTCGCCACTGTGCCCATGATGTCTTCGGCCCGTTCCTTCCTCGTTTCTTTCGCGCGTCCAAAACAACACCACTGTGTCAAAGGAGGAGTCTGATGGGTGCGAAGATTTATGTCGGCGGATTGCCATATTCAACAACCGAGCAGCAACTGAGCGATTTGTTCGCCGCGCATGGGGCCGTGGCGTCGGCGCGGATCATCACGGATAAGTTCACCGGGCAGTCCCGGGGCTTCGGATTCGTGGAAATGTCGTCCGATTCTGAGGCCCAGGCGGCGATATCGGCGCTGAACGGGACACAGTTCGGCGGTCGCACATTGACGGTCAACGAAGCACGCCCTCAGGAACCCCGTTCCGGTGGCGGAGGCCGTGGAGGATTTGGAGGCGGTCGGAACTGATCCGACCACACTCCGCTCGAATGAAGGGGGTTGCCGGGCGTTCCGGCAGCCCCCTTTTTTTCTGGGAGCTCTTCACCCGCATGCGTGTAAACACCTCTTCCGTCATGGCCGATCAGAAATCAGGTCTTCGCCGCTCGTATCTCGTGAAGCGTGAAGCGCAAGCCGGAAGGCGTGCCTCAATGTCGTGTATCTTTGTCTGCGCGATACGCGATACGCTTCACGAGATACGCGATTGAGTGTTTGGTAAGATGATCGCCGGAGCGCCCTATGCCGCCGTTTAAGTTGGAAGCACCCTTCAAACCCTGCGGGCATCAGCCAGAGGCAATCGCCAGGCTGGTGGCCGGCGTGGAGGCGGGAAAAAGACATCAAGCCCTGCTCGGCGTCACCGGATCCGGCAAGACATTTACCATGGCCAATCTTGTCGAGCGGGTGCAAAAACCCACGCTGGTGCTCGTCCACAACAAGACCTTGGCCGGGCAGCTCTATCAGGAGTTCAAGCAGTTTTTTCCACGGAATGCGGTCGAGTATTTCGTCAGTTATTACGACTACTATCAGCCGGAAGCGTACATTCCGCAAAGCGACACCTACATCGCGAAGGATGCGTCGATCAACGACGCCATTGACCAGATGCGGCATGCCGCGACGACGTCGTTGCTTCAGCGCAACGATGTGCTGATCGTCTCGTCGGTCTCCTGCATCTACGGGCTCGGCTCGCCGGAGGTCTATCACGACATGCTCGTCTATTTGGAAGAAGGGGCCGAGGTCAGGCGGGAGAAGATCTTGGCCAAACTCGTGGAAATCCAGTATGAACGCAACGACGTCGATTTCCATCGCGGGACGTTTCGCGCGCGCGGGGACGTGGTCGAAATCTTCCCTGCGTCGTCGGAGGCCAAGTCGGTACGGATCGAGCTGTTCGGCGACACCGTGGATGCCATTCACGAGATCGACCCGCTGACGGGGAAATCGTTGGGCAAGTTGCCCAAGGTCGCGATCTATCCCAATACGCACTACCTCATCGCGCCGGACCGCTACGAACGGGCCATCACGGGCATTGAAGAAGAGCTCGATGAGCGACTTGCGGTATTGAAGCGGGCAGGCCAGCTCGTGGAAGCCCAACGGCTCGAACAGCGCACGAAGTTCGACCTCGAAATGATTCGCGCGATGGGCTATTGCCACGGGATTGAGAACTATTCGCGCCACTTGAGCGGGCGCGCACCGGGTGAGCCGCCGCCCACTTTGTTGGATTATTTTCCAAAAGATTTTCTGTTGATCGTCGACGAATCGCACGCGACCATTCCCCAGGTCGGAGGGATGTATGAGGGGGACTATTCCCGGAAGCGCACCCTCGTAGACTACGGATTTCGCCTGCCGTCCGCCGTCGACAACCGCCCCCTGAAATTTGCGGAGTTTGAACGGTGCTTGAATCACGTGGTGTACGTGTCAGCGACGCCGGGTCCTTATGAGCTGGAACATGCCCAGGGCGAGATCGTGGAACAGATCATCAGGCCGACCGGCTTGATGGATCCGCACATCGAGGTGGTGCCGGCAAAGGGACAGGTGGATCACCTGTTGGGACAAGTGCGCGCCGAAGTCGCCAAGGGAGGGCGTGTGCTCGTCACGACGCTGACGAAACGCATGGCCGAAGACCTGACGGAGTACTACCACGATCTCGGTGTGAAGGTGCGGTATCTGCATTCCGATATCAAGACGCTGGAGCGGGCGGAGATCATCCGGGACCTGCGCCTGGGGACATTCGACGTTCTGGTCGGAATCAATCTGTTGCGCGAAGGCCTCGACCTGCCGGAAGTGAGCTTGGTGGCCATTCTTGACGCGGATAAGGAAGGGTATCTGCGCTCCTATCGCTCGCTCATTCAGACGGCGGGACGGGCGGCGCGCAACATTGACGGACGGGTGATTTTCTACGGCGATCTCGTGACGGATTCGATGCGGATGGCAATGGAGGAAACAGACCGGCGGCGCGGGATTCAGGCAGAGTACAACCGGGCACACGACATCACGCCCGCCAGTGTTAAGAAAGGGATTCCAGCGCTGGACTATGCCGTGGCCGATCTGGATTATGTTCAATTGGAGTTGGCGGCTGAGTCGGTCGAGCCGTATGGAACGGCGGGGGCGACGGAGCAGCGCATCGAACAGCTGGAGGCGGAGATGAAAGCGGCGGCCAAAAAGCTGGAATTCGAACGGGCCGCGGAACTGCGGAACAAGATTCGGGCGTTGAAGTTGAAGGACCTGGAGGTGAGATCCTAGGTTGTTACACGTGTTTGTAGAGGTAGATGCCGACGAACATGCCCAGGATGCTGAGGATGTTGATCTTGATCGTGAAGCCCAGCGTGAGTTTGACCAGAATCAGGTCGAGCGTGAGGGGTTGGGTGATACCAAGCGAGAAGTGGGTCGAGAAGATGTTCTGGATTGTACCTTGGGGCGCCATGACATGGAGAATTTCTCCGAGAATCCCGCCGAGCAGCCCTCCGATGAGCAGAAAAATGAACAGAATCCAGGGCGATTTTCGCACAAGAACCGTGCTCCTCTTGTCTTCCTCGCGCCGAGCTATGCAGAAACTGATGGGAACCATATCGGAAGGCTCACGGCAAGTCAATAAATCCGGCCCTTTCGGTCATGGGCCTGTTCTCAGCTTCTCAGGCCTCCCCATTCTTGACTTGGCTGCAGTGGTTCTATAAACTGCACGATACTCTTTTTCTAGATTTTTCGAGGCGATCGGAGATCTGGCGTAAGGCTTCGATGGCCTCTTTCTTTGTGGTCCTATGTTTGATGCACTGAGCGACAAGTTCGAGAATATTTTAAAGCGGCTTCGAGGGCAGGGTGTGCTCACGGAGCAAAACATCGCCGAGGCCCTCAAGGAAGTGCGATTCGCACTGCTTGAAGCCGATGTCAATTTCAAGATCGTCAAGGATTTCATCGAGCGGGTCCGCCTGAAGGCTGTCGGTCAGGAGGTCATGCAGAGCCTGACGCCCGGTCATCACGTCGTCAAAATTGTCTGGGAAGAATTGAGCGAGATGATGGGGCGCGAGCGCGCGGGGCTTGCGCTCAGCTCCCGTTCGCCCACCGTGGTGATGATGGTCGGATTGCAGGGAGCCGGCAAAACGACTACCTGCGGGAAGCTGGCCCGCTTGTTCAAGAATCAAGGGAAACGTGTCCTGATGGTGGCGGCGGATCCACGCCGCCCTGCGGCCGGTGAGCAGCTCAGTTCCCTGGGGCGTGACCTTGGGGTCGAGGTCTACCGCGCGGATCAGGCGCAGGCTTCCCAGGCGGATGTGGTGCGCATCTGTCGGGCCGGTGTTGAACAGGGGCAGGCGCAGGGGTTCGATGTGGTGGTCTTGGACACCGGCGGGCGGTTGCACATCGACGATGACTTGATGGGGGAGCTGGTCGCGGTGAAAGAGGCAGTGGCGCCGCAAGAGGTGCTGCTCGTTGCCGATGCGATGACCGGTCAGGATGCCGTCACAATGGCGGGCCAATTCGACCAGAAGGTCGGTTTGACCGGCGTCATCCTGACGAAGGTGGAAGGCGACGCGCGCGGCGGTGCGGTGTTGTCCATCCGGGCCGTCACCGGCAAACCGATCAAGTTTCTCGGTGTGGGGGAAAAACTGGATGCGTTGGAGGTGTTTCATCCGGACCGCATGGCGTCGCGCATTCTTGGCATGGGCGACGTGCTGTCGCTCATCGAAAAAGCGCAAGAAACGCTCTCTCGGGAACAGGACGACGCGGCGCAGAAACGGCTGACGAGCAACACGTTCACGCTGGAGGATTTTCGCGCCCAGCTGGGACAAATGGGCCGTCTCGGCTCATTGGATCAGATCCTCGGTATGTTGCCCGGAGGGCAAAAGCTCAAGAGCGCGATCGAAGGGGACAAACCGGAGAAGGAAATGGGCCGGGTGGCCGCCATCATCGATTCGATGACGATCCGCGAACGGCGGGATCACACGATTATCAACGGCAGCCGGAAAAAACGGATCGCGCGCGGCAGCGGCACCAGCGTGCAGGATGTCAATCGGTTGATCAAGCAGTTTTTGTCGGCGAAGAAACTGGCGAAAGCCATGACCGGCGCAGGCGGGCGGCGGCAGTTGGCCCAACTCATGCGGTCGATGTGATGAAACGCAGTCGGCTGTCAGCGAATGGCTTTCAGCGATAGGCTGCAAGAAGCGTTGGTAATGGAAGAAGCTGAAAGCTGATTGCTGTCGGCTCACTCATCTAAGGAGGACTTCGTGGCTGTTCATTTGAGACTTGCTCGGACAGGAAGACACAAGCGCCCCATGTATCGGCTGGTGGCGGCCGATTCACGAAAAGCGCGGGACGGACGGTTCCTTGAAATTCTTGGGACGTTCGATCCGTTGAAAGAAGCCGGCGTGCCGGAGCTCAAGCAAGAGCGTGTGCTGACCTGGCTGCGGCAGGGCGCGCAGCCGTCGGTGACGGTGCGAACCTTGCTTCGCCGATCGGGCTTGTGGAAACAGTTCGAGGCGGAGAAGGCAGGACAAAAGGGCGCCGCCGCCGCGAAGTAACATGCGTGGATGATGGTCGGCTCGCTTGAGACGGTCACGGTCGGGCAGATCGGGCGGCCCTTTGGGGTCAAAGGGCAGGTCAAGGTTCGGCCCTTGAGTGACGTGCCCGGCCGATTTGAAGCGTTGACGGACGTACAATTGGTGGCGAAGGACGGTCGGATGCTGGAGACGAGCGTCACCCATGTGCGGCGCGCGGGAACGGAATTTATCATGGGGTTTGCTGGCCTGGCGACGCCGGAAGAGGCTAAGGTCTGGTCCGGTGGGCTGGTGCAGGCTGCTCGTGGCCCCGCCCCCGCGCTTCCGATCGGACAGTACTATAAATGTGATTTAGTGGGCCTGGAAGTACACTCGGACCA
The DNA here is from genome assembly GCA_015903945.1 of Nitrospira sp. Lineage (GTDB taxonomy): Bacteria > Nitrospirota > Nitrospiria > Nitrospirales > Nitrospiraceae > Nitrospira_D. Next base: position 34,103 of record JABMDL010000010.1, on the reverse strand, counting down.
AGGGCAGCCGCTCGGTGTGCTGGAAGAAATTTGGGACCTGCCGGGTAACCACGTCTTCGTCGTTCGGCAGGGCTCCAAGGAAACCTTGATTCCTGCGGCCAAGGAATGGGTGACCGGCGTCGATCTCGATCGCCGGCGGATGACCGTTCGTATACTGGGTGGGATGGACGAATAAGATGTTGCGGTTCGACGTGCTGACATTGTTCCCGGACATGGTGGCTCCCGTCCTGGGACAGAGCATGCTCAAGCGCGCCCAGGAAAAGGGGCTACTTCATGTTACGGTGCGCAATCTGCGCGACTTCACCGATGATCGCCACAAGGTGGCGGATGACGTGCCGTATGGCGGCGGTGCCGGAATGGTGATGAAGGCGGAACCGATTTTGCGCGCGGTCGATGCGCTGAAGGAAGAAGCACAGGCCTATGGTGAGACAATCCGGTTGCTGTTTCCGTCCCCCCATGGCCGGCCCTTCACGCAGGAGTATGCGCAGCGTCTGGCGGGCGAAGAACGTCGCATGGTGATTCTCTGCGGCCATTACGAGGGGATCGATGAACGGGTCAGAACGGCCCTCGCACCGGAAGAGGTGTCCGTCGGCGACTATGTGTTGACCGGTGGCGAACTGCCGGCGCTTGTCTTGATCGATGCGGCGGCTCGGTTGGTCCCAGGCGTGTTGGGTGATCCCCAGTCCATGGTTGAGGAATCGTTTTCGGATTCTCTCTTGGAGTATCCGCACTATACCAGGCCGGCAGAGGTGCGTGGTCTGGGTGTTCCGGAAGTACTCTTGTCCGGGCATCATGAAGCGATCCGCCTGTGGCGCCGGAAGCAGGCGTTGCGCAGCACCTATCTGAGACGGCCCGATCTCCTGAGGGATCGAGTGCTCACGAACGAAGATCAGCGGTTGTTGAATGAATTGATGAACGAAGGCGTTTCGATGGCGCCCGTACGTAGCGGGGAGGAGGGATAAGTCGATGAATCAGTTAGAGCGCATTCAGCGGTCCTTGACGAAAAAGTCACCGCCGAGCTTTGAAATCGGGGATGTCGTCAGAGTCCACGTCAAAGTCGTCGAAGGGGATAAGGAACGCATCCAGGTGTATGAAGGAACGGTGATCGCCCGCAAGGGATCCCTGAATACGGAGACGTTCACCGTCCGGAAGCTATCCTATGGTGTCGGTGTTGAACGTATTTTCCCGGTGCATTCACCGATTGTCTCGAAGGTTGATGTCGTTCGGCAAGGACGTGTGCGGCGGGCGAAGCTCTACTACCTGCGCGGAAAGAAGGGGCGGTTCGCCAAAGTGGAAGAGCGCGAGTTCGTCGGGGAGAGTAAGTCGTCCACCCAGTCGGCCGCCGCTCAACCCGCTCCGGAAGCGCCCGCGAAGGCCTAGACACCCGGTTGCCCCGGTTTCGCCGTGTGCAGGGGCCGCTTGTCTCACACAGAGCCGTGATCGGGAGCGAGCCTGATGGGGCCTGCCGATGAGTTCGAGCAAGAAGCCCGGCGGCGCGGTTATCGCCGTGTTGCCGGTATCGACGAAGCGGGGCGCGGGCCGTTGGCCGGTCCGGTCGTCGCGGCGGCCGTGATCTTGCCCATCCACGCCAGGTTGACCGGTGTCGACGATTCGAAACAACTCCCCGCAGCTGAACGGGAACGGCTCTATCACGCGATCCTGGACAAAGCGGTCGGCGTGGGGATTGGGTCGGCCGACGCCGGCGAGATCGATGCCCTCAACATTTTAGAAGCGTCCCGCCTGGCCATGTGCCGGGCTATCGCCAATTTGGATCCCGCTCCCGATTATCTCCTGACCGATGCCGTTACGCTCCCGGCACTCCATGTGCCGTTGCGTCCGATCATCAAAGGTGATGCGCTGTCTCTCTCAATCGCTGCAGCGTCGATCATCGCCAAGGTCACACGGGATCGTCTGATGGTGGCGTTCCACGAGACATTTCCGCAATATAATTTCCTTTCGCATAAGGGGTATGGTACTGCGGAACATCTACGGATGCTGGCGCGTTTCGGGCCCTGCCCCATCCACCGGCGGACATTTGCGCCGGTGCGGGACACGATCCTCTCGGCACGGACCGCCGAACTCAGCCTCGCGGGGTCGACCGGGTAACCAAACCGATCTCCATGAGCAGGGCTAATTCGAGAGATCCCCGCCATCAGTTCGGACAAGCCAGCGAATTGTTGGCGGAGCGATTCTTACAGGCCAAAGGCTATCGGATCTTAGCGCGCAATCTCCGGACCTCCCTGGGCGAGCTGGATCTCGTGGCCGAAGACCGCGGAGTGCTGGTCTTTGTCGAAGTGAAGGCCCGGGCAACGGAGGCTTTCGGTGGCGCGGTGTTGGCTGTGGATCGAAAAAAACAGGCCAAACTCGTGCGGCTGGCGTCTCAATATCTTACCCAGCGCCACCTGTCGGATCGATCGTGCCGATTCGATGTCGTGGTGGTGCAGGGGCACCCGTCTTCGCTAGGCCGCATCGAACATCTCCAGAATGCGTTCGATGCCGACGAACGAGGGATGTCCTAGACTGTCGGCAGGGAACGTCATCCGAAGGAAACGATGATCCAGCTGATCCATGTTTCGAAGAGTTATGACCGCCGTGTCGCCCTGTCCGACCTCACGCTGGAAATCGGGAAGGGAGAGTTCGTGTTGCTCATGGGGCCGAGCGGAGCGGGGAAGTCCACGCTGTTGCGCATGCTGATCGGCGAGGAGCGGCCGGATCAAGGGCAGATCTTTGTGCAGGGCAAGAACGTCGGCCAGTTGAGACAGTCGGAGGTGCCCTACCTTCGGCGCAAGATCGGGACGGTCTTTCAAGACTTTCGCCTGCTCCCTAAAAAGTCCGTGTTTGAAAACGTTGCGCTGCCCTTGATCGTGCAACGATCTTCGACGGCGGATATCCGCCGCAAGGTCACGGAAGCGTTGCGGGCGGTCGGTGTCGAGCATAAAAAAGACCAGTCACCCGCCAGCCTCTCGACGGGGGAGCAGCAGCGGGCCTGTATTGCGCGGGCGATCGTGAACGGGCCGGTTGTGCTTCTGGCGGATGAGCCAACCGGTAATCTCGACCCTGAACGGACCGCGGAGATTATCGAATTGTTCAAATTGATCAATGCACGAGGAACGACTGTCGTGGTCGCTACGCATGACCCGCATGTGATGTCGCTGGTCAACCGGCGTGTGATCACGCTGATGCAGGGGGTTCTCATGCCTGAGCGGCAGGGAGGCGACAGCGTAGGGGTATGAGATGGCTCGTGTATCTCTTCCGTGAAGCGTGGGCAAATTTGCGGACTAACCGCACCACCACGGTAGTGGCCATTGTGACCACGGCGTTTACATTGGCCTGCGTCGGCATTTTTCTGCTCTCCTATGTGAACCTTCGTCATGCGGCGGATTGGCTGCAAGAAGACATCAAGGTGATCGTCTATTTGGATGACCGGCTCTCGCAGGACGTGATCCAGGATCTCGAAGGAACGCTCAAGGCTGATCGAATGGTGGGGGGCCTTCTGTATATCTCGAAAGAGCAGGCACTCGGCGAATTTCGGGCGCAATTTCCGTCCGATTCTCATTTGCTCGAAGGGCTGGGAGAAAACCCGCTGCCTGCCTCGTTCGTCGTCACGCCGGCGCCGAATTATCGGTCGCTGGACGCGGTGAATCGGTGGGCTGAACGGGTCAAAACGATGGCCGGCGTGGCCAAAGTCGATTACAATCAGGAGTGGATCGACGCATTGGCCGGACTCATTCGATATATCGAGCTGGCCGCGATCAGTGTGGGGGTGATCCTCTCCATGGCCGCTGTCACCATTATCGGAAACACCATTCGGCTTGCGCTGTTCGCCAGACGGGAGGAAATTGAAATCCTTCGCCTCATCGGCGCCACGCGCGCCTTTATCCGCATCCCCTATTTCATCGAAGGAGCCGTGTTGGGTGTGTGCGGCAGCGCGCTGTCGCTGGGCATTCTGAAGCTGGGCTTTGAGTTGTTCCGGCAGCAGATCGGGTCGGTCGGCCGTTTCCGCGGCATTGAAAACCTGGTGTCGTTTCTCCCGCTGTCCATCTGTGTGGCGTTTGTGGCTGTGGGAATGGTGCTGGGGGTGGCCGGCAGCATGGTATCTCTGCGCAGATTCGGGGAGGGGCGAGGGTGAGGCTGTGGCTTGCGGCCATCGTCTGGTGTCTCCCGGTGTGGAGCGGGTGGGAATCTGTCGCCGTCGCGGCCAATGATCCCATCGCCGAAAAGATCGAGCGAGAACGTAAAACGCTCGAGCAATTGAAAGGGAAAATCGAAGAAAAGCGAAAGCGGGCGGAGGAAGTCGAGAAGAAACGGGAATCGGTGCTGCAAGGCATCCAATCGTTGGACGAACGGCTGGTCCGCCATCGCCATGACCACCAGGAGATCACGAAAAAACTGCGCAAGAAGGACCGGGAGATCGATGACATCACGGAGCACATCGGGGTGATACGCGCCGGCATTGAAGAGCGGCGCGATGCCATCCTGGCGCGTTTTCGCGTGCAATATATGGAAGGACGGTTTGGGTATGTGAAAGCGTTGTTGGCGTCGGGCTCCTATGCGGACTTTCAGCGTCGCCAGCAGTACGTTTCTACGCTGTCCCAAAAGGAGTATGACTTGCTGAGCAGATTTCGGGAGGATATGGCCCGCATGGAGCACGCCGAACGCCAACGGGCTGAGGCGCGGGCCGGCATGGTGGCGTTCAAGGAGAGTATCGAAAAGAAGCTCACCGACATCCGTGCCATCCAAAAAGAGAAAAAAGTCTACTTGGCGAAGATCACGCAAGAAAAAGACGCATACAATCGAACGGTCGAGGAACTCGAACGTTCGGCGGCCCGAGTAGACAGTTTGCTGCAGGAGTTGGAAACTCGCCGCCGAGCGTTGGCGAGCAAGCCTCAGGCGGTGCCGGCTCCCTCACGCGGGGTCAGAGGTGCTCTGCCATGGCCGGCCGACGGGCAGGTTGTGTCGTTCTTTGGCCGGCAGAAACATCCGACCTTCAATACCTATGTGCAGCGCAAAGGCATCGAAATCAGGACGAAAGAGGGCAGCTTCATCCATGCCGTCATGCCCGGTGCCGTGGTCTATGCGGACTGGTTGAAAGGCTACGGACTCGTTATAATCTTGGACCACGCCAATGGGTTCTTCTCCCTCTATGCCCATGCCGCCAGGATTCTGGCCAAAGTCGGCGAGCAGGTTGCCGAGGGATACCCGATCGGAGAAACCGGAGATACGGGCGTGACCGGAGAAAATACTTTATACTTCGAGTTACGCGAAGGGGCCGAGCCGGTGGACCCGATCCAATGGCTGGTCAAGCGGTAATCTAACCGCGCCACATGCCACCGGAAGGTTAAACGCAAAGAAGGGATATCGACGATGATGGATCAGCAGCCGCGGCGAAAGTCTTGGGTGATCGGACCGATGATTGCGATCGCGCTCCTCGGCGGGGTCGTAATCGGCAAGGGCTGGGAGCGGACGGGCCACGCCAGTGAAACCTATGAGGAGCTCAAGACCTTTTCCGAGGTGCTCAATCAAGTGCAAAGACATTACGTGGACGAGACGAAAGCGAAGGACCTTATCCAAGGGGCGATTCGCGGAATGTTGGCCACGCTGGATCCGCATTCTGCGTATATGACTCCCGAAATGTATAAGGAGATGCAGGTCGAGACGAAGGGGGAATTTGGCGGCGTGGGCATTCAGATCGGTGTGAAAGACAACCGGTTGGCCGTCATCGCCCCGATCGAAGGTACGCCGGCGCACCGGGCCGGCATCAAGGCCGGCGATTTCATCGTGAAAGTGAACGATGAGACGACGAAAGACCTCACCCTGATGGATGCCGTCCAGAAGATGCGCGGGCCGAAAGGCAGCAAGGTGAATTTGACGATTCAACGGGACGGCACGCCGGAACCGCTGGTCTTCACCTTGGTGCGCGACACCATCAAGATCGAGAGCGTGAAATCCAAGATGATCGACAACCTCGGCTATGTCCGGCTCACGCAATTCCAAGAGGCGACGGGAAGAGATTTGGCCAAGGCAATCAAGCAGTTCAGAGAACAAAAAGCACAAGGCGCGATTCTGGATTTGCGGAACAACCCCGGCGGCCTCCTGACGGCGGCGGTCGATGTCTCCGAACAGTTTCTTCCGAGCGGGAAGCTCGTGGTCTATACCAAGAGCCGGGACGGCAAGAAGGACGAATGGTTCGCCAAATCCAAGGATCAGCTGGAAGATTTGCCGGTCATTGTGCTTGTCAACGAAGGCTCGGCGAGTGCGTCGGAGATCGTCGCGGGCGCCCTCCAAGACTGGGGGCGGGCGGTGGTGGTCGGGACCACGTCGTTCGGCAAAGGATCAGTCCAGACGATTTTGGCGCTTGGAGACGGATCGGGTCTTCGCCTGACGACCGCAAAGTATTACACCCCGAAGGGTCGGACCATCCAGTCGACTGGTATTACCCCTGATATCGTGGTGAAGCTCCCTGCGCCGCCCACCGCGAAGACCGGTGAAGGTAAACCGGGTGAGAAAGAAGCGGAGTCTAAATCTGTCAAGCCCTCCACTGGGAAAGAAGCGCCCCCATCCGGTGTCAAGCCTCCGGACGAGGCGGGTTCTAAGAATGGGACGCCTCCGCCGGCTCCGTCCGCCGAGGCACTGGGCGAACCGTCGCTTGAACAGGATGCCCAGTTGCAGAAGGCGGTGGAGTTGCTGAAGAGCTGGAAGATCTTCAAGGAAATGAAACCATCGTAACGGTTAGGTGGTTTCGTCGAGCTTCTCGATAGCTTCGAGCAGAGCTGTTTCCGAGCCTGCGAAGCCCGGAAGAGTTCTCAGCATGTGCGATTCGATCAGCTGCTTCAGGTCGGCGGCGGTGCGGATGCCCAGCCGGAAGTACAGGTAGGTGACAAGCGAATCCGAAAGCCCCGGAAGTTTTGACCAGTCCTTCACCTCCGGCGGGAGCGGGGTCTTCAGTTCTTCGTAGGCGCGGATCGTCCCGGTTTCAAGAAACTCCAAGATCTTTTGGGCGAGGTCCTTTCCAACCCCCTGGATGTCTTCCAGGCCTCCGCGCTCCGCGACGGTCGCCACGTCGTCCTCCATGGCCAGCAGCGAATCCGCAGCGCGCCGATAGGCGCGAACGCGGTAAGGGTTTGCCCGTTGAGTCGCGAGCAGATCGGCCATTGATCGGAAGAGCTCCGCGACCTGCTGATTATGTGTGTGCGTCATCGTCATTCCTGTGGGGCCATTGTGCGATGTTCCCGGCCGTTTGGGCAAGGGGGCGTTGATTGACAAGGTGAATTCGCGTCTCATAGGATGACGGTCTATGCAAGCGCCTATTCGAATCCAGGTGAACGGCGAGGCGAAGGATTGGCGTGGCGGCGCGACGGTCGCCGATCTGTTGCGGGAGTTAGACATCAAGGCCGAGCGAGTGGCGGTCGAGTTGAATCTCGAAATTCTGGATCGCGCCATGTTCGGGCAACGGTCTCTCAAGGACGGGGATCGGGTGGAAATCCTGAGCTTCATCGGCGGGGGATCATTCTAAGAGGATACTATGGCAGATGATCGGTTGATAATCGCAGGACGTGAGTTCAAGTCCCGGCTCTGGGTCGGAACGGGTAAGTACAAGGATTTCATCGAAACGCAAAAGGCCATCGAAGCGTCCGGTGCTGATGTCGTGACGGTGGCGGTGCGCCGTGTGAACATTACCGACCGCTCAAAGGACAACCTGCTCGACTACATCGACCCTAAGAAGTACACCATCCTGCCCAACACGGCCGGCTGTTACACGGTGGAGGATGCGGTGCGATATTCCCGTTTGGCCCGCGCAGCCGGTGTCTCCGACCTGATCAAACTGGAAGTGCTCGGCGATGAGAAAACCTTGTTCCCCGATACGGCGGGTCTGATCGAGGCGGCGAAGATTCTCATTAAAGAAGGATTCATTGTGCTGCCCTACACCAATGATGATCCGATCGTGGCGAAGAAGTTGGTGGATATTGGATGTCCGGCGGTCATGCCGTTGGCCGCGCCGATCGGGTCCGGCCTGGGCATCCGAAACCCGTATAACCTGAAAATCCTGATGGAGTCCGTCAATGTGCCGGTGATCGTCGATGCCGGCGTCGGGACTGCGTCCGATGCGGCGCTGGCGATGGAATATGGAGCCGATGCGGTGCTCATGAACACGGCCATTGCCGGCGCGCAGAATCCGCTTGCGATGGCGGAAGCCATGAAATACGCCGTGTGGGCGGGCCGATTGGCCTACAAGGCCGGTCGGATTCCCAGAAAACTCTATGCGACGGCCAGTAGCCCGATCGAAGGCATGCTGTAGAATAGTGCTGAGCCATGAGTGCTGAGGTCTGAGTTGGCTGTCCCAAATTCCTCCCGGACTCAGTCCTCAGCCCGCAGTCCTTACCACTGTTGATCCCATGCCTCCCGTCAATTTCCGTCTGCTCCTCGTGACCGACCGGACTCAAACGGGTGGTCGATCCCTTTCATCTCTCATTCAACAAGCTGTCAACGCCGGATTGCCCGCCGTCCAACTTCGGGAACGTGATCTCTCGACAGGCGAATTGCTTGCGCGGGCGCGCGAGATCCAATCGATGACGGCGCCGCGCGCCGTTCCGTTGATTGTGAACGATCGTGTCGATCTTGTGTTGGTCATGAACGCGGACGGTGTGCATCTGCGGGCAAACAGTTTGCCGGTGTCCGTTGCGCGTCGGTTGGTCGGACTCGATCGTCTCGTCGGTGTCTCGACACATTCCATCGGCGAGGTAGAACAAGCGAATCGGGATGGGGCGGACTATGTGCTGTTCGGTCCGATTTTCGATACGCCGTCGAAGCGGTCGTTTGGGCCTCCGTTGGGATTGGGGGCACTGGCCGAAGCATGCCGTCGTTCGGCCATTCCAGTGTTTGCCGTGGGCGGTGTGACGCGTGCGTCGGTGCCCGATGTCCGCCAGACCGGCGCTCATGGCGTCGCCGTGATCGGGGCGATTCTGACTCGCGACAATGTCGCTGCGGCGACACGTGATATGCTGGCGTCGTTGATGTCGTAACAGTTCGTCACATCTCTGCATTGTCTCGCGCACGATCGCGCACTCTAGTTGACCACCCCTAGGTCGGGTGTTAGAATCCGACACGGATACACAATGTGCTCTCACCGCCGTTACGGGCGAATCGCCGAGTGGAGGCATGGGAGACAGCAAGGGGCGGTCGAACCGGTTTCGGTCTCTTCGGGATTCTGTCAAGAAAATCACGCACCAGTTGTCCGATGGTGACGCGGACATGATACACAAGAACGACGAGCATGCGCGGGAAGTCGATAAGCTGCGCGTACAAATCCAGTCGATGGAAGAGGAAATCCGCCGGCTGTATCAGTCACGCCACCAACTCGAACAAGCCAATAAGCAGAACGAAAAGCTCGTTGCCACCCTGCACGAAGCCAAGGCCCAGATCGAAGCCTTGCGCGCCGAAGTGGACAAGCTGACGGCGCCGCCGTCTGCGTACGCGATTTTTTCCTGCCTCAACGAAGATGGCACGGGGACGGTGTTCGTGTCGGGACGGAAAATGAAAGTCAGCCTTCATCCCTCCATTAAACGTACGCAGCTACGGAAAGGGCAGGAAGTCATCCTGAACGAGGCTCTCAACGTCATCGAGGCCAAGGGGTTCGACAGCCAGGGTGAGGTCGTCCGCCTGAAGGACGTGCTGGAGGGGGGGCGCGCACTCGTGACGCTCCATTTCGACGAGGAAAAAGTCGCGGAACTGGGTGACCCGCTACTCGTCGAACGGCTGAGCGTCGGCGACCATCTGCTGTACGACCCTCGCTCCGGGTATGTGATTGAAAAATTGCCCAAGTCAGAAGCGGAAGAACTCGTATTGGAAGAGGTCCCGGACGTCGATTATGAACACATCGGCGGCCTCCAGAAAGAATTGGAGCAGGTCCGCGACGCAGTCGAATTGCCCTTCCTCCATCCGCACATTTTTGCTGAATACAAACTGAGTGCGCCCAAAGGCGTGCTGCTCTATGGGCCGCCGGGCTGCGGGAAGACGCTCATTGCCAAGGCCGTTGCCAACTCGATTGCCAAGAAATTGGGTTCTCGCGCGGGGAAAGAGATTCGCAGCTATTTCCTGCACGTGAAAGGGCCGGAATTGCTTAATAAGTACGTCGGCGAATCTGAACGGCAAGTGCGCGAGGTCTTCAAGAAAGCGAAAGAGCGCGCGGAGGACGGTCATCCGGTGATCGTCTTTTTCGATGAAATGGACGCGCTCTTCAGGACTCGGGGCACGGGGATTTCATCTGATATCGAGTCGACGATCGTGCCGCAGTTCCTCTCCGAGATCGACGGGGTCGAGCGGTTGCGCAACGTGATCGTGATCGGGGCGAGCAACCGACAGGATTTGATCGACCCCGCCGTGCTCCGCGCCGGGCGATTGGATGTGAAAGTCAAAGTTGGACGCCCGGACGCGACCGCCGCGCGGGACATTTTCTCGAAGTATGTGTCGGCAGATCTGCCGTTCGCTCAGGACGAGGTGGACCGTTATGGAGGCGATCGGCAGGCGCTTGTGGATCGGCTGATCGCGAAGACGGTGGAGACCATGTATGCCCCGAGTGAAGAGAATAAATTTATTGAAGTCACCTACGCCAACGGCGAGAAGGAAGTGCTGTATTTCAAAGATTTCGCCAGCGGCGCGCTGATCGAAGGCATTGTGTCACGCGCGAAAAAATTCGCCGTGAAGCGGGCAATTGCCCAGGAAGGACAGGGCCTCAGGTCGGACGATCTGGTGCGGGCCATCCGTGAAGAATTCAAGGAGCACGAAGACCTTCCGAATACAACCAACCCGGATGATTGGGCGAAGGTCGCCGGCAAGAAAGGCGAGAAGATCGTGCATCTTCGGACGATCAGCGGCGGGCCAAGCGAATCCCGCCAGATTGAAACCGTCACCACCGGGCACTACCTCTAACTAAATCTCATGCAGGAACAGACCTCGACGAATCGCGCACGAGTGCTGGGTACGGAAACGGAGTTCGGCATCGCGGCGACGGAGCGTGCTGCGGCAGATCCCGTGACCGCCTCCATTGCCGTCATCGGGCACTATCGGGGACTGCCTGCCCCACACGCGATCTGGGACTACGAAAACGAGAATCCACTTGTAGATGCCCGAGGATTCGAAGTCGATGGGGAGCGCGAGCGGCCGAATCCTGACTACAACCGGCAACTCAACAAAGTCCTCGCCAACGGCGGGCGGTTGTACGTCGATGGTGCCCATCCGGAGTACTCCACGCCGGAGTGTTCGACTCCGAGGGAGGTGGTGGCGTTCGAGCGGATTGGAGAACGGATCCTCGCGCAGAGTCTTCAGGAACTCGCGAAGGTGCGGGGGAGCGAACAGTATCTCTTGTACAAGAACAACTCCGACGGAAAGGGCAATAGCTACGGGTACCATGAGAACTACCTGGTCTCGCGGACGGTGCCGTTCGAAAAGATCGTCCGGGTGCTCACGCCGTTTTTGGTGACGAGGCCGATCTTTGCCGGGGCCGGAAAGGTCGGCGCGGAGAATCAGACCGCTCCAGCCGAGTATCAAATCTCCCAGCGCGCCGATTTTTTCGAGTGCCTGGTCGATCTGAATACGATGGTCAAGCGGCCGATCATCAATTCACGCGACGAGCCGCATGCCGATTACGCCAAGTCTCGCCGTCTCCATGTCATCGTGGGCGATGCCAATATGGCGGAGGTCTCCACCTATCTGAAGGTGGGAACCTTGGACATCGTGCTGGAGCTGTTGGAAGCCGGTGCTGAGTTGCCGCAGGTGGAACTGGAGGAGCCGGTTCGGGTGTTCAAACAAGTCTCGCGCGATCTGGAGATGAAGCAAACGATCAAGCTGGCGGGGGGGCGTCCGACGACGGCGCTGGCGATTCAGCGCGCCTATCTCGCGGCTGCAACGGCCTCGTACGCCGCGCGCGGTTCAACGCAGGCGACACAGGAGGTGCTCGCCCGCTGGGAGGACGTGCTGAGCAAACTCGAACGAGACCCGCGGCTGTTGGTGAGGGAGTTGGATTGGGTGGCCAAGCGCCATCTGATTGAATCGTACATGGATCGGAAAGGTTGCGGGTGGGACGATCCTCGCACCAAGCTCATGGACCTTCAGTACCATGACGTCCGTCCTGAGAAAGGGCTCTTCTATACACTGGAACGCGGCGCTCATATTGAGCGGATCGTGGAGGAAGCGGAGATCCGGCAGGCCGAATGTACGCCGCCGCCCGGTACCAGAGCCTATTTCCGGGGCCGTTGCGCCGCCAAGTTCGCCGCGTCACTGTATGGCGCGAGTTGGACTTCGGTGTTGTTCGATGTGGGCAACACGACCATCAAGAAAATCCCGTTGATGGACCCCCATCGCGGGACACAGGCGTTGACCGGTGGATTGCTCGATGCGGTTGAGACAGTTGATGCCCTCATTGAGAAGCTGAAGGCCTGACACGCCGACCCTAGATACCTTTATGAAACTGCCGTATTTCCCGAATCACGACGACTCCAGCTTTTTCAACTTCGTGACGCAGTACCATCCTGGGTTGATGCCGGGCGGCCAGGGATCAATGCCCTCGAATCAGCCGGATCGTGCGGGTGTTTCACTGGCGGTGCCTCAGGCCACAACGGTGTTGGCCATCAAGTATCAACAGGGGGTGGTCATTGCCGGCGATCGCCGGGCAACGGAGGGATTTCAGATTGCCGATCGCCGTATTGAAAAGGTATTCAAGATCGATGAATTCTCCGCCATGGCGATTGCCGGTGCCGCAGGGCCCTGTATTGAAATGGCCAAGCTGTTGCAAACCGAGCTCGAACATTATGAGAAATTGGAAGGGATGCCGCTGTCCTGCGAAGGCAAGGCCAACAAGCTCGGCCAAATGGTCAAAGCCAACCTGCCGATGGTGTTCCAGGGGCTCGTCGTGATGCCTCTGTTTGTCGGGTATGATGCCGCGCGTACGGAAGGGCGCATCTTCAAGTACGACATTACGGGAGGGCGGTACGAAGAATCGGATTACCACGCGATCGGCTCCGGGGGCAAAGATGCCCGGAACACCATGCGGGAGCATTTTCAAAAGAATCTGTCGGAGGCGGATGTGCTCAAATTGGCGCTGACGGCATTGTACAATGCTGCCGACGATGACGTGGGTACGGGTGGTCCGGATTTCGTGCGCGGGATTTATCCCACGGCCAAATTCGTGACGGCGCAGGGCATTGCCGATGTGCCGGGCGATCGGATTCGTGGGGTGTACGACGGCATGATCGACCTGCGCCGGTCGAAGGAGACCTAACCATGCCGTTGCCGTACTACGTCTCTCCAGAACAGATGATGCAGGACAAGGCGGAGTATGCCAGGAAGGGCATCGCCAAGGGCCGTTCGATCATCGCGATGGAATATGACGAGGGGGTTTTGCTGACGGCGGATAATCCGAGCGCGTCCCTCCACAAGGTGTCGGAAATCTACGACTGCATTGCGTTCGCCGGCGCTGGGAAATACAGCGAATTTGAGAATCTCAGGAAAGCCGGCATTCGGCATGCCGATCTCAAAGGGTTCATGTACAGCCGCGAGGATGTGACCGGCCGATCGCTGGCGAACGGCTATTCCCAAAGCCTGGGCACCGTGTTTGGCCAAGACGCCAAACCGCTGGAAGTTGAAATTCTCGTGGTACAGGTCGGCGCCGACGCCCTGCCAAACGAAATCTACCGGATTTCGTTCGATGGGAGCATCATTGACGAGAAGAATTTCTCTGTGATCGGCGGAAAATCCGACGCCGTCCAAGCCGTGTTGAAGGAAAAAAGCTCAAGTGAGCCTCCGTCCTTGGCCGCTGCGTTGTCCCGCTGTGTCTCGGCGCTGGAGCAGACCGCCAATCTCAAGCTGGCCCCCGAAGGGCTTGAAGTGGCCGTCCTGGAACGCCACCGAGTGGGTCGCAAATTCCGCCGTGTGCCGGTGAGCGACATTCGCCGGCTCCTCTCCGCCTGATCCGTCCCGCTCAATCCTTCCCCATCTGTTGAAGAACAGGGGATGGCCGTGTAATCTGATTGCGACACCCATGACGTATCCAGGTCCCATGAAACAGCGCATCTTCGGCCTCGAGAACGAGTACGGCCTGATCTTTTCGCCTAATGGCCGAATCTATCTGCCGATGGAAAAGGTACTGGGGTATATCTTCGAGGGCCTCATTCCGAACAGTTGGCCGTCGAACGCGTTTCTGGTCAATGGGGCGCGATTCTATCAAGATACCGGGTGCCATCCGGAATACTCCACGCCGGAGTGTGACAACATTCTCGATCTCGTAATCCATGACAAGGCCGGTGAGCGGCTGCTGGAAGCCTGCCTGCCGGCGGCGGAAGAGCGGCTTCGCGAGGAAGGGCTGTCAGGCGAGATCTATATTTTCAAGAACAATACGGATTCGCTGGGCAATACCTACGGCTGCCATGAAAATTTTCTGATGCGGCGCGACGTCGATTTCTGGAAAGTCACGGAGCAGCTGATCCCGTTCTTCGTCACGCGCCAGGTGTTCAGTGGGGCGGGGAAGGTGCTCAAGGTCTCCGGGAAGCCGCAATATTTCATTTCCCAGCGGGCCCAGCATATTCATGAGAAGACGTCGTCATCGACCACCTCCTCGCGCAGCATCATCAACACCCGCGACGAACCGCATGCCGACGCCGAACGCTATCGCCGCCTTCATATCATTGTCGGCGATTCCAACATGTCGGAGTTTGCCACCTATCTCAAGGTGGGCACGGCGGCGCTGGTCCTGTCGATGATCGAGGAGGGCTATGCGGTGCACGGGATGGAGTTGGAGGATCCCGTCAAGGCAATCCGCGAGATTGCGCGCGATCCGACGCTCAAGAAGAAAGTGCGGCTCGACGACGGCCGGCAGCTGACGGCCGTCGAAATCCAGCGGATGTATCTGGAGCGTGCCAAGGAGTATCTGGACCAGCAGGCGCACGAGGCGATTCTCGATGACGTCTATGCCAAGTGGGAGACGGTCCTTGCCAGACTGGAAGACGACCCCATGCAACTCACGCATCACATCGATTGGGTGGCCAAGAAACATCTGATCCAGAGCTACGTGGACAAGAAAGGGTGTGGGTGGGACGACCCGCGAGTGTTCCTGCTCGATCTTCAATTTCATGACGTCAAGCGAACGCGGGGACTCTACTATCTGATGGAATCCCGCGGACTCATCGAGCGGATTGTGGAAGAGGACGCGGTCCAACGGGCCATGTTTACACCGCCACAAACGACGAGGGCCAAGGTCCGTGGCGACTTCATCCGGTTCGCCAGGGCGAAGAACCGCTCGTACACGGTGGACTGGACCTATCTGAAGCTGAACGGCTACTGGGAGGAAACGATTCTGTGCATGGATCCCTTCAGCGCGTCCAATCGGCGGGTTGAAGAATTGGTCTCGCAAATGTCGGGAGGGAGATTTTACCGATGACCCGGTATCGTCCGTTGAGAATGATCAAGACGGCCAGGGTGATCGCTCTCGCGTTGTTTCTCCTGGCTGCCGCGTTTCCGGTCGATGGATTCTCAATCTCGAGGCCGGCCATCGGGCTCGACGGGAAATACACCGGCAAGCAGGGCCAAATTCTCGTGATCAAGGTTCCTACGGATGAGGACACCGCCCGTGTGCAGGGCACATTCTTGGGGCGAACGGTGCAGTTGTTCCCGGAGACCAGACCGGGTGAGCCCAAAGGATTTGTGGGATTGCTCGGCATCGATCTGCAAGATGAACCGGGAACGCACGAACTGGCCATTCAGGTCACCAGCGCGGGACACAGCCGGTCGCTCACCTACCGTGTCGAGGTGGTCAAAGAGAAATTTCGTGTCGAGCACCTGAAACTGCCCAAGGACAAGGTCGATCTCGACGAGCAGGGCCTGGCCCGATGGAAGGCCGAGCAGGAGCAAGTGAAAGAGGCCCTCGCAACTGATTCCCAAAGCAGACTGTGGCAGCCCAGTTTTGTCGAGCCGGTGAGCGGGAAACGAACCGGCATCTTCGGCAGTGTGCGCATCATGAACGGCCAGGCCCGCAATCCCCATAACGGAGAAGACATCGGTGCGCCGACCGGCACGGATGTGGCGGCGACAAACGACGGAGTCGTGCGGCTGACCGTCGATCATGTTTTCTCAGGCAAAGGCATCTTTCTGGACCATGGCCTCGGGTTCTACTCAATGTACTTCCATCTGTCCGACGTGTTGGTCAAGGACGGGGAGGCGGTGAAAACGGGACAGATCATCGGTAAAGTGGGGGCCACCGGGCGCGCGACCGGGCCTCATCTCCATTGGGGTGTGAAACTCAACGGTGCGCGCGTGAATCCCTATGCGCTGCTGGACTTGCCGTTCAAATCCGAGACACAGCCGGCGATCTTGTCGCCAGACCCCGACGCGGTTTCCGCAGCGGGCGCCCCGGCGCCGTAGCGGCATCTCTCCGGTGTTTCCAGCGGGCGTTTTCCGGAAGGCCATTGTGACTCCGGTCTCGCGCTTTGGGGGATCAGATCCGATCGCTGGATAAGTCTCGGTTGCGTTCCAGGATTGAAACGCTCAGTCAGGATGAGTTGGCAGCAGTCGATGAAGCGGTCCGAATCACGCTTGGTTTGTGGCCCTGAAGGTTGTGCGCTCTAGACCATCGGGTTAAGGCGTCGGATACCTTCAGGGTTTCGTCTCCACCTCCATGTTCTCCAATGGCCTGGTCGGTGAAGTCAGGATCATTCTCTGGGCTTCGTCCACGTTGATCTTCCCCCGTATCGGGCGTACTCTCTTAGCAACCCCCTGAACAGGAGGCGCCGGCATGAGAATGTTTTGTGGTGTTCTCTCAGCAGTGGCGTTCCTGCTTGCCAGTAGACGGTTTTATCTGACGGAGAGCGTCGGCTACGACATCGGCGGTTTATTTCTCCTGCTGATTGGCATCCAGCTGTTCATCGCCGCGGTTGTTTTTCATGAGCATCACGAGAGCCGTAAGTCGAAGCCTCCGGCTCCGGCCGAAAGCAACAAGGGAGTGGATGAGTCACTCCCGCACAGCCGATGATCGGCTCACCACCGGCACGCGTTAGTTCGGCTGGCCGCCCAGTCCTTGCAACAACGGCAAGATACTTTCTTGGCCGGGCCCAGTGCCTTCTTGTGTCGCGCTGCTGATGTCCTGAAGCAGCTGATTCGCCGCAGGACTCAGCTGTTTGATCTTCTCTGCCAGCCGTCCCGACAGCATGTCGTGCCGTATCTCCGCATCGGTCAGTCTGCCCTCTTTGACGCCCTGCTGAAGAATCTGGGCGAGGGCCTGCACTTTGGCCAACACATCGGGAGGCATGCTGTTCAGGATCGTGGCGGCATCGTGCTGTTCACCGCCGAGTTGGGCATGTGCAGGGATGATTGTCAGCGTCAACAGGGATAGGGTCAGGGCAATTGTTCTGTACATGGGGCAGGTTCCTTTCACGCTCACACCGATGGAGTGACTGATCGGTCGTAACTCCATTATGTCGGCGGTCTCGATCTGTGCACAGGAAAAACGTCCATATTCCCGCAGCCTCCGGCCGGTAGGAATCGAGAATCCGTTTGGTGTTGACATGGATGACTGTTACTCTTGGAATCGCACGAAGGTGCAACCGGAGAGGTAAGAGATGTTCGGCGAGTGGGAGTTCGCAGAGGTGACGCCGTATCTGGTGGCGGTGCTCGGCCTGTTGGTCGTCTGGCAGTACTATCAAATGCAGATCATGGCCGGGCGTATTATGGCGGTCGATATTTTTGATCGCTCAGGCGTCCGGATGTACATTTATGTCGTACCCGATGACGACGCGATCTGTGCTGTATGCGCCGGGTCGAATGGGCGGGTGTTTCTTCCCTCTCAGATCGCGGGAAAGGGGTTTTCACCTCGCTACGGCCAGTGCCAGCACCCCACGCCTTGTCCGGGAATGCTGATTGGGTTATATGGCGCGTGGCAGGAAGCTCGGGGAGTTGTGGAACGCGCACGTGCGCAGGCAAAGAAGAACGGCGTCCAACTGTCTCAAGAAGAACTGCGGGCCTTGGTGAACGGGCAATGGGAGATGAGCATCAGCGCCGAGACGGACCGGTTGGGCGTGCACATGATCGAAGCGGCCTGTTATGAGAAAATCAATCGAGCGGTGTCGACCACCGGCTATCGGTACGCGGTCGAGGAAATCAAGGAAGTCCGCCATCTCCTCCTGCTTGTTCCCGCGTACCTTCGACTTGCGCTGCTGTTGGTCCGATCCGGAGACAACGATGAGGCGCTGGCACTCATCGAGCGATTTGAAACACGGTTTCCCAGCAACAAGCGTGGCCTCCATTTTCCGACGGCGGGGCAACGCAACATCATGAAGCTGCGGAAATCGCACCTGCTCGGCAACCAGCCGGAAAAAGTCCCGGCATAAGTCCGGCGTGTTAACCCGCATTATTCATGAACGCTTCTACTGCAACCACCGACACGCCGCTGCGACAAGCCTGGTCGTGGTTTTCTCACGACCAAGCGGGCAGGCTCGCCCCTCGTGACCTCAACATACTGTTTCAAGTATGCCTCGGTCGCTCAGGGCTCCGCGTGCCCGTCTCGCGTGGCGCCTCGTTGGTTTCGTCACGAACCGCCATGAATAATGCGGGCTAATAATTCGATTCGAGGCTGGACGGCGTCTTATTGAGGACGGTTGCCGCGGCTTGTGAGAGGGCGGCGTCGTGCGTATGGTCGTGCGAATAGACGCGGAATTGGATGAGCCTCGTGGGCAACAAATCCAAGAACTCTTCGAGCGGCTCGGTTGACACCTGGTTGGTGCCGGGATCGTAGACATACAGCGGATTTCCGCGCCGGTCTTTTGGGTCAGGCCGAGGGTCCAGCGGCGCCATATCAACGCGAAACTCCAGACCACGCAACTCCTTTGGCAATTCTTTCGCGATCTGCTGCGCGAACTGCTCATGGCTGGGGAAGGCCATCCCCCGTTCCTGACCTTTTTCCTTCAGCGTGGTGCTGTAGGCCATCTTCCATTTGACGTCCCGGTTGAGAATGCGCCCCCATTCATGCCCGAGCCGGCGCCGCGCCTTCTGGCCGGCGCGTGTCCATCCCCGCACTTCCTCCAACAGCGACCAGTCGGTGAGCGTTCGGTACCGGTCCATGCAGGTCCGCGGGTCTTTTGGGAAGAGCATCTTCATGGTGTCGCCAAAAATATCGCGCAAGTGGATGTCGATGGCCCTGGTCGTGCGGTGGAAGTAGACATTCGAGTACAGATACATTCTGGTATTGAGGAACATCTGCAGAGCCGGAAGTCCGGTCTTGTGAATCGTAAATCCTTTGTCGGTGATGATGGTGTAGTGAATCAATCGCGAGAGATCGACGGGTCCGACCGCCACGCCGCACATGTAGGAGTCCCGCAAGACATAATCCAGATTGTCTCCGGTATAGCTGCCTGAAATGACAGGTTGGAGCATGTTCAACCATCGAGGCAGGCGGGAGTTGTCTTTCCCTTTTTCCTTCACAATCAGATGCGCAATTTGGTTGGGGTCCAGCTCCTCGCCTGTGGCGAAGGGGCCGGACGGGCTCCGGCGGATATTCCGGATGATGGGCCCCAGGTGCTCACGGATGATAATTTGCCCAAGCTTTTCGTGCGTGAGATGAAAGCCGTGGAGGTAGTTCTCGTCGAAGAAATGGCAAAACGGACCATGGCCGATGTCGTGGACCAGCGCCGTAATGCGCAGCACGGCTTCGACGTAGTTGGCCGAGGGCACATCGGGGACGGACTTCTTGAGAAACGGATAGAGATGCCGGGCAAATCGCCCAGCCACATGCATGGTCCCGAGCGAGTGGACAAAGCGGGTATGTTCCGCCGAGGGATAGACCCAGCGGGCGCTTTGGAGCTGATAAATATACCGCAGCCGTTGGACCCAGGGTGAGTCGATGAGGTCCTTCTCGGTTTGCTCGTGAGGATCCTGGACGGCATAGGGTACGGTGAACGAGACGTACCGGTGGATGGGATCGGCAATCAGCGCCGATCCATCATAGGGGGCGTTCAATCGTTCGGAGGGGACCATAGGTGGAGTGCATCTTAGCCCACCTGGTCGGGAGGCGGCAATGGATGAGAGGGGGGTGGGCCCAGAGCCGGACGGTATCGGAGAATGAGCAGATACGCGACGGGGTAGGCCAGCAGGGATCCGATCACGCTCAGAACGAATCCACCGAGTGCAAATGGAATCAGATAGGGAACGACCTGTTCGTAGATGCCGCTGAAACTGAGGTCGGTCCAATTGAATGTCGGGGTGTCCGTGTATCCCAATAACCAGGCGCCGGTCCAATAGGTCGCACCCAAGATCGGCACAATGGTCCAAGGATTGTTGACGAACGCGCCGGTCAACAACGCCACAAAATTAAGGCCAAAGAGCCATGTGCAGACCACCACCATTGCCGTGTGCAAGCCGTAGGCGGGGGAGAAGGCGATGAAGACCCCGATGGCGAATGCCAGTGCGGTACGCTGGGGCGACTCCTGTAAGTGCAGCACTTGGCGGAGCAGTGCACGGAACGACCTGCGGCTCGACACCGCGCTCTGGCTGGTGTGATTGGACATCAACGGAAGTGTTCGTAGCTCGTGTTGGGAATCGGTTTCATCGTACCATTGGGAGTATGCATCCGCATCCCGAACCGGCGGGACCGGATCGTGCCGATCCGTGTGACGTGAAACCCGTGTGTGCGTGCATGCCGAGCGATCGCTCCCTGTTTCGCCGGGGGAGCGGTGAACAGGAGTTCGTAGTCTTCGCCTCCGGTGAGCGCCATCACCGCCGGGTCCAGACGGCGGCTTTCGGCATAGGCACGGCACGCCGCCGAGATGGGGAGGGTACTCAAGTCGATCTCCGCGCCTACGCGACTTTCTTCGCAGAGGTGCCGAAGGTCGCCGGAGAGGCCATCGGACAGATCGATGGCGGCGGTCGCCACTCGCGCGTTGTTGAGCCATTGTCCTTCGGCAAGACGGGCGGTCGGGCGGAGATGGCGATTGATCAAATAGTTTTTGTGAGTGGTGCGTAGTGGGGAGAAGGGCCGATGTGCCGGTCGCTTCGATGCGGTGTGAGCCAGGAGTTGCAGGCCAGCCAGTGAGTCTCCCAATGTCCCCGTCACATAAATGTGATTGCCCACGCGGGCTCCGTGGCGGAACAGTGCCTGCCCTGATTCAGTGGTTCCGAGGAGGGTGAGGCTCACAAAGAGTCCAGTCTTGGAGGCGGAGGTGTCGCCTCCGATCAGAACGACATGACGCGGCCGGCATGCCTGCATGAGGCCGGTGTACAGCTGAACCACCTGCCTCGTGCCGAATTCAGACGGGACGGCGAGTGAGATGAGCACGTACCGCGGCACCGCACCCATGGCTGCGATGTCGCTGAGATTGGCCATGGCGGCCCGGTATCCGACCGATTCGAGAGACGCGGTGCGCAGATCGAAGTGGATGCCGTCGACGAGCAAATCGGTCGTGACGTGCCACCATCCCGGTGCCGGCGCCGCCAACACGGCGGCGTCATCGCCGATGCCTCGGATGAGTTGTGTGTTGTGGCGGGCGAACCGGCGCGCGAGAGTCCGGATCAGGGCGAATTCTCGGATGCGGGGTGGGGCCTTTGAAAGGGCCACGATGCCACTCTACCGATGACGCGCAGCCGGGACAGGCGACAGCGTGGCCTGGATTTCCCGTGCGCGGCTGTCCCGCTTGCGTTTTCCGGTGTGCCCCGATGTAGGAACCGCCGTCGCGGGGGACGACGCTTTTTTCGCTGCCGATCGGGTGGCCGCGGTTCTTCTCAGGGCGATTTTCATCACGTCGTCCATCGTGTCGGCGAAGGACAAATGGATACCTTTCAGCAGGTGTTTCGGGATGCCTTCAAGGTCCTTTTTATTCCGCTTTGGCAGAATCACCGTCGTCAATTTGGCTCGCTTGGCAGCCAGGATTTTTTCTTTCAATCCACCGATCGGCAGGACGCGCCCGCGCAGGGTGATTTCTCCCGTCATGGCCAGATCCCGTCTGGCGGGGATGCCGGAGAGGGCCGAGGCGATGGCGGTGGCCATGGTGATGCCGGCCGAAGGTCCGTCCTTGGGAATCGCGCCGGCCGGGACATGAATGTGCAGATCCTGCTTGCTGAACATATCGGGATTGATCCCCAGCGTTTTTTCCCGTGACCGGACATAGCTGAGCGCCGCCTGGGCCGATTCTTTCATGACGTCGCCCAGATGGCCGGTCAGGGTCAGCTGGCCTTTGCCTTTCATGACCGTCGCTTCGATGTGGAGGACGTCGCCGCCCGCTTCGGTCCAGGCCAAGCCGGTGGCCACGCCCACTTCGTCTTTTTCCAATTCCGCTTCGGGCACGTACTTCGGGACGCCGAGATATTTCTGGAGGTTCGCGGAATCAACCGGGAACCCCTGGCCCTTGCCTTCCGCGACTTTCTTGGCCACTTTCCTCATGACGTTGGCAATCTCGCGTTCGAGATTGCGCACCCCGGCTTCGCGCGTGTAGTGCGCGATGATCTGTCTGATGGCCGGCTCCGCGATACGAACGTGCTTGTTCGTGATGCCGTGTTCTTCGAGTTGTCTGGGAATCAGGTATTTCTGGGCGATGCCCAGTTTTTCTTCCTCGGTATATCCCGGAATTTCGATGATCTCCATCCGGTCGCGCAGCGCGGGAAGGATCGGATCGATCAGATTGGAGGTGGTGATGAACATCACCTCCGTCAAGTCAAAGGGGACGCCCAAATAATGGTCGGTGAACGCGTTGTTTTGTTCGGGATCAAGCACCTCAAGCAGCGCCGCGGAGGGGTCGCCACGGAAATCCATGCCGACCTTGTCCACCTCGTCCAGCATAAAGACGGGATTGGCCGTTCCTGCCTGTTTCATGCCCTGGATGAGCCGACCGGGCAGCGCGCCGACGTAGGTGCGTCGGTGTCCACGGATTTCCGCCTCGTCCCGGACTCCACCGAGGCTGATGCGCACGAATTCGCGCCCGAGCGCACGGGCGATCGATTTGCCCAAAGAGGTCTTGCCGACCCCTGGCGGCCCGACGAAACAGAGGATGGGGCCCTTCATCTTCTCTTTCAGCTTGCGGACGGCCAGATATTCCAGAATCCGTTCCTTGACCTTCTCCAGGTCGTAGTGGTCCTCGTTCAGGACCTTGGCCGCGGCCTTCAGGTCGAGGTTGTCCTTCGACCGTTTGGACCAGGGCAGTTCCACCATCCACTCCAGATAGGTGCGGACCGTCGCGGACTCGGCCGTGTCGGGGTGCATCTTTTCCAGGCGTTTGAGCTGTTTTTCAGCTTCCTTGAGCACTTTCTCCGGCATCTTGGCGTCTTTAATGCGTTTGCGGAACTCGGTGACTTCTTCCGCCCGTTCATCCAATTCACCCAATTCTTTTTGAATGGCTTTCAGCTGCTCGCGCAGGAAGTATTCGCGCTGGGTCTTGTCCATTTCGCCCTTGGCTTGCGCCTGAATCTTTTGCTGCATGGACAGGACTTCGATTTCCTTGCCGAGAATGTCACTGACCAGGCGAAGACGCTGGAC
Source organism: Nitrospira sp. (assembly GCA_015903945.1). Lineage (GTDB taxonomy): Bacteria > Nitrospirota > Nitrospiria > Nitrospirales > Nitrospiraceae > Nitrospira_D. The sequence goes on along the minus strand of JABMDL010000010.1, from coordinate 10,606 downwards.
CGGGTCGATGAGTTCCAGCACGGACTGGGTGATATCAACTTTCAATCCCAGATTCGACGCCACCATGTCGGCGAGCCGTCCGGGCTCTTCCAGATTCTCAATGACGACCATGACGTCGGGGATGAGGACTTTGCCCAGGCTGACAATCCGCTCGATCTGTTCCTTCACCGTGCGCATGACCGCTTCGGCTTCGAGCGCCGTTCCCGAAGGCTTGGTGTCGGGGAGCTTGTCGATGCGGACGGAATAGTAGGGGTCGGTCTGGATGTACTTGGCGATTTTGGCTTTGGCGACGCCCTGCACGAGGATTTTGATGCGTTCATCCGGCAGCTTCAGCATACGCATGACGATGCCGACGGTGCCGATCTCGTGGATGTCGTGGGGTTCAGGATTTTCCACGTCGAGCGCTTTTTGCGTGGCGAGGAAGATCATTCTGTTACCGGCGAGAGCCGCCTCAATCGCCTTGATCGACATGTCTCGTCCGACGAAGAGCGGAAGCACCATATAAGGAAACACGACGATATCACGCACAGGCAGTAAGGGCAGCTGGGCGGGAATCTCGACGTTCTGCGGGGGCTGAAGGTCCTGTTCGTTCTGGTCTGTCATCGGAGGCCGCGTCCTTTAATGCCGACTCGGATGAATGTGCGGTTCGTCCGGCGGCACGGTGTGGTCGTATGGCTTGAGGAACGATCTATTTTCGTCGGTCGTTTGAAAGTATCTTCGCGCGTGAGACAAGATACTCAGCGAAATCTGCTCCCAATGAGGGGCTCTTCAGCGCGAATTCGATCGTGGCGACGAGAAAGCCCAGTTTATCCCCGGCGTCGTGACGTTGGCCTTTGATTTCTTGAGCAAACATCGGGGATCGTTTCGCCAGCTCTTTGAGCGCGTCGGTCAGCTGAATTTCCCCGTTCTTTCCGGGCGCCGTTTTTCTCAGGATCGGGAAGATCTCCGGCGGCAGGACATACCGGCCGATGACGGCCAATGTCGAGGGGGCATCGGCCGGCGACGGTTTCTCCACCATGTCTAGGACGCGATGCAGACCGCTCACGATGTGTTTGGGCGCGACGATGCCGTATCGGCTGACATCCTGCTTGGGGACCTCTTGCACACCCAGAACCGCGCCATGGCGTTTCTTGTAGACATGGATCAGTTGGGCGAGTGCTGGAACCGGGGCATCGATGATTTCATCGCCGAGAATCACGGCGAACGGTTCATCACCGATCAAGTGTTGCGCACAGAGCACAGCGTGTCCCAAGCCCAAGGCTTCCGGCTGACGCACATAACAGAAGTTGGCGAGATTCGAAATCTGCCGCATCTGATGCAGGACTTGGCTCTTGCCGGTCCCTTTCAAATTCTCTTCAAGTTCCACCGAGCGATCGAAGTGGTCTTCGATGGCGCGCTTGCCCCGTCCGGTGATCACGATAATGTCTTCGATCCCGGAGGCGACCGCTTCTTCCACCGTATATTGGATGAGCGGTTTGTCGACCAGCGGCAGCATTTCTTTCGGCGAGGCCTTGGTCGCGGGAAGAAACCGCGTGCCGAGTCCTGCTGCAGGAATGACGGCCTTTCTGACAGTAAGACGCGACATGAATCGGATACTATGTGATGGGTAGGGTGATGTCAAGAAATGGTCGAACTCATCGCATCCAAAGCGCGTCGCACGTCCTTCATGAAGGTGTGGACGCGAGAATTGTGGAGGGTTCATGCCTGTGTCAAGTCGCGAGTCCCCGGTTCACGCTGACACAAGAAACGAAAATCCGAATGGCGAATCCTGAAATTTGGCCCAGGAGTATGTGATGTGTCCGATGCGAGAGGCTGAGACAGCGCGCTCGGTCAAGCCCGCGGACAAGCGGGCAGTCGATCGTCAGAAAGTGTCGGCGAGTCCTTTACAATGTAGGGGGGCGTCAATATAATCCAGCAGTTTTGCGAGCCGTGGGCTAATGGGCGGCAACCGTGTTCCCTCAAGTCTGCACATCGGAGCGGGTCAGGCGTAATGGGCGAGGCTCCTCTCTGCCCGGCCTCCGGGCGATGGTGGGGCGTTGCCACGGTCAGGGTGATTTTCGCGCGAGAGTACTCTTTGGCGATCGTGACGCTCATCCACAGATCTCGATGGCTCGTTGCGCTGATCGTGGCAATCTCTGTCTTGTCCGGCTGGTGTGAAGCGGTCGAGCAGACAACGGTCTCCAAGGTCAAGTCGATTGACGTCCGGGGAAACAAGCGCATAGAAGTTCCCTCCATCATCGGGCGCCTCACGCTCAAAGTGAATGACCCCTATACCCCCGAGACGGTTCGTGGGCAGGTCAAGATTCTGTACGAGTCCGGCTTCTTCGAGGACGTCCAAGTCGAAACTGACGTGGCGCCTGAAGGAACGGCCGTGGTCTTCGTCGTTCGGGAGAAACCCTTCATTACGGAGATTGTTTATGACGGGAATGAGCATCTGAGCGACGACAAGCTCAAGGAAAAAACCCTCATCAAGAGCCAAACCTTCCTTGATCAACAGCAGGTCAAGGACAGCGCCGAGAATATCCGTTTGGCGTACGAAAAAGACGGCTATCATAATTGCCAGGTGATTCCGGTCGTTCAAGCGCTGGACCAAGAGCGCAAGCGCCTGACGTTTTTCGTGACCGAAGGGGACAAGGCCCGCATCAAGGAGGTGACGTTCGACGGTTTGCGGACGATGACGAAGGCGGAGATGTTTAAGGTCGTGTCGACCCGCGAATGGGTGCCGTGGTATGGGCTGTTTACGCGATTCACCTTGCCGTCGCTCATCTCCGATGCCGGCGTCCTGAAGCGGGAAGAAGCGACGAACGACGTGGAACGGATCAGGGAAGTGCTGCTGAATAAGGGGTATTTCAACGCCAGGGTGAGTCTCTCGTCCATAGAATTGACCGAGGACAAGCGGTGGTTCACCGTGACGTTTAACATCTTCGAGGGCGAACCGTTTACGATTGGAGAGGTAGGATTCCGGGGCTATACGGTGTTCGAAGACCTCGAGCTTCGGGAAGGACTCAAGATCAAGCAGGGGGAAATTTTTCAGCGCGCGAAGCTGCGAGATGAAATCACCCGCCTGACGGATCTCTACGGGGGGAAGGGTTACTCGTTCGCCGAAGTCACACCCAATGCCATTCCGAACAACGAAGAGCGGACAGTCAGCGTCATCTTCAGCATCAAAGAAGGGGAGATGATGCGCATCCGGCAAATCAACATTTTCGGGAACAACAAGACGCGGGACAACGTCATCCGCCGAGAAATCCGGGTGGACGAACAAGACGTCATTGACACCCAGTCCCTGAAGCGGAGTTTTCAGCGGTTGAACAATCTCAATTTTTTTGAAACCGTCGAAATTTTGCCCGATAAAGTGTCCGCGGACAAAGTGGATTTGAATGTTCGGGTGAAGGAGAAGCCGACAGGCCAGTTCAGCATCGGCGGGGGATTCAGCTCGCTGGACCGGCTGATGGCGATCGCCAATATCACGGAAGGGAATATCGGCGGGTATGGCTACATGGGCCGCATCAGCGGCCAGCTTGGCCAGCGGCGGAGCCTGGGGTCGATCACGTTGCGGAACCCGTACGTGAACGACTCCCTGACGTCGCTGCAATTGGATATCTACCGCAGCATGACGAATTACCTGACCTTTTTCGAATCACGGACCGGCGCGAGCGTGACGGTAGGCCGCTGGTTGTCGGAATACAATTCGGGGAGTATCAGCCTGTTCGGAGAAGAACTGAATTACAGAAGTCCTGCCCGGGGCGTATGCGAGGCCATCCCAGAGTTTTGCGACGACCTGCTCGGACATCAGTCCACGACGGGAGTTCGAATCCATGGGTTCAGAGACACGAGGGACTATTACCTCGATCCTCGATCAGGTTGGCGGATCGGCGGTGGGGTCGACATCGGGACTCCGCTGATGGGCGGCACGAATAATTTCATCAAGTACAGCGCCGACGTGATCAAGGTCACCTCGTTGCCATTCGACATGCGGCTGTCGCTCCGTGGACGGTTCGGAGCGGTGGATACGTTCGAGGGGAAGCCGGTCCCGCTCAGCGAACGGTTCTACGTCGGCGGGATCAATACCGTGCGCGGGTTTGTCTTCGGCCGGGCCGGTCCCATCGTGCCGACGACGCGTACGACACTCGGCGCGGCGAAGCAGCTGATCTTCAACGCCGACCTCATCTTTACGATTTCCGCCGACGCGAAGCTGAACGGAGTGCTCTTCTTCGACTACGGGAAAGGCTTCAATGAGAATGAAGATCTGTCGATTTTTGATCTCAGGAAGACAGCGGGAATCGAGGGGCGCTGGATTTCGCCGTTCGGTCCGTTGCGCGCGGCCTATGGTATCAATCTCGAACCCAGGACCGGCGAGCGAAGCGGGGTGTTCGAGTTTACGATCGGATCGATCTTCTGAATTGATGTCTGTGCTGAAGCGATGAGGATCTGGAAACAGAGCGTGATGTCAGGGTACTCCGCAACGCCGCTCACATTCATCACGGAGGACTATCCTTCCTGCGCGCTTTCTGGCAAAATGCACAAATTATTCAAAGGGGTATCCCTCCTGGACGGCGCGAGGGGCGGCTTCTCTGTCATCCTGAAAGTTGGCTTGTGACACGTTCCCTAAACGAGTGTCTTCGTATCATCCGGTGTGTGATTTTCGCTGTGGCTAAACGAGCGTACGATCTGGTTCGTATGCCGATAGGCCGTCAACAGTTTCCGATCCTCTTCGCCATGGCCATGGCCGGTCTCTTGACCGTGGGCTGTACGCCAAGTGGTTTGAGGGTCGACGGGCACAAGATCGAAGGCAAAATGGGGCTTGTTGACTCCTCGCGCGTGTGGAACGAATCGAACTTGGGCAAGAAGCTGAAAGAGACGTTGAGTGCCCACCAGAAAAACCGGCAGTCGTTGCTTGAGGCTGATGCGAGGGAGTTGCAACGCATGCAAGAGGACCTGAAGCGGTTTGAAGAGTCACGGTCCTTCCAGCCTGACGGGATTCTGCGACGCAAACAGCAACTACAGCAGCGCTTCGAGGAGTATCAGCAGAAGAGTATGGAATTGAATCGGGAGATCCAAGAAAAGGGGCGTGAGGTGTCGGAAGGTTTTCGGGTGAAAGTGGATGGCGTGGTCGGAAAGGTGGCCAAGCGCCTCGGATTGCAGGTTGTCATTGAGAAAGGCAAAGGCGGCCCCACGTTCTATAGTGAGGAGGGGCTGGACCTGACGAGTCAGGTGATCGAGGAATTCAATCGAGAGCATCCGTAGGGCAGTGGAGGGTTGACATGAGACGTGTAGGAATCGTGACGGTTGTGGGCGGTGCCCTCTTGGCATGCTGGGCGGCAGCAGTGAACGCGTCCGATGCGATCAAGATTGCCGTGATGGACCAACAGGCCGTGATCGAACGGTCCAAGGCAGGCAAGGCGGCGCTCGAGGAGGTCAAGACTTATCAGGCGACCAGACAGAAGATCATCACAGCCGATGAGCAGGAGCTGAAAGAACTGGAGCAGGCCATTCAAGATCCGAATAGCAAGCTCAGTGAAGCGGCCAAACAAGAGAAGCAGGAACAGTTTCGATCCAAGGTTGAGGCCTATCAGCGGCGGCTACAAGACTTCAACCGAGAGATCCAGCAGAAGCAACGCGACATGGCCGCGGAGTACTCGAAGAAGATCGCGGATGCCGCGCAGGCGGTGGCACAAAAGGAGGGGTTTGTTGCCGTCCTTGACAAAGGGAATGAGTCGATGTTCCGCATCGTGCTCTACCACCAGCCGGCGCTGGATGTGACGGACTTGGTCGTGAAGGAATTCGACCGGCAGCAGAACTGAGACGGCGAACCAATCCAAGTGGAGAGGAGGCGGCGCGAATGGCAAAGGTCGAGCAGGTGGAGATTCAGGAGATTCAAGCATTACTTCCGCACCGGTATCCCTTCTTGCTGGTGGATCGGGTGAAAGAGTTTGAACCCGGCAAACGGCTTGTCGCGATCAAGAACGTGACGGTCAATGAGCCGTTCTTTCAGGGGCATTTCCCCGGTCGACCGATCATGCCTGGCGTGTTGATCATTGAAGCGATGGCCCAGGCCGGAGGCGTGCTGGTTTTTAAGTCTGGAGGACCGGTTGGGAGAACCATTATGTATCTAGCGGGTATTGACGAGGCAAAGTTCCGCCGGCCCGTGGTGCCGGGCGATCAGCTCCGATTTGAGATCGAAGTGCTCAAGAAGCGTCCACCGGTCTGGAAAATGCAGGGGAAGGCATATGTGGACAACGTCGTTGCCTGTGAAGCCGTGGTAACGGCGATGGTGATGGAAGAGAAAGCCGAAACAGCGTAAACGGTACTGCGTGGTTCTCGTTCGCGCAAGCGGACGGTCGGGTTGTAAGCCTGACAGTGATATGGTGATGAACCCATGACCGGTAACTAGACCGGTGATCGTTGACGCAAGTAAAGGGGGGCATGCGTGAAGATACATCCAACAGCGATTATCCATCCCAAGGCGAAACTTGCCGATGACGTGGAAGTGGGACCATTCTGTGTTGTTGGCGAGCACGTCGCGATCGGCAAGGGGACCAGATTGTTGTCCCACGTCTCTGTCGACGGATGGACCGAGATCGGCGAGCGCAACGAAGTGCATCCCTTTGCCTCGATCGGCGGCCCCCCGCAGCACCTCGGCTATCGTGGGGAGCCCACGAAAGTCGTCCTCGGCGACGACAACATTATTCGTGAATACGTCACCATCAATCGCGCAACGGTACAAGGCGGCGGGGTGACCTCTCTTGGATCCAAGGGTATATTGATGGCCTATGTGCACGTGGCGCACGATTGCCGGCTCGGCAACCATATTATTATGGCAAACGCGGCGAGCTTAGCCGGACACATTACTATCGGAGATCATTCCGTAATCGGGGGGTTAACCGGCATTCTTCAGTTTGTGCGAGTCGGAGACTATGTGATGGTCGGCGGGTGTTGTGCGATCGGCCAGGATATTCCGCCGTTTACGTTTGCCGCCGGCGGGTATCGGGCCCACCTCTACGGGCTGAACACGGTCGGGTTGCAACGCCATGGTTTTTCCTCGGAACGCATCGCGCTACTCAGGAAAGCTTTCGATCTTCTCTTTCGTGCAGGCCATCGGACGGCGGAGGCCATCAAACTGGCCCAGAAGGAGTTCAAAGGGCAGGAGGATGTTGCGAAGATTATCACGTTTATGGAGGGGACCAAACGTGGAATCTCGCGGGCGGTCCACCTCGATCTCGAGCGTGAGGCCGATCACCAGCTATGATGGCAGCCACGATGACTCCAGCCGTGCCTATAGCGGACGGGCGTATCGGCTTGATCGCCGGCAACGGGCGGTTTCCGATCATCTTCGCGGATAACGCGCGCAAGCTGGGGCTGTACGTGTCCGCGGTGGCGCACGAGGGGGAAACGGATCCGGAACTCGAACGCCACGTTGATCGGATTCACTGGATCAGGATCGGGCAACTCAACAAGCTGATCAACGCATTCAAGGGCGATGGTGTGCGGCAGGTGGTGATGCTGGGCGGCATCAAGAAGACCCATGTCTTCAGCACGGTACGGCCGGACTTTCGCGCGCTGGCGCTGGCTGCCCGCATTGCGTTGTGGAAGGACGACGATATTCTTCGTGAAATCGCGGCTGAACTCGAACGGGAAGGGATCGTCATCTGCGAATCGACGTTCGGCCTTGAAGGGATTCTCGTGGAAGCAGGGCCGCTGACCTCGCGGCAGCCGTCCAAGAAAGAATGGGCCGATATCCGGTACGGCTGGGATATCGCGCAGGAGACCGGGCGGCTCGATATCGGACAATGTGTGGTGGTCAAAGATCGGGTGATCGTGGCGGTGGAGGCGGTGGAAGGGACCGACGGCGCGATCAAACGAGGTGGCGAACTGGCCAAGGAAGGTGCGGTGGTTGTCAAGCGGAGCAAGCCGCAGCAGGATATGCGCTTTGATTTGCCCGCCGTCGGGCCTCGAACGATCGACGTCATGGCGTCGGTCAAAGCGAGCGTGCTGGCGGTGGAGGCGGGCCGCACCGTAGTGTTGGACCGGGGCGAACTCGTGAGCCAAGCTGAGCGAGCGGGGATTGCGGTGATCGGAATCGCGGCGGACAGCATGAAACCCGCTTCGCCCGCTCAGCGAGGCGAGCGTGACGCGTGACGCAAACCCAGTCGAACGTTTCATGTTTCGAGTTTTGTGTTTCAGGTTTCTCGTTTCATCACGAAACCTGTACCTTGAAACGTGTCACTTGCAACTCCTACCAGTGTAGACGAGCATGACAACACTTCGTGCCGGAGTCATCGGTGTCGGCCATCTGGGGCAGCACCACGCGAGGCTCTATGCGGAGCTCCCGGATTCGACATTGGTTGGTGTGACCGATCAGGATCTGGGTCGTGCTCGGACGATTGCTGAACGGCACAGAGCGCAGACATTCGAGCGGGTGCAAGATTTATTAAAGACGGTTGAGGTCGTCAGTGTGGCCGTCCCAACGTCGTCGCACTATGCCGTGGCCAAGGCTTGTCTGGAAGCCGGCAAGCACGTGTTGGTCGAGAAGCCGATCGCGGTCTTCCCCGCCGAAGCGGAGGAACTTGTCAATCTTGCCAAAACCAAAGGGTGCACTCTGCAAGTCGGCCATAGTGAACGGTTCAATCCAATCGTACCGGCGATGTGGCCATTCATGCACCGTCCAGTGCTAATCGAGGGGCAGCGGTTGGGGATTTATAGCGCTCGCGGGACCGATGTCGATGTCGTGCTGGATTTGATGATTCACGATCTAGACTTGCTGTTGTCTTGTCATCTCGGCACTGTGCTCCATGTGCAAGCGGTGGGCGTATCGGTATTGTCACCCACGCATGATATGGCCAACGCAAGGATCCAATTCGAAGGGGGCTGTGTCGCCAACCTCACCGCCAGTCGAATCTCCCCAAAGGCTATGCGGCAGTGGCGCGTGTTTCAAAAAGATGGTTCGGTGTCCATCGACTTTCAGAGTCGCCAGGGGGTCATCGGACGTCGGGCTGCGGAACCGGCCGAGCAGACGATGGCGGTCGCTGAGGAAATCCAAGCCGGTGATGGCGAGCCGCTGAGGTTCCAGTTGGAATCGTTTCTGTCTGCAGTTCGGTTTGCATCTCGCCCCATCATTGCTGGTGAAGATGGAGCAGCGGCATTGAAACTTGCTCATCGCGTGCTGTCCGCAATGAAGGTATCCGGGGAGGAGAAACGACCTGAGTATCCTTGACGGAATCGGTCGGCCCAGGTTCTTTCCGTTGGGTCTCCTCAATCTCCATTCATCGCCCATGCCCTATAGGCCATCATGGCGCGTATTTTGATCGTGACGGGTGAAGCCTCCGGGGACCTCCATGGGGCAAATCTTGCCAAGGCGCTGAAAGCACGTGATCCTCACGTCTTATTGTCCGGCATCGGTGGCCGGGCGATGAAAACGGCCGGGGTAGAGTTGATAGAGGAGATGGGAAAATTTGATGTCATCGGCATGGTCGGTCCGTTGGCGTTGATCCAGATCATCCGACGATTTGTCACGATGCGGCGGCTCTTTCGGTCGAAACGGTGGGATACGGTGGTGTTTATCGATCATCCGGGACTCAACCTCCGATTCGCCTATTTTGCCAAGGCGGCCGGCCTTCGCGTGATCTATTATATTGCGCCGCAGATCTGGGCCTGGGCACCCTGGCGGATGCGTTGGATCAAGCAACGGGTCGACCATGTGGTGGTTATCCTTCCGTTTGAGAAACCCCTGTACGACGACGCGGGGGTGCCCTGTACCTTTGTCGGGCATCCGATTTTGGATGCGGTTGCGCCACACTATGATCGGATTGCACTTCGCACCAGGTTTGGGTTTGCCGATCACGAGCGTGTCATCGCGTTATTGCCGGGAAGTCGTGCCCATGAAGTATCTGTATTGCTCCCGATTCTCATCGAGACGGCGGAGATGCTGACACGCCAGGACCCCAAAACAAAGTTTATCCTGGCACAAGCTTCCACCATTCACGATAATTTGGTACAGCCTCTCTTGGAGAGAAGCGCCGTTCCCATCACGGTGGTGAAGGAGCAGGCCAACGAAGTCATGGCGGTGTCCGACCTGGTGTTGGTTGCTTCCGGCACGGCAACCCTGCAAGCCGCGGTGGTGGGCACGCCAATGGTCTTGTGTTATCGAACGACGGCGCTCACGTATTGGGTCGCGAGCGTGGTGCTGCGGTTCGTGGTTCGAGTGAAATGGATTGGGTTGGTGAATCTGGTGGCAGAGCGGACGGTGGTGCCTGAGTTGGTCCAGTCCACCGCGACCGCGGAACGACTGTGTGAAGAAGCGGTACGGATTTTAGACGATCGAAAGGCGTATGAGGCGATGAAGCGAGACTTGGCGACCGTGCGGGCTGCTCTGGGTGAGCCTGGCGCGTCGCTCAGAGCGGCGGAGGTGGTATTGGCGGCATGTCAGGCATAGATCGATTCAAACGGCTCATGCATTATGTCCGTCCTTATCGGGCGAGATTTGCGGGAGGCCTTGCCTGCTCAGGCATCGTGGCGCTCTTGACCGGTGTGTATGCCTGGCTCGCCCGTCCAGTGCTGGATGGCATCTTTATCGAAAAAAATGAACGATTGCTGCTGGTACTGCCCT
>JABMDL010000038.1 GCA_015903945.1 Nitrospira sp. | reverse complement strand
TTTAAACTCGGGCGTGAACTGTTTGCGTGTACCCATCGGACACCTCCTGGGGGAATCCTGTCCCCGTGCAAAGGTGTCTGTCAAATCCGGGCCACCTCAACCTGCCCCTCAATCTTGCTCCTTTTCTTGTCCTAATCGGGTTCTAGTTGTCGCCTCCGCAGGGATCTGTGCGACACCCCCCTTTCGTTTAATCCTTGCTACCTCTACGGTATGTTTTGTCCAGCCGTATACCGGATATCTTGCCTTGTCAGGATCAACAGGGTCTACGCGCCGCCTCGGCGCAGAGACGTAGCAACATGGGACGTGGCCATCGCCGGCGAACTGATCATGCAAAAGCAGCTCGGGAAAACCAAACCAGTCAGGGGTAAATCATCAAGAAAGAGTGCTCATAAACCGGGCAAGACAAAAAGTAACGTATCCTCAAAACCACTTGTCCGGCGGAACAGGCGGGCCTATGTGCCCAGTGCAGCCGCCGCCGCCGTCCCCGAGGGCTCGACCACTCCTACGGAAGGGAACACCATCACCTTGCCCTCTCGTGCTCTTGTACTGTGGGAAAATCAGGCCTATGTGCCCAGTGCAGCCGCCGCCGTCGTCCTCGAGGGACCGACCACTCCTATGGAAGGGGACACCACCACCTTGGCCCTCCGTGCTCTTGTACTGCGGAAGAATCAGGCCTATGTGCCCAGTGCAGCAGCTGCCGCTAGCTCCCAAGGATGGGCCTCGGCTTTGGGAAAGTATTGGGGGCGTGAAACGATCGACAAAGAGAAAGTTTTGACCATCATGATGCTGCCGTTTGTAGCTTGGCATGCATATCAAACACGCCTGCAGCAGCGACGTAATGCGATGCAGATGCTTGTCCGCGGCTGCGTCGTGCGTCCGGCAGACGTCGACCTTCACTACATCACTTCCGTCCGAAAGTTAGGCATCTGCAGCGAAGCTCCGGACTCGCAACCTTTCCGCGACATGGAACTCACGTTTTGCCCTGTACCATTGGCTGCAGAAATGCGAGCGCGAGGAAAGTACCTGCTACAATGGTTGCGCCATGAACTGGCCGCCAAGTACTTGCCGAAGCTGTGGAAAGCTGTCGAAGCAGAAAACCGGTGGTGCAACCTTTCGGGCGACCAAACCCAACAAGCCAAGGACCGGCAGGATAAGGACACACAGTCTAGTGCAATGATTCGAATCATCAAGACCCTTGGGGTCAAGATTGGGCTCAAGTCTTTTTTTTTGCATCAGCATCACATTTCTCTCAACGCCCCGTCGGGCTACCATGGCGAAGTGGAGCCCATCGGCCTGACAGACACGGGTAATCTTAAGTCACCGTCGACACCTCGAGGAAGCGTGGCTCCTCACGCAGGCGGGTGAAACAAAATAGCGGGGAGAAAACTGGGACATTCTACTTTTTCGGATCGGGCGGGTCTATGCGAGGCAGTGAGGCGGAACTCCAGCTGCCCTTCACGGGACATCCTACAGCGAGCACCGATTAAACAGGGCAGGGGGTCTCGGCAGAGGGCATGGCGGCGGCTGGGAGAACGGTTCCTGGAGCGGTTCTTTTTCACTGGCACTTCTGCTTGTGTTTTACCCAACGATAACCTCGCTTCGTGATAGCCAATACATCTACGGCCCATCAACCTCAACACCATCGACCTCAAGATTAACCATCTGCTCCGCCAGATCGCTATCTCTTATTCGGCTAAAGTCGCGTGTACGTTTAAGAAACTCAGCTATCTTGTCGCTGTGCCCCAATACAGTGAGCGCTTTTGCTTTATCACAATGAGGTGGACACCTGGAAAACTCGGTGTTCAAGGCAATTGGGGCAGGATCCTTGTGAATGGCAATGAAATCAGCCCACGCAGTCGTCAACTCGCGACCCTCTAGTCCTGCGAACAGCGCCTGGAGAACAATACGCTCTCTGCTGTTAACTTTTCTATCATAAGTCTTTCTATCGGTTTGGCGCACTCTTGTGAGTTCTCCAATTAGCGGCTTGATTATTACCCTAGCAAAAAGTCTGAATGTTTTTGAGAGGGCTGTTGTGACTGCAATACCGCTTCGCTATCTGCTGCACATCATAGGTTTGCCTTGTATCACGGCTAGGGCCAGAGAAAGTGAATCAGGTGTTTCCTATCGGAACAATCTTGCACTTCAATTCCCGAACGCCAATCAACCCTCCACTGGCTGATAAGCTGTCCGCAGCGATTACAATCTGCTCAGGCGTTCGAATTACGACGACGGTAGTGCCGAAAAGTAGCACGACAAATTCTCTTTTTTCGCAGGGCCAGATATGTTGTCTCGGCGATTCTAAATCTAAGAAGCGGGTCCTTAGATTTTCTTGGGACGTTTCGCTCCAAGCGCCAGTTCGAGCGCGGTTTCAAGCCGGATGACACGGCCTGTCAGGTCTTCGATGTGGTGCTGTTGCTTGGCGACGGTGGCGGTGAGTTGTTCGACTTTGTCGGCTAATCGGATCGTTCTGGAAAAGGCGTCCCAGACTCGTTCGGTAAGGCCCATGATCAATGCCCTCTGTGTGATTTCGTCAAGGCGTGGATGCGCGCTTCCGATTGTGCGACTAATACCAAAGTTCGATCGATCGACTGGATGGCTCGTTGCGTGGCCTTCGTGACTTGTTTGGCGAACTGATCTAGGGCGGCGTCATCTTCTGCCGGAGAAAAGCGTTCTCCGCCCTGACGAAGTAATTCCCCCATAGTAAGGTTCACGGCTTTGGCCTTGCGGGCCAGACGGCGTTTCTGAGCCGGGCTCATCAAGACAGGAACTTGCACATTGGCCTGTGGCATATGCGACCTCTCAAAGAATATATAGGAGATGTATACCAGAGGCACAAGCGAACTGTCGAGTATGAGTTGGTGGCGTCGGCGTCACCTTTCCGTCCAACGCTGGCGGCCATAGCCAAGCGCATTGACCGAGCCTCCGTTTCTCATTTACCTGAAGAAGGGGAGGGGAAGGCGGTCCTTTACTGCGCGCATTGAGGGAGCATATGTGCTTTCTCTCCTCCTTTAAGGGGATGATCAGGTGGTTTCTTTATTTGCGCGCATCGAGGGAGCACCGCCTACAGTCTAAAAATTCAATAGATTCTTGCGTGCGCACTCGGCGAGCACAAGAAATCACCTGATCGTCCCCAAGCTTCCCACCCTTGCATCTCTTTCTTGCGCCCCCTAGAATGGTCGTTCTGAATCTAACTCATTGGCTTTCTTGTCAGTTTTGGGAAGTTTGAGCGAAGGATCAGGCCGGGATGCGCATTGAGTATTCCAAGGGTAACCGCACCTCTAAGGAGCTGATCCTCCTCAATCGTCAGCAGTTCGAAGCCTCCGGCGGCCGGAAGATGAAGGTGCTGCTGCTCTTCCCGCCGGATTGGTTTCCATCCGAACCTTATTTGAGTCTTCCCTCCCTCACCGCCGTCCTCCGCCAGGCCGGCCATACGGTTATTCAAAAAGACATCAATCTAGAGATGTGGGACTGGTACTTTAGCGAAGACTTTTTGAAGAAAGTCCTGCGCCGGGTGCCGCGCCAACTGGACCGGCTGCGCAAGCTCTCCCGGAGTCGGGAGCTGAGCGAAGCTGAGATAGAATTGCAGCTCGCGCTCTGCGATATAACGCACCGGAAAATCGATGAACTAATCAAGAAGGCGGAGAAGGCAAAGGCCATTGTACGAGGAGAAACATTCTATGATATCGGTCATTTAGAGTTGGCAATTCAAGTCTTTCGCGAGGTCACATCCGTCATTTCGATGGTCTATGCGCCGGCGCGGATCTGTATGCCGCCGATGGAGACGAATCTCTCGTACAAGGTTTTCGTGTCCTCCGAAATTATCGACGCGGTCAACGACGAACAGGTCAATATCTACCGGGATGTCTTCAATCAGTTGGTGAAGCCGGTGATCGAGGCCGAGCAACCGGACGTGATCGGAATTTCCATCGTCCTTCAGCAGCAGATGTTCTCCACCATGACGTTCTGTGCCCTCGTCAAGCAGCACTTTCCCCACATCCATGTGACGATCGGCGGTAATACGGTGACCCGCTTACGCGACGTGCTGCCCCAGTCGCCACTGTTTCAATACTTCGACAGTGCCGTGGTCTATGAAGGGGAGACGGCTGTTGTGCAGCTGGTCTCGGCGGTGGGGGCAAAGCGGAGTCTGGCCGAGGTACCCAATACCATCTATAAGGACGCCACCGGTATTCATGCCTCCGCGACGAGCTATGCGGAAGATCTGAACAGTTTGCCACCGCCGGATTTCGACGGGCTGCCGCTGGACAAGTATTTCGTGCCGACGAAGATTCTGCCGTATCTGGCGACTCGCGGATGTTACTGGGGCCGCTGCGAGTTCTGCGACCATGGCGAAGGCTACACGGCCGGCTATCGCTCGAAAAAGATTCAAGATATCTTGAGTGAGATCACATATCTGCGTGATAAATATGGTGCGAATCATTTCCACTTCACCGATGAGTCCTATCCACCGGCGCTGTTTCGAAAGCTGGCAAAGGGGTTGGTCGATGCCAAGATGGGTATCTTCTGGACGACGCACATGCGGTTCGAGAAGAGCCTGTTGGAGGACGCCGTCTGGCAGGAGGCCAAGGAGTCGGGCTGCCGCTATCTGCACTTCGGTTACGAATCGGGTGTCGAACGGGTGCTTCAATTGATGGACAAGGCGACGACGACCGAGGTGATGACGAAGCATCTGAAGCTGACCGCGGAGGCGGGGATCTGGAACCACTGCATGGGCTTCTTCGGCTTTCCCGGCGAGACGAAGGAGGAGGCCTGGCAGTCGGTGCAGTTTCTGGAGCAAAACAAGGAACACGTGCATTCGCTGGGGTTCGGCACGTTCGATCTGGGTCGGCATAACCCGGTCGCGAAGCATCCGGACAAGTGGGGCGTGACCGCCTACAAGAACCCGGAGTGGGATCTGGCGCTCGACTATTACTACACCGTCAAAAACGGCATGAGCATCGAAGACGCCGAGCGGGTGTTCCAGGAATTCGAACGCAACCACTATGCGGGCTGGGACCTGCGGCTGTACATCCGTGAGTATAACTTTCTGTACATCTGCAAATTCGGGCTCGCCAAGTTACCGGACATGCAATACCGGGCAGTGAAGACGGCGGGAGTGACGACGACGCTCGCGGGGAAGATGTAATGAGGCGTATCTCGTGAAGCGTGAAGCGTCTCTCGTAAACTACACACTCTTGCCTGCGAACGACGAGATACGAGATACGAACGACGAATGAGTGCTTTGGTACAAATCGATGGGTTACTGCCCATCAAGAAGGAAGAGCGGAAGAAGAGCAAGGTGATGCTCTTGTTCCCGCCCGAATGGGTGCCGACGGCGCCCTATCTCGCCTTGCCGTCGCTGACCGCCGTGCTGCGGGAAGCAGGCCATACCGTCATTCAGCGCGATATCAACATCGGGATGTGGGACCACTTCTTCAGTATAGAGTTCCTGATCTGGGTGAAGGCCCGGTTGGCTATGCAGCTCAAGGTGCTGCAGGACAAAGAGACGGCGGGAATTCTGACGGAACGGGAGTTGGGGCAAAAAGCGGTTGTGGAACAGGCCTATGATATCGACGTGTTCGACCTGGCGGAACGGGCGGAAGATGCCAAGTTGATCGTGCGTGGCGAACGGTTCTATGAGGCGGAGACGCTGGAGGGAGCGCTCAATACCTTTCGTGAGGCCATGGCCTATATCTCCGCTGCGTACTATCCCGCCTCGCTCGTTTTCTATCCAATGGAAAGCAACTTAGGCTATCGTCCCGGTGTTTCGAAAGAAGTGTTTGCCTGTTTAGAAGATGAGCAGGTGAACGTCTATCGGGATCTCTGTAATCAGCTGGTCATGCCGGAGGTGGCGAGAGAACAGCCGGACGTGATCGGGATTTCCATTGGGACGCAGATGCAGTTTTTAGCGGGTTTGACCTTCGCGAAGATGATCAAGGATACGTTCCCGCAGATCCATGTGGTCGTGGGCGGCAACGTGATCACGCGCCTTCAAGAAGATCTCGCGAAGCATGAGCGGTTCTTCACGGATGTCTTTGACTCGGCCATTCTCTATGAGGGGGAGCATGCCCTCTTATGGCTCATTGAAGCCTTGAACGGACAGCGGCCGCTCGCCTCCGTACCCAACTTGATTTATCGCGATGCCACAGGTCTTCACCCGAATGCCGAAGTCTATACCGAGAAGACCGCGTCGCTGCCCTTGCCGGACTTCGAGGGGATGCCGCTCGACCGCTACTTCGTTCCGGAACTGATCATCCCCTACCTGGCGACGCGCGGCTGCTATTGGGGGCGCTGTACGTTTTGCGACCATGGCCAGGGATATTTCGATCAGTACCGGGGGATGCCTGCTCAGTTGGTGGTCGAACAGATCAAGGCGCTGCGGGACAAGTACCGCTGCCGGCACTTCCTTTTTTCCGACGAATCCTATCCGCCGGCGCTGTTCAAGAAAATCTCACAGCTGCTGATCGACCAGGACGTCGGGATCAAATGGACGACGCTGATTCGGTTCGAAGAGACGCTTCAGGACCAGGCCACCTGGGATCTCGCGGCCAAGTCCGGCTGCTGTACACTCTATTACGGCATGGAATCGGCGAACGAACGGGTCTTGAACCTCATGGATAAGCACGCCAAGAAAAGCGTGATCCAGCGCAATCTCCAGATGGCGGCGAAGGCCGGGATCTGGAACCATGTGATGGCGTTCTACGGATTCCCGGGCGAAACGTTCGAGGAAGCGATGGAAACGCGGCAGTTTGTCCTCGAGAACCAACCGGTGATTCATTCACTGGAGCTGTTCTATTTTGTGGCCTACCGCCACACGCCCATGGTACGGAAGCCGGAACAATTCGGGATTACGATTCACAAACAGGAGGAGTACGATCTCCCTCTGGACTACTACTACACGCTGAATGACCCCAGCACGCTCTCGTGCCTCGATGCGATGCAGCTGTGCGAAGAGTTCTACGAGAACGATTTTCACCCCTGGGCTGTGCGCGTCAACTCACGCGAACATGTGTTTCTTTATATCTCGAAGTTTGGCACCAACCGGTTACCGCAAATTTATGCGCAGCAAACCCAGCCGGTTGGATCGCTGGAAGGGGTGTCAGGCTTGATTACTTGGCCGGTGGCGCGTCCGGAGGGAAATGAAGGGATGAGCCGGGTCACGAGTCATGATGTGACGTGAAGCGTCATTCGTGAAGCGTGAAGCGCGGGATTGGCCTGTTCTGCGAAATACGAGATGCGAGATACGTTTTACGAGGTCTCATCGTCGGGGACGAGAACGGCCGAGAGCAGCGCGTAGGACGCTTCGACGAGTTCGGTCATCTCTTCGGCCTTCTTGTAGGCCGTCATATATTGCGCCGGGCTGTTCGTGAGATTGGCGTAGCGGGCCGGGTTCCAGCTGTAGAGCTGAAGCCGTTTGGCCCGATTGAGCGCGTCAGATGTGACGGGGAGTGTCAGTCCCAGGATCTCCAGCGCATTGGTGATTTCTTGAGGAACGGCATCATCGGTCATGCGCAAGTGTGACAAAGCCGCGCGATACCTGTCAAATCATGCCGGTCATTGTCCGCTCGTTCGGCAGCTTCCATTTTTCAGCAGAAGGAGTATCGTGACGGAATGCCTGAGCCGCGGTCGCTGAAGTTCTACCAGGCCGATGTCTTTACGTCCCAACCGTTCGGCGGCAATCCGGTCGCGGTCTTTCCAGACGCCGACGGACTGCCCGACGAGCAGCTCCAGAAAATCGCCCGGGAGATGAATCTCTCGGAGACCGTGTTTGTCTTTCCTCCGAGCGATCCTGCCGCCGTCGTGCGCCTCCGGATCTTTACACCGACCCAGGAGATTCCATTTGCCGGCCATCCGGTCGTCGGGGCCATGCACGTCTTGGCTCAGCTCGGGACGCTGGCAACCGCTGAGGCCGTGACTCACATCGTCTACGAGTGCAACATCGGGCTCTTCCCGGCGGAATTGCACGCGCGCGCGGGGCAGGTGACCCGGGTCATCATGACCCAGCCCCAGCCGCAATTTCTGGAGAAGGTTGAGAACACGGAAGATTTGTACATGGTGGCCGGGGCTCTGGGGATTTCCAAACAGGTGATCAACGAAGCCAAATGGCCGGTGCAGGGCGTCTCGACCGGGCTACCAGTATTGATCGTCCCGATTCGCACGTTAACCGCAGTCCGATCCATTGTGCCGAACGATAAAGCGATCATCGATCTCTGCGGCCGCTTCGGCACCAACGGCATTATGGTGTTCACGACGGTGACGGTCGAGCCGTTTGCCAGCGTGCACGCGCGGATGTTCGCGCCCGCGATTGGCATTTCTGAAGATCCCGCCACGGGTAGTGCCGGCGGCGCGCTGGGAGCCTATCTGGTGGAAAATGGGGTGGTCGAAATCGCGCCGACCACCGAGATAATCATCGAGCAGGGCTATGAGATCGAGCGCCCCTCTCGCATTCTGGTGCAGGTCGAGTCGGACGACGACATCATCCAAGCGGTGAAGGTCGGAGGGCAATGTGTGATGGTGGCGGAAGGGGTGTTGAAGTTTTGAATTTGTGGGGCCTGTCAGCGAGGAGCTGGCATGGGTGTCCTCCTGCTCACGAAATGCGGTACGTAGAAATTAGATGGAATGGCCCCTGTGCATGGTTCCTTGCTCACCGAGTGCGCACGCAAGAATGATCCGAATGTCCGACTAAGGGCGGTGCTCCCTCGATGTGCGCAGGGGAACCACGCACAGGGGCATTCCTGAGAGAGGGAAATTTCTGGCGGTCTTTCGTTACGCGCAGCAGGAGACCGATCGGACCTCCTTTTCTACAAGTTATGGATAAAGAGGCATCTTGCCTTCTTGTCCGTTCCGCTGTTTCAAAACTTTCTGTTGGGTGAGGGGAGAAGCAGATGAAAGCGGTGGTCTTTAAGCAGCATGGGGGGCCGGAACAGCTGGTCTATGAAGATGTTCCGAATCCGGTGATCGGACCGGATGAAGTCCTGATTCGGGTCAAGGCCTGTGCGCTCAATCATCTGGATGTCTGGATCCGGCAAGGGAGTCCTGCCTACCAGGTGACGCTGCCGCATATTTCCGGGTCAGACATCTCCGGAATTGTTGAAGCGGTCGGGAACTACGTTGATGGTGTGCAAGTCGGAGAACGGGTCTTTGTCTCACCGGGTGTCAGTTGCTGGCGCTGCGAATTCTGCCTCGCCGGCCGTGACAATATGTGCCGATCCTATTCGCTTCTTGGGGCTAGGATGCCAGGCGGCTACGCGGAATATATCAAAGTTCCGTTGAGGAATGTCTTGCCGATTCCGGAGAATCTATCGTTCGAACAAGCCGCCGCATTCCCACTTGTGTCGGTGACGGCGTCACATATGCTGTTTGCCTTGGCAGGGCTCCAGCATGGAGAAACCGTTCTTATTATGGGGGCGGGCAGCGGTGTCGGAAGCATGGCCGTTCAGTTAGCCAAGCTGGCCGGGGCGCGAGTCATCACCACAGTCGGCGCTGATGACAAGATTCCCAAGGCCGTGGTGCTGGGCGCCGATGCGGTGATCAATCACGCCAAGGAAAAAGTCGCTGATCGGGTGAAGCTCCTGACCGAAGGGAGAGGCGTCGATGTGGTTATCGAGCACATCGGACCAGAGGTCTGGGACACCTGCCTCCATTCTCTTGCCAAAGGCGGCCGGTTGATTACGTGTGGCGCGACGACCGGTGCGGCAGTCCAGCTGGATCTGCGCTATGTCTTTTCCCGCCAACTTACGATCAGGGGCTCATACATGGGAACCCGCGCGGAACTTGTGAAGACGGCGGAGCTCATGGGCCAGAAACGGCTGATCGCCGTGATCGACCGGACCTATCCGCTCGCAGAAGCGCGAGCGGGGCAGCTGCAGATGTTGAGCCGGAAGTTCTTCGGTAAGATCGTGTTGGTGTGTTGAAAATGCCTGAGAGGAACTGTTCTAGTATCATAGGACCTGCATGCCGTCTTTGCTTTGAACAAGCGCTGGGAATTGTGGTAGCGTCAAGCTGACGATGCGAACCGAACACGGGTGGTGTTTATCCGGCGGCGATCATGAAGAAGGCTTTGCCTGAAGAGCCGCCGGGTCACACAACGTGCGGTATGGCCGGCGCTTTTTGAATTGTCCTATTCCAGGAAGGGAGAGAAGCCATGTCCACTGTTGCGCAGATGATGACGAAACGTCCAAAATCGATCGGGCCGAAGGTCTCGATTGCCAGCGCGGCCAAGACGATGCGTCAAGCGCGCGTCGGTTCGTTGTTGGTGAAAAAGGGAAAAGCCTTCGTCGGGATCGTCACGGACACGGATGTCACTCGGCGGGCCGTGGCGAGCGGCAAGCCGCTGGGCAAGTTGACGGTGGAGAAGATCATGACGGCCCCTATCTGCACGATTGAGGGGAGTGAAGCGGTCGACGCCGCCCAAGACATGATGGCCGAACTGGGCGTGCGCCATCTCGGCGTGACGAAAGGCGGTGAAATCGTCGGCATTATCTCCGTGCGAGACCTACTGCTGTACTATAAGCGCTACGCGCAATCGAAAATCTCAACGGAAGTGACGTACGACGAGCCGAAGATCACGCAGGATTGAACTTTGCGGCCAGCATCCAGCGGTCAGCCTTCAGCCAAGTTACGAAGATAGGCCTGAATCTTTCAATCAGTCCGACGCTCATGGCTGACTGCTGAAAGCCGACAGCGACTTACTTGCTGAGTTGCTGAATCATATGGCCGAGTTCCGGGAGGATGAGCTTCTCCATTGCGAGGCGGACGGCGTGTTCTGAGCCCGGGATGGAAAAGACCACTCGGCCGTTGATGGTGCCGGCAGTTGCGCGAGTCATGATGGCCGCGGAGCCGATCTCCTGATAGCTCAGCAGGCGAAAGAGTTGACCGAAACCATCCAGCCGCTTCTCCAGTATGGCATTGACGGCTTCAAAGGTTGAATCCCGCCGCGCGATACCGGTCCCGCCATTGAGGATGATCGCGTGGACCGCCGGATTGATCGTGCCGAGGGCGACCCGCAATTGAATCTGGTGCGGGTCGTCCTTGACCACTTGATACTCGATGACGCGATGGCCCTGCCCCTCAAGCAGCTTCCGTATCAATTGCCCACTGATGTCGGTCTCGGGTGTCCGTGTGTCGCTGCATGTAATGATGGCGCACCCGATCGACGCGGGCGCCGCGGATTTGTGGTCAAGATGTGTGCTCATGGAGCTCGGCTTTCAGCCCTCAGCTCTCAGCTCTCAGCTCACTCAGAGGCTGACGGCTGACAGCCGAAAGCGCGTTGACCTGGTTATTGCCACACCGCATCCGGGTTCAGTTTCGAGACGGGGGTGCCTTTCCCGACATGTTCATCGAGGATCGTGGCCACATCCGCTTCCGTCACTTTGGAGTACCAGGTGTTATCCGGATACACGACGACGGTCGGACCCTGTTCGCAGGGACCGAGACAGCCGGTCGCGCTGACCAGCACTTGGCCGGGTGGAACCGCCCGCTGCATCAGCCCCATGTTGAAGGCCATGAGCAGTTGCGCGGCTCCGGCTGAGCCGCACGACGGCTTTGGATGGCCCGGAGGGCGTGAATTGGTGCAGACGAGAATGTGATATTTTGGTTTTGGCATGCGAACTCCTTAGCTAGAAGCTGTCAGCCATCAGCTGACAGTTCCGGATGATGAAGATGATTTGCTGTCTGCTGAAAGCTGCTGACTCTGTCATTTTGACCGATACGCTTCCCACTGTTGAAGACATTCCTCCGGTAAGGCCCACTGTTTCACTCCCTTGAGGACCCAGTCCAGATAGTGGTCTTTGGGCTTGAACTTGCCGATGGGATTGGCTGCGTACGTGGTCACGAGTTCCTTGTCCCCTGCATCGGTGACCACATTGACTTGCAGATGCCGGTAGGCCCCCTGCGGGACATCCTGCTCAAACTCATCCATGCTGATCAGATCTTCGTCGGTCAGCTCAAAAACAGCGCCCCAGACCTGTTCACCGGGTGACGGAACGATGCTGGCCAAGCCGCACCGCCATTGGGACGACCAGCGGCAGAACTTGATGGTATGGTCCGCCAGTGTGGCACGGTACAGAAACTTGTGTTCTGGGGCGCGCCGCTTGAGCTGGGTGGGGTTGAGTTGATCGGCGTACAGAAAAAACTTCATCCGTGAGGCTCAGGGCAACTCGATCGTCTTCACGCGTTCTTATACTTCTAGCACATCGTCTTTTCGACAGACAAGCGGTGGCCGCTCGCTTTCCTCCGTTGACAGGGAATGACGGCCCTTCCTAAGATGCCTTTGGACTAGGGTGAAGCTCCGCATCCGCGCTCCGCACGCTGGTGGGGCATCGACATGGCGGCGTTCCTCAACCATACACCGAGGCGTGAGTTCCCGTGATCCGAGTCATCCAAGTCGTTGCTGTTTCCGTCCTCATCCTCGGTGCGTTGTACTATGCGTGGATGGGTTTGCCCAGATTCAACCAGGTCACGATGGACGAGCGGCAGGTTGAAGCCTTGACGCTGGTGCAATCTTCCCCTGCGATCGGGGCTGCGACGATTCTTGAGGCCATGAACGCACATGTGCGGTCCATGAAAGATCGCGGGCAGGGGGTGCGGCTCGGCGAATGGCGGGTCGCGCACGTCGAAAGCGACATCTACGAGATTCGTGTGCAGCTTCGTGATCAAAGCGTCCGAGGCCAGTGGTTCGAGCGGGAATATATCTGGCATGCACATCTGGGCCGCAAGAAAGTCAATGCGGCGTCGCTGCCCGCCGATGGCGTGACACCGAAGGAGCCTGACACAGATCAGCATAATGCCCCGCCGGTTCCCGGCGTCAGCTGATTGCTCAGGGCACACACAGGCCAGGAGGAAGGGCGATCTGAATGTGATCGTCCACGACGCGTACCTCACAGCAAGGGATCTGGAAATTAGAATTTCCAACCCGCTCCCCGGATTCGACGCTGAATTTCCAGCCGTGCCACGGACACTCGACGACGGTTCCATTTAACTTCCCTTCACCCAGCGGACCGCCGGCGTGTGGACAGGCATTGTCGATGGCATAGAACGTCCCGTCGACATTAAAGAGGGCTATCCATACTCCACGAACGTCCACCGTTCGTCCGGTTCCCGGCGGAATGTCATGCACCTGCGCAACAGTAACGAATTCGTTCATCGACAGCAGCCTCCCCGCTGTGGCCCTGGAATCTGATCGGTCAGAGCCACGCCCTTGCTTGATTTCAGAAAAGGCTTATGGCATAGACATAGCAGAGCATCTTCCGGCACACCAGACGGTCTCCACTCGTATGGAGGCGCGGTTGGCAATGAGGGTATCGCATGGAAATGACTCTCCTTCTGAATTCGACCTATGAACCCCTCCGGGTCGTCCATTGGCAAAAAGCGATCGCGCTTCTCTGGCAAGGCAAGGTTGAAGTCCTCGAAGTCTACGACCGTGAGATTCACGGCATTTCCCTGACCATCAAGCTTCCGGCGGTCATGCGGCTGCTCAAGCTGGTGCGCCTGAAGGACAGCCATCGCGCCGTCAAATTTTCGCGCATCAACATTTTTACGCGCGACGGCTATACCTGCCAATACTGCTCCCATCGGTTTCGGACGGAAGATCTGACGTTCGATCATGTGGTGCCCATCGCCAAGGGGGGAAAGAAGACGTGGGAGAACATCGTGACAGCCTGTTGGCGGTGCAACAACAAAAAAAGCGGCCGCACGCCTGAGGAAGCCGGCATGAGGTTGAAGAAGCGACCGGTGAAACCGCGCTGGAGTCCGGTTATTACCATTACCATCGGGATTCGCAATACGCCGGAAAGCTGGCGGGATTATCTCTACTGGAACATGGAATTGGACGCGGACCCCGCTGAAACATAGTGCTGAGTGCCCAGTCGCGGTTGTCTCCTGCTTCACCCTTCACGACCACACCCCAACAGCCCCCACTCCAGCGGATCGACTCATCGGTTTCCGGCAGGGAACACGGCCCGCATTATAGCGGTCTCGGGTGAAAAAGGGGAGCGTACGGTTTACGCTCTTGAAAGCGCTGTTGTATGATGCGCGAGCGCATCATCTGCGAACAGGGGAGGATGGAGTCATGGCGGCAAATCCCGGTTTTCCGTTGGTGCTGGATGTGCAGGGCTGGACCGTCTTGGTCATCGGTGGAGACGACGAGGCCGCTGAGAAAACCGATCGCTTGCTTGCGTCGGGAGCACGTATCACCGTCATCAGCCCGACACTGAACGAACCGTTGCGTAATCTGGCTGCGTCGGGAAAGGTCATTCATCGAGGGCGCCATTTCCGCGACGCCGATCTCGACCATACGATCTTGGCACTGAATACGATCCGGGGCGATCGTGACTTTGCCAGAGCGCTGCTCGCCAAGGCGAGAGAGAAGGGGGTGCTCCTCTGGTCGGTCGATTTTCCGGAAGCATCCAGCGTGACGATGCCGGCAGTTGTGGCGTCCGGCCATGCCCGCGTCGCAGTCAGCACCAGCGGAGTTGCGCCGGCGCTGTCCGGGTTTATGAAAGAGGACCTGGAGCGAATTCTAGACGCCGAATTCGCCGCCTTTGTTGACTGGCTCGGAGAATTGCGGGAACAGGCGAAGAAGGACGAGCCGGATGCCGAGAAGCGGCGCGCCTTGCTGCGCGAAGCGTTAGATGGATTCCGGCTCTTGGGCAAGGTGCACTATCCGAAGGTCTGGTTGGAAAAGCGGGCAACCAAGGCTCAAGGTACGGATAAGACGGGGAACGCGTGAGCAGAGCCTGGGAATCGATAGCGCTCAATTGATCGCGAAGGAGCAATTGACTATGGTTCTATTGGAATTCAGCATGTCGCCGCTGGGCAAGGGGGAGAGCGTCGGAAAATATGTGGCCCGCTCTCTCGATATTATCGATAAGAGCGGAGTGCCCTACCGTTTGAATCCGATGGGGACGGTGCTGGAAGGGGAGTGGGACAAGGTGATCGGTGTCGTCACACAATGTTATGAACGGATGAAGCGGGACTGCAACCGGATTTCCTGCACGATCAAAGTGGATTATCGCAAAGGCCACACCGGCAGACTGCAGAGCAAAGTGGCGAGTGTGGAAAAAAAGCTCAAGCGCTCAATTAAACAATAGCGGCGTGGCGCGTCGACGCTGAAGGAGTCCGTTCTGTTCCCCGCTGCGTCCGATCAGACCTGTCGGGACAAGGGCCCTGCGACAAAGATACCTGCCTTCATCACCCCCACGATCCGGCGCTTGTCCCTCAGCCAATCGATGTGCGTGAGCACATTCCCTTCGAAAAGGACCAGATCCGCCTCCTTGCCTCGTGCAATCGTCCCGATCCTGTCCTGCATCCCGAGTAATCGGGCGCCGGCGGACGTGGAGGTGACAATGGCCTCCATCGGTGTCATGCCCAGTGCCACCATGCGCTCAAGTTCTTGCGCATTGTCGCCATGGAAGTTGAACGGGGTCCCGGCATCGGTGCCCATAGCAATGGGTATGCCCAGGCGGTGCGCCAGTCGGAAGCTGGCTTGATGGCGTTTCGTCATCGCTTTGGCCTTGTCGAGCGCGCTATCGGGAATGCCACACCCTCGTCTGCAGGCAGCGGTCGTGGCCAGAGCCGAGAGAGTCGGGACCATGTACACGCCGTGTCGGTCAAAGAGGGTTGCGGCTTCGTCGTCCATCAGGGTCGCATGTTCGATGGAATGGACGCCTGCCAGAATGGCGTTTTTCATGCCTGATGCGCCGTGCGCGTGGGCGGCGACTTTTCTCCCGGCTCGCCTGGCTTCATCGACGGCAGCCTGAAGCTCCTCCGGTGTCATCTGCGCTTCATCGGGAGAGGTGCCCGGAGTCAAGACACCGCCGGAGGCAATCACCTTGATGACGCCGGCCCCTGCGCCGACTTGCGCGGCGACCGCCTGCCGAACCTGCTCGACACCCTGCACTTCCTGTCCAATGAACCGCGCGTGACCGCCGATCATGCAAATGGCCAGGCCTGCCCCCACGATGCGAGGCCCCGGTATCACTCCCGCCTCAATGGCCTGCTTGAGGGCAAAGATGGAATGATCCCTCGAGCCAACATCGCGCACCGTCGTAAATCCGGCCTCCACCGTCGCTTGCGCATGCTTCGACGATTTCAGCAGGGTATAAAACGGCTGTTCCGATTCGACGGCCGCAACGACATCCGGTTCACCGCCTAAACACAGATGGACGTGGCAATCGATGAGCCCGGGTATGACTGTAAGTCCACGCCCGTCGATGCGTGTGGCTCCTTTTGGGATCGTGACGGTCCGGCTGGGGCCGGTTGCGACGATCTGTGAGGCACGCACGACGACTGTGGCACGATCGAGAACTGCACCGGTTCCATCGATGAGGCGGGTGTGGTGAATTGCGATGGTCACGAACCGGTTCCTCCGCTATAGACACGGGCCGCTGCCTGCAATGCAACCCCCGGTGCGGAAACCCACCCATACCGGATACCGAGTTCCTCCAGCGCATTCAACAATGTCAACACGTTAGCCTCCGTGCTTGACTCTCCCATCAGCCCAATGCGCCACACCTTCCCCTTCAATGGTCCCAAGCCTCCTCCAATTTCAATGCCGTAGGTCTCCAGGAGGCGCGCTCGTACCGCCGCGTCATCGATCGATGGAGGAAGCGACACACAACTGAGCATCGGCAGCCGTTGTCCTGGAAGCGGCAGCGGGTCGAAGCCCAGTGCCATCAGCCCGGCGATGAGAGCGTCACTGTTGAGCCGGTGGCGGGCATAGCGGGCCGCCAATCCTTCTTCTTCCACCAGCCGCAGCCCTTCCCGAAGGGCGTAAAGCATCGAGATCGGCGCAGTGTGGTGATACGCGCGCGTCTGCTCTGCCCAATAGTTGGCGACGAGAGCCATGTCGAGATACCAGCTTTGGCAGGCGGTGCGGCGATTCTTGATGGCTGCCAAGGCGCGATCACTCAGGGTAAAGGGAGCCAACCCCGGCGGGCAGCTGAGACATTTCTGTGTCGCGCTGTAACAGGCGTCGATCCCCCATCGATCGACTTCAACCGGGGCACCACCGAGCGACGTGACCGTATCCACGATCAACAAGGCATTGTAGTCCCGACATAAGCGTCCAACCGGCTCAATCGGTTGCCAGGCACCGGTCGAGGTTTCCGCATGGACCACGGCCACGGCCTTTACCGGACCTGACCGCTGAAGGGCTGACGCGATCGCCTCCGGTTCGATGATCCGACCCCACGGAGCCTCGACACGAATCGCTTTCCCTCCGCACCGTTCCACCAATGTAGCCAACCGTGTGCCAAAGACACCGTTGATGCCGACGACCACGGCATCGCCGGGCTCGACGAGGTTCACGACCGCCGCTTCCATTCCGGCGGACCCGGTGCCGGAAATGGCAATGGTAAACCGATTCGCGGTCGCAAACGTCCGGCGCAGCAGGGTCTGAATATCATTCATGACACCGAGAAACACCGGATCGAGGTGCCCCAGTAACGGCGTGGCCATGGCGTGCAAGACGCGGGAGTGCACCAGGCTCGGCCCCGGTCCAAGCAAGAGCCGCCGGGGAGGAAGAAAATCCTGCATCATTGCGAAACTCCGTACATTGCTGCGCGGTTAGTATAGCCAAGTCCCGCCCGGGTGGCTACGTGATCTTCAGCCGCCGTCAAGGCAGTTCTAGCCATTTCGAGGGGTATAGAGTGGCGCGGAGCCCATGGTATAGTGCCGGCGTATGGCGGAACATCTCCTTCAAATCGGCCAGGATCAAGGACCTGCGGCGGGTGAGACGCGGCCACGCTCTCGGTATACCGGCACACCATTTGGCTCCGGTTTCTCGCGTCTCGTGAGCGTCATTTCGGCGGTGCTGTTGCTCGTCGCATTGGGGTCGATTTTCTGGTTTTCCGCAACGGTGCCGAAGCTTGACCGGCTTGAAGAACCGGATCGCGCGCTTGACCTCATGGTCAGCCGCATCATGGAGGCCCAAGACGGGTTGCAACGCTCGCCTGCATGGCAGCAACGATTAGCTGAATGGATGGTGGGCAGCAGTGAAAAAGAACGGCTGTTGGCGATTCAGTGGTACCGGGAACTCGCTGACACGACGGGCGATCCATCTGCCAAGTTGCGATTGGGTATTCTCCAGGCAGAAACCGGACAAGCGCAGGAAGCACTGGCGCAGGCGGCCCAGTGGTGGGACCTCGACACGCCGATGCCTCTCTATAGTCAGTGGATTACGGCCGCCTATGGTAGGCAGCCGTTGGATCGTGAGCGGGGAATCGAGCTGCACGCGGCGCTGGCGGATACGCTTGAGGCGGGATGGTTTTACAATCGGTTGGCATCCAGACTGGCGCAGCGTACCGGCGATCAAGCACTCTCGGCCACGGTCGACCGGCAAATCGAGGCTCAGGGTCTCCGGCTCCACAATCGATCGAATCGTCTGCTGGTGTTCGAAGTCATCTGTCTGATACTCGGGTCCGTCGTCCTCGTCGGTCTTGTATGGCACCGCACTCGCCGGCCAGATGCGGTGCGCCTGCATCAGCCGGGGGTTCCTCCGCCCTGGCCGGGCGGCACGGGTACAGCCGTCCTGTTGCGTGGGGGCGCACTCGGCGCCGTGATTACCGCCGCGTTTCTGACGTTTCCCCCCATCGAGCACGCGTCGTTGCGGGCCCTGGCGATCCCCTTGGCCAATCTGCCGCTCCTGGCGCTGGCCTATATTCATCTACTCAAGCCGGCCGGCCTTGATTTCCAAAGCGGATTCGGACTGCGTCTCGAGCGTGCTCAGCTTGGCCGGCTGATTGGGGCCGTCCTCGCGGTCGTCGCGGCCGGATTGTGGGGAGAATTGGTGATGGAACGGGCAGCCACTGCCCTGAATCTCACCAATCACTGGACCGAATGGTTCGATCCCAATCTTGTGTGGGCGTCAGGTTCGGCGCTCACGGTCAGTCTCTTGGAATACGTTGTCTTTGCGCCTATTTTCGAGGAGATCGCCTTTCGCGGGCTGTTGTATGCCATTCTTCGCCGCCGATTGTCCTTCGTGCCGGCGGCACTCCTGAGTGCAAGCGTCTTCGCCCTTGCACATGGATACGGGTTGATCGGTTTCGTCAGCGTGCTCTGGAGCGGTTTCTTATGGGCCTGGATTTACGAAAAAACGGGTAGCTTAATTCCGGGCATGATCGCGCACGCGATGAACAATCTGCTGGTCAGCCTGGCGGTCATGGCGCTGCTCAGAGGCTAACCGCGTGGCGCGACGAGCTGATCCAGGGCGCTCCACAGATCAGGACAACGCAAGCGCTGATGGCCGCTCTGTAGCATCGCAAGCAGTTTCCCGTTGGCAATTCGTTTTCCGGTCGGTACGTCCTCATCACTTCGTGCCGCCGATTGAATCCCCCAACGGTCCTGGGCTCTGCGGCAAATCTCTGTCCAGGTACGAGGAGTTCCATCGCTGACGTTATACACCTCACCGGGAAGTCCTTGTTCGAGTGCCGTGAGACAGATGGTGGACAGGTCCTCGACGTGAATGAGATTGACGTATTTACGTGACGACCCAACGCGTCCCTTTCGGATCCAGTCGATCGGGCTCCGGCCCGGACCATAAATCCCGGCGACGCGCAGTATTGTCGCGCCATGGTTCTTCCGTAGCCACTCTTCACCTTGCACGCGAGACTTGCTGAGATTAATGGGGGCGGTTTCATCCGTCCAGGGTGGGGGATAGTCGGTCGCCTGCGTCGGCACATCATAGGCCGAGGTGCTGCCGAGGACCACCAGCCGACTGGATCGCAAGCCGAGTCCCTTGGCAAAGTCTTGAACCAGTTCGAGCGGCTCGGCGGGAAAGCACCAGAGTAGGTCGCTGTCCGGGGAAATCTGGTTCCAAGTCGTTCGATCGTGAAGGTCGAATCGAACGCGGCGGTCCGGCGTCACATTGTTCAGATGCTTGTCCGGCTCACGGCTCGTCGCCAGAACGTGGGCATATCGATGCTCGGCCAGGGGCAGAACATAACGGGCGGTGTAACCTGCCCCCAGGATGATGAGCCTCTGGCCCAAACTGTTGGTCCTCCGTCTAAACCTGTGGACAGTGTGCCAGCTTCCGGCAACGAGAGTCTATGAAAAACAGGGTGTTTTCGTTGGCATATAACTTTCATGATGTTATAAGAACACTATGATCCCGAACAGTATTTTAGCTCAGGGGACTACAATGAAAACACGGATGTGGTCATGGCTCATGCTGCCGGGTCTACTTCTTCTTTCTGGCTGTCCAGATGGAGGAGGGGGTGGAGGAGGAGCTGGACAGGTCGGCAGTGGCACAATCGTCTATCTGGCGGATCAAGATACCCCGGGCGTATCTGAATTGTATTTTGCGACCTCCGGCGCCAGAGTGACCCCCAGCTTGACAGCTGGAGGGAACATCACGCGCTTTGCCATTACGCCAGACCGCTCCGCGGTCGTCTATCTCGCGGATCAGGATACCAACGACATCTTTGAGCTGTACAGAGTTAGCCTCTCAACGCCAGGCGTAAGCACCAAGCTGAGTGGGACTCTCACGGGCAGCGAAGATGTGACAGATTTCGCAATTGCACCCGATAGCGCTAGTGTCGTGTACGTCGCGGACCAGGACATTGACGGAAAGTTTGAATTATACCGCACCGTGTTCAGTGCACTTGTCAACACGAGGCTCAATGCCTCGCTTGCCCCTACCGAAGATGTGGCAGACTTCAAGGTGATGCCAAATAGTACAGGAGTTGTCTACCGCGCCGATCAGGACACAGATACAGTCAACGAACTGTATCAAGTGGCATTTTCGACTCCAACCGTTGCGACTCGGCTGAATTTTCCGCTCGCACTTGGGCGCAATGTGTCAGCACAGTATGCCATTGCCCCTGACAGCAACAGCGTCGTGTACATTGCCGATCACGATGGCGCTGGAATCGATGAACTGTTTCAAGTGTTTTTCGGTTCACCCGGGACAAGTCCGAAGTTGAATGCGGCACTCTTTCTTGGCCAAACTGTGACAGCTTTCGAAATCGCGCCTAACAGCGCCAGCGTTGTCTATCTTGCCGATCAAGATACCCCGACCATCTTTGAACTGTATAGGAGGATTATTGGGGGAGCAAATAGTAGTAAGCTTAGCGGAACGATCACGGGCAATGAAGATGTGACAACGTTTGCTGTCATCCCGGACGGTAGCGGCGTCGTCTATATTGCGGACCAGGACACCAATGACATTTTCGAGTTGTACAGGACAATTTTTTCCGGGGGTAATACCAAACTCAATTCGGTTATTACCGCCGGTGGCAACGTGAACGCTGCTCAAGTGATTCCCGATGGTACAGGTGTGGTCTATTTGGCCGATCAGGACACCAATGGGGTGAATGAATTGTACCGCGTATTGTTTGCCGGAGGTGGCGCGACCAGGCTCAATCCACCAGGTCTGGCTGCCGGCCAGAACGTCCTGAGCTATATGGTTTCTCCTGATAGTAGGAGCGTGATCTATCGAGCGAATCAAGACAATGTGAACATCGTGGAATTGTTCAGGACGTTCTTCGCGAGTGCCGGTGGCAGTACCAAGCTGAACAGCACGCTCGTTGTCGGCGAAGACGTGACCGATTTTGCCGTCAGATAATTTCTCCTCGTCCTGATGCAGGGGCTTCCCCTTGACTCGCCTTGAGGCTCCTCCTACCATCCGGGAATGCCTCTGTCGTATTTTCATCCCTTAATCTCTGAATGGTTTCAGTCCCACGTCGGGGAACCGACCGATGTGCAACAACAAGCGTGGCCGGCCATTCAATCCGGAACCGATGCGCTGATTGCCGCGCCGACGGGATCCGGCAAGACCCTCGCGGCCTTTCTTTCCTGCATCGACGGACTTTTCCGACAGGCTCTTGCACGCGAGCTCGCCGACCATACCTATGTGCTCTACGTGTCGCCGCTGAAAGCCCTGAGTAACGACATCCAGAAGAACTTGCAGAAGCCGCTGGCCGAAATCGGCCAGATGGCGCTCCAAGCCGGCCTCTTGATGCCGGACCTCCGGGTGCTGGTCCGGACGGGCGACACACCCATGGCAGACCGGCAGCAGATGTTGAAGCGGCCGCCGCATATCCTCGTGACGACGCCGGAATCGCTGTTCATTCTGCTCACCGCCGAGAAAAGCCGCCGGCTTCTCCAGACCATCCGTACCGTCATCGTGGATGAAATCCATGCCCTCGCTCCAAACAAGCGCGGCGCGCATCTTGCATTGTCGCTGGAACGGCTGGACGCGCTGACTCCTGTGAAACCACAGCGCATAGGTCTCTCGGCCACACAACGTCCCATTGATCTGGTGGCTGAATTCCTGGTCGGCAATCGACACGTGGCAATCGACAACCCACAACTGTCATTCGTGCCTGACTCAGCACTCAGCCCTCAGTCCACAGAACTGCCCCCCTGCACCATCATCGACGTGGGGTTTCGCCGCGAACTTGACCTTGCGGTGGAGGTGCCAAAGGACGAATTGAGCGCGATCGCCACCAATGCGATCGCGTGGCCGAGCTGGTCCGGCAGCATCGATCCACACTGGTGTTCGTCAACACGCGTCGACTGGCGGAGCGGGTTTCCCACTATCTGGAAGAACGTCTGAGCGACTTAGGCCCCGATGTCGTGGCCGCCCATCATGGCAGTCTCTCGCGACAGATCCGTCTCTCGGCGGAAGAACGGTTGAAAACCGGTAAGACGCGCGTCGTGATTGCAACGGCATCGCTTGAGTTGGGCATCGACGTCGGTACCGTCGATCTGGTCTGCCAGATCGGCTCGCCACGGGCGATCGCCACGGCGTTGCAGCGGATCGGCCGCGCCGGTCACTGGATCAAGGCGATTCCCAAAGGGCGTCTGTTCGCCATGACGCGGGATGAATTGCTGGAATGCGCGGCACTCGTACGGGCGATCCGTGGCGGCATCTTGGATCAGATCGAGGTGCCGGTGGCGCCGCTGGATATTCTGGCGCAGCAGATCGTGGCCGCCGCCTCCAGTCAAACCTGGCACGAAGATGAATTGTTCACGCTCTGCCGCCGGGCCTATCCCTATCGGGACTTGGCGAGGGGGGAATTCGACGCCGTCGTGCGGATGCTGGCTGACGGCATTGCTACATCACGAGGTCGAGGGCAGGCGCACCTGTTTCATGACCGCATCAACCGCCGGCTCAAGGGGCGGCGCGGAGCGCGACTCGCGGCCATCACGTCCGGAGGAGCGATTCCCGATACGGCGAACTACGCCGTCGTGGCCGAGCCGGATGGAACCATCGTGGGATCGGTCGATGAAGATTTTGCCGTGGAGAGCTTGGCCAGCGACATCATGCTGCTGGGGAATACCTCCTGGCGCATCAAAGGCGTCGAGTCCGGGAAAGTCCGGGTGGAAGACGCGCATGGTGCGCCGCCCAATATCCCCTTCTGGCGCGGTGAAGCGCCCTCGCGCACGGCGGAACTGTCGGCTGAGGTAGCCGCACTTCGGCAGGAAATCGCCCAGCGCCTCCCTTGCTCCGATCAGACTGTCAGCCGTCAGCTGTCAGTCATCAGCTGGCTTCGCCTGGATTGCGGGCTCGACCTGCGTGGGGCCGAGCAGGCGGTCGAGTATGTACTGGCTGGACAATCCGTATTGGGAACCGTCCCGACGCAAGACACCATCATCGCCGAGCGGTTCTTCGATGAAAGCGGCGGGATGCAGTTGGTCATCCATGCGCCGTTCGGCGGCCGTATCAACCGGGCATGGGGGCTCGCCCTTCGAAAACGCTTTTGCGTCACGTTTGATTTTGAGCTGCAAGCTGCGGCGACGGACAACGGCCTTGTCATCTCGCTCGGCGAGCGGCACAGTTTTCCATTGGAGTCGGTGTTC
>JABMDL010000116.1 GCA_015903945.1 Nitrospira sp. | reverse complement strand
GGCGGATGGTTCGCACGGCGGTTGAGGCATTGGAAGAGGCCGATCTGCTGTATGTGCTCATGGATGCCACGGGTTTGCCAGGGCCCGGCGACCTGGCTGCTGTCGCGTACGTCAAGGACGCGATGGCCAAACGATCTCGGCCGGCCATCTTGGTTATCACGAAAGTCGATCTGGTCAACAAACTCAAATTGCTCCCGGTGCTTGAAAGCTATGCCAGGCTATTCGATTGGGCGGCGATCGTGCCGGTTTCTTCACAGACTGGAGACAATATTGATCGGCTGCTCGCCGTAACGATCCCGCATTTGTCAGAGGGTGAAGGGGCCTATGGCGATGATGTGGTGACTGATCAAACGATGCGGACCCTGGCCGGAGAAATCATTCGCGAGAAAATCTTGCAGGCGACCGAGCAAGAGGTGCCGTACTCCGTGGCGGTGGAGATCGAGCAGTTCAAGGAGGAAGGCAGACTCGCTCGCATTCATGCCTCGATTCTCGTGGAGCGTGAAACCCAGAAGGGCATTCTGATCGGCAAACAGGGAGAACGGTTGAAAGCGATCAGCACACAGGCGCGGCAGGATATGGAACGGTTGTTCGGCATGAAAGTGTTTCTTGAAGTATGGGTCAAGGTGAAAGAGTCCTGGCGGGAAGATGAGCATGTACTCACGGAGTTGGGATATTAGAAAGTTCACAAGTTCAAATGTTAGAAAGTTACAAGTCGGCAAGTATAGAAGTCAAAAAGTCGAAAGTCTTCGAATTCAGGCGCGACCACTTTATAACTTGTTAACTTTTCGACTTTCAAACTAGGCATTACGATGCAACAGACTGAGAAACCGACGGATCCACGGCCCCCGGAAATACGTCCGCGTGTATCGGAAAGGGATACGCTGCGCGATGTGTTGCGCGATCAGGCGGAACGTGGGCAGACCAAGTCCGATATCGTGCTCCAATCCGTTCAGCGATTATTGCGGCGCGGAGCCATCACCAATCTCTCGAAGATGCTGGGACGTATGCACCCGGCGGATATTGCCAAGGCCGTCAATCACCTGTCGTCTCCAAAGGAAAAACGGGAAGTCTTCGAATTGGTCAGGGGCGAGAACAAGCGCGGACAGGTGTTGAGTGAACTCGATGGCGAAAGTATTCAGGAAGTGCTGGCCGATCTGTTGCACTCGGATGTGGCCTGGCTGCTGAAGGATCTCGGTCCCGACGATGTGGCCTATATTCTCGGATTTCTTCCGGAAGACCGCGGGAAAGAAATCCTCGCCTTGATGAAGGCGGAGGATTCGACCGAGGTCGCCGGGATTCTCAAATACGCCAAGGATACTGCCGGTGGCATCATGACGACGGAGTTCTTTTCTCTGTCGGAGGACGCGACCGCCCAGGAGGCGATCCGCCGGCTTCAGCAGGCCACCGACGCGGAAATGGTCTTCTACATCTATGTCACGGACAAAGACGACCATCTGGTCGGCGTGTTGTCGCTGCGTCAGCTTCTGACGGTGCCTCCTGCGACGCCGTTGAAGAACATCATGACGCGCGACGTGATGAGTGTGGCGGTTGATATGGATCAGGAGGAAGTCGCGCGCCAGGTGGCCAGTTACAACTTGCTTGCGATTCCGGTGGTTGAGAAGGACGGCACCTTGGCAGGAATTATCACCGTCGATG
This sequence comes from Nitrospira sp., assembly GCA_015903945.1. GTDB lineage: Bacteria > Nitrospirota > Nitrospiria > Nitrospirales > Nitrospiraceae > Nitrospira_D. The sequence continues at coordinate 374 of JABMDL010000116.1, read as the reverse complement.
ACGTCGTCGACGTCATCCGTGAGGAAGCGACGGAGGACATGCTCAAGATGGCCGGCGCCATTGAAGAAGAGCCGGCGTCAAAGTCTTCGAGTTTGGGGTCGGCCAAACTGCGGCTGCCCTGGCTTTTTACGAATCTCGTCGGCAGCCTGTTGTCGGGTGCGATCCTGTGGTACTTCCGCTATACCCTTCAAGAGGTTGTTGCGATTGTCAGTTTCATTCCGGTCATTGCCGCGATGGGGGGCAACGTGGGCCTACAGTCTTCGACGTTGATCATCCGAGGACTGGCCACCGGCCTTGTCGAGTTGACTGATGTCTGGACGGTGTTTTTCCGCGAGGTCAAGATCGGTCTTATCATGGGGCTTGCCTGCGGATTC
>JABMDL010000037.1 GCA_015903945.1 Nitrospira sp. | reverse complement strand
TTCGGAAACTTCCCCACCCGTTTCTTGGCCACCTGTCACCCCCTTCGGGTGCAAGTGTGCCAATTCGCCGTGTCTCATTCTAGGGGGTCAGTCCAGATATAAATTCTTCCCTTGGTGAATGGTTAGGGGTGGTAGGCGAGATGGTCAAATTCTGTTTTGATCTCCTCTTGAGTGATCGTTTCGCTGATTGAATAACCAGCTTCAACATAGGTCGAACGACCCTCTAGCGATTTGCCGTCGGTAAATACCAAGGTGATCTTGTAGCTAGATTCAGCTGGGGCAAAGAAACGAAGGGTCCGGGTCGCGCCTGCAGCCATTTTCTGAACATCTATCAGACCATGTTCATGAGTGAGTCGGAGCGAGGAAATTTCCTTAGTAGAATCGTTATGCAAATTCACGGTGATAATTGGCGAACCAAGATGTAGTACGCTGGTCACAAAGATGCCACCTGCAAAGCTTATCGAAGTCAAAATAATCAGACCAATGATTTTGAGGGTGTTACGCATCTGTTGCTAGCCCGGATCAGGTTAAATGTTGCTCCGGCTATCTTCTTCATAAAACAGTACCCTGCACGGGGGAGCGGATTCCTTCACAGCTTTCTGCCTTTACAACTTTCTCAGCGTAAATCATCGGCGTCCTACTTTGTCCGTGTGGAGTGGATCAATCGCTCCATCGCTTGTTCGCAATGCTTTTTCACAATCGATTCACACTCAAGGACATAAATGAGATTACTCTCCGCCTTGCTCGACAGCACTACTCCCCACCCAACGTAGTTTGGGTCATCGGCATCGACGAAAGTATTCTTCCAAATGCCCTTACCATGTATCGCCTTGGCTGACGGCTTTAACAATCGATGCATAAACGGCATTGGCTCGTTCAGTCGCTTTTCCCAGTCTCGTTCCTCAGCTTTGGACGAAACAAACGCCCATCCCAACGCACTCACTGTGTTTGAGCTGAGTAAGACGATCTCTTCGCCATCTGGCCGAACGGCATTCCAGCCAGATGGAACACTGAAGGATGTGCCTGGCAATACTTGTTCGATCGTTTCACCCGCAGAAAACTTCTGTCCTTTCACATTCATGGCGGGTGGCTCCATACTGCGATGTGTCGACTTCAGATCTACCGCGAGTGAAGGATTCGCCTTCAAAAGGCAAAGAGCAAGGAGACAATGACTTACACTCATGATCTTGCTCATATCCTGTGGCCTTTGCCAGACAGCTAGAAGCGAGCTAATCCAATCGTTCTTTATCTATGTGAAGTCCCTGCAATACAGCTATCCTAAGGATCAGGGAATGGCAAAGCATTTGCCTGAAAGGAGCAGCTCTGGAGGTGGTCCAAAAATACTCTGAAGAATTATCCGCTATCTCTTCGATTTGATTGAAAATCACTGGTAGGCGATAAAGGGGTCAAAAACAACTGATTGTGGCCCGAAGATCCGTCAGCCCGTCATGAATTCGCCTGTGTAGCAGTGGTTGCAATTTCTTGCACAGCTCTACCAAGGCTGTATCGTGCTCAAGCAATGCGTGATCTATTTCAGCTAGCCGTTTTAGAATCGCTGCATTGGCCGCGATATGCTCGCGCATCTGGATGAACGCCCGCACGACAAACACGCTCATCGAGACGGCCTGCGGACTGTTCAGGACTGTGGCTGCCATTATCGCGCCGTGCTCGGTGAATGCGAATGGCAAACTTTTGGCGAATTTCAGGCGGCAGAGGTGATCACAATTTGTGATCACCTCGGATTTCTCGCTGGCATTGAGCTGAAAGGGAAAATTCTTTGGGAGTCTTCGGCATTGCTATGTAGAAGATTGACTAGCCAAGGCCGTAACAGCCGCCGTAACCGCGTCGGCGACGGCAGCCAAGAAATCCAGGTTCAACGTGTCGATGGTATCGGTGGGCCGATGGTAGTGGGGGTTACGGAAGTTGGCCGTGTCGGTGAGCATGACGGCGGGGAATCCTTGCTCCCAGAACGATGTGTGGTCGCTGCGCCGGGTGTCGGGGAGGAGCTCGCCGTTGCCAGGGACGATGAGGGGCACGATGGGCATATGCCGGCTCATGGCTTGGCTCACGGAGTGAGCCAAACCAGCTGAGGCGTGATTCCCGATAACCGCGAGGAAGTTTCCGACGGACGGGACGTCGATCGGGACGCCGGGTGGAATTCTTTGCGACCCCTCTTCATCCCGCGCGTAGCCCACACATTCGAGTATGATCGCACCCTGCACGGGCTTGCGTGTCTCCGTGAGATGGGTGACGTAGGCGCGACTACCCAAGAGATCCTCCTCTTCGAGGCAAAATGCAATGAAGTGGACGGGTCGGTTGAGCGAGGTCTGTTTGATTCGGTGCGCCACGTCGAGCAATACCGCCAATGCGCTTGCATTGTCATCGGCTCCCGGTGAGCCCGGTACGGTGTCATAGTGTGCGGCGACGATCAGGGGCGGCTGAACCGGTTGGTCCTGTTTTGACGGCTGACGGGCTGCTCCGATCACGTTGCGATGGATACCGCCCAATGCCTCGAATTCGTGCGTGGCGACGGTGAGGCCAACCTTGGAGAACTGCTCACCGAGATAGCGTGCTGTCCGGTTAAGACGGGCTGGTGAGGATAGGGGATGACGTTCGCCGACTAGGGCACGGAGATGCGCCAGCAGCCTGGTCTTTGCGGGAGTCGTTGATTGGCTCACGAATAACGGTGGACGAGCAACATTACACAACGATTTCCGTGCCGATGCCCTTGCGCGTGAAGATCTCGAGCAGGACGGCATGGGGAACCCGACCGTCGATGATATGAGCTTTCCCGACTCCTCCCGCCAACGCATCGAGGCAGGCATGTACTTTGGGCAGCATCCCCTCTGTGATCGTCCCTTTCTTCACCATACGTTGGACGTCCTTGCGCGAGACAGTCGAAAGATGGCGCCCCTTGGCGTCGCGGATCCCTTTGATATCCGTCATCATAACGAGCTTTTCCGCACGCAACGCGCCGGCAATCGCGCCGGCCACCAGATCGGCATTGATGTTGTACGTATTCCCCTCTCGATCCGTGCCGATCGGCGCGATGATGGGGATGTAGTGGTCTTCTTGAAGGTTGCGTAACAGGCCCGGGTCAACTTTCTCGATATCGCCCACCAAACCGAAGTCTCCTTCACCGTCCTCTCCATCCAAGTCGCGCTCCAGGCTTTCCGCCCAGGCCTTAGCCGTGAGCGGCTTGCTGAGAATCAAGCCCCCATCCTTGCCGCTCAATCCGACCGCGCTGCCCCCGTGCCGATTGATAAGGTCGGTGATCTCCATGTTGATTTGCCCGGCCAAGACCATTTCCACGATTTCCATCGTGGCTTCGTCGGTGATCCGCACCCCATGACGGAACTTCGCTTCGATACCGAGCCGATCCAGCATCTTGTCGATCTGAGGCCCTCCGCCGTGGACGATGACCGGATTGATCCCGACATATTTCAACAACACCACATCCTGCGCGAACCGTTCTTTCAAGGAGGCATCCGTCATGGCATGGCCGCCGTACTTCACCACGACGGTCTTCCCGCGGAAGGTCCGAATGTAGGGCAAGGCCTCGATCAGGACGCTGGCTTTCTTGATAAGTCGATTCATGCGTGCGCTCCCGGCCATCAATCTCCAGCCCTCAGCAATCGGCGTTCCGCGCGCAGCTGATGGCCGGCAGTTCCTAGAGTATATACCGGCTCAGATCCTGATCCTTCACCACGTCTTTCAGACGCTCATGGACATAGTCGGCGGTAATGTTCACGGTCTTGTCCGGCCACTCGGCCCCTTCAAATGAGATCTGTTCCAGCAGCCGTTCCATGATCGTGAACAGACGGCGTGCTCCAATGTTCTCCGTCTGCTCATTGACCTGCACGGCAATGTCGGCGATGGCCTCCAATCCGTCCGGGGCAAACTGCACGGTGAGCCCCTCCGTCGCCAACAAGGCCTGATACTGCCGGACCAGCGCCCCTTTCGGTTCCGTGAGGATACGCACAAAGTCTTCTTTCGACAAGGGGCTGAGTTCCACACGGATCGGAAACCGCCCTTGCAGCTCCGGAATCAGGTCGGAGGGTTTGGCGACGTGAAACGCTCCCGCCGCGATGAAGAGAATATGGTCCGTCAGCACCGCGCCATGCTTCGTGCTGACCGTACAGCCTTCGACGATGGGGAGCAAGTCTCGCTGCACGCCTTCCCGCGAGACATCTGGCCCCATGGTCCGTTCCCGCCCGGCGATCTTGTCGATCTCGTCGAGGAACACGATGCCGGTTTGCTCGACCTTGGCGATGGCGTCACGCACCACCTCATCCATGTCGATGAGCTTCTGCGCCTCTTCCTGCGTCAGGTGCTTGAGCGCTTCCGGGACTTTCATCAGCCGCTTCTTCTTCTTGCCCTGAAACATTCCACCCAACATGTCGCGGAGGTTTCCTTCCAGCTCATCCAATCCGCCCATGTTCGAGATGACACCGACCGGCATGCTGCGCTCCTTGACCTCCATTTCAACCGTCCGCTCGTCGAGCTTGCCGTCGCGCAATTGGAGCCGCAGTTTCGACCTGGTGGCCTCGTAGGAATCATGGGCCGTCGTAGCGGGAGGCTCGCCCTGCCCCTCCATGAATCCGGGTCTCGGCGGGGGGTGGGGCAGCAGCAGGTCGAGCAGACGTTCTTCCCCAAGTTGTGCGGCCTTGTGCTGCACCGCGTCCAGACGATGGGATTTCACCATATTGATGGCCAGTTCGGTCAGGTCCCGGATGATGGATTCCACGTCACGCCCGACGTAGCCGACTTCCGTGAACTTGGAGGCTTCGACCTTAATGAACGGAGCCTGAGCCAGCTTGGCCAGCCGCCTGGCGATCTCCGTCTTTCCCACCCCGGTCGGTCCGATCATGATGATGTTCTTCGGCATAACCTCGTCCCGCAAGTCCGGCGAGAGCTGCTGCCGGCGCCACCGATTGCGGAGCGCGATCGCCACCATGCGCTTGGCGTCTTTTTGCCCGATGACGTAGCGGTTCAGCTCCTCCACGATCTGCCGCGGGGTGAGGTTGTTGAGATTCAATGAGTCGGCGGCACTGGTGTGGTGCGTCATGTCCTTGCGTATCCTTGGCTTACCCGTGTAGTTCCTCGACGATGATCTGCTGGTTGGTATAAATATCGATCGCACCGGCGATCTGCATCGCTTCAGTGACAACAGCCACCGCGTCCAATGGCGAATGCCCCAGCAATGCTCTGGCCGCTGCCAATGCATAGGCCCCTCCTGAACCTATGGCCAGAATCCCGTCTTCCGGCTCGACGACGTCACCGGTCCCTGAAATGATGAAGGACTGCTCCCGGCCCGCCACCGCAAGCAACGCTTCCAAGCGGCGCAGAACACGGTCGGTTCGCCAGTCCTTGGCAAGCTCGACTGCCGCCCTTGTTAAGTTGCCCCGGTGTTCTTCCAATTTCCCTTCGAATTTCTCAAACAGCGTAAACGCGTCGGCCGTCGCTCCGGCGAAGCCGGCGAGCACCTGATCGTGATAGAGACGCCGGAGCTTCTTGGCATTGTGCTTCATTACCGTGGTACCGACTGTGACTTGGCCGTCACAGCCCATGGCGACTCGCCCGGCACGGCGGACGCATAAGATGGTCGTGGAGCGAATGGTCATGACTGCTTGTGATCCTTTCGTGCCACGGCAGCCCCCGAAGGGCGCGCCCGCGGATGCGCCCGATCATAAACCGCAGCAAGCTGGTCGGCCGCCAAGTGCGTATATTTCTGCGTCGTGCTCAGCGACGCATGGCCGAGCATTTCCTGAATCGACCGGAGATCGGCGCCTTCATCAAGGAGATGAGTCGCAAACGAATGGCGCAGCGCGTGTGGACTGACCGCCCCACCGGCCAAGAGGCGGGAATACTGCGCCACAATGCGAGCCACACTCCGCGTCGTGATTCGACCCCCACGGTGGTTCAAGAACAGGGGTGCGGACAACTCCTGGCTGCCGGTGGACGCAGCCAGCGACTGCCGATACCGTGTAATGGCGCCTATCGCCACCTGGCCGATCGGGACCACGCGTTCCTTTCGGCCTTTGCCGTGCAAATGAATCAGCCCGTCCGCCAGACTGAGATCCCCCATATTGATCCCGACGGCTTCACTCACCCGTGCGCCGGTGGAATACAAGGTTTCGAGTAGAGCCCGGTCGCGCAGGGATAGCGAGGACTCTCCCGTCGGAAAGTCCATCAATGCACCGGCATCATCCTTCGTCAGCACACGGGGAAGCAGTTTCGGAATCTTGGGGCTCCTCAGGCCTTCAGCTGGATTGTTCTGCACCGAACCTTCACGCACCAGAAACCGGTAGAAACTCCGAAGACAGGCTAGTTTCCTTGCGAGCGACGAGGCTTTCTCCCCCTTCCGGTCGAGCCAGTGAAGATAGGCTCGAATCTGTTCGGTGGTGACGTCGGCGGCCCGTAGGAGTCCTGACCCATGAGTTGCCGCATGAAGAAACGAGGCCAGCTGACGTAGGTCCGACCGGTAATTGCGAACGGTTTCACGCGAGGCATTCCGTTCAGCCTCAAGAAAGTTCACGAAAGTCCGGATCTGGTCTTCCATGATTCGAAATCCTCAAGCGCCCGTTTGGCGATCAGCCGCCGCTTCGCCTCTTTGTCTCGTGGAGCATTGGGCAAAGGCGGGAACAGGCCGAAATTGGTATTCATCGGTTGGAAATGGCGGTGATCTGACAAGGCGACGTGAGAGACAAGGCACCCGTGCGCCGTTGTAGGAGGAGGGGTGACCGGCGGTTCCCCCGTCAGCAGCCGTGCCGCATTGACGCCGGCCAAGCCCCCCATCGCGGCGGATTCGGTATAGCCCTCCACGCCGACCAGTTGTCCGGCAAAAAACAATGTGGCGCGAGCCTTGAATTGCAAGGTGTTCGTGAGCAACTGGGGAGAGTTGATAAACGTGTTCCGGTGCAAGCTGCCGTATCGGAGAAACTCCGCGCGCTCCAGACCTGGAATCAGCCGGAAGACCCGTTTCTGTTCAGGATAGGTCAGCTTGGTCTGAAACCCCACGAGGTTGTAGCAGGTACGATGACTGTTTTCCGTTCTCAGCTGGACCACAGCGGCCGGGCGCAATCCGGTGCGCGGATCTTCCAAACCAACCGGTTTCAAAGGACCGAACTGCATCGTTTGCCGCCCGCGCTCCGCCATCACTTCAATCGGGATGCACGCCTCGAAATACGGCGTTTTTTCGAAGTCTTTCGGCTGCACTTTCTCAGCCGCAACGAGAGCCTCATAGAAGGTGTCGTACTGTTCCTGCGTCATCGGGCAATTGAGATAATCGTCGTCGCCCTTGCCATAACGTGACGCCCTGAAGGCAACGGCCATGTCGATCGAATCCGCGTCAATGATCGGCGAGATGGCGTCATAGAAGTAGAGATGCTGCGATTGCGTCACGGCACGAATGGCATGCGAGAGTGTATCCGACGTCAACGGACCGGTCGCCACGATACACACGCAATCGGTGGGAATGTCGGCGATTCCCTCGTGAAGGATTCTGATGTTGGGATGGCCCTCCAACGCCTGGGTCACTCGTAAAGAGAACTGCTCCCGATCGACCGCCAGAGCCGATCCGGCTGGAACCCGCGCACGTTCGGCTGACGCGATGATCAGAGAATCCAGCCGGCGCATTTCTTCCTTGAGAATACCGGGGGCATTCTGAGGGTCGACGGAACCCAGCGAATTCGAGCACACCAACTCGGCTAAGCCTCCCGTCTTGTGCGCCTTGGTCATTTCCTTCGGACGCATTTCGTAGAGCGTGACTCCGGCCCCACGATTCGCAGCCTGCCATGCCGCTTCAGACCCGGCCAGACCGCCGCCCACGATGACAATGTCATCTCTCATGCAACCGGCACTCCTTGCGAGGAAGGGGCTCATTCTAGAAACCGTGTTTTGGGGAAGTCAAGGCAGCGGCCGGGCAGACGCGCCAAGGATATGGGAAGACTGCGGAGATTGAACCCTGCCGAAAGCCCATGCTAGACTCCGCGCGAGGGGCGATTAGCTCAGTGGTAGAGCGCTTCCTTCACACGGAAGAGGCCACAGGTTCGATACCTGTATCGCCCACCATCTGTCCTCCGTCCGAATCCAGCCCGCACGGCACTCGCAAGACAGCGATTTTTCTGGGCGCGACAAATCGGCCAGAATCCTGGACAGACCAGGGGTTGTCGGCTACACTTCCTCTAGATTTTGCGAAACCTTAACCGACCATCACCATTCGGCGTTGGGCTGAAACAAGCGAGGTAATATGATGACAGCACCGTCGTGGGCTCTTGGTATCGCGATGCTAGCTATGGTTGCGGCTGGTTGTGCCACAGCTGGTCACCAGACTGGCGATGAAAAGGAATATACGCCCCCAACGAGCATCTACAACATTCTGGATAGCACCGCATTGGTCTACTCAGACCCAGCCGCCGGATCAGCCGTCAATGACCATCCACTTCGCTGGATTGGGTTCATATCGCACCCGATTGGCCACGGTTTCGATTATGGGATCAATCGCCCGGTCTATACTCTAGGCGGCAGCATTCCCTATCTCTTCGGCTACACAGCTGAAGACAATATGCTGGACGCGCAACGCCGCTAGCCTAGGCAATTCCACCCGCTTAAGGGGGCCTGCGCCTTTCCAGGAAGCAGGCCTCTCTTTTTCCCCTTCGCCTCGTTCCTCTAAATCATGTATTGTTTGGGGCGACCCTTTATTGCAGAAAGAGTGTTCATGGGTATCCCTGGCCATCGTCGAGTTCTGATAGGTTGCTTGTTCACGCTCGGCGTCATGAGCGGATGCGGCCAGAAAGCCGATTCCGTTCGACCCAATCTTCCTCCTTCGGCAAGCGATCTCGTCTTGCTCAAATCAGTCTCACTCTGCGACCGCAAGACAGTGTTCATCAAGAAGCGGGCTCCCGCCACCTACCAGACAAGTGCCTGGGGAAGCGGACAGGAAATCCTGCTGTCGCACACGAAGGAGGCTTCCCTTGGAGATGAATCGTATTTTTTCGATGAAGATGGGATCCTTGTTGGTGCCCTCTTCACGTTTGCCAAAGGGTTGAATCTTGACCCCTATCCCGTCCTCCGGGGCACTCTGTCTCGGCTGAAACCATCGTTGGAGTTTTACCTCAGCGTCGCGCAATTGGAAACGAAAGCGAGTATGGACGCCAGCGCACTCTACGAGACCGGGGATGAGAAGAGCACCACACAATATTTGGTGACCGGCTCACCCAAACACCCCATCCTGCTTCAGGCGTCATTCAGCATTGACCCGTATGTGCGGCTGTTCTCTCCCTACCGCCGGGAGTTTCTCGATCGGCTCAGAAGCTCGGGGGCAGGAAAAAGCGGACAGAAAATCGAGAGTCAAGGGAGTGAAGACAAGGAACCGTTCACATCGCTGCAGCAATTCGCCCGTGGGCAAACTGCCCAGCTGGCTTACTGTGGCGACAAGAATTATAACGCCGCGGCCGATGCCTATCAACGAGCCATTGCCAGCGGGTTTACGAACAAAGTGTGGCTGGCTGAGGCCCATCACAAATTGGGTCTTTCGTGGGCGGGCAAAGGACAACTTGAGAACGCGAAAACCGCGATGCTGCAATCCCTTTCGATCAGGCCCAACATTCCGGAGGTCCTCAACAACCTCGGCACCGTTCATGTCAAACTCGGCGACAAAGCCGCGGCCGTAGGAGTATTCGAACGGGCCGTCACGCTGCGACCCAACTATGCCGTGGCCCGCTATAATCTGGCGGAAGCGATCGAGCAGACCAATCCCAAACGCGCATTGGCAGAATATGAAACGTACTTGGCCCTGGTGGAAGATAACCCCGAGGAAGACGCGCGGGCGGCCCAGGCTCGCGAACGGATCAAGATACTGAAACAGTAATGCGAGACGAGGAAGAACTTATCGGCGGGCTTGCTCTTCTTCTTCTTGAGCAGTTTTACACTCAATGCAGAGGGTGGTGACGGGGCGAGCTTTGAGCCGCTTATAGGGAATCTCCCCTCCACAGGCCTCACAGATCCCGTAGGTTGAAGCGTTCATCCGATCCAGCGCCTCATCGATCTTCTTAAGCAGTTTCCGCTCGCGATCCCGGATCCGCATGGAAAAATTTTGGTCCACCTCGGCCGAAGCTTGATCGCTGACATCGGGAAACGCTTCGTGACCGGGCCGGTTCGTGAGAACCTCTCCCGCTTCGTCGAGAATAGCCGCGCGGTGGCGTTCGAGATCGCGGCGGATATCGGGATATTTCGCCGGCGCGGTGCCGGCTTTTTTCTTCTTGCCCTCGGAGCGTGTTGTGGCTAACCCTGATGAGGGTCTTGCAGACGCACGTTTGGCGGTGGAACGAACTTTCATAGCCCACCCTTCCGTTATGGAAAGTAGGTTGAAAATATAGCAGCCCGATTGAGAAAGGGTCAACGGGCGGGGAACCATCTGCCCTACAAATCTCGTCGTCCCTCAATGGACTTGAGCAGCGTTACTTCGTCCGCATATTCGATATCCATTCCGACGGGAATCCCGTAGGCGATGCGAGAGACCCGCACGCCGAAGGGTTTCAGAAGCCTGGTGAGATAAATCGCCGTGGCTTCGCCTTCGATGGTGGGGTTGGTCGCAAGAATGACTTCGTCCACACCGCCCAGTTTCACGCGGTCGACGAGTTCCTCCGCCCGGATGTCTTCAGGTCCGACACCATCGAGCGGGGATAGCGCACCTAACAACACATGGTAGAGGCCGCGATACGCGCCGGCCCGTTCTACGGCATAGAGCGTACTTGGTTCTTCGACGACGAGGATCTTTGCTCGGTCCCGCTTCGGGTCGAGACAAAATTCGCACAAGTCTCCCTCGGCAATATTGCGGCATTGCCGGCAGAACGCCAGCCCATCCTTCACTGCTCTGATCGCATCGGCGAGGCGCAGGGCGTCCTCTCGTTGGGCCTTCAACAGATGAAAGGCCAACCGCTGCGCGCTCTTTTGACCGACTCCGGGAAGACGCACCAATTCCTTGATGAGTCTCGCCAGTAATCCCTGTTGATCAACCGCCATGGTTAAAAGAGGCCCGGGATCTTCATCCCGCCGGTCAAGGCTTTCATCTCGCTTTCCATCAGTTCCTTGGCCTTTCTCAGGGCCTCATTGGTCGCCGCGACGACCAGATCCTGCAGCATGTCGACATCGCCGCTTTTGACGACCTCCGGATCGATCACCACACTGACGATTTGCATGGCGCCGTTCGCCGTCACCGTGACGATCCCACCACCGGATGTCCCGGTCGCGGTCTTGGACGCCGCTTGCTCTTGAATCCGGGCCATCTGTTCCTGCATGGCCTGAGCCTGTTTGAGGATGTTGTTCATATTGCCGAAGGGATTTTTCATTCGGTCGCCTCCTTCTGAGCTACACGACGAACCTCGGCCAACTCCGCACCGAAGATCTCGAGCGCTTGTTTCACCGTGGGATTCGCCCGCGCTTGCTGGAACAATACCAGCCGCTGGTCCTGTTCTTTGGCCGCCCGCACTTGGGCCATCGTCGGACCCGGTGGATCCGTCTCGGACAGTTCGACGATGCGAACACGAACAGGCTGGCCCGATTCTTCCTGGCAGATTCTTGCCAAGGCCAGCAGATGCTCTTCCTTCTCCAGCCGCGTTCGAGCCAAGGTGGCCTGTTTGGCAAACCCGATTGTCACAAGATTGCCCTCCATTCCTACAAACCTGCCAGCCTCCAGGAACGGCGCGATATTGGGAAGTGCGGCGGCCACTTGGTCTTGAACCGCATCCCAATTCAAGGTCGGCTGCCGATTCGGTGGCTGGGGCGTCGCCGCAAGGGGAGCAGCTGGGGCAGCGACGGTTTCTTTGGCGCGGGATGGATCGGCTGATTGGATCGGAGCCGATTGTCCTTCAGGTTTCGCGTGCGACGAGACGGCGGATCGGGAAACAGCCGAAGGACCCCGGTCCGACAGCGGAGGAAGGACGGCCGATGCCGTGGCGGCAGAGCCGGCCGTTTCGGCTTTGCTCGCCTGAGAAGGGGCAGAGGATCTTGGATTCGAGGGGGTCGATGCCGACTGAAGGGGCCGGGCCTGGCCGCTTTCCCGTTGACGTACTAACCGTGTCGCCCGAATCGCCGCGGTCTCCATGACGAAGCGTGGATGGGCGCTGAACCGCAGCGAGTCTTCTGCTTGCGTGAAGATGGCCATCAATTCCTGAAGCTGTTCCGGAGTCAGAGTCTTGGCATCCGTCGCCAGTTGCGTCAGATCTTCATCGGAAGATTCGATCAACGTGCGCAACTCAGTCGGCGGAACCACGGCCGCCACGAGAAGATTACGGATGTGCTCGACGAGTTCGGCGCAGAACGCCCGCAAGTCCTGCCCTTGGTCCATCACGTTTGCCAGGACAGTGAGAGCCGCGGGACTGTCTTGGGCCATCACGGCACGGATGATCCCCTGCACCAGCTCTTGCGGCACGGCGCCGAGCAACACTTCGAGATCCGGATGACTGATCGTCTTGCCGCCGAAGGCCACGGCCTGATCGAGCAGACTCAACGCATCCCGCATGCTGCCTTCGCTGGCTCGCGCCAGCGCAAGGAAGCTGCGCTCTTCCATCACGAGACAATCTTGTTGGGCCACGTGGCGGAGCCGCGCCACGATTTCAGCCCGCGCAATCCGGCGGAAGTTGTAATGCTGGCATCGTGACAAGATCGTCGCCGGAATCTTGTGGATCTCCGTCGTCGCAAAAATGAAGACGACGTGAGCGGGCGGTTCTTCGAGCGTCTTCAGCAAGGCGTTGAACGCCGAATTCGACAGCATGTGCACTTCGTCGATGATGTAGACGCGATAGTGGCCGCGAAATGGCGTGAACTTGATGTTCTCCCGGATCTCGCGCACATCGTCCACGCTGGTGTTGGAGGCGCCATCGATCTCCACGACGTCGACGGCGCTGCCCTGAGAGATTTCCTGGCAATTGGCACAGACATTACAGGGCTGCCCGGTGGGCCCCTGCTCGCAGTTCAGGGCCTTGGCGAGAATGCGCGCGACAGTCGTTTTTCCGACTCCGCGTGTACCGGAAAACAAGTAGGCGTGGGCAATCCGCTTCGTTGACACCGCATTCATGAGGGTCTGCACGACATGCGGCTGCCCAATCACATCATCAAACGTGCCGGGGCGGTATTTACGGGCGGAGACCTGATAATCCATTGTCTCGTTATTCGTGAAGCGTGAAGCGTGAAGCGGAGAGACGGACCCAATAGGCTTGCATCGAAATGTGGCCTATCAACCCTGCTGAGCCTCTTTTCATGCGCTTCACGATCGACGAACGACGCTTCACGTCCTTCAAAGAGCGGGGCCAGGTGATCCTGCGGCACACAGAACTGACCGCTTACCGTTGCTTCCTTCCGGATCTGGCGGGGTTCACAGGGTTCCGTCGCACAGGGCCCAGCCCCTTTTCTTTAGTTCTGAGTGCTGAGATCTCAGTCTTGAGTTTGAGCAGGGACATTTCCTCCGGCCATCCGCCCTTGACCGAGTCCCACCATTATTAACACTTGAGGCGCTTATCCTGTCGCCCCAATTTGGTGAGGCTCCAGGTCGAGCAAGCTCTGTTTGGCGGAGAGGGTGGGATTCGAACCCACGGTCGAGTTGCCCCGACGCATGCTTTCCAAGCATGTCGATTCGTCCACTCTCGCACCTCTCCGCGGCCAGGCCCCTTAAAGAGGCGGCATCTTAACATGTGCCCTAGTGACCGGCAAGGTGAACGGAGGCTCATCCCCTGTGATTTCTCGAAGAATCCAGCTGATTCTACACGTAATGGGGACGATTGGGTCATATCCCAATTCCCCGATCGTATGGGTTGACACTTGGATGCATCCAACGGTACAACCGCACTACAACATCGCGTGGATTTGCGGTTCGAGATGCCGCGGAGAAACTCTGCGGAGATGCTCACTTGTGCGAGAGTGGCGGAACTGGCAGACGCGCGAGACTTAGGATCTCGTGGGTAACCGTGGGGGTTCAAGTCCCCCCTCTCGCACCACGACTCAAGACACCGTGGCCAGGTCGCCTGGCTTCTGAAAGAAAGACGCTGGTTTAGATGACGATGAAGATGGAGATGACGGAATTGGGTCCCATGAAACGGGCACTGAAAATCGAGGTGCCGGCCGATGAAGTGTCGCAGCGATTTTCCAAAGCCTATGTCGAGTTAAATCGACAGGTTCGGATCCCAGGATTTCGCCCCGGCAAGGCCCCACTGGCCATTTTGGAAAAGCGCTATGCCAAAGCCGTGGAAGAGGATGTCATCCGAGGTCTGGTTCCGGATTATTACGAACAGGCCGTCAAACAGGCGGGGATCAGTCCGGTCGTCGTGGACATTCCGCCCCTCGACCGCGTCAAGATCAAAAAAGATGAGCCCTTTACCTTTACGGCCACCGTTGAAATCAAGCCAACGATCGAACTGCGCGACTATAAGGCCCCCAACCCCATCTCGCTCAAACAGGACAAGCGGACGGTGACCGAGGAGCAGGTAGACCGGGCGCTGGACGTCCTGCGCGAGCAACACGCCCGATTGGACGCAGCTCCAGCCGGAACACCCCTGGCTGACAGCGATTATGCCGTTGTGTCCCTCGAAGGGTTTTTGGACAGCGTGCCGCTCGAAGGTTCGAAAAAGGAAGGTCACCTCCACAGACTCGGATCGAAGACCGCCTTGTTGGGAATTGACATCGATGCGCACTTGACCGGCAAGAAAGAAGGGGACGTCGTTGAGATCGCCCAACCCTATCCGCCCGGCCATCCCGACCCTCGAGTCGCCGGCAAGACCGTCCAGTTCCGTCTGAGTATCACGGCGGTCAAGCAGAAAACGCTGCCCGCGCTTGACGACGAATTCGCCAAAGACTGCGGGGCCTATGCCTCGCTCCAGGAATTGAAAGACAAGCTGCGCGGCCAAATGGAACAGGCCCTCAAACGAGACATCGAAGAGTCCTACAAGGACACCGTCCTTTCGCGCCTAGCCGACACCCATCATTTTGACCTTCCTGAGACACTCGTAGAGCAAGAGCTCGAAACCATCGTCCGGCAGAAACTCCAAGAGCGGCAGCGCGGCCAGGGCCTGGACCCGTCTTCTCCGGCTGCCGGAGAAGCGATCGCGCAGATTCGGGAGGAGCATCGAGACGCGGCGAGCCGCCGTGTGAAAGTGGGACTGATTCTCGAAGCGGTCGCGGAAAAGGAAGGCCTGTCCGTCAGTCAGGAAGATTTGAACCATGAAGTGGCGAAACTAGCCTCGGAGCTCCGGATGCCGGTGGCGGATCTCGTGAAAATGATCCAGGCAGGCGGCCAGGAGTCCATTGAGAAATTGCGCACAAAGATCTTGGCGGACAAGGCGCTGGATTTCGTCTACCGCCACGCGGTCATTCAGGGATAAGAGCCATACGGTGTCGGCGCATCCACGTTGGGTGTAGTCGGGATACCGCCGAGGAAAGGATTTGACGGCATGTTGGTCCCAATCGTAGTCGAACAAACCAATCGAGGCGAACGCGCGTATGACATCTATTCGCGGCTGCTCAAGGACCGCATCATTTTCCTCGGAGCCCCGATCGATGATGTGTTTGCCAACCTCGTCATCGCGCAACTGCTGTTTCTCGAAGCAGAAGACCCTGAGAAGGATATCAACCTTTACGTCAATTCTCCCGGAGGCAGCGTCACAGCCGGATTGGGCATCTACGACACGATGCAGTACGTCAAACCACCCATCAACACGATTTGCCTCGGCCAGGCCGCCAGCATGGGGGCACTGCTGCTGACCGCCGGCACGAAGGGCAAACGGTTTGCGTTGCCCAACGCACGGGTGATGATCCACCAGCCATTGGGCGGCTTCCAGGGACAGGCCACGGAGATTGATATTCACGCCAGAGAAATCCTGAAGATCCGCGAGCGATTGAACGAGATCATGGCGAAACATACCGGACAGCCTGTCGAGAAGATTGCCCACGACACCGAACGGGATTATTTCATGTCCGGAGAGGAAGCCAAGCGATACGGGCTCATTGACGAAGTCATCACGCGTCCACCGAAAACCATCAAGGCAGCGGAACCCGGCGACATCGGCAGAGACGGAGCCAAGACCAAGTAACAGGGGGGAACATGGCCAAGCAAGAAAAGATGGACCGACACTTGCGGTGCTCCTTTTGCGGAAAGAGCCGAGACGAAGTCCGAAAGCTGATTGCCGGGCCGACCGTGTACATCTGCGACGAATGCGTGAATCTCTGCAACGACATCATTGCCGAAGATTGGGAGGAGGCGAAGGAAGAGATCTCCTCCAAACTCAAGAAACCGGCTGAAATCAAACATCATCTCGATCAATACGTCGTGGGGCAGGAGCGTGCCAAACGAATCCTGTCCGTCGCCGTCCATAATCATTACAAGCGCATTTCGTCCAAGGAGAAGGAAGTCGACGACATCGAGCTCCAGAAGGGCAACATCCTTATGGTCGGCCCGACCGGCACAGGGAAAACCCTCTTGGCCCAGACCCTGGCGAAGTATTTGGATGTGCCGTTCACGCTCGCCGATGCGACGACGCTCACGGAGGCCGGGTACGTGGGCGAGGATGTTGAAAACATTATCCTGAAGCTTTTGCAGGCGGCCGACTATGATGTGGCGCGGGCTGAGCGCGGCATCGTGTATATCGATGAGATAGACAAGATCAGCCGCAAGAGCGACAGCCCGTCAATTACACGTGACGTGTCCGGCGAAGGTGTCCAGCAAGCGCTGCTCAAACTCATCGAAGGCACCGTCGCGAACGTCCCTCCTCAAGGAGGCCGAAAGCATCCGCACCAAGAATTCATACAGGTCAACACCGGCAACATCCTGTTCATTTGCGGCGGAGCGTTCGTCGGTCTGGAACAAATCATCGAGCAGCGCCTCAATCGGAAGGCGATGGGATTTGGAGCGGAGATCCGTGCGCGGCACGAGGTCCGGTTGGGCGATCTGCTTGCCAAGGTGCAGCCTGAAGACTTCCTGAAGTACGGGCTGATTCCTGAATTCGTCGGGAGATTGCCGGTTGTGGCCACGTTGGAGGAATTGGATGAACGGGCGCTGATCCGTATCCTGACCGAACCGCGTAACGCCCTCTCAAAGCAATATGAAAAGCTGCTGTCATTCGAAAAGGTGAAACTGAGATTCACTGAAGGCGCGTTGGGAGCCGTGGCGCGAAAGGCCTACGCGCAGAAGACCGGGGCGCGTGGACTTCGGGCGATCTTGGAAGAAGTCATGCTGGACGTGATGTACGATGCCCCGTCACAGAAGCAGATCAAAGAGGTGGTGATCACTGAGGACGCCATCATGGGGAAAAACCCGCCGATTCGCATTTTCGAACAAGACATGGAAGCTAAGAGCGCGTAATATAACGTGAACTGGCGGGCTGCTTCATCCGGGCAGCCCGCCGTTTTGGATCCTTCCAGCGTGTCTCTCTTCCGTCCAGCCGGTTCCCGCGTCAGACTCCGCTTCACTCATGCAAGACTCTCGGCTTTGCTCGACAACTGGAAACACTGCGCTATACTTGCCACGTGCAACTCCGCTGAGGGCAAAGGGAGGACCTGTGAAATACCCTGTGGCATCCAGTCTCCGTCATCGAGGCAAAGCGCTTGAGCTGGACCCAGCTCATGAGGTTGTCACGCTCCTGGGAATCAACGGAGAACCGATCGGCAGTTTGTCATGGGACTTCGTGATCGATCAGATCATGGCGTATCGTAAACTGCCCGTTCAAAAGGAAGTCCGGGCAGAGCCGCGCATCCCGCTTACGTTTCGGGTGCGCTACAACATGCCGGAAGGGCAACGATTCGAAGGGCGAGCCGGCGGGATCGGAGGCGGCGGATTGTTCATCGAGAGCCAGTCTCCGCTGCCGATCGGCACCAAACTCTCCATGGAGTTCTCGCTGCCGGAAAACCCAGGAGAATGGCTTCAGGCCAAGGGAGTGGTGGCATGGGCCTGTCCGAAAGCCGACCACTACACGTTCAATCCCGGAATGGGCGTTCGATTTACAGAGGTGGCGCCGGAGATCCGCGACCGGATTCTCGCGTTGGTCAAATCGGCGCCAGATCAGAACAAGGCCGCGTAGTTTCTCGTCATTCGGCAGTGCACACTGAACCGCAGACATGAAATTTCCCGTCACCTCTACAGCCGCCCACCAAGGCAAGACCCTGATCATCGATCCTGACCGCGAAACGATCGAGGTGCTCGATGCGTCCGGTCAATTGCTCGGCGACGTGCCTTGGGGAACGGTGATCGAACAGGTGCTCGACGGGGAGAGTCAGGACAGATACGCCCATTGCCGTGCACACCCTCGCGCCCCGCTGGCGGTCAAAGTGCATTGTACGGCACCTGATGGAACCGCCTTCGACGGCCTCACCGGGGGGATCGGCGGGGGAGGATTCTTTATCGAGAGCAGTTCCCCGCTGAAGCAAGGAACAGAATTGTCCCTCGAATTTTCGCTCCCTGATCGACCCTATGAACCACTGAGGGCCAAAGCCAAGGTCGCCTGGGTTCGCAGCAGACCGGAGCGGTATCTCCTATTCCCTGGCATGGGTGTTCAGTTTGTGGATATCGACAAGAAGACGCAAGATCTCCTGGTGAATTTAGTCGAGGCACTGAACCGAAGCCGGACCATTTCCTGACCTTCTTGCGTCTCTCCCCCACGCACCGCCTCAAGATTGAGGTCGTGCCATCACGCGGACTTCTGAGGATCTACCTGGTCAGCTGACCGTTCCGTGGCAGCATCAAGAGACTGTTGGATTTCCTTTTGCGCCGCATCCATTTCAGCCTGGATCGTTCGCATCTGCGGATCGACCGTGTCACGAACATCAGCCACAGCTTGCCGGAACGTCCGCAACATATCGCCCATGCCCTCTCCGAGACTCTGCATATCTTCTGGAGACATGCCCGGCGCAGCCTGCGCCGCTTTGGCTTTCATGGCAGCCTGTTGTGCCTGCACCCTGGCTACCGCGTCTTTATTCACAATGGCCGATGGGCGTTTTGCCGTCGGCTTTTGCCGAGCTCCCGGCGGCAACGGCGGGTACTGGCCCCGGGCCATTGGAGTGGGAGCTGCCGCACGCTCTTCCATTGACACCACAGGGTGGGTCGAAACCGTCGCAGCGACCTGCGCGTCCCGATTGGAACCAGCCGCCGCTTGGGCGGATTGAGGCCCCCCACCATAGAGCAACGAAGCGGTTGTACCGGGCGTCATTTCAGGACCAGGAACATAGGGAGCGTTGGGCTTGGCACTCGCGGATATCGGGCCGGCCCCCGGTGCCTGAGTCGTGACGACAGCGGTCGGCTGAGCCTGAACTGATTGGGACTCGGTAATCTGTTGATCTTGTGTCGAGGCCGGAGGGACGTCGTGGACCTCTTTCTTGAAGCTTCTCAGCGCCCTGCCGACACCTTCCCCAACTTGTGGCAAACGACCGGCGCCGAAAATGATCAGGATGATGGCGAGGATAAGAATGAGCTCAGAAAATCCCAGGGTGCCGAACATCGTGACTCCGCTCGCCCGAAGATCGTTCCAGAACACCTGCGGCTGAATGGATCACGTGAATCTAGCCGCCGCTTTGACAACGTGTCAAGAAAGGGCTGATCGGAAGGCCTTGAGATGTGCCGCGATCAGAGAATAGGGATGACTTCGGTTTGGAGCGGTCCGCCGTATACCAATACCTCCCGATCGGACACGTAGACGTCCAACTCGCTTCGGATGCCGAATTCCCCGGGAAGATAGATACCCGGTTCAATCGAGAAACAGGTTCGTGGCATGAGCCGGCGTCCGTCCTGGGTCTCCAAATTGTCGATGTTGGCTCCATTGCCATGCACTTCTTCACCGATGGAATGGCCGGTCCGATGCAGGAAGAAGTCGCCGAACCCGGCATCCTGAATCACCGTGCGGCAGACATCGTCGACTTCCCAGCCAAAGGGAAATTGCCCCGACGCCACCCGTTTTCGGACGAAGGCCAGGGCCGCATCACGCCCTCGACGGACCTGGTCGAAAATCATGCTCTGTTTTGCAGGCACTTGCGCGCCTGTATAGCCTGTCCAGGTAATATCGCCGTACACGGAGCCGGGCGCCGTCCGTTTCGCCCAGAGATCGATCAATAGGAGGTTCTCACGAGTAATCGGTGCCGAACCGGACTCGGCCGGCCCATAATGAGGATCGGCACTGTGGGCATCGACCGCCGCGATGGGAGCGCTGCACGTCGTCATCCCGGCCTCGTGAATGCGCGAGAGAATAAACCGCTGCAGGCCATACTCGGTCAACTCACGTCCCTTGGCAATCGCCGATGCAACATGTGCAAACGCTTCATCTACGATTCTGCGGAGCGCCACGACAGCGTATCGGTGAGATTCCAGCTGTTCGTCAGTCCAGACCGCTTCAAACCGCTGCACGAGATCGGCGGACGTCACGACTTCGAGACCAAAGCTGCGGATCAAATCGACCGTGCCGGCATCGACCCGGGACACATAGGGGACGGCGTTGAGGGGGGAATACTGCATGGCGATTCGCCGGCGTCCTCGCAGCAGCGACGCGAGGAGTGCTCGTTGCTGCTCCCACGCGACATATGGCTGCGCCTGGCCCGGCAATTCGTCCAGGACGTGCGGTTCGATTCGGTGCACCAGTTTGACCGGCTCTCCCGTGGCAGGAATCCAATAGTACCAACGCCGCGTAACATGCCGCGAAGGATCGAGCAGCAGCACCCGATAGGCCAGGGGATCGCTGCCCCGAAAATCGTAGAACAGCCAGCCATCGAGTCCGGTTGCCTCTCGGAGCGCCGCCTGGATCTCCGCAACCCGCACGTGATGTCCCAGGGTGTTCATTGTCCGCGCATCTTATCGTCGGGCGAGGGGAGCGTCAATCAAACCGGGAGCCCATCATGATACAATGACTCGCCATGACGTCTGAACGGGCTCCGGAACTGCCGTCGTACCGTGTCACCTTGTTCTTCGGTCCGGAACCGGTGGAGGGGGAACCGGGTGTTCTGGCCTGTGTGTTCAATGTGAAGAAACGGAGCTGGAAAGCGGGCGTCCAAGTTTCCGTAGAGATCGCCCACGCGCACTTGGCGCAGCTACGCCGGGAGATTCGCCTCACCGATCGAATCGCAGAGGCCTTGAGCCCGCTCGGAACGGAAGAACGTGGGGCGTATTCCGCGCGTGCGGACGATCTCTTTGCCCAGGCCGTGACGTGGTGCAAACTGGATCTCTGTTTAGCAGCCGGCCTCGCACAAGAGAATCAGCGCATTCCAGCCGCTGATCTGGTGCCGGAGCTGAGCCAGTCCGTCGCCGTCCGCGCAGCGTATGTGGTCACCTACGTCCTGACAGAACTGGATCTCGTCAGTGACCGCCAATCGCCTGCATCGTTCTAGTATCAATGGACGGCAGAGGGCTTGCATTCGTTGCAGATTTGTTATATCAACCGACTGACATCACACAGCCACAATCCATCATCTGGATTGTGGCGTTGAAGAGGAAGGAGACGCCGGATCATGAAGCAACAAGGACTCTCACATGGGCTCTCGACCGTGGCGTTCATCATGGTGATGACGTTTTGCTCGATGGTGGCGTCTCCGGCATGGAGCCAGTCGTCGTCCACCGATCGGCAACAAGGGACACCTTCCGGTGTAGGCATGCAAGTGGCGTCTGTCGCCGCCACCATTGTCTATTTCCCGTTTAAGAGCGTCTATGCTCTCGGCGGGGGAATCGTAGGCGGCCTCGCCTACCTGCTTTCTGGAGGCAGCGAACAAACTGCGAAGAGTATTTGGGTCCCCAGTATGTACGGAACCTATTTCATCTCACCAGAACACCTCACGGGCGAACGCCCAGTGCGGTTTATCGGGGTCGCCGCCGATTCTGAAGAAAGCACCTCCGCACCCGCGACCATGGACCAATCAGGGTCCCAACCAGTCCAGTGATATGAACCCTGTCATTGGCGTGACGCCGGACTTCAATGCCGGTGACAGGCAAGACATGGGGGGACGGGAGCCGACCTATTTCCTGCGGGCCCGCTACATCCGGGCTATCGAAGAACTCGGTGGTATCCCCCTGATCCTTCCACTCGTGTCCGCGCCGGCCGCTAGACGGCGGCTCCTCGACGGCGTGGACGGACTGCTCCTGACCGGCAGCGGACCGGATCTCCCTCCTCGTTTGTACGGAGAACGGCAACGCTACAAATTCCCCCTCGTGAGTGAGCGCCGGTCCGACTTTGAGCTGGAACTGGTCCGCCAGGCCAGAACCCGCGATCTCCCGCTCTTGGGGATTTGCGGAGGCATGCAGACGGTCAACGTCGCATGCGGTGGCAGTCTGTTTCAGGATATTCCGTCTCAGGTTCAGCAGGCCTTAAACCACCGCCAACCAACGAAAGCGGTGCAGGTCTCGCATTCCGTGTCAGTCGCGCCGAAGAGCCTGCTCCGGAAGATTGTGGACCGGGCGACGCTGATGGTGAACAGTTCTCATCATCAGTCTGTGAAGACCGTTGCGCCGTCGTTAGTCGCCAGCGCCGTCGCGCCGGACGGGATCGTTGAAGCCATCGAATCACCCACCCACCGATTTCTTCTGGCGATTCAATGGCACCCGGAATTCCTCTTTGAACACCACGCGGCTCACCGGCGGCTGTTCGAAGCCTTGCTGCGCGCCGCACGGCGGACCCGCGCATGATCGACGCCGGTGGCTGTTGTCCAGCGCACGCTCGATACCGCCGTACCCATTCCGATCCACCTGCTATACTTGACTTCGAATCGTACCTTAGCCCGGTGATCTCACCGCGCTCGACTCAGGGAAGTCCGTGATCAATCGCCTCTTTCGAACAAAATCCATCAGCCAGATTCTGGCCGACGCGGACCACCCGGCACATCGCCTCAAGAAAACACTCACAGTGTGGGATCTGACGGCGCTGGGGATCGGCGCGATCATCGGGACCGGTATTTTCGTGCTGATCGGTACCGCCATCGTGGGTGATGAGCACCGGCCGGGGGCCGGGCCAGGCATCGTCCTCTCATTTGTGCTGTCGGGGCTCACCTGCGCATTAGCCGCTCTCTGCTATGCGGAATTCGCGGCGATGATTCCGGTGGCCGGTTCGGCCTATACCTTTTCATACGCAACACTGGGCGAGTTCCTCGCTTGGCTGACCGGATGGAATTTGATCTTGGAATACGGCGTGGCCTGCGTGGCCGTCGCGATCGGCTGGTCCGGCTACTTCAACAAATTGCTCAAGCTCGCGGGCGTGGAACTGCCCTATTGGGCCACGAATCCACCGCACTGGGCAGGAGGGCCGGAGGGAAGCATCGCCAATTTTCCCGCGGCGATTATCGTTCTGCTGATCACGGTCATCCTGGTGATCGGCATTAAAGAAAGCGCGCGTGCGGCCGGGCTGATCGTCGTCCTCAAACTGGCCGTCATTCTGTTTTTCATCGCCGTCGGAACTCCCGCCGTCAACGCCGACAACTGGACGCCGTTCATGCCGAACGGATTTGA